>CAITZM010000048.1 GCA_903896925.1 uncultured Lentisphaerota bacterium | reverse complement strand
CCCGCGCTGCGCCCAGCAGTTGCGTTGCGCCCGGCTTCTTGGTTCGGGCGGCCGCACGCACATCGCGCGGCGAAAGGGGATTAGCAGCCGGGATGCCAACGCGTAGCTGCTCGACGGGGGAATGAGATGCTAGATACTGGAATAAAGACAGTTAAGAATAAAACTATGTTTATTCATAAATGCAACCACCACCACTAACGGATACAATTTCGTTGCCTACACGGATACTGGATACATTTTTGTCTTATACTTTTCCGGCTCGATCTGGTGCAGCAGGATCTTGTAGCCGAGGATGCGTTGCGTCGAGCCCAGCACCCGCGCCGCCGCCGCCACGTTGCCGCGCGAGGTCTTCAGCGCGTCGCAGATCAGATCGCGCTCGTAGGCGCTGACCAGGCTCTTGAGGTCGCCCTTGGCCGCCGTGCCGCTGGCCTCGGCCGTCTGCAGGGTCGGGGGCAGATGGTAGGGGTGGATTACCTCGCCCTCGGCGACGAGCACGGCCCGCTCGATGCAGTTTTCCAGCTCGCGCACGTTTCCAGGCCAGTGATAGCTCATCAACATGTCGATGACGCCGCTCGACAGCCGCCGCACATTCTTGTGGTTTTGCTTGGCGTACTTTTCCAGGAAGTGGTCCGCGAGCAGGACGATGTCCGCCTTGCGCTTGCGCAGCGGCGGCAGGTAGAGCGGGAAGACGTTGAGCCGGTAGAACAGGTCCTCGCGAAATTTGCCCTGCTGCACCATCACCTGCAGGTCGCGGTTGGTGGCCGCGATCATCCGCACATTGACCTTGATGGTGCCCGTGCCGCCGACGCGCTCGAACTCGCGCTCCTGCAGGACGCGCAGCAGCTTGATCTGGATGCCCATCGGGATGTCGCCGACCTCGTCGAGGAAGAGCGTGCCGCCGCTGGCCAGCTCGAAGCGGCCCTTGCGCTCGGCGATCGCGCCGGTGAAGGCGCCTTTCTCGTGCCCGAAGAGCTCGCTCTCGATCATCGTCTCCGGCAAGGCCGCGCAGTGCGCCTTGACGAACGGCTTGTTCGCGCGGTCGCTGTTGTAGTGCACCGCCTGGGCCACAAGCTCCTTGCCGGTGCCGGTCTCGCCGTTGATCAGGACGGTGGCCGAGCTCTTGCAGACCTGGGCAATCTGGTCATAGACCATCTGCATCTCGTGCGAGTTGCCGATGATGTTCGAGGGCCGGAAGCGGTCGCGCAGCTCCGCGCGCAGCCGCTCGTTCTCCGCGCTCAGGCGCTCCTGCGCCTCCTGCGCCTCGCGCCGCAGCCGGACCGCCTGCGCGATCATCGAGGCGATGATTTCCAGCAGCCGCGCGTTTTCAATCAGCTCCAATTCCGGCTTTGTCGACTGGTCCACGCTCAGGGCGCCGACGACCTCCGTGCCGACCTTGATCGGCACGCAGATGAACGAGGTGTCGGCCCGCTTGCCGCGCTTCGTGCGGTCGAGGAACTGCGGGGACTCGCTCGTCTTCGGGATCACCATGGGTTTCCCGGTCAGCACGACCTGCCCCGTGACCCCCTCGCCGAGCTTGTAGCGCCCGCGCCGCGCCTGCTGCGGCGTCAGACCGTGCGCGGCCTCGATCAGGATGTCGCCCGTCTTGCGGTTGAGCAGCGTGATCGTGCCATAGCGCATGTCCATGGATTCGGCGAGCGACTCCAGCACCGGGCTGACCACCTCGCGCATGTCCAGGCTCTGGTCGAGAATCTGGCTGACGCGGTAGAGCAGCGTCACCTCCTGCATCCGTCGCTTGGTTTCGGTCTCAGTAGCCTGCTGACTCATGGTTCGCCCTCTCGTTGTTCCCAGCCCTGGAACATGGCGGCGCCGTGGCCCCCAGGCTGGGAAAGCTTTCGCTTCATGCCCGCGTATGCTCGTGATAGCGGTTGGTGATCGGCATCCGCCGGTCGCGGCTGAACGCCTTGGGTGTGATCTTGATACCCGGCGCGCCCTGCCGCCGCTTGTACTCGTTCTGGTCCACCAGCTTGATGACGCGCCGCACCGTGGCGGCGTCATAGCCCTCCAGGATGATCTGCTCCGCCGGCCAGTCGCGCTCGACATAGCGTTCGAGGATCGGGTCCAGCACGGCGTAGGGGGGCAGCGAATCGCTATCCTTCTGGTTCGCGCGCAACTCGGCGGTCGGCGGCCGGTCGATCGTGCTGGGCGGGATCACCGCCGCCCCACCCTGCCGGTTCCGCCAGCGCGCCAGCTCAAACACCAGCAGCTTCGGCACGTCCTTGATCACGGCCAGGCCGCCGGCCATGTCGCCGTAGAGCGTGCAATAGCCGGTCGCCAGCTCGCTTTTGTTGCCGGTGGTCAGCACCAGCCAGCCGAATTTGTTCGAGAGCGCCATGACCACCGTGCCGCGGATGCGCGCCTGCAGGTTCTCCTCCGTCGTGTCCGGCGCGCGGCCCGGCCAGCAGACCGCGAGTTCCTCGAGATAGGTCTGATGCAATTTCTCGATCGCCAGGGTGCGGCACTCGATGCCGAGGTTCTGCGCCAGCAGCAGCGCATCGCTGAAGGTATCCTGCGTTGAAAAGCGCGAGGGCATCGTCACGCCATGGACCCGCGCCGGCCCGAGGGCGTCCACCGCGAGCGTCGCCACCAGCGCGGAATCGATGCCGCCGCTCAACGCGATGACGACCTCGCGAAAGCGGTTTTTCTCCACATAGTCGCGCAGTCCCAGCCGCAGCGCGGCATACACCTCCGCCGTCTCGTCGAGTGCCGCCGCGAGCACCGGCTCCGGCCAGGCGCAGCCGGCCGCCGCCACCGCCGGGCCGGACCAGGGCAGCACGTCCACCTGGTCGGGGTTCAGCGCCGGCTTGGCGCCTCCCGCCGGCGCGAGCGCGACGCACAGCAGGTCCTCGTCAAACTGTCGTGCCCGGGCGCATTCCCGGCCGTCGGCGGCGAGCCACAGGCTGCCCCCGTCAAACACCAGTTCATCCTGCCCGCCAACCAAATTGCAACAGGCCAGGGGCGCGCGCAGGCTCTGCGCCATCTTGCGCATCACCTCCTCGCGCTGCGCAAGCTTGCGGTGATGATAGGGCGAGGCCGAAATGTTGATCAGCAGATCCAGTCCGGCCTCGCGCAGGCGGCGTCCGGGGGCGCCGTTCAACAGCCACGAGTCCTCGCAGATGTGCAGGCCGATGCGTACGCCGGCAGCCTCGAGCACGAGCGGTTTCTCGCCGGGCGTGAAGAGGCGCTTCTCGTCGAACACGCCGTAGTTCGGCAACAGCATCTTGCGGTAGGCGCCCAGCCGTTTCCCGCCGTGCAGCACGGCCGCCGAGTTGAAAATTTTGCCGGCCGCCGCCTCCGGAAAACCGACGATGACCAGGAGCTCCGGCGGCAAGGCGGCCGCGAGGCGCTGGAGCTCGGCGGCCGCGTCGCTCAAAAAGTGCGGCTTAAGCACGAGGTCTTCCGGCGGGTAGCCGGAGAGCGCGAGCTCGGGGAAGGCCACCAGCTGCGCGCCGCAGGCCGCGGCCGTCCGGGCGGCGCGGAGCATCTGCTCCGCATTTTCCGCCAAGGCGCCCACGGTCGGGTTGATCTGGGCCAAAGCTATATGCCACGAACACATGACAAAATTGTAAGGCCATCCCCTCCGCAACTCAATGTAAAACCATCCGTCACGCGAAGGGCCGTACGCGGCGCACGGGGTTGCCGCAGCCCGCACGCCGTGGAAAGCGTGCATTTTCCGGCCCGCGCGCTTACACTGCGCGCGAAAAAATGCAGCAGCACTACCATCTTTGGAGCATCGGTTGCCAGATGAACATGGCCGACGCGCGCACGCTCGCGGCGCGGCTGGAGTCCCTCGGCTATGCGCCCTGCCGGAAGCCGGAACAGGCCGACGTGCTCGTGCTGAACACGTGCGTCATCCGCCAGCAGGCCGAGGACAAGATCAACACCATGCTCCGCCACCTGCAGCCGTACCGGGCGAAGCGGCCGGGCATGACGCTCGCGGTGATGGGCTGCATGGTGGGCAAGCGCGAGCTGCCCCAATTGCAGGCGCAGTTCCCATTCGTGGACCTGTTCCTGCCGCCCTCGGAGCCGGAAGCGCTGCTGGCCCTGCTCCAGCGCCGCGAACTCGACGCCGCCGCCGGCGCGCTGGTCCGGACGCGTGCCGGTGAGGACGAGTGGCCGGTGCTGCCGGCCTCCAGCCAGGGCCAAGCGATCACCGCGCATGTGCCGGTTGTACTCGGCTGCTCGCACGCGTGCTCGTTCTGCGTCATCCCCTCGCGCCGTGGCGCGGAACGCAGCCGGCCGCGCGAGGCCATCTTGTTGGAGGCGCGCCGGCTCGTCGCCGAGGGCGTGCGCGAGGTCACGCTGCTCGGCCAGATCGTGGACCGCTACGGGCTCGACCTCGGCGGCGGCTACGAGCTGGCCGACCTGCTGGTGGACGTCGCCCAGATCGAGGGCCTGGCGCGGGTCCGGTTCCTGACGAGCCACCCGAACTGGGTGCATGACCGCCTGCTCGACGCGGTGGCGTCGCACGAAAAGATCTGCCCCTATATCGAGCTGCCCGTGCAGTCGGGCAGCGATGAGGTATTGAAGCAGATGCGGCGCGGCTACACCGTCCAACAGTTCCGCGAGCTTGTCGCCCGCGTCCGGGCGCGCCTCCCCAACGCGGGCATCAACACCGACGTCATCGTCGGCTTTCCCGGCGAGACCGAAGCACAGTTCATGGATACCTACCGGCTGCTGGAAGAGCTGCGGCTGGACGCGATCCACAACGCGCAATATTCCGAGCGGCCCGGCACACCCGCCGCGCGGCGGCTGCCCGACGATGTGCCCGCCGAGGAAAAGGCGCGGCGCTGGCAACTGGTCGAGGACCTCGGCAAACGCATCCTCGGGGAAAAACACGCCGGGCTGCGCGGGCAGGTGGTGCGCGTGCTCGTCGAGGGCCGCGACGCCAAGCGCGATCGCTGGTTCGGCCGCACGCCGGAGAACACGCTCGTTTATTTTGCCGACGCACGCGAACAGCTCGGCCAGCTCGTCAGCGTGCAGATCGACTGGACCGGCCCGTTCACGCTCATCGGCCAGCCGGCGGAGGGCGCATGATCGAGAAACTGCTGCCCAAGCGCATGCGCCCGGAAGACCAGCGCTTCCTCGCGCTCGCCGTCTCCGCGTTCGTCTGCCCCGGCGCGGGCCAGTGCATGGCGGGCCGCTGGGTCATCGGCGTGGCGTTCGCGCTCGGCTTCACGATGTCGTTTTGCGCGGCCGTCATCCTGCTGCTCTGGCCGCCCCTGCTGCAGGCGCGGGCCTGGATGGAGACCTACCTCTCCGGGTTCACGGATACCCCCCAGGCCGCCTTCCAATGGCCGTGGATCGGGGCGAGCTTCCTGAGCACCTGCCTGCTCTATGTCTGGAACATCCTCGACGCCTGGTGGCAAGTCCGCCGCGACCTGGCGCCGTGAGCGCCCGTGCCGCGGGCACAAAAAAAAGCCCCGCCGATGCGGGGCTTTCCCATACACATACTCCCGAAAGGTCAGAGCGAGCCATGCACGGAGCAGGCCGTCTTCGCACCCAGATTGGCGGGCAACGTATAGGCGCCGCCGCCCTTGCAAGCCGGCGTATCCTTGATGTAGGCGTTGGTGCCCACGAGCACCGCGATGGTCCCGGCCAAGGCGTTGGAATTGTCCAAGGCATACTGCTGCACCGCGCCGTCGATCAGGCGCAGGTTGTTCTGGCAGGAGCTCTGCATGGACTTGGTGCGCGCGTTCATGAATGACGGCACCGCAATGGCCGCGAGCAGCGCGATAATCGCCACCACGATCATGATTTCAACCAGGGTGAACCCTTTTTTATTCTTTTTCATATTGCCCTTCACACTACCAGCACCGACAACTCGGCCCGCGACTTCCCAGCACACACCGGCTTCATCGCGAACCTTTCGACCGATCGTAATTTAGCACTATCCATGCCATCGTGCCAGCGGGGCGCAAATAAACCGGTCCAAGGAATGGTCAGGTGTCGCAACTGACTCGCAGGGAAGGGTTGCGCAAACCCCGCCGCCTGCACGGCGCACGGGGAAATTGTCACATTCGCAAAATCACGATTCCTGGGCGGGAATCTTGCGGTAGAGCGTGGCGAGGCTGATATTCAACGCCTTGGCCGCTTTTTCCTTGTCGCCGCCCATGGAGTTGATGATCTGGAGCAGGTATTCCTGCTCCTTCTTGCGCAGGAAAATCTTGAGCGATTTGCCGCGAAAATCCTCGGCGGCGGCGGGTGCTGCCCCGCCCTTGCCGGCGGCGCAGGCGTCCACGACCTTGACCGGCAGCACGTCCTTGGTGATCTCGTTGCTGCCCGCGAAGGTCAACGCGTGGCGGATGGCATTCTCCAGTTCGCGCACATTGCCCGGCCAGGTATAGGTTTCCAGGATGCGCTGGGCTTCGGGCGCGAGCACGGGCAGGGGCTTGTCCTTGCCCAATTCGCGCCGCAGGATGTGCTTGATGAGCGGGAGGATGTCTTCAGGCCGGGTGCGCAGCGGCGGGATCTCGATGGTGATCACGCTGAACCGGTAGAACAGGTCTTCCCGGAACTTGCCCTGGGCGATGAGGTTTTCCAGGCGGTCGTTCGTCGCGGCGAGCACCCGCACGTTGATCGGGATGTTCTCGTTGCTGCCGACCCGCCGGACTTCCTTGTCCTGCAGGACCCGCAACAACTTGGCCTGGATGCTCAACGGCATCGAGCCGATTTCATCGAGGAAGATCGTGCCGCCGTTCGCGGCCTCGAACAGGCCGACCTTGTGCGCCGTCGCGCCGGTGAAGGCGCCCTTGGCGTGGCCGAACATCTCGGACTCCAGCAGCGGCTCCGGCAGCGCCGCGCAGTTGATCGGCAAGAAATTCTGCTGTTTGCGCGTGCTGTGCGCATGGATCGCCTTCGCGACGAGTTCCTTGCCCGTGCCGCTCTCGCCGAGCACGAGCACCGTCGTATCGGTGGGCGCGACGCGCTCGATCATCTCGCACACTTTGCGCATGCCGGGGCTTTCCGACACGATGTTCTCGAACTGGTAGCGGCCGGCCAGCTCTTCCTTCAGCGCCTTGTTCTCGCTGACCAGGTTCTGGTATTGCAGCGCGCGCTGGACGGTGATGAGGAGCTCGTCCACCTTGAACGGCTTGGTCACGTAGTCGAACGCGCCTTCCTTCATCGCCTCGACGGCGGTCTCCACAGTGCCGAAAGCCGTCAGCATGATCACCGCCAGCCCGGGATGCTCGCGGCGCACCTGCTGGAGCAACTGCATGCCGTCCATCGAGCCCATGCGGATGTCGGAGATCATCAGGTCGAACGATTGTTGCTTCAGCAAAGTCAGCGCCGCCTCGCCGCTGCGGGCCGGCGTCACCTCATGACTCTGCGCCTTCAACAGCGTGCCCAAGACGCTCAAAATGCTGGGTTCATCGTCAACAATCAATATGCGTGGCATGTTCAGTTCCCATCCAAAGGTTGACCATCGGGACACAACGAGTCTAGGCGGCTTTCTCACTTTTGCAACTCCGATTTTTCTTCCGGCTTGACCCGCTGCGTCGCGCCCCGTACTTTGCGCGCATGATTTTGCACCGGTATCCCGTCCGCCTGTTGCTCGCCGGCCTCGTCGCCGGCGCGGCCCTCACCGCCTCGGCTTCCAAGCCCTACGAGGAATCCACGGCCCGCAGCCACTGGTACAACTTCTTCATCCGCCCGGCGAAGGACAACCCCCGCGAGCAGTTCCTCTACGCCAACCACCTGCGGGATACCGACTCGCTGCGTTCCGCCGCCAAAGAGTATCGCCTCCTGACCGTCTTCTGGCCCGAGGCCACCGAAGCGCCCGCCGCCCAGCTCGCCCTCGCCCGCGTGCTCGACAAGCGCCAGAAATGGCAGGACGCCTTCGAGGAATACACTTACCTCATCGAGCATTATCCCGGCACCTTTGCGTACAACGACATTCTCCAGCGCCAGTTCGAAATTGCCGAGACCGTGATGACCACGCGCAAGGGCAAGTTCCTGTTCTTCCCCGGCTTCGAGTCCCCGGACCGCGCGATCCCGCTCTTCGAAAAAATCCTCGAGCACGGTCCCGAGTGGGCCAAAGCCCCCGAATGCCAGTTCCTCATCGGCCGCGCCAACGAGTTCGGCTACGAATATGACCTGGCGGTCGCCGCCTACCTCACCGTCCTCGTGCGCTACCCCGATTCGCCCTTCGCCGAGCAGGCCGCCTTCCACCGCGCGCTCTGCCTCGAGCTGCTCGCCGTCGCCGAGCCCAACAACGAGTCGGTGCTCGACGAGGCCTGGACCGCGCTGCACCAGTTCGTCAACAAATACCCCAAGTCCGAGCAGCTCGAGCAGGCCCTCAAGCTCCGCGACGACCTGCTCCGCCGCCGCGCCCAGCTCGCCTACAACCGCGCCCGCTACTACGACACCATCGCCCGGCAGCCCAAGGCAGCGCTGATGGAATACAAGGAGTTTGTCCGCAACTTCCCGCATTCGGACTCGACGCCGCAGGCGCAAACCCGTATAGAACAACTCGCTCCGCTCGTGGAAACAAATGAACACGCCAAAGCCGTTCGCTAAACTTGTCGCCGGTGCCGCCCTGCTCGCGTGCGCCCTGCTCCCCGGCTGTGCCGGCTACCGCCTCGGCTCGATGCTGCCGCCGGAGATCAAGAACGTCCACGTCCCGACCTTCATCAACAAGACCACGGAACCGCAGCTCGAAATCGACACCACCCGGTTCGCGCTCCAGGAATTCCAGAAGGACGGCTCGCTCAAGCTCTCCTCCGCCGAGGACGCCGACGCCGTGCTGGAGGTCAAGCTGACCGACTACAAGCTCGTGCCGCTGCAGTACGCCGCCAACCGGCCGACCGCCGCGCTCGAATACCGCATCACCCTCTACGCCTCCATCGTCATGACCCGCAAGCGCGACGGCAAGGTCCTCGCGGAGAACCCCCGCTGCTACGGCGAGGGCACCTTCCCCGTCGTCGGCGACCTCTCCTCGTCCAAGCGCACCGGCCTGCCGAAGGCCGCCAAGGATCTCGCGCACGACATCGTCCAGAAGGTCACCGAAGTCTGGTGACTGCGGTCGGGATTCCCCGATGCCTGGAAACCGCGCAGCCCAGCTTTTCCAACCCGTGGGAAGACGCGCGCTGAACTTTTCCATACCTTGGAGAACACACCTTTTTCCGTTTCCAAGGCTGGAACCACTCGCTGTCATCCTGCTCGCCACGGTGGCCGGCGCAGCACAGCCGCCGCTCGCGACCGACCCGCTGGCGCCATGGCGGGCGGGGGTGCGCATCCACCCGCTGACCGAACCAGCTGACCGGCATACGATCCACTCCTATTTCAATACCTGCCCGGAAAGCCCTGACGGCAAGTCGGTCATTTTCTTCGCCTCTTCCACGCGCGACGGGCAGCACGGCGCGGTCTGTCTACGCGACCGCGCCACCGGAAAAGAAACGGTACTGGCGCGCGACCTCGAGGTGGAGGACGCGCACCGCGCCGCCTGCCAGCAGTGGGTCTCGCAAGGCCGCCGCGTGGTCTATCACGGCGAACGCACGAACCGCTGGTTCACCGCGGTCGTGGATCTGGCCACAGGCCAGGAGCGCATACTCGCGCAGGACAGGCTGGCCGGCTGGGGCCAACCGCAGTCCGACCTCGTCCCGCTCTACGGCCTGCACTGGCAGCCCGGCACACACCGCGACCTCGAATTGGTGAACATCGAAACCGGCACGATCCGCACCACCGCCACGGCGGACGCGCTGAAACAAACCTATCCCGATTTTCTGGAGAAACATTTCGGCGACAAACCGGTGTCCATTTTCTTTCCGGTGCTGAGCCCCGACCTGAACCGCATTTTCTTCAAGCTGGCCGCGCCGGCCGGGGGCGATGCGCGCAGCAAGCAGGCCAGCACACGCCTCGGCATGGTCTGTTACAGTCTGCACGACCAGCGCTTTCTCCGCGCCGACACCCGGTGGGGGCACCCGGCCTGGCATCCGGACGCGCGCACCATCGTCGAGGCCGGCAACCTCCTGATCGACAGCAAGAGCGGCGCGACGCAACACATTCCGGGACTGCCGAACTTCGGCTCCGGCCACCCCTCCACCAGCCCCAACGGCAAACTTATGGTCACCGACACGCTCATGGACCGGGTCGGTGGCAGCGCGCAGGAATGGGGCGTCGTCGTGGCTGATCTGCGCGGCACCAACCACGTGGTCATCCACCACTTCGACAATTCTCACGGAGCCACCTCCTGGCGGCGGTCGCATCCGCACCCGGTGTTCAGCGCCGATAGCCAGCGCATCTACTTCAACGTCAGCAGCGGACCATGGACCCAGCTGTATGTCGCCGAGGCGGCGCCCCAATGAGACAGGAGCAAGCAGCATGAATTCATCATGGATGTGGACCGGGTCGTTGCTGCTGGCGCTGGCCGGCGTCCGCGCCGTGGCGGAGATCACGCCGCTGCCGGAAAAAGTACCGTGCGCCGTGCCCGACCGGCAGGATTTTCAAATCCCCGACCGCGTGCAACTGACCGGTTGGCTCGGCACGCGCATCGCCGCCAACGAGACCAACCGGCTCGTGAAGATCGACACCGACCGCCTGCTCGAAGGCTACCGCAAGCGCCCCGGCCGCCAGTCGTAGGCTGGCGAGCACGTCGGCAAATGGCTGCACGCCGCGACGCTCGCGTGGGTCAACACCGGCGCCCCCGCCTTGCGCGCGAAGCTCGGCACCCCCGCCGGCGGCGACAACCCCAAGCAAGCCTTCGTCTCCTGCGCCGAGTTGCAGGCGTTCAACGAGTGAGATACGGGTTGGTGAACATGGCAGGCCAAACGCCGCCGGAAGATTTAACCACAGAGGACACAGAGGCTGGAGGAGGTCACAGAGAAAAACTCCGTGATCCTCTGCTTACCTCTGTGACCTCTGTGGTTCCTTCTTCTCATCGTCTCAGCGCGGCGATCCAGCAGCGCGCCTGCGCGAGCAGTGCCCAGCTTGAGCCGGCGGAGGCGGCAGCATGGACGAAGTGGACATTATGGACTTGGTGGACTACCGAGGCACCTCGCCCATCCATCAGGTCCATGCTGTCCATTCAGTCCATTTCTCTTGGCCAACATTTGGACCCCATGCGCCACAACGATCCAGAATTCATGAGTGTGGGCTTATTGAAGATGGGGAGTACCGTCATGTTGAGCCCTTTTCCATGCGGGTACAAGCTGGCGGCTCACTCCGCTTGGTTTCGCGGGGCTGGGAAGCCCCGTCCACAAAGCTCGAGTATTGTTGCGGTTGATTTATCTGGCGGCGGGCGCGGCAGTTCGACAGGCTCACCGCAGGCGCGCCCGCCTACCCCCAATGAAAATCCTTGCGATTCCGTGGCTCACAGGGCTTGGCGCGCCCAGTGCCTTGGCGTCAGCAGGCGCGGCGGGGCATCATCCGACGGTGGCCGCGGCAGCGTGCGTCGACTCATCCATCTGGCGCAGCCCTTCCAGCAGGAGACTCATCGTCGTCTGGGTGAGCGAGGGGTCTTGTTCCACGGCCAGGTCCTGGCGGAACGTGAACGCGTGACCGGCCAGCCTGAGCACCGCATAGACCGCCGCTTCGCCGCGCCATTCGCCACAGGCCGCGCAGACAATCCGGCCGCCTTCGAAAGCCAACGTCGCCAGGACCTCCGCCCCGGCGCCCAGGACTTCCAGCCGGCCGGTCTTCCCGGCGGTGTCGATAAACTGGATCAGTTCCGGCAGCGCAATGATGTTCAACTGGCCGGAAAAATCTTTCTGCTCGCGCGCGTGCTGCAACTGGGCTTCGACCTCGCGCCGGATTTTTTCCTCGGCCAGCTTGCGCGGGGTGATATCGATGAAGGAGAGCACCATGCCCACCAGCACGTGCTGGTGATCGAAGTTGGGCGCGGCCGTGGCCTGCACGTGCAGGTCAGCGACGCCCGCGCGCGTCACCACCAATTCGCCGATCCAGGGGGTCCCCTCCTTCAGGCAGGCGCACAGCAGGGAGGAATTATCCACCCCCACCAGTTGGTCCAGGTCTTTGCCGGACACCTCCTCCGGATTCGTCGCACCCCACATGCGGCAGAAAGCGGGATTCGCAAATTGGAGCTTGGCCTTCAGATCGGTCATGACCAGCGCGCTGGCCGAGCTTTGCAAGGCATTCTGGGCCAGCCGCAGCCGGTTTTGCAATTCGCGCCGCAGCGTGATGTTGCGGAGCGCAAAACAAAAACCACGCCCCTCGGCCAGGTCCACCGCACTCACCGCGATTTCCGCCGGGAACTGGGAGCCGTTCTTGCGGGTGCATCCGCCTTCCAAGACGGTGAAACGCCCGTCGCTGACATGCTGCTCGATGGTGCGCAACAACTCCGGAGTGAGCCCCGCCACCAGACGGCCCAGTTGCAGCCCGCACAATTCCGCATGCGTGTAGCCCAGCAGTTCCACCGCCCGCCGGTTGCACTGCCGCACGCCGCCCTCCAGATTTGTGAGCACCACGGCGTCATACAGGCTTTCCAGAATATTGACGCCCAGCGGGCTGGCGGGCCGGGTGGCCTGCACCAGTGGCAGGGCCGGCAGGCGATCAACACCCAACGCCGCCGCCCCCGGCGGCATCGGCGCGTTCGCTGTGGCCAAAATATTATCGGACGGATTCATACCTGATTCAGGCGGCAATGTTACGCCCCAAGCGCGCGTTTACAAGGCAACCGCGCCCGCCCCGGAACGTCGGATCACTCCTTCCGGAGGGAAAAGAGCTGCGTCTCGGTACTGAGCACAAAGGGGCGGGAATCCTCGGTGTCGCCCACGGGCGGACCCTGCTTGATGTCGGCGAGAATCTGCCGCAAGTCTTCGACGGCCGGCGTGGAGTAGAGCTTGACCAGACCCACGTTGGCGCTCTGGGAAAAGATCATCACCAGCAGGGTGTCCGCATCCACGGCGCGCAAAAAAATGCTCTTGCGCTCGCCCTGGTGCAGGACGGCGCTGAACTCGTTTTCACCCAACATGCGGGCCAGTTCCCGGCTGGCGCCGAAGACGCCCGCGCCCAAGGCCGAGATCAGGAAAGGATCATGCCGGCTGGCGCCCTCCAGCGCCAGCATGTGACCGCCGGAATCGCACAGCAGACAATCATCCGACTCGGACCGCGCCAGCAACTGCAGCAGGACTTTGCGCAGCCGGACGGAATCCTTTTCTTGCAACACTTGCGCCATAAAATGCTCCCGGATTTGCGAACCTTGGGCCCGGCGGAACGGACTTAAACCAAAGCCAGTTCACGCACCCCTTCCTCTTTGCGACTGTGAACGATCATGAATTTGTGCAGGACCTGGCGCGCCACCATGTTCAGGGCTTCAAAAACGCCCTCTCCGGTGGTGGCCACCGCCGGAAAGCTGGACTGGCGGACCGCGCCATGGTTCAGCATGAATTCCATGTAGTGGACCGGCGCCACGTCCGGCAGGTCACGCTTGTTGTATTGCAGGACATGCGGCAGGGTTTGCAGCGTTTCGCCCTGCAGTTGCAGGTTTTCCTCCAGGTTGGCAAAACTTTCCACGTTCTCCTGCATCTTGCTCCACTGGCTGTCCGCCACGAACACCACGCCGTCCACACCGCGCAGCACGAGCCGGCGGGTCAGGTTGTACATCACCTGCCCCGGGACGGTGTACAACTGAAACCGCGTCTGATACCCCTCAATGGCCTGGGCCACCAGCGGCATGAAATCGAAGAACAACGTGCGCTCGCCGGCCGTGGCGATGGAGGTCAGGTCACCCCGCGCCTCCGGGTTGATCAGGCGATGAATCACCTGCAGGTTCGTGGTCTTGCCACACAAACCCGGCCCGTAATAGACGATCTTGAACTGCACTTCCCGCTTCTTGAAATTCACAAAAGACATACAGCCAACCCTTTTCCGCCTGGTTGCCGGGCCGGCATCCAAGCCCGCCCGCAGCCGTTCACCGCAGCATATTTACGCCAGCTATGAGGCAATATCCATGCCAATATTTGCATGATCTTCAGCCGCAGAAATGGTACGATACGTGCTAACAGGAGCAAGCATGAATATTCTGGAAATGCTGAGCAAGAAGCTGCGTGCCCATGGCACGCCCGCCGCCACTCCTCTGCCGGTGCCCGCCAGCACGCCGGAGGCGCCCCCCACAGCGCCGACCGCCGCGCCCAAGGCCATGACGCCGGCCGCCAATCTGACCATGGAGCAGGCGGTGAACATGTTTACGCGCGTCCAGGAGATCCTGGGCGAGGACCGGGGCACGGTGCTGACCATCCCGTGCAAAGCGCTTCTGCAACAGCTGCCCGACGAACTGCGTGGCCCGGCGTGGAACGCGCACACCTTCCCGGACGCGCAACTGGATGTCCCGCGCGATGCCGTGCTGGGCCAGTTGAAAAAAGGCCGGATTCAATTCCCATTGCGCGAGTTCCTCCCGGTGCTGCCCGGCGGCTGGGTCAAGGCGGAACCGGATGCGGTCATCAGCCTTGACCTGGCCATGGTCGTTGAAGCCATCCCGGTCCAGTGGTTCAAGGCAGCCCTCCCCGTTGCCCAGGCGGCCGATGGCGTCAAACACATCCCCGACTATTTCAAGCCGGCCGCGCCCCTCGCGCCCCCGGTGGTTACGCCGCCGCCCCCGACCCCGGAGCCGATGGTGGCCGCCGCCGCCCAGCCCCCGACGCCATCCGCACCCGCCGCCCCGCCGCGCGTGTTGCGCCCGGGCGAGTGGAACGGCGTGGAAATCGGCCCCGATGCCGGGGCCCACGTCGTGGACATCAACCACGCCGACCTCCAGACCCTGTTGAAACTGCCGGGCATCGGCCCGTTGCGCGCCGAGGCCATTCTCAAGCACCGGCAGGAACACGGACGCTTCCAGTCCATCTTTGAACTGGCCGAAGTCCCCGGCATCGGCCGCAAATTATTCAAACAATGCACCGGGCTGACGCAGCGACGCCGCGACCGGCACGAGCTGCTGTGCAATCTGCTGGGCTTGGACAAGACGGCCCGCCCCACCCTGGCGCAACTCGCCGGCCAGCTCTGCGCGCTGACGCCCGTCACCGGCTGTGTGTTCAGCAACCGTGAAGGCATGCCGCTGGCCACCGCCGGCCTGACCGAGGCCGAGGCGGCCCCGCTGGCCGCCATCGTGCCGCAATTGTTCCGGCGCGCCCGCCGTTACCTCCTGACCCTCGACCCGCAACCGCTGCATACGCTGGTCCTGCCGCTCGGCGAAAAACCGGTCGTGCTCGTCCAGGCCCGCGAGTTCTTCCTGATCCTGACGGTGCCGCCCGGCGCCAGCCTGGACCCGCTGCTGCAGCGCATAGCCGGCTTGGCGTGCGAACTGGATTGGCTGCAGGGCCGCCGCGCCATCGTCACCACCTGAATGGACGCAAGGCAACACTCCGCGCAAGCTTGAGGGTCTCGTCTGGTCGCTGAACGATGTCCGCACCGAGCGACTGCTCGGAAGAACCCTGAGCTTGCGGTGAGCTGTACAGCGCTCGTGGTGGCTTGGGCAACCGAAAGCACCAGACGCAAGTTGAAAACACGCCGCAGGCCGGCGACGAACCTGCCGCATTTAGCAATCGACGGGTTCAGACCGCCCCCCGATTCCAGGCGGCCTCCTCACATTTGGTTTGACAAAACAAGCCGGCGATTTAACCTCCGCATCATGGCTGGCTTGTGTTACCGCTTGTTCGGGGTTTCCAATCCATGCGCCGTAAAGAATGACGCGAGGTGCGCCCGTTGTTGGCTCCAGATTGTCGATGGAGCCACAACCTTGCCGGGCGGGGCTCAGGCGCGACGGAATGTGACGGAAAACGCGAGAAAGGAGTTGCCCCATGGGTGACACGAAAGGTAAGAAGGAAAAGGCCAAGGATCAGAAGCAGAAAGCCGCCAACCAACAGAAGGCCCAGCAACAGAAGCAGGCCAAGCTGCATCCCAAAACGCCCTGAGTTGGGAAGCAAGAAGACGGATGTACGGTAACCCGTGGGGCGAGGAGTTGTGCCCCACGGGTTACCGTTCTCCGCATAGTTGGAGTAAGGTACGCGCATGAAGCAAATGCTCATGGTCCTGCTCCTGACCCTGTGTGCACCGTGGAGCCGTGCGCTGGCCGTGGGCGCCACCCCCCTGCAGCTCTCGCTCTGGAGCCCCGTTCAGGCCTTCCCCCGCGACTGGGATGTGATGGGGCTCCGCTGCAGCGGCATCTATGCGCAAAACAACCAGGTCTATGGCTTGGATGTGGGCCTTTTCAACAGCGCCGCCGCCAGCAGCGGCGGCCTGCAACTGGGCGTGGGCAATGTGGTCTCCAGCCTGGGGTTTGGGTTCATCATCTTCGACGCGGCCGATGCCCCTCTCTTGAATATGGACGTCATCGGCTCAACCCACCCGTACGAAAGCTATGCAAGCTATACGGGCTTGCAACTCAGCCTGCTGTTCAACCATGCGGACGAGCTGCGGGGCCTGCAGTTTGCCGGGGTGGGCAATCGAGCCGTCACGCTGCGCGGCTTTCAGTTTGCACTGGGCGCCAACGACAGCTTCATGGGAGCGGGCGCGCAGGTGGGGCTCTCGAACGAAGCCCATCGTGGTTTTAGCGGGGTCCAGCTGGGCGGCGTCAATGCGTGTGGCGGCACCCTGCGCGGGCTGCAGATCGGAGCGGCGAATCTGTGCGATGGCGAACTGCACGGCCTGCAAATCGGCCTCATCAACTATGCGTATGCAGGGGGCATGACGGGCGTGCAGATCGGGCTGCTCAATTTCATCTGGAACAACCCGGTGCCCTTCCTGCCCTTGATCAACGCGCATTTCTGACCGGCCCCAGACCTCCGCCACCGCACAACCGGCAATCACGGCCGCGCGCTCCCGCCTTCCCCGGCAACGATACGAAAATAATAAGGGCGTCCTTCAACTGAAGGACGCCCTTTCGCGATGACGGATCAGCCTGGCGCCTTACGCCTTGGCGAGGGGGGTGGGATGCCGCCGCTGCCAGTACAACTGCACGATCATCAGGACCTGGTTGGTGGTCCAATAGAGCGAGAGACCGGCGGCAAAGTTGTAGAAGAAGAACAGCATCATCACCGGCATGAACATCATGATCTTCTGCTGCTGCGCGTCGCCGGTGCTGGGGGTGAGCTTCTGCTGCCAGAACATGGTCACCGCCATCAGGATGGGCAGGATGTTGATCGCCGACCAGCCGACCAGCGGAATGCTGTAACCGAACGGGAAGAGGTTCTCGGCTTCGCTGAGGTCCGTGATCCAGAGGAAGGAGGCGAACCGCAGCTCGATGGCGCTGCGCAGGACGACGAAGAGCGCGATGAAGACGGGGATCTGGATCAGCATCGGCAGGCAGCCGCCGAGCGGGTTGATCTTGTGCTCCTTGTAAAGGCGCATCATCTCCTGCTGCTGCTTCTGGGCGTTGTCCTTGAACTTCTCGCGGATTTCCTTCATCAGCGGCTGGACAGCCTGCATGCGCTTCATGCTCTGCGTGCTCTTGTGCGTCAGCGGCCAGAAGACGATGCGGATGAGGATGGTCAACAGCATGATGGCGAGGCCGTAATTGTACGGCCAGACGCTGGCGATGGCGTTCATCGTCCACAGCAGGACCTTGCCGACCGGGCCCCAGAAGCCGAACTCCATCACGTCCACGATGCTGCGCTTGAGTGGTGCGAGCGCGGAGTAGAGCTTAGGCCCCACATAGAGTTGCATCGACCGCGCGACCGGCTTGTCGCCCTCGATGCGCGATTCGGGGAACATGACGGTGGCGGCGACCGCCTTGAGACTGGTCAATTTCTCGGCGTGGAGGGTGGTGTTGGTCTCGCCGGGATCCAGGGTGCGCTGCGCCCACAGGTGCGGATATTCCGTCGCATCGTTGGGCATCAGGATTTGCGCGAAATACTTGTTCTTGACCGCGAGCCAGTCCACGCTGGTGATCGTGGGCACATTCTTGACCTTGGGCCAGATGCCTTCGACCTGCTCCGGCACGGCGAGGCTCGCGGCGTTCTTTTTCTCCTCAAACAGGCCGCCGAGATCGCCGGCGAAATACTGCACCTTCTCGCCGCCGCCGGGCAGCGCGTCCACGCCGAGGTAGACGTAGCCCTGCTGGGGCGTTTCGCCGGGCAGATCGCGCATCACGCCCAGCTGCATCCCATAGGGAGGCAACGGCAGCGTGTCCTTGTTCGTGTTCTTAAACGTATCGGCAACGCCCAACAGGTAGCTCTTGCCCGCCGGGAGCGTGATCGTGCGGTGGAAGACCAGCCCGCTGGCTGCGCGATATTCCAACTCGGCGCCGCGGCCGTCGCTGCTCGCCTGCAATTCGAAATCCGCCGCGTTCGGGATGCCGGCCAGGCTCACCGGCGCGAGTGCGCGGCGCTCCGTAAAGTCGAGCCGCACGGGGCCGCTCTTCGCGCTCGCATTTTCCTGATACTGCTTGATCACCACGCTGTTGAGCGAGGCACCCTTGGAGGAGACCACGACCTCAAGGTAGTCGTTCGTCAACAGCAGGGTCTGCTCGGGCTTGGCGGGCACCTGCAGTTCGGCGATAACAGGCGTGGCGTTGGTCGCCGCGGCGGCCACCTTGGGATCGGGCGCGGCGATCGCATCAGCCTTGGCGAGCGCGCCCGTCGCATTGGTGACGCTGAAGGTATTCGTGCCGGCCGCGGTCGGCGCGGGCGGACGGTCGCCGCCGGTCAGTTTCTGACCGAACATGGTCCAGAGCACCAGCAGGGCGCCGAGGATGACCACCATCATGATGTCTTGTTTTTTCATCCGATAACTCCACGGAAACGATTCAATGGCGATGCGGGTCGGGCACGGCATCCACGCCGCCGGGATGCAGGGGATGGCACTTGGCCAACCGCTTGAGGCCCAGCCACAGGCCGCGCCACAGGCCGTGCTGTTTCAGCGCCTCCAGGCAATAGGCCGAGCAGGACGGATAAAAACGGCAGTGCTGCCCCATCCACGGCGACAGCGTCAACTGATACAGGCGGATCAAACCGATGAACAACCACTTCATGACCCCTGCCCTGCTCCGCCGGTCAGTAAACCGGCGCGCTCGGCCAGTTTCAGAAAATCCTTCACGACCTCGTCAAACGGCGCGTCCGGCAGACTGGCGCGCGCAATCAAGACCACATCGACGGCACCGTGCATCTGGCTCCGCCGGCGGCGAAAGATTTCGCGCATCCGGCGGCGGGCCTTGACGCGCGTCACCGCATCGCCCACCTTTTTGCTGGTGACCACGCCAAGCCGTAACGCCGCTTCCGGTCCACGCCGCAACCAGAGCAGCATATAGCGGCCACGTTGACAGCGATTCTGATCATAAGCTTCGGCAAACAGACCCGTCGCACGCAGGCGACGCGCGGCGGGCAGACCCTGGTCGGGCCGTTCCTCGCGCGCTGCACTGCCGGTCGGCATCGCCGCTCCGATCAAAGCGCGAGGCGCTTGCGGCCCTTGGCGCGACGGCGCGCCAGCACCTGGCGACCGTTCTTCGTGGACATGCGCTTACGGAAGCCATGCACGCGCACCCGTTTGATCTTCGACGGCTGATAAGTTCTCTTCATGTTCCCTCTGCTTGTTCGTTGCGGCGCGGTCTTGTATAGGTTTTCCCTTGGTTTGACCAGCCCAAAACCATCGACCCTGCTAAATTCCAAGGCTTGGAACGCGGCCGAGAGCCCTTTTCCAAGCCTTGGAAAGGGTCCCGCGGGTCCTTGCTGGAGCCTGAAAAAGTACGCGGTTTCCAGTTCCAACACTTGAGAAACGCGCGCCATCGGCCTCGTGTCGCCACGGAAGCAGGGCCACTCCAGCGATGGCCCACAGTAAGACAGTCCTGCTGGATTTCTTCCGCGTGCCGCCGTGCAGGCCTGCCGTCAACGCGTTCCCGTGCGGGACGCGACCAATTCCGGCGCAATGGACCGCACAGCGCCGGGGCCGCGGGTGTGGCTTGCCCCAACCCGGACTGCAGGTGCAACTCCCGCTCAAAGGATTTTGCACGAAGCAAAAACTACACTTGTCGCCACATCAAGACCTCGCTAGTGTGTGCCGAAATTAAGGAAACATTATGAACTACCGTGTGACGATGCGCCGAAACGGGGTGCGGGCGGCCGGACTGCTGGTGGCGGGTGGCCTATGGCTCGCGGCCCACGGCCAGACCGAATGGCAGGACGTGCTCAAGTATGACTTCGGCACGTGCGATGCCGCGCTGACCAACATCGAGAATCAGGTGCTGCTGGCCAAGCCGGACCAACACCCGGCGCTGGAAGCCAAACTCCTCGGTGTGCTCGCCGCCGGCGACGCGACCTTCCCCGCCAGGCAATACGCCTGCCGGATGCTTAAACTCGTCGGCTCGGAAAAAAGCGTGCCGGAGTTGGCCAAGCTGTTGCCGGATGAAAAACTTTCGCACGCGGCCCGGATCGCGCTGGAAGCGCTGCCCGGCGAGGCCGCCGGCGCCGCGCTGCGCGACGCGCTCGGCAAGACCGGCGGCAAGGTGCAGATCGGCGTCATCGGTTCGCTCGGCGCGCGTTGCGATACCAAGGCGGTCGCGGCCCTCGGCGAACTGGTTGGTTCCTCCGATGTGAATATTTCCCGCGCCGCGATCAAGGCACTCGGTCGCATCGGCAACGCGGACGCGGCCAAGGAATTGAACGGTCATAAATTTGCCAAGGCCGTCGAGACCTGCTGGTATGCGGCCCGGCTCGCGTGCGCCGAGCAACTCGCCAAGGCTGGCGAGGACAAAGCAGCCAAGGAAATTTTCGAGGATGTCCTCGCCAAGGCCGAAGCCAAGCAGATGCGCGTCGGCGCGTTTCTCGGACTCGTCCGGCTCAATCCCAGCGCGGAACTGCCGCGCGTGATGGCAGCTTTCAAGGGCGATGATCCCGTCCTTGGCCAGGCCGTGGTGCCCGCATTGCAGGCGCTCCCGCCCAAAGCGATCGTGCCCACGCTCGTCAACGAACTGGCCACGCTGCCTGCGGACAAAAAAATCACGGCGCTGCGCGTGCTGACTTCCATCCCCGGCGTTTCGCCGATCGTCGACTCAATCAACCTGCTCCTCAACGACGCCAATGCCGAGGTCCAGTTGGCCGCGGCGAACGCGGCCGTGCAGCTCGGCGCGGGCGAGAACGTCGCGGCGCTGGTCGCGAAGCTCGCGACCGATGACGATGTAGGCAAGGCGGCGAAGCAGTCGCTCACCGATATGCAGGGTGTAGGCACCGCCGACCAACTCATCAAGGCCGCGGGCACGGGTGATCCGAAGCTGCGCGTGAGTGTGATCGCCATCCTCGCCGAGCGCCGCGACGTGAAGGTGCTGCCGGCACTCTACGCGCTGCTCGACGACGCGAACTCCAAGGTCCGTCACGCCGCCGCCAAGACCATCGGCAATCTCGGCGAGACCGCCGATGTCGCCAAGCTGACCGGCCTGGTTGTCTCGAAGAAAGATTCCGGCGACCGCGACAGTCTCGCCAGCGCGCTCGCCACCGTCGCGCTACGCGAAAAGGATGCCGCGACGCGCGCCACCAGCGTCATCGCCGCGCTCGCCGCCGCCGATGACGAGGCGAAGGCGCAACTGCTCGACGTGCTCTCCGCGCTCGGCGGCAAGCCCGCCTGCGAGGCGGTACGCGGCTGCCTAGCCAGCACGGTGCCGGGCGTGAAGAAAGCCGCCGTCAAGGCGCTGGCCGAGTGGCCCGACGCCGCGCCGCTGAACGACCTGCTCGCCGTCGCCAAGGGCGATGCGAACGACATCAACCGCATCCTCGCCCTGCGCGGCTACATCCGCGAACTGGCGCTCGTGAACATGAAGCCCGACAAGCGGGCGCAGCTCTATCACGACGCGATGAACATGGCGCAGCGGACGGAAGAAAAGCGCGCCGTCCTCGCGGGCCTCGCGCAGGTGCAGGACGTCTCCGCGTACAAGCTGATCGCGACCTACTTCACCGACGAGTCCGTGAAGACCGAGGCGTTTCTCGCCACGTTGCACGTCGCGGATGTCCTGTCGAAGAAAAAAGGCCGCGAGACCAAGGCCGCGCTGGAGGTGGTCATCAAAGAGGCCGCCGACAAGAACCTGAAGAAACGCGCACAGGATGCGTTCAACAAGATCAAGTGAACAGGAGCACGAACATGAACAACAACCTTTCCTCCACCTCCCGTCGTAATTTCCTGAAGCTCGGCGCGGGCGCGCTCATCGCCGCGCCGTTCGTCATGACCGCCAAGGGCGCGGCCGCCGTCACGCCGCCGAGCAAGCGCATCGTCATGGGCGGCATCGGCATCGGCAAGATGGGCAGCGGCGACCTGCGCAGCTTCCTCGGCTTCCCGGAGGTCCAGATGGTCGCCGTCAGCGACGTCCGCAAGCTGCATCGCGACAACGCCAAGGAGGCCGTGGACCAGAAGTACGGCACCAAGGATTGCGCCAGCTATAACGACTTCCGCGAGCTGATCGCGCGCGACGACATCGACGCGATCCACATTGCCACGCCCGACCACTGGCACGCCGCCATCGCCATCGCCGCGATGCGCCGCGGCAAAGATGTCTACTGCCAGAAACCGGAGACGCTGACGATCCGCGAAGGCCGGCAGAT
The DNA here is from genome assembly GCA_903896925.1 of uncultured Lentisphaerota bacterium. GTDB lineage: Bacteria > Verrucomicrobiota > Kiritimatiellia > CAIQIC01 > CAIQIC01 > DP16D-bin41. The sequence continues at coordinate 14,413 of CAITZM010000048.1, read as the reverse complement.
GGTGGACACCGCGCGCCGCTTCGGCCGCGTGTTCTCCGGCGGCAGCCAGCGCGTCTACGGCGATCACCTCGACCTCGCCAAGAAGGCGTGGGCCGGCGAGTTCGGCACGATCAAAGCCGTGCATGTGGATTGCGGCATGCCCTCGTGGCCCTGCAATCTGCCCGGCGAGCCGATGCAGGAGGACATTGACTGGGATCTGTGGCTCGGCCCCGCGCCGTGGGCGCCCTACAGCGACAAGCGCTGCAACGGCACCTTCTCCATCAACGGTACCGGCTGGCGCTCCTGGCGCGATTATTCCGGCGGCGGCATGACCGACTGGGGCGCGCACCGCTTCGGCGCGGCGATGTTCATCACCGACATGCGCGGCGAAGGCCCCATCGCCGTCACCCCGCCCGACGGCAAAGACGTGAAATTCCTGACCTACGAATTCGCCAACGGCCTGAAGCTCTACCACAAAGGTGGCAACGGCCCGGTCGATATCATCGGCACACCCAACGAGCGCGTGCCGGCCAAGGCGATGCCGCACTACAAGGGCAGCACGAGCATCTACGGCGATTTCCTCAACAGCGTGAAGACCCGCGAGCGCCCGTTCCGCGACATCGAGTTCGCGCACCGCACCGCCTCGGTCTGCCACCTCGGCAACATCGCCTACCAGCTCCAGCGCCCGCTCAAGTGGGACCCGGTCAAGGAAGAGTTCCCCGGCGATGAGCAAGCCAACCGCTTCCTGGATCGCGCCAAACGGGAACCGTGGACCATCTGAAAGCGCCCCACCCCGGCGGCCAAGCAGACACAAAAAGTGGGTGCCGTGCGTCAAGGAGGTAGGGGTGCGACCTCCGGGAGTATGGGTGCGTCACGCACGGCACCCAGAAAAACTACACTATAGTCCACACACTTCAAGGGCGCGGAGGAATTTCTTGAGCCGACGGGTGCCGCGTTAAAAGGAATGAGCGCCACGTGCTCTTTTTCCACATGACAGGGTATTACACTCTGTCGGTTCGCGTGGCGCTCTGACAGACAGTACCTGATGATCGGGACACTTCAAGCCAAGGGCGTATTTTTTTCTTCCTGCCCGCCCACCCGGGACGCGCCACGCTGACCGTCCTGTCCGGGAGCGATGCCGGAGGGGCGGCTGCGATGCAGCGGACCCGCTCAAGGTGGCCGGCACTGGATTTGCGCCCGACATGAGTTCGCAATCTTCTTGTACCGGACACCGTCACATCGTTTATACTGACCGTTGCTCATGGACAACATTCAACAGCTCATCTCGACCTACGGGTATCTCGCGGTACTCATCGGAACTTTTTTCGAAGGCGAAACCCTGTTGCTCATCGCGGGCTTCATGACCTGGCAGGCCCACGGCGACGCCAGCCCCGCGCTCGCCATGCCGCTGGTCATCACCTGCGCCGCCATCGGGGCCACCGCGGGCGACCAAGTGTACTTCTATCTGGGCCGCTATCGCCGCGACTGGGTCTTCCACCGTTTTCCCAGCCTGCGGATGAAGACGGCCAAGGTTTACAGTTGGGTCGAGCGCCACCCCCACCTCGCCATCATCGGCAGCCGCTTCGTCTACGGCTTCCGCATCGCGACCCCCGTCGTCCTCGGCACCAGCCGCGTGCCCGCCTGGCAGTACTCGCTGTTCAACATGATCGGCGCCGTTCTCTGGGCCCTGCTCATCACCAACGCCGGCTATTTCCTCGGAGGCATGATGGAACGGTTGCTCGGCGACCTGCACAAACTTCAGAAATTCATCGCCGTCGGACTGCTCCTCGCCGGCCTCGGACTCTGGCTGGTGCACCGCCTCCGGTCGCGGCGCGCAGGCTGACTATGCAAGCCGCGCGGTGGACCGACATGGGCGCGCGCTCGAGGACATGAACGCGCCTGCACGCTCCAGCAGGTCGGCAGGCTGCCCGGCACGCCATAAAACGCTCGACCTACATCACGCGGACGCTACACATCCGCAAGATCATGCGGGGAATGCAATTAAATGAAAACGTTGCCAGCTGGCGGAAGTGTCCTTATCGCCCTGCTGCTCTTGCCGGTGGTGCTGTGAGGTTGTGACGCAAAACAGGCACGTCAGCCGACCGAGAAAGAAGACGGCAGCGCAGGTCTGCTCGCTCTGGGGAAAAGCTATAAGGCGGCGGGCCGTTATGCCGATGCGCTGGTTTGGTATCGCAAGGCGGCGAATCAAGGGGACACCGAGGCGCAGGTACGCATGGGCATCGTGCTGATGCGCGGCCACGAGGCCGTCTCCCAGGACTTGGCGGAGGCCTATACCTGGCTCAGCCTGGCGGCGGCGCGCGGCCCCACGGAACTGGCCACGGAGCTGGCCAGCTATCGCGTGCAACTGTTGCGCCGGATGACGCCGGAACAGATCGCCGCAGGCCAGCGCCGGGTTGCAGAATTTATCGCCCAACATGCTCCCGCCGCCGGCACGTAACCCGCGCCGCAGCGGCACCTCCCGGCGCGTACCCAGCCTTGTCGGCCAAGGTTCGATCCCGGACGAGCCCTCCGCACGTGAAGAGCACGGCGGCCCGAGGACAGACAATCCGGCACGAGCGTGCAACCCGCACCCGGTCCGCCCCCTCAAGGCTTCGTGACTTTCAAGCGCATGAAACGGCAGGCCGCATTGGCGGCATTGACCTTGTCGCGGGCGGTGATGGTCAGGGTATCGCCGTTGTCGACGGTCCGCCAGAACTGGTCCACATCGGCAGCCGCAGAACTCCAGATACCGGTTAGCGCATCGGTGACCTCAACCACGCAGGTGACGTCGGTGGCCGCCTTGGACTTCGTGTAGGTCAGCGTCAGGAACCCGTTGGTCACAGTACCCCCGGGCAGGTCGCCGGTGGCGACGGTCAGCGGGTCGAGATTGAGCGCGTATTTGAGCAGGTTTGGAATGCCATCGCCGGCGGGCGTGGCGGTCAAGCCCCCGACGAGCTGGTCGTTCGCATAGGTGAAGAATTTATTGAAACGCCAGTCGTCAACCCGGGTGTCTTTGATGATGACCGTGGCACTGCCGGGACTACCAATGGCGTAGGCGGTAGCGTTGCTTTGCAGGGTGAGCACCACCGTTTCGGGGCCTTCGGCCAGATTGTCCAAGATGGGTACAATGACCACGTTGGAGGCCGTGTTGCCGGCCGGCAACACCACGGAACTGCCGAGCGCCAGATAATCCACTCCATTGGCCGCTGTGCCGCCGATCTGGTAAGTGACGGTGACCGGGAAGTTGGTGTCACCGGTGCGAGCGACGCTGAAGAGGCCGTTGGTGGGGCCGGTTTCTGAGGCGGTCGCCACAGGGGCCGTGATGGTAATGGTGGGCAGGGTGAGCGTATTGTTGGTGCCCACCGAAGGGCTGGTCATAAAGTAGCTGTTCGCACTGCCATCGGGAAAGCGGCCCTGGCTGATGTCGCTGGCTTGCGCGCCGAAGGTGACCGCATCCACCGGGGTGCCATCGGCCCCGAACAAGCCGATGCTGGTGCCGGTCTTGCTCAACTTGAAGCTGACGTGCAGATCTCCGCTGCCCGTCGGGGTCTTCTTGTCGGCCCACACACACAAGAAGCCGTGCGGTGGAATCACGTAGCCGGAAGGGATGAGGTATTCGAACCGGTTGCTCAAGACATGCGTCAGATAATACCCCGCCAAGTTCGCCGCATTGGTGCCGTAGTTATAGAGTTCGAAACAGTCGTCGTATTTGCCCCCGATCGGGTTGACCCGGGTATGCGTGTTTCCGGCGAGCCATTCGTTGATACACACGGTCAACGGCGCACTGGTGCCATTGTTGGTGCCCGCAGGGGTGGCGAAAAAGAAATCCTGCCGGGTGAAACTCTGCCCGTCAGGGAAGGATCCGAAGGAATGATTGGGATCCAGGTTGGTGTACGTGATGTAGTCCAGCACCTGCACCAGGCTGTTGGTGAGCCGGCTCAAGGCCAGGGCCCCCGCCCCACCGGGCAGGCTGAAACTGGTGTGCAATTCGGCCAGCGTTGAGAGATTGGTCTGGCCGTCGGCAAAGATCACCTTGAACTCACCGGGGTTGATGACGGCATTGGTCGGGAAGGACCACTGGGTCAGGTTGGTGTAGTTGTTGGCCAGATAGAGGCCCTTCAACGAAACCTGGTTGGTGCCCGGATTATAGAGTTCCAGCCAAGCGGTGTTCTGGCCCGCGCGGTTGGTGATGCCGGACAGGTTGTCGGCCTGCAGTTCGTTGAGCCACAGCGTTTGGAAGGGCGGCAGATTCGTCCAGACAGAATTGGTTGCACCGGGGCTTAGCGCCAGTGGTGGATAGCTGCCCGCCCAGTTGCCCACCCGCCAGTTGTCCTGCCGCGGATCGATCAATTGCAGCGCACTGCCCAGCCCATAGGCCCCTGCCGGCCAGGGCGCCTCGCTCGCGTACTTGACTTTGGCGACCACCAGATCGCTCGCGGCGTTGGTCCCCGGCTGCACGAGCGCCAGCGTTTCGCCATCCAGCTGCAGGCTCCCGCTGAACGTGTCGAACACGAGATTCGTGGACCCATAGGCGGTCGCAAAGGCCAGCCGGTCGGCGGCCAGGACCAGGAAACTTCTCGGTCCCAGCAGCGAGCCGGGCGGGAACGTGTAGGAGAGACCACGGAATTCCCAGTTCGAGAGGTCGAAGGTGACGTTGGTCGAGTTATTGAACAGTTCCACATATTCCGCATTGGTCACCGCGGGGTAGTACATGATCTCGTTGATCACCACCTGCCCGACAGGCGAGACCACGGCGGCGTTGTTCAGGGCGGTCACGTTGTTGCTGGCGCCGGGCACCAACTGGCCCTTCATATCCAGCCCGACGACACCGAACACGTTGCTGCCGGGAGCCATCACCACGCGCGCCGTCCAGCCGGTCAGGCTGGTCCACGTCACCGGCCAGGCAATGCCGTTGAACAACACGGTTTTGACGCCGACCGGCGCGGTGCCCGTCAGCGTCGCCAGATCGTTGTTGACCGCCACACCCGGGCTGACGCTGAAAGTGGCGTCAATATTCGAGGCGGTCAGTTGCGCGGCGATGCTGTCGTGAGCCTGCGACAGCCACGTCTTGATGATGCCCGGCTCGGTCACGCTTTGCCCGTTGGCGGCAAAGGCGGCATACTTGGCGTCAATCAACGGTCCGCTGTTCGCCACATTGAGCGGACCATTGACCAGTTCCGCCAACGCGCGGAAATACATCCGGCGGAAGGTCGGATCCCGGTAGATATAGCCGGTGTAGGCATCCAGCGAGCTGGTGGTGAAGATATTGCTGCCCGGCCCCCAACTGCCACCGTTACCGATGCTGATATTGAAATCCCACATCAACAGCGAATACTTGGTGCCCTGAGCACCCATATACCCGTAGAGATTCTGACCGTTTTGGACGGCGAAACAGTCCCAGTTCCCGGCGGCGTGATTGGCGGCCAGCACGCGCATCCAATTTTCCATATCGGCCAGGCTCTGCATGTTCGCCGCGTAGTTGACCGAGCCGGTGGTGCTGGCGGCATCCACCAGCGCGAAGACCGGCCTGAAGTCATTCGCCGAAACCGGCGTGCGGCGGACTAAAAAGTTGTACCGGTAGCGGGCCGTCTTCTTCACCCCGCCGGTGGTCGTGAACCGTTGGAGCGTACACCAGGATTTGTTCGCGAAGGGAATCGTGTAGCCGGTCGGGGCAGGACCGAACTCGAACCACGGCTGCATCTTGTACAGCCAGCCGTCGGCATCGTTGGGCCAATGTTCCTTGACCACGTCGCCATCGGGGCACTGCGCATCCTCCATCAAGGTGCCGCGCCGGTTGCCGTTGACATACACCGCGATGTACCGGCGATTGAGCCAGGGGACGCCCAGCGCCCGCAAAAACATGTGCGCCACCTGCTCGCGCTGGATGGTGGGGTCGTCGCCCGCCGAATTCCCGGGTTGATGGATTTTATTAAATGACGTCGCGCCCAGAAACTTGTCGTCGTCAGGGAAGGTCCACTTGTAATGGCACAAGTTTCCCGACGGCGTATTGAAGCCCTGATGGAAGGGACTGCCGGCGAACCGAGCCTGCATATTGTAAATAACGCGGTTGCCGTTGACCATCGTGCAGTCGCTCGACTCGTTGCTCAGATCGGACAGACTGCTCCACCGGTTGACATTGGTCTGCGTGATCCACAGGTGATACACGCCGAAGCTGCCGCTGGGATTGCCGTCGCCAAACAGCACCACGCACTCGCGTACCGGCGCATTGTCGTTGACCAGCGCGGGAAACCGGGTCGCGGCGCCCAGACTGTCCGCAGCGGCGACATAGAACGCGACCACCTTGTTGGCACTCTGCCCCGGAATGGTGGCGCTGAACAGGCCGTCACCCGCCAGCATATCCCCGCCGGCCCCGTCGTCGGTCATCGGCACCGCGGTGTATTGCGTGGCGGGATCAACCCGGTAAAACAGCGTCAGGTTCGTCAACCCTTGCGCCGCGTGAGCCCGCGCCGTCACGACGGCCGCCTGGCTGGCGGCCGGCAGCGACGGTGTATGGGTCACTTCATAAATCGCCGGGCCGGCGTTGGCAACCAGGCGGCTGTTGGGCTGGCCGGGCGTTCCGAGGTTGGTGGGCACCGGCAGCGCGCCGGTGGCTTCCAGCCAGTTGCCGTTGAGGCGCAGCAAGGCTTCCGGCCAGCCATGCAGCCAACGCGCCTTGAACCGCAATGTGGCCGTCTGTCCGGACACCAGCGTGTTGGTGGTGGTATTCAAAGCCAGTTCACAGGAATTGTCACCCGTCCAGATCCGGTCGCTGCAGCGGATATGCAGGGCATGGCCGCTGGAGTAGCCGGAAGTCTCCATGCTGGAGCGGGAATGACAACCTTGGAACATCACATTGGTCGTGCCGCTTTCAAAATCCGGATTGGCCACCAGATTCGCCCCGCCTGTGCCGGCGCGCACTTCGATGTTATCGACCAGGCATTCGCCCACGTCCAGCAGCCCGATCTGGGCGTAGGCAATGAAGGGGTCGTAATTCGCGCCGTTATCGAGCACCGCGGTGGTAGAAATATCGGTCCAGGCGGATTTCGCCGTATCATCGCTGTCGGCCCAGTTGGCCGCCAGCCGGTTGTTGGTGTTGGGATCGATCAGTTCCAGGCTGCTGCCGCCGCCCGCCGACCATTGCCCCCACCGCCCGCCGGTGCCGTAGGTCACTTCGTTGAGCGTGATGTACATCGCGAGATTGCTGACAATCTGGTTGCCATTGGTGACGCAATCATAATGGGGCATGGCCAGGGCCACGCGCTCGCCGTTATGGCTCAGCGTGCCGCCGAAATCCCCGAGGCAGCTGGCCATGCCCAGGTTCGAATAATTGCTGCGCAGCCGGGTGGCATTGCGGCCGACCACGAGGTAGCCCTGCGGTGCCAGGAGCGTGTTGGGCGGGAAGGTGAAACTGATGCCATCGGAAATGATCCAGCCGCTCAAGTCCACCGTGTTGCTGCCCCGGTTGAACAATTCCACGTACTGATCATCGTCGAAACCGCTGATGGGGTTGTACATCAACTCGTTGATCACAATATCGTTGAGGCGGACGGGCGCGTTGGAAGCCCCCGGCGTCTTGGAGCCCAGCCGATAGAACTGGCTCGCGCCGTCCGGCCAGCGGCCCATCGCCACGCCGTTTTCCTGGCCTTCGAACGTCACCGCGTCCAACACCCGCGACTGGTCGGGATTCTTGAAATAAATCGTCTCCCCGATCTTGCTCAGGTCGAAATTCAGGTTCGTTCCAACGTAGGCCACAAAACCGCCCGCCGGCAGGAACGTGCCCGGCGGAATGACGAACTTGTTGGTCGTCGGATCGTCGGTCAGGATGCAGCCCGAAATGTCCACCGACTGGGTGCTGTGGTTGTACAGCTCGATGTAGTCGAAGTCCGGCGGGTCGGTGTGGGCCAGAAACTCGTTGATGACGACGTTGCGCAGCGGGCCGGGCCGATAGGCGTCCATGCGACCCGGCGAGCCACCGGCCACGTCGCTGAGGTCCCACGCGCGCGGGTCGCCTTCGCCGTAGGACGGACGGGCCAGCACGATCGAGTGGCCCGTGCCCTGCGCACCTTGCGGCCACGGGGCCAGGTTGGAATACGGTACGGTCAACAGCACATTGCCCCTCTCGTCGAGCAGTTGAAGCGTGCCGGATTTCTTCAGGCTGCCGGTGTAGGCGCTGAGGTTGCCCGCGCTGCCATACACGTTCTGCAGGCCCGCCGGCGAGGCGCCGACGACCAGAAATGCGCCGCCTTGAATGATCGTGCCCGCCGGGAATGTGTGGCTCATGCTGTCGCCGACGAGCTGGTAGCCGCCAATGTCGTGGAACCAGGGATTGGTGTTGTAGAGCTCCACAAACTCGACGTTGTTATCGTCGGCACGGGCCGCGGGCTTGTACATGATTTCCGAGATCACGATGGGCGTTTTGCGGCTGGAGGGCCCCAGCGGCTCGTGCGGGTTGCTGACCGTGCCGAGGATGACCGCACCGGTGTTTTCCGCAATGTCGCGGAATTGGGCGGTGGTGGTTTGGGCCGCATTGTGACTGCTCACGGCCAGTCCGACATAGATCTGGCTGGACATCACAAGCGTGGCGCTGCTCAGCCGCGTCCACGTCTGCCCGTCATAGCTGGCATACCCGGTGAACACATCGCCGACGCGCGTGAGGCGCAGCCAGACATTCGGGTCGTTCGGCGGCGCAGTCCCCGCGTTGGCCGTCTGCCCGTTGACCGAACTGCGGGACTCGAAGAAACTGCCGTTCATGGCGGGCGTGCCGAAAACGGCGGCAAAGGTGCTGCCGGCCGCCAGCGATCCGCGCGCCATCAGTCCGGCCTTGGCCCACACGTCGGAAAGGTCCAGCCCGGCCAGGCGCACGCTCACATCGAAATTGCCCGTGCGGGACTGGTAACTGAACCCGAATTGATCCGCCGTACCGCCGATGTCCGTGCCGCCCGCCGTCACATCCACCCCGTTGCTGACGACTTCCATGGAAGTGGAAAAAGGCGGGCTGCCAATATCCTGCGGCGCATAGGGCGAAGCTTGAAAGCCCGCGAGCGTATTGGGCGCGATCGTGTTGGGCGCGGCAGCCAGGTCACTGATGCCATTGATCAGCAGTGCGTACCGGTCGCCATACACCAGCGGTGCCGTGATCAACGTTACCGTCGTATGGTCCGCCGCCAAGGTGGCGCTGGTGATCGCCAGCCCGTTGGTGAAAACATAGTTGGCAAGGTTGGTCGCGCCCGCCGCCTCGACCGGCGAGGAAAAGACCACTTGCACATTCGTCGTGCCGATATTGAACAGGCGTGCCACCGTCGGCGCAGCCGTGTCGACCAGCACCACGAGTGTGGCCGGTGCGCTGGTCACCACGCCGGCGGCATTGGACAGCACACAACTGAAGACCTGCCCGTTGAGCGCCAAGGGCGTATTGGTAACGGTGTACACGGGTTTGATGGCGCCGGATCCAGCCAGGTTATCACCGTTGAGCAGCCACTGGTATGCGACCGGCGCCTGGTTGGTGACCAGCACGGAAAAGACGGCGCTCTGGCCTTCGGTTATCGCCAGGTCGGTCGACTGCTGATACAGGCTGGGGAGACTGTCCACACCCGTGCAGGGGACCAGCACCGTGCCCACAGTGCCCGTCGCAGTGAGCGGCACCTCATAACCGCCGCCTGGTAATTGCCAGCGCACGCAGAGATTGTCGCCCCCGGTCCCTTGCTGCATGAGGGCTTCCAGATAATACCGGCACCCGCTTTCGAGATACACCGGCGCCGATTGCTGATTGGTTTGAGACGTCCACACGCGGGCGCCAACCGAACTGCTCACCCAGGCGATGGCCGATTTATTGCCCGGACTTTCATCGCTGCTGAGATACAGCCGCGAGGTATCATCGCTGGCGAGCCAAAACGTGTAATAACCGTTGGTCGGCGGCACCACAAAGGTGCGCAGGCGCTGACCGTAGTAGGTCAAGCCCGAACTTGTCTCGGCTTCGAAGGTGAGGAGCGTTTTGGTGTAGGCATCGTTGGGGCTCGCGGGCCAGTTGGGATTGTAGATGGTGTTGGTGAGCGCACTCAGCGAGTTGCCCGGCACGGCGCTCAGGCCGGTCCACAACTCGCGATACACGCCGAAGGGCTGGAAGGTCCGCGGACGCGCGAGCACCGGCGCCGAGTCGGGACCTTCCTGCGAGGTGTTCAGCGCCGACACGAGGTAGTAATAGGTCTTGCCGTTGAGGACCGCCGTGTCCGTGTAATTGGTTTGGGTCACCATGGCGATGTTGGTATAGACCCCGCCGCCGGCGACCGCCCGTTTGATGTTGTAGTTCGTCGCCCCGGACGACGCCGCCCAGCGCAAGGCAACCTGACCGGTGGCTGCCGTGGCGGTCAGGTTCGTCGGTGCCGCGGGAGCGCCGGTCGTGCCACCCTGGATAATTTCAATACCGCTGACCTGGGCGTAGCTCACCAGCGAAGTAAACGCGACCACGATCCGGCCATCGCTGCTGGCGGTGGCGTTGAATTCGCGGACCAGGGCGTTGGTTTGTGCGCCGGTGACGGCAAACAGGTCCAGGTTACTGAGCACGAGCGTGCTGTTGATCGCCACATTGAACCGGCAACTGTTGATGGCTTTGGCCCAGAGTTCGGCAAAATGCAGGCGCGTCTTGTAGCTCGCATTGGCGGTCAGGTTGGAGAACGTATAGTTGAAGTTGGTGTTGGTATAGCGCTCGGTTTGATACACCGTCGCCGGTGCAGGACTGGCTGCCGCGCTCAAAACAACCGCCGCAGTCGTGGAGGTTGTTTTGCCGCCGGAAAAGAAATCGTCAGCGGCGTAGGCGTTGGTGGCCGGGCCGCCACAGTTCACGAGGTAGACCACGGCCCGCGGTGTGGCGCTCACTTCCGGCGAGTTCCCGCCCATGCCGTAGCTGTTGGTCGCCGATAGCACATAGAAATAGGTCGTGCCGTTCGTGACGGCCGTATCGGTGTAGCTGGTCCCCGTGGTCGTTTTGATCAGCGTGTAGGGACCTCCGGTGAACGTGGCCCGTTTGGCGTAATAGTTGGTCACCCCCGCGGTTGCGCCCCAACTCAACACCACCTGGTTGCTGCCCGGTGTCGCCGTAAAACCCGCCGGTGGCGCAGGCGGCGCCTGCCCGAACAATGCCACTTCAGCGACATTGCAGTAACTGTCATCCGCCCCCACATAGCGCACATAGCGGAAGCGATTGGTCAGACTGATCGCCTGGGCCGTCATGGCGCCCTCCACGGGCGGGCTCGTGATGGTGAACAAGGTCACCGCATCGCTGAAGTTCGCCGCATTGGCGCCTTGAAAGGCGCCTCCCACCATGAAGTCCGCCCACTCGCCGCGGGGATAATAGCGCACCTGGGTAATCTTGCCGCCGGGACCGTTGCCCAGATCCAGCCCCACCCAGGCGCCATCGGCAACCGGCGCCTCGAAGTAGGTATCGGGATTGCCGTCCACGGCCATTTCCTTGGTATTGGAACTGTTGCCCAAGGCCCCGCCCGTGCCGATGAGAATGCCGGTCAATTGGGGGTCGGCGGCATACGCGGGCCGGACGGCGGTGACGCCCACCAACGCCAGCAGACCCGTTAGCAGCCCGCGCAGTAACGGCCGAACAGCAGCGCAGATCGACAACGGTGACGGGCTCAATGTTTTCATGCCTTTCACAAATTCGCGTCGCAACCCCCTCAGCAGCACCCCACCCGATCAGCCGCCCAACCGCCCCACCCGGCCGACTTGCCACCACACCAAGGCGAGGCGGCAAAGGCATGGCGCCACGTTCTGTTTCAGCCCAGGTCGCGGTCGCGCGTGCGGCGGCACACCCAGAACGCCGCGCCCAAGATCACCATCAGGCTCATCGTCCCGGGCTCCGGGATCACGGTTAGTGCAATGTCGTTGCCGGTCCCGAAGGTCTGGTTGTCGCTGTTGTAGTCGTAGGAGATCGTGAACTCGTTGGTGGCACCGCCGCTGCCAAGGGCATAGAAACGGGTGCCATTGTACAGCGCCAGCCCATCGTTGTCCGCGCCTGGGTCGCTCAAGGCGAAGTATTGGCTGGTACCGTCGAAGCTGCTCGCCCCGAGGTTGACGTACAACACGATCACGCCTGCTTCGGCCGTATAGCTGTTCAAATCCAACCTGAGCAGCGGACTGCTGCCAGCTCCCGACAGGCCGTTGGAGACCACGCTCATATCGCGGGTCGCGACACCTTCGACATAGAAACTGTTGGTCGAGCCGCCCGCCAGCGTGAGGCTCTGGAAGCTGTTGGTGTCGCCGCCCGCACCCGGCGTCAGGAAACCACCGTTGCCATTGGTCACCGCGCCGTTGAAACTGCCCCCACCGCTGACCATCGCGCCGATGTCGATGATCAGGCCGCCGGTAAACGTGCCCAGGTTATCCAGGCGCTGGCCGCCGGACAGCGTGTAGCGGCCGGCGGTGGTGCCGCTGACGTCGAACAAGGCGCCGTGCTTGAGGTCAATCGCGCCGCTGCCCACGGTGCCGGCGCCGGTCAGCACCAAGGTCCCATTGCTGACGGTCGTCCCGCCGGTATACGTGTTGACACCGCCCAACGTTTGCCGGCCACCGCCGTTCACGACGATGTTGAGGGCGCCGGCAATAACACCGGAGTTGCTGGTGCTGCCGTTGCCGTATACATACGAGCCGCTGCCGCCCAACGTCAGGGTGGCGGGCGTCGGGGATGAGTTGGTGACCATGTTCTTGAGGGCGGTTGCGTTGGTGCCAGCCGTGGAAGTGAGGCCGGCCACTTGCTGCTGGTTGCCGTTGAGATCCAGCGTGCCGAGGTTGGCGCTGGCTGCCTGCCCAAAGCTAAGGACGGTGCCGGTGGGCAACCGGTCGTTACCCAAGGCCAATTGCACGGTACCATTATTGATGGCCGTGGTGCCCGAGTACGTGCTGACACCACCCAGAATCAATACCCCCGCACCCTGCTTGGCCCAGGCACCGGTCTTGCCGGAAACATCAGCTATCACCCCATTGAAGGTGGTGACACCTGTCGCCCCTTGGATACTGATAGACGTACCGGCGGTATCGCCCACATACACGGTCTTGTTCGAGTCGATGGTGGCTGCGGTAAGCGCGGAGGTATTGCCAGCCGCGTTCATGCTGGCCATGGTCAAACGCCCGCCGTCCAGCGTGATGTCGGTGCCGGAGCCCAGGGCGCCATTACCGTTGAAGACGACTTCACCCGCTTTGATGGTCAGGGGGCCGTTGAAGGTATTGCCGGTGTTGCCAAGGTATATCTGCGCACCGCTCACGCCGTTGGTTCCGGTAAAGGCCAGCCCGACACCGGCATTGCCGGAAATAAGCCCGCGAAACTGGCGGCTCCCGCTGGTCGTGTTGTTCGTCACAGTCCGCGTCGCGGCACCCAGACCGACCGCAAGGGCCTGGTCCCAATTGGCATTCCCGGTGCCGGCCAAAGCGAAGTCGCCACCGACGGTCACATTGTTTACCGTAAAGGCCCGCGTGCCCGACGACTGGAGCGTGCCCCCGTTGAGCGCCAGCGTGCAATTGGTGCCCAGCGCGTAATCCCCCGAAACGATCACCGTGCCTGCATTGAGGGTGAAGCCGCCGTCATAGCGCGCATTGTTGCCGGGACCGGCGCCCCAGCTCAAAGTGCCCGCGCCATTCTTGATGATACCGGCCCCTTCGTTCCCCGCGCCCGCGCCCTGGCTTTGGGAGGACCAGGTGAGCGTGGCGCCCGTGCCAATGTCAAAAGTACGCACGCCACCCAGCGTGAGCAAGCCACCGGCGGTGATGGTGACCGTTTGATTGGGGCTGATGATCACATTGCCCACGGTTGCCGAGGCAAAGGTTAAACTGGAATTCGTGGTAAAAACGGCGTTATTCCCCGCAGTCCAACCCGTTCCCCCCGCCGCATTGGCCGAGCCAATATTCCAATACGTCGAGGCCCACGTGCCCCCTGCGGTGCCGTCCGTCCGCCAGTATTCGTCTGCCGCTCTGGCCTGACTGCTGGCCGCCAATCCGATCGCCATCATAACGCGCACGAACTTTTTCATACCGTTCCCCTCCTCCATATTCCCTTCCGCTGCCGACATAGTTTCCCGTTTGACACCGTTGCCCGAAACCAGCTGCGCAAACAGCGAATCAGGCGCAAACGTGTTACCCCTAAAGTGCCCGGCTACTCAATCCCCTGCCCGAACAAAACTTTCGTTTCATCATGGGCTGGTACACGATCCCAGCGGCATGAAGACCGCCCAAGACCTGTGTGTTTGGGCGCACCCTCTGGAAAATCCCTGCGTTGCAGCCACATGATGACAAGAGAAACGCATGTGTGCATTAAGACTCGTCACACAACCAAGTCAAGCCCCTTTTCTGTCAACGCTCGTTTAAAATGTCCCCTTTTTGCGCTCGATTAGAATGTCCCCTTTTTTTGTGAGTGATGATGTGTGTCGAGCCCTGTGGG
>CAITZM010000047.1 GCA_903896925.1 uncultured Lentisphaerota bacterium | reverse complement strand
TGCCGCCGAAACAAACCCATACACCACGGCCTGACGCGCGCTGCGCGAGCAAGGCCCACGCTCGACGCTCTGCTACGGCGGCAAGAGTGCCGCCGCTCCGGGCTGGTCCTGCATGAGGCTTGCGTTCCAGCCGGGCCTTGCGAGAAGGGCTGCCTATCCTCGGGAATCAGCGCTGCGACCTGTGCAAGCCTCCTTCCGGCTTGCCAAGATAATGCTGACCTCCTATCATGCGTGTGCTTGAAAGTTTTGGCTGCATGGGGGCAATTTGCAGTTCGTTCAAGCGCACGGTCAGGCGGGTTGCGGAAAACATACACAGCCTCACACATAAGGATTCCAGAGAACCATGAAAAACCATGTCAAACACTTCGCCCTGGCCGCCGGGGTTGGCCTGTGTGCTGCGGCGACCGTTTTCGCGCAAGGCACCCTGACCCTCGCCCAATATGACTTTAATCAAGGGATACCGGTCGCCAACTGGGCGTGGCAATCCATCACCGTGCCGGAGGCCGCCAACCTGACCACCTTCGGGTTTGAGTGGAACGGAAGCAGCGGCGATTTGACGGCCACGGCGAGGGTGGATGTGCTGACGGGCGAAGGCCTCGGCGGAACGTTGGTCGCCACCGCGACCGGTCGTGTGGTCCCAGTCAGTGAAGGGCCTTTCCTGGGCTATAGTTTCTTCAGCGCGGACTTCGGCAGCCTACCGCTGTCGGCGGGCCAATACACCCTTTATATCCATGACCCCTCCGCCGAGTTGGCCTTGGTCTGTACCGACGTCGATGCCTACGGCGGTGGTAAATTCGTGAGTGACTATTCCGGAGATGCAGGTGGGGATGCGACTTTTGTCACGCCGGTTCCCGTGCCTGAACCGTCCATGCTGGCACTGATTGGATTTGGCGCGGTCGGCCTGCTTATAGCTCGCCGGTGGAAAAGCGTGTGTAAGCGCGCCGTCTGACTCCACGCTGGAACCAACGGGCACGTCTCTTGAATTTTGGATGGTGCGCTGCGCTGGAGCCTGAGCAGTCACGTTCTCGCCTGTGCCCTCCGGCGGCCTCCTTATCGTACACGTTGAGCCGCAGTGGAAGCGGTGGTGTAAGGACGGCAAGCGGTCCGCTCGGCCTGACAGGGGCGCAGCCCTGAAGAGCAACTGCGTTTTCGCTCTCACGATGCGGGTGGGCGGTATCAGGCTGAAGAAGCAGCCTCGCTTGTTTCCAAGCCCTTCGCCGTGGATAGCCGCAAGCTTTACGCTCCGTCAAATTCATGGGCAGTTTGCGTCGTCCTTGCGTTTCCCGGCCGGTTGCGTCATTCTGCCATCATGAACTGTTTTTCCGGTCGCTCCCAATGGGCGGATGCCCGTGGCGCCCGAAAAGCAGTTCCGGGTCGTCCTGAGGCAAGCAGGAGTATTATGAAAAGCATCACGAGGGCACGGAAGTCGTGCGCGGTGTTGGGCGCTGCGTGCGTGGCGTTGGCGCTGAGCGGGTGTGCGTCGTATCGGATCAACGTCAGCCTGAAACCTTCCGGCGAGCCGGTACCGGGGGCGAACCAGTTCAACCTGACGGAGGTGCGCTATGTCGTGCCGACGAATGTGACGGCCACCGGGCTCTCCCCGTTCTCCAGCTATCCGATCACGCACCAACTGCTGAGCACCGACCTCATGGCCGTGGCCGTGGCCACCTATCCGCAGACCTTCTCAACCGCGCCGGGCGCGATCCCGCTGGAGGTGACGATCACCTGCGTCAACAACGAATCGTCGCTGAACGAGGCGGCCGCCTGTGCCTCCTGCATCACGCTGACCATTCTTCCCATGTACACCAGCGACGAAGATACCTACTCGGTACAGACCCGGTGCGGGATCGCGTCCATCAATCAAATTCTCTCCCGCCCGCTGACGTTCAAGCGCACGGATGCGAGCTGGCTGTCGATCACCCCCACCGGCTGGATTCCCGTGCCGGCGAGCGATGGCGAGCGCGTCCTCGGTACGGATGGCGCGATCCAGCTGGTGAAAGACGCGACGCTGAAGGCCTGTGTCGAGGCGATCGTCGTCAGCCTCCGCCGTGTTCAGCCTGCGAGTTGGGGTGGCACGCCCGCGGCGCCCGTCAAGTAGCACGCTCATGCTCCGATAGAGTGGTGCAAGCGGTGTGGAAAGAACCCGGCTGGCGGGTCGGTCCGGCGCCTGTCCTCTTGCGCCACGAACGCAGCCGTTGACCCTGTGGGACTGACCGGCGTGGTTGTCCAAGCCCAGCCAAAAGGAAGGGCGGCGGTTTCCAAGGTTGGAAAACGCCGCCCTTCGCCGCGCGGATTAGCCCGACTTTCGCAACTGGAGGGGTAGAGGTTTTGTAAGTGCTTGATAACTCGGCCTTCAACTTTTTAGGTCTTCACTACACGCGCCTTGTTGACGGACCTTCTCCTGGGTGATAACCGGAGGTGCTTGGTCGGGCAAG
>CAITZM010000046.1 GCA_903896925.1 uncultured Lentisphaerota bacterium | reverse complement strand
GTTCAAAACGTCCAGCCGACGCGGGAGGGCGAGCGTCCCCGCGAGCCGTCAGTGTCTGTTGTGGAAAAACAAAAGGCCACCGAGTTTGACCTCGGTGGCCTGGCGGCGGCGTTGCGCAGGCGGTCAGTTGCGGACACCGAGCAACTGGTCGATGACCTTGACGGCGTCGTTGGCGTCGGCGCCGTAGCCGGACGCGCCGATCTCGTTGGCGTACTGCTGGGTGACGGGCGCGCCGCCGATGACGACCTTGGCGGTGCTGCTCTTGAACGCCTCGGCGACGGTCTTCATGTAGGGCATCGTGGTGGTGAGCAAGGCGCTGCACAGGACGGCCTGCGCGCCGCGGTCCACGGCGGCCTGGAATTTCGCCACATCGCAATCCACGCCGAGATCATCCACTTCATACCCGGCGCCCTTGAGCATCATGGCGACGAGGTTCTTGCCGATGTCGTGCAGGTCGCCCTTGACGGTGCCGATGCAGACCTTGGCCAGCGGCTTGTGCCCGGCGCTGACGAGGATCGGCTCGATGATCTTGAGGCCGGCGGCCATCGCGCGCGCGGCGATCAGCATCTCCGGCACATAGACTTCGTTACGGGAAAACTTGTCGCCCATGTTGCGCATCGCGGGAATCATCGAGTCGTTGAGCAACTCGACGACGCTCGCGCCGGCCGCGACGGCCTTGTTGACAAGCTCTTCCACGAGCTTGCGTTGACCCTTGCAGATCGCCTCGAACAGTTCTTCATTTTTCGCCATGACCTTGGTCCTTTCGTCAAAGAATGCCGTGTTTTTAAGCGGAAAATTTCCCCGGCACAAGTTTATTTCTTGCCACCCCGGCCCTTTTTCGGCCCTTGCGGCTGCCGACCAAGGTCCTTGGTTTCAAGTCGGGCCCCTGGTCGGCGCAGGAAGCAGGTTTTGGGCTGGGCCGTTCAGGCCGGTCGCGCTTGCCCGCTCCGCCCGCAGGTGCGTGCCGCCGCCCCTGTCGCACAGTTGTACAACTGTGCGATGGAGGGCACCGCACGTCCGGATGCGGGGCTGGTACAAGCTGTGCGGTAGCCACGGGCTGCCCGGACCGGGAGCGGACCTTCCGGCGGCGGGGGTCAGCGCGCGCGCGGCGTCCGTGGGGGTGCGCGCAAGACAGGGGCCTGGGGGCTTTCGCGCGCATGGAGCATGCGCTCCGGCGGGACGCCGAACCACTGGCGGAAGGCGCGCGAGAAGTTGTTCGCGTTCTCGAAGTCCAGCTCCTGCGCCACCTCCTTGACGAGGCGGTTGTGGTTGCGCAGCAGGTCGGCGGCGTGGTTCATGCGCAGGAGTTGCAGGAAGCGATAGGGGCGCTCGCGGCCGAAGCGCTGGAACAGGCGGCAGAGATAGGAGACGTTCACATGGCAGGCGTCGGCGGCCTCCTGCAAGGTGCGCGTGCGCAGAAAGTTTTCGGCGATGAACTGGCGGCAGCGGCGGTAGGTGGCGAACGCGGGCTGGTCGCTTTCGCCGTAGGGGATGGCGAGGTCGCCGAGCTTGAGCATCAGGTATTGCAGCGCCACGGCGCACATGCGCGGGCGGTTGGGATGGTCGCCGAGGCCGTGGTTGATGAGGTCGTCGAACACCTGCTGCACGCGGTCGGTGTGCGCGATCTGCACGACGGCGCCGGGCTCAAGCCGGCACTCGCGCAGCAGCGCGCACGCCTCCTTGCCGGCGCAGACGGCGAAATATTTCAGCATCGGCGCGCCGGGGCTGGTGCGGATCGTGTGCGGCTGGTTGCGGCTGTAGACGAAGACGGAACCGGGCCGCAGCGCATAGGTCTTGCCGGCGAGTGTCAGCACGCCCGCGCCGTGGGCGACAAACTCGATGACGGGGTGGGGGAAGCCGGGCCGGCGGATGCGGTAGTCCGGCAGGCACCGTTCCCAACCGCCGCTGACGACCGCGAGCGCGCGCCCGGCGCCGGCGTTGAGCTGCAGGTAGAACCGCCGCGCGGCAGACACCTGCGCACTGAAATAGGTCGGTTCGGCTTGGAGCGTGGGGGCCATCTTATTTTTTCAACATGCAGAAGCAGACGGTCGCCACCATGGCGGCGATGGCGGCCACCCCGAAGGCCACGGGCCACGTCGGGTTGGCGGACAGTGCGCCGGTGAGGAACAGGGCGGCCAGGCCGGCGGTCCAGCCGGCGGCCTCCACGGTCTTGCTGCGACCGGCTTCGGGTGCCGGTTGGTTGTTCTCGCTCATAGGTGGCTCCCGCTTGTGAGGAGGCGAGTGTGCCAGAAAGACCGGCTTTGTGAAGTCAAGAATTGATAGCAACTGGTCAAGATTGGCTCTTCCGTGCGGGCCCCGTGGCGGCTAGCGTGCGCGGGTCGGACAATCCATCCAGCAAAGGAGCAGGTGCATGAAGCAGTGGAACGCGGTGCTTGTGGGCGCATGCCTGGGCGTACTGGCCTCGGGCCTGGCGCGGGCGGCGGACGTGGCGGCACAGCCGGAGGAGACCAAGGAGCAGCGCGACGCCCGCATGGGCTGGTGGCGCGAGGTCAAGTTCGGCATGTTCATCCACTGGGGCCTCTATGCCGTTCCGGCCGGCACCTATGATGGCAAGCAGGTCGCGGGCATCGGCGAGTGGATCATGAACCGCGGGAAAATTCCCGTCGCGCGCTACGCCGAGTACGCCAAGGAGTTTAATCCTACGAAATTCAACGCCGAGGAATGGGTCAAGATCTCCAAGGCCGCGGGGATGAAGTACATCGTCATCACCAGCAAGCACCACGACGGCTTTGCGATGTTCCACAGCAAGGCCAGCACCTACAACATCTGTGACGCGACGCCGTTCAAGCGCGACCCGCTCGCCGAACTCGCCGCCGCCTGCCGGAAGGAAGGCATGATCCTCGGCTTCTACTACTCGCAGAACCAGGACTGGCATCACCCGGGCGGCGACGCCTCGGGCGGCCACTGGGACAAGGCCGGGCAGGATGGCGACTTCACCAAGTACATTGACGACATCGCCGTGCCGCAGGTGAAGGAAATCCTCTCCAACTACGGCGAGTTCCCGGCCGTCCTGTGGTGGGACACCCCGGGTAAGATCAGCACCGAGAACGCGGCGAAGCTCAATGCGGTGGTCAAGGCGCTCAAGCCGAAGATCATCATGAACAACCGCCTCGGCGGCGGCTTCAAGGGCGACACCGAGACGCCGGAGCAATACATCCCGGCCGGCGGCTTCAAGGACCGCGACTTCGAAACCTGCATGACGATGAACGACACGTGGGGCTTCAAGAGCTACGATGACAAGTGGAAGAGCACCGAGACGCTCATCAACAACCTCTGCGATATCGCCAGCAAGGGCGGCAACTACCTGCTCAACGTCGGTCCCACCGCGGAAGGGCTGATTCCCGCCCCGAGCGTCGAGCGGCTCGCGCAGGTCGGCGAGTGGATGAAGGTCAACGGCGAGGCGATCTACGGCAGCCACCCGAGTGCGTTCGGCTACGAGCTCGGCAAGGCCCAGCCGCTGCCCAAGGGCAAAAAGGGCCACCCGAAGACCGTCGGCGCGCTCGACTGGCGCTGCACTTCGAAGGCGGGCAAACTCTACTTCTTCCTGCTGAAGTGGCCCGGCGAAAAATTCTCCGTCAAGGAAATGAAGGGCAAGGCTCTGAAGGCCTACCTGCTCGCCGATCCCGCCCGCAAGCCGCTCGCCGTGGCGCAGGAAGGCGACGTGCTGAACGTCACCTTGCCGCCCGCCGCCCCGGGCCAGTTTGCGAACGTGCTCTGCGTCGAACTCGCGCCATGAAAATGATTCCGGCTGGGGACAGCCGTTGATATTCTCTTAATAGACCCCGGCCGGCCCCGACCATTTCCTGTTCGTGGGCCGGCCGGTTTTCTGTTTGGATGCGGGATGCAGGATAAGAACTGGTGGATGGTTGATGGTGGATGTGCTGAAGGACTAATCTCCGATCCGGCGAACCTCGCCAACGCCGACACGCTCGCGGGTCAACCACACAGCGTGAACTATCCGCTTGTCGTTATTCAACGAGCGGAAGCCGGTCTCAAAATCATAGCCTGCAAAATCATCACACAGAGCGGGGCCAGGCCTATGATTTTGAGGGCCGCCGCCGGTGGTGGCGCACGCTCTTGCTGTCCACGTATGCGGCCCATCGGATATTTGTTTCCCCGCCACCGTTTCAGGAAATTCGGTAGGGCTATCAACAAGAGCCTCTCGCGGAGCGAGAGGAGTACTATGGCGGCGGCTCTGCAAAGTAGTCCTCACGCTCCGCGTGAGGCTCTTGGGGGGCCATTCATCCGCCGTTTTCCAGGACTTGGAAGCGAAAATGAGCTTCTTTTCCAAGGCTTGGAAAGGGTAGGGTGGCGCTTTCCCACGTTTTGGATAGGGGTCCGGGCGGATAGAGACATGAGAGCGGTTAGCATAACGGCAGACGGGCTGACTCGACGCACCAGCAGGGGTGCGGCGTGATCAAGATACCGCACCTGCGCTGGTGGGTGATCACCCTGATCTTTCTGGCGGCGGTCTTGAACTACGTGGACCGCCAGACGCTGTCGGCGTTGGCCCCGACCATTCAGCGCGACTTGAAGCTGGACGACCGCGAGTACGCCAACATCGTCAACATCTTCCTCGTCGCCTACACCCTCTCGTATCTGATCTCCGGCAAAATCGCCGACAAGCTCGGGACCCGGGTCGCGATGTTCATCTTTGTGGGTTGGTGGTCAATCTCGAACATGTTGACGGCGGCGGCGCGCTCGGCGCCGTCGCTGGGCGCGTACCGGTTTTCGTTGGGCCTCGGCGAGGCGGGGGTCTGGCCCGCGGCGTCGAAGGCGGTGGCGGAATGGTTTCCGGCGCGGGAACGGGCGCTGGCCATCGGCTTGTACACCATGGGGGCGACCATCGGGGCAACCTTGTCGCCGTACCTGGTGATTCCGCTGGCGGCCTATCCCTATGCGGAGAAGCTGCCCTGGTTGGCGCAATTCCTTGGCGAGGGGGCGGGTTGGCGGATGGCGTTCATCTTGACGGGCGGCCTGGGCTTGGTGTGGCTGGTGCCATGGCTGTGGTTGTACCGGCAACCCCGGCAGAGCGCGCTGATCACCGGGCAGGAGTTGGCGTTGATCGAGGATGGCCATCCGCCGGCGGTTGGGGCGGCGGCGGAGCAGCCCTGGACGTGGGGGCAGGTGTTTGCATTCAAAGGGACCTGGTTGTTGCTGGTGGGGCGGTTGATGACGGACCCGGTCTGGTACTTTTATCAGTTCTGGTTTCCGAAATACCTGCACACGGACCGCGGTCTGGCGCAGGAGCAATTGACGATCACATGGGTCGTGTATGCGGCGGCCGGGGTGGGCAGCCTGCTGGGCGGATGGCTCTCGGGCTGGCTGGTCAAACGCGGCGTGGCGCCCGCGGCGAGCCGGTTGTGGGTGATGCTGGGCTGCGCGTGTCTGTTGCCGCTCTCGCCCTTGATTGCCAGCGTGACCGGGATGCAGGCGGCGCTGGTGCTGACCGGGGTGACCGTGTGTGCCGCGCTGGCGTGGTTGATCAACATCAGCTCGCTGGTCGTGGACGTGGTGCCGAAACATTCCCTCGGCACCGTGTTCAGCGTTGTGGCTGCCGGCAGCACCTTGGGCGGGATCATTATGAACACGATCGTCGCCGTGATGGTGTCCGGGCCATCGACGAAGCCGGCCGGGTTTCTGGACCAGGGCATCAAAACGGTGTTTGGCGGGTTGTTGGAACTGGTGCAGGGTGCCGGCTACGGGCGCTGGTTCCTGATCATGGCGTTCCTGCACCCCGTGGCCTGGCTGCTGTTGTGGGGACTGAAAGTGCATCAAACCGGAGAAGCCGCGAAGCTTCAGAAAGGAAACACATGAGAGGCTGGATGATCATGGCCGTCGTCGCCGCAGCTTGCGTTGCGCAAGCCGAGCCGCCCGCGGGGTACAAGCTGACTTGGTCCGACGAGTTCGACGGCCAGGCGGTGGACACCGGCAAGTGGGTCTATCGCACCGACAGCAAGATGTGGAGTACGCAGAAGCCGGAGAACGTCACCGTGGCCGAGGGCAAACTGCGGCTGAACGTAAAGAAGGAGGAAGCCGGCGACAAGCACTACACCGGCGCGGGCCTCATCAGCAAACAGGCGTTCAAGTACGGCTACTTCGAGTCGAAGTTCAAGGTGCCCCCGGGAGCGGGCTGGCACACGTCGTTCTGGATGATGAAGCACGACGGCAAGGGCGGCACCGCGCCGGGCGCGACGGTGCTCGAGCTCGACTGCTGCGAGAACGACTCGGTCAACCTGCACAGCTACGGCGTCAACACGCACCTGTGGAATCCGAAGCCGCACAAGACCTTTGGCGGCAAAGGCGTCAAGACGTCGGACCTCTCCGCGGACTTCCACGTCTGGGGCTGCGAGTTCACGCCGGAGTTGGTGAAGTATTACTTCGACGGCAAGGTCGTGCAGACGGTGGACGCGACGAAGTTCCCGCACGGGGACCACCACATCTGGCTGACCACGATCGCCTCCTCGCTCGGCAAGACCAAGGCCGTGGACGACACCAAGCTGCCCGCCGCCGCGGAATACGAATACGTCCGGTTCTACGAGAAGAAGTAAAGGACCAGGCTTCCACCGCGGATGAGCAGGGTTTCACGGACTCTTGAAAACCGCGATGGGCCAGAACGCGTTCCGTTAGCCGGGGTCATCCCAGTGCGTAGATGACGGTGATTGTCCCCTGGTGCGACGGGCACGATTTTGTACGTAGCGCGCAGTGGCAGAACTGGCCCGGAGCGGCGGCACTCCTGCCGCCGGAGCCAGAGCGCCGGGCGCGGGCCTTGTTCGCGCTGCGCGCGCCAGACCCCGGTGGGTTGCGGCTGTTTCGGCGGCAGGAGTGCCGCCGCTCCGATGCCACCAAGCCCGCAACCCAACTGCGGCTTTCAGGGGGACTATGCTCAGTGCGATCCCAGCCCCGTTTAGGCTTGAGACGCGAACGCCGCGCACCCGTCGTGTCCTGCCGCGCCGAACGACCGCGCACCTTATCTTCCGCGGGGAAAAGGTTCTGAAACAGGGCTCGATATCGCCGCGCGGCCCGTGTAAATAGGCCCATGGTTTTTGAGGGAAACAGGATGATGAGAAAAGTGCTGATGCGGAAAACCCTGGCGTCGCTGCTGCTGGCCGCGTGCGCCTTCCCGGTCGGGGCAGCTACCATCCCGGTGGATGAAAATCTGGTCGCGTTGTTCGCGGATATGCATGTCACGGAGGATGCGCAGCAGCCGCACCAGCGCGCGGGGTTGGCGCAATGTGTGCAGGATGTTTTGGCCTGCCATCCACGTCCGGCCAACGTGCTTTTCTATGGTGATCTTTCATTCAATCACGGTGCCACCAACGACTATCGTCTTTTTAATGAGCTGGTTAAGCCGCTGGAGGATGCGGGCATCCGCTGGAGCGCCTGCATGGGGAACCATGACCGCCGCGCGGCGTATCTCAGCGTTTTCCCCGACCGGCATGGCGCGCCGCCGCTGGTGCCTGAAAGGCTGGTCACGGTGGTCAAAACGCCGCACGCCGACTTCATCCTCTTGGACTCATGTCTTGAGGGATCCGTGAATGGCAGCCTTGACGGGGCGCAGCGGGCGTGGCTGCAAGCGACCTTGACCCACGCCGAAAAACCGGTCTTTGTCGGCGCCCATCATTCGCTCGCGGAAACGGGCGTGGCGGGGCTTATGGCGTCCAATGCCGTGTGTGCAGCGTATATTCACGGACACCACCACAACTGGAAACCGCAACAGGAAAAAGGCGTTGAGACCCTGTGTTTGCCCTCCACCGGTCATTGGGGTGATATCGGCTATGTGCTGGTGAAGCTGAGCAGCGCAGGGGCTGTCTTCACGCTTTACCAGCGCGACTATTACACGCCGCGCCCGGCGGCGAAGCCCGCAGAGGCCAAGCCCGAGTGGCAGCAACGCGTGCAAAAGAACAACGGCAGCCAGTGGAACGTGGTGTTCACACAGCAGAAGAAATAATACGAGAAGGACTTCAGGCCACTGCTCCGTTTTCCATAATGTGTCCGCAAACAGGGTTTGACAACGTCGAGCGGCCCGCGAAGATGCGCATATGTATTTGCCTGACATCGTGCGGCTGCAAAGCAGCGCTGCTTCGGCGGGGACCATGGTCGTGCGCCTGGGGGCCCCGTGGGATTGTCGTGCTTGGCCAGGGTTCGCCGAGTCGGAGACTCGGCCTGCAAAAAGACACGGTCAAAACGATGTAGGCCGAGTCTCCGACTCGGCGCCCTCGACCTGCCAGCTAACGTGCACGCAAGGAAACAGATGATGAAACAAAGCAGTCTGTGCTGGTCGGGTCTGGTCGCACTGGCCCTCCTCTCGACACTCGTCCCCCGCCCCGCGTTGGCCGATCCCCCGGCCGGCTTCCAGCTGGTCTGGTCGGAGGAGTTCAACGCCGCCACGGCGGACCTGGACAAGAACTGGGACTTCCAGAACGGGCCGAGCGGGCACATCCTGTGCAGTCGTTGGCGGGAGAACGCGGTGGTGTCGAACGGCGTGTGCCGGCTGCTGAACAAAAAGGAAAGCCGCGGCGGGCAGGAGTGGACTTCGGCCAGCATGTCGACGAAGCGGCAGTTCAAGTACGGCTACTTCGAGTGCCGCTACAAGTATGGCGCGGCGACGGGACTGAACAACTCGTTCTGGCTGATGACGCGCGGCAAGGAGCGGCCGGAGGCGCCGGTGCGCTTCGAACTGGATGTGAACGAGGGGCATTTCCCGAACGAGATCGCCACCAATATCCACAAGTGGTCGGGCCAGCATACGTCCAAGAGCCGGGCGTTCCGTCTCGGCGTGCAGGCGGGCCACTGCTTCCAGTTGGAAATCCCGGTCGAGACCGACAAGCTGCGGCTCGTCGCGCGCGACCGCGGCCGCGTCCGCGTGACGGAACTGCGCGCGTTCGCCGTCAGCCCTGCCGGCTATCCCGCACTGTTTGCCGCGGGGCTGATGCCGGCGAACCTGGCACTGCACGCGAAGGCGACGGCCAGTTCGGAGCTGTCGGGCAAATGCTCCGCGGCCAAGGCGGTCGATGGCGGGCTGGAAGCCGACTCGCGCTGGGTCAGCGGCGACGAAACCGGCGAGCACACGCTCACCGTGGCACTCGCCGCCAAACAGAAGATCGGCTGCGTGCATCTGATCTCCGGCACGAAGAAGGGCGCGGTGTGGAGCGACCCGATCGGCGACTTCGTGCTGCAGTATTGGGACGGCCGGCAGTGGGCCCCTATCGCCCAGGCGGACAGCTCCGCCACAAAAATCGACCTGAGCCGTGACTTTCATGTGTATGGCTTTGAATGGAACGAGAAAGAGATGGTTTTCTATTTCGACGGCAAGGAACTGCGGCGTGAGCCGAATGAATTCTGCAAGGGCGAGGCGCCGGTGCTCCTGAGTTCCGCCATCATGAAGTGGGCCGGTGCGGTCACCGACAAAATTGATGGCACGAGCATGGACGTGGACTGGGTGCGCGTGTACCAGAAGAAACCGTGAATTCGATTGCGGGATGCCGGAAGCCGGAGGGCAGCTGGTTGATGGAGAAGGGTGGAAGTTGAAGATGAAAAATTTCACTCTCATGGCGGTGATGGTGTGTCTGGCGATGGATGTGTATGGGCAGGATACGAAGGCCGGGAACGAGGGC
This sequence comes from uncultured Lentisphaerota bacterium, assembly GCA_903896925.1. Classification (GTDB taxonomy): domain Bacteria; phylum Verrucomicrobiota; class Kiritimatiellia; order CAIQIC01; family CAIQIC01; genus DP16D-bin41. Next base: position 114,246 of record CAITZM010000046.1, on the reverse strand, counting down.
TTCGATGCGTTGTACGGCAAGAAGCAGGCCGCGACGGAAATGCTGCCGGGCAAGTGGATGCCGGGCATCGCGCCAAACACGCATCCCGACGCACAGTGGTTCCGCTCGTCGGCGCTGGGGTTGTTCCAGCATTGGGGCATCGTCAGCGGCAGTCCGCGCGGCGAGGCGTGGGATATGCGCGTGTATACACAGCGTAACGGCAAAGCTATTCCGGAGGCGGATCTGCTGAAGCGTTCGATCCCGCCGTCGCAGATGTTCGAGCGCGCCAAAATTTTCAATCCGACAAACTACCACCCCGACCGCTGGATGAGTGCGGCCAGCGCGGCGGGCTTCCGCTACGCGGTGCTGACGACGCGGCATCATGACGCGTACTTTCTCGGCGCGAGCCAATGCGGCGACTGGCACGCGGGCCATTACATCGGCCGAGACCTGATCACGCCGTGGGCCGAGGCCTGCCGGCAGAACGGCATCAAGGTCGGTTTCTATTTCTCCGGGCCGGACTGGTATCACGGGCACGGATATCAGTCCTACAATTATCCCGACGCGAAGCAGCCTCCGTATTACAACTGGAAGCACGAGCAGGTGGAGTCGCTGCCGAAGATGCCCGACGCCGTGCGCGCCGAGGCGAAAAGCATCGCGCACGGCCAGTTGCGCGAACTGCTCACGAAGTACGGTAAAATTGATCTGCTCTGGCCCGATGGCGGGATGGCGGGCTTTTCCGTGAACGAGTGCCGCCAGCTGCAACCGGGCATGATCGTCGGGCGCGGCTACGAGTATGCGACGCCGGAAGGTTCGGAGATGATGAAGCTGGAGTACATCAAGGAAGGCAACCGGCGCGGCTATCCTTGGGAATTATGCAACATCGGTCATGGCGGCTCGTGGCATTGGAGCGAGCGGGCCGAGGAGCACGGCATCAGTGCGGCAAGCCTGCTCACGCAACTAGCGCAGGTCCGCGCGCGCGGCGGCGTCCTGCTGCTGAACATCGCGCCGCGGCCCGATGGCGAAATGCCGCATTGGTTCTATCCGCTCTGCGAACAGCTCGCAGCGTGGATGAAGACCGGTGCGGAGGCGATCTACGACATCAGCGTGCAAGGTCCGTTTCCCTATCCCGACCAATGCGCACAGCCGGTTACCGTGGGCGCGCAGGCGTGGTACGTTTTTCCCGGCGCGAAGCCGGCCCCGGTCGTCATCAAGAATGTCGCCAAACCCGCGAGCGTCACGCTGCTGCGCAACGGTGCGGCGGTGCCGTTCGCCTTTGCCGACCGCCAGCTCACGATCAAGCTTCCGCAGGAGCAACGCACTGAATTGCCCGACGTTGTGAAAATCGTCTGGGCAAAATAACGGAGCACAGCATGGTTTGCGCATCGCTTGGACTGGCTGGGAACGGCGGCATTCCCGTCTTCGTCCGGGCACTTCGCCGGGGCAAGCCTGCTGCAGCAGAAAGAACGTTGATCGGCAGTCTTGCAAGGCGGTGTGCGCTGAGTTGTGCTGTGGCTGTTTCGGCGGCAGGAGTGCCGCCGCTCCGAAGCAGCCAAACAGTCCGACTGCGGTTTTCATGTGACTTGGAAAAACGGTGGTTGAAAACGGAAAAGGTGCTGCGATGACAACGAAAAATGTGATGGCGGTTGTGGCGGCGATGAGTTGGGTCGCAGCCGCAAGTGCGTTGGCCGCAGGGCCGATCGAGAATGTGGGGATGAAGGTGACCGTGGACGCAGAGGGCGTGCAGGCGAAGGGCTATCGCTTCGAAAACCGCTGTGCGAAGCCGACGCCGTGGCAGGCGCAGTGGCTCGCGGGCGGCTGCCTGCGCAAGGAAATCACACTTGACGCCGCGCCGGCCAAGGTGTCCGCGTGGATGATGGCCCCCAATAAATATCTGCTCTGGATCAACGGCCAGCTTGTCTCGCGCGGGCCGGTGGATCAGGGCCGCGATTTCGCCGGCGGCGTGACGCATCGGTGGCTCTATGACTACCGCGACCTGACGCCGTTCTTCCGCAAAGGGCGCAACGTGATCGCCATCATGGGCGAGAGCAAATTCATCTTCGAGGCCGAGCTGGATAAGCTGGTGGTGAAGTCGGACACGACGTGGAAGGTCGCGCCGCCGCATCCGGCGGAAGGCTGGCAGGCGCCGGAGTTCGCTGACGCGTCGTGGTTGGCCGCGCAGGTGGCGCAGGGCGAGGTGCTGCCGCTCGTGCCGAGCGAAATTCCGCCGCGGATGGAGGGGCACTACCCGGCCGCGCGCATCGAGGGCTTGCCGGGAAATAAAATCATCACGCAGGACGGCAGCTTCAAGGTGGTGTTCGATCGCGTGCTGAGCGCCTATCCGCAGGTGAAGGTGAAAGGCGGGCAGGGCGCGCAGGTATTCATCAAGTCGCATCGCTCGGCCAAGTTCACGCTCGGCGGCGGGGAACAGGTTCTGGAAGCGCCGGGCATGGACGAAATCGCGCCCGCCTACACGGTGGAATTCAAGAACCTGAAGTCGCCGGTGGAAGTGCTGGAGGCCGGCGCGGTGTTCACGTCGCAGCCGGTGGAGTACCGCGGCGCGTTCGCGTGCAGCGACGAGGGGCTGAACCGCCTCTGGAAGGTCTCGCGCTGGGCCGTGCAGATCTGCCTGCAGACGCACCACCTCGACTCGCCGAACCACCAGGAGCCGATCAGCGACCCCGGCGATTACCTGATCGAGGCGATGGTGGACTACTACGCCTTTGCGCAGCCGTGGCTCGCGCGGCAGGACATCCGCAAGTTCGCGTGGCTGCTCAAGGACGAGGACTATCTGAACTTCCACATCAGCTACTCGATCGGCTGGCTCCAGATGCTGATGGACTACTACGATTACACTGGCGACAAGACGCTCGTGGTCGAGATGGCGCCCTACGTGCACGGGCTGATGGCCAAGTACAACTCGTGGCGCGGGTCCAACGGCCTCGTCTCCGAGGCGCCGAACTACATGTTCATGGACTGGGTGAACATCGCGGGCTTCGGTTGTCACCACCCGCCGGCGGTGATCGGGCAGGGCTATCTCACGGCCTTTTATTATCACGGCATGGCGATGGCGTCGCGCGTGGCGGATCTGACCGGCGAGCCCGCGCGGATCGAGCAGTATAAAAAGCAGCGCGCCGACCTCGCCGCGGCCTTCAACCGCGAACTGTGGGTCGCGGACCAGGGCCTCTACCGCGACGGCAAGCCGTTCGTCACCCACGTCAAGCCGTCCAAGTGGTTGCCGGCCGACAAGGATATCGAGACCTTCAGCCCGCACGTCAACCTGCTCGCGGTGCTCTATGACCTCGCGCCGCCGGCGCAGCACACGGCGATTGTCGAGAAGGTCATGGCGGAGCAACCGCTGAACACGCAGCCGTGGTTCATGCACTGGGTCTTCCAGTCGATTGACCACGCGGGGCTGTTCGATCGCTTCGGCACGCAGCAGATGCGGCGTTGGCAGATCGTGCCGGAGACGCAGTCGTTCCGCGAAATGTGGAAGGGCGGCGACCTGAGCCACGGCTGGTGCTCGACGCCGCTCGTGCAGATGTCCGCGCGCGTGCTCGGCGTGACGCCGACCGCCCCGGGCTTCAAGACGCTCGCGATCCGTCCGGCGATCTGCGACCTCGCGTGGGCGAAGGGTTCCGTGCCGACGCCGCACGGCGACGTGCTCGTGTCGTGGAAATGGACCGACGACCAGCTCGCGCTCGACGTGACGATTCCCGACGGCACCGAGGCCGATGTGATTCTGCCCGCGAAGACGGAGCACGTGAAAGCCGGGAAGCATAGTTTCTCCAGCGCCTATAAGCGCGTCGCGCAAGCTCCCGTGGTGGAACCCGAAGTTGTGGAACCTGCGAAGGCGAAACCCACCAAGGCTGATACCAAGCTCGATGCCGACGTGGTGAAGGATGACCTGCTGCACAGCTGCCTGGCGCGCGTGGAAGATCACTGTTCGCATACCGGTGGCGGCGGCACCACCGCAGTGCTGCTTAACGGCACGGTGCTCAACGGCGCCGGCGGCACCGGGAGCGCGGACGACGGCAAGACCTTCCGCGGATATGCCCGGGGCGACTGGATCGTCTTCCAGCTCAAGCAGCCGTGCAATCTCACCGAGTTGCGCACCTTCTCAGGCCATAACGACTCGCGCGCGAGCCAGCAGTACAACGTGCTGGTCGCCTACGCCGCCGACCCCGCCAAGTTCGTGAAGCTCGCCTCGGGCAAGAAACCTTGCGACGGCGGCCTCTCCGAACTGCGCGTGCCGCTGAAGGTGTCCGGCGTTGTCGCCGTGCGTCTCGAATTCGAAAGCGGCCCGCACGGCTTCAACGTCTACCGCGAAATCAACCTCCTCGGCGCGCCGGCGGGCTCGAAATAGCTGCCCTGAGCCGGATGGCTGCGCAGTGAACAGGAGACATGGGCCGCGGGACGTTTTCCCCGTAGTGCAACTCGCCCTTTGCGGCGCGCCTGAAGGGGCGCGCTTGGCGCCCGTGGCAGGGCGTCCAAACAGGCGCCCCAGCAGAAACGAATAGCGCATCATGGCGCGCCCCTCCCGCCCCGTCCCCGGTTGATGGATCTGTTGGATTTCTAGGGCTTTCACCTACACATCAATGGGCCGAGTCCCCTATGGCGTCAGCTCCGGGGCTCGGTATAGTGCGCAACCTAAGGAGCCGTCACGCTGCAGGCTGCGAACTGGGTAGCACCCGCAGCGTGGTGAAAGGCCTGCGCATGCTTTCGTGTGGCCTGGATCAGTGGCATGCGCCGGCCCTGACTTGTCTGACAACCAAGGAAGGAAGCGTATGAAAAAAGCAATGCGCCGTAAGGTCTCGAAGGTGAAGACTTCCAAGCGTGCCACCCGGGAAGCCCCGTCGCCCGCCAAAGTGTTCGATGTCACGCAGCTCGCTCCGGCCATCAAGCGGTCCCCGCTGCTGCTCCGGGACTGGCTGGAGCAGATGATCCCCGAACTGGTGGGACCGCGCATTGACTCGTTCGATCCGCCGGGCGCCCCGCGGGGCACCATCCTGACGATCCGCGGCACCCGCTTTGCGGCCAACCGGGCAGACAATCAGGTGACGATCGGCGGGGCCACCGTGCCGGTGCTGGCCGCGAGCTCCAACGAGCTCCGGGTCCTGGCGACCAAGGAGGTGGATTCGGGGCCGGTGAAAATCAAGATCGGTGCCCGCACCGCGGTAAGCCCCTATGACTTCGTCGTCAAAGGTTATCCGGGCGCTGGCGAGGATGGTCCCCCGGTGTTTGCGCTGGGAGCGGGCGATGGCGCGGCGGGCGACGTGGACCCGATCGGCACCCTCCGCGTGCTGGTGGTGGTGTGCCAGACGACCGACCGGGTGCCGGCCAATCTCGCCAACGTCCGCACGGTGCTGAACGACCGCTGGACCAACGTCCAGACCTTCTACAACCAGGCGAGTTTCAACCGGACCAATGTGCAGTTCGACATCGTCAACACGGCGGCCCAGCTCGACGGCACCTTCGCCGACTTTGTGGACCTGGCGGTGGCGCACAACATCATCAACGCCCAGCTGGGGCACGTCGCGGCGATCGCGGCCCAGCATGCTCAGGATGCCGGCTTCAACCTCAACAATTATCAGATGATGTGTTCCGTGGTGTTCACCAATGGCGACTTTGTCCGCGCCTGGGGCGGCAGCGACACCCAGACCTTTGCCTATGACGACGGCAAGCCGGCCAGTGACCCGTCGCACATCCACATCGCCATCACGCTCAACCAGCGCATCAACCTCCTCTGGATCAACGAGAACCCCAACTGGGGACGCTTCGCGCATGAATTCGGGCACAACATCGTCTCTGCGCCCACCGCGACCGGAGACGGCACGGCCACGCTCGGGGAAGATGTATACGGCTCGGACCTGGTGGATCCTGGCGCGGCCACGGCGGGCGCCTTTGAGATGATGGGCAGTCACGACAGTCATCCGCTCTTCACCGGCTACCATCTTGAGAAGCTGGGGTATTATCAGGCGGCCAATATCAAAGAGGTGCAATGGGATCGCAACCCGCACAGCGAGGACGTGGACCTCATCGCGCACGGCCTGTCGGAAGATGCGGCTGCGAACCGGTTTCATATCCTGAAGGTCAAGGTCTCGAATGCCCTCAGTTATTACGTCGAGGTGCGCCAGGGGCCCGGGGCCACGGCGCAAATCTTCGACGATAACATCCCCTTGGGCGCGGCCCCGAACCAGGGCGGCGTGATCGTGACGCGGGTGATTGCCGACGAGATGCACAACAATCAGCAGACGCGCTTCATCACCCTCATGCACGACAACCGGGTGCAGCTGCAAGGCGACGTCATCGAAGATCCGGCGCGGGCGCTGCGCATCACGGTGCTCAACGATGCGGTGCAGGCCCGCCCCTTGGTCTGCCGCGTGCGCATCGAGTGGGCTCAAGCCATCTCTGACGATCCGACCGGCGCGTTCGATCTGAACGTCGAGCCGTGGGACAACCACTGTCAATCGCCCGACATCTGGGTGGACCGCGCTCCCATCGGCAGCTTTGATAATCCCATGGATGGGGAAGGCCGGCCGACGGGCAATGGCGACAGGCCCTGGGTGAATCACGTCAACCAATTCACCGCGCGGGTGCATGTGAGCGGCGCCATGGGGGCCAGCAACGTCAAGCTGACCTTCTATGCCGTCACCCCGCCGGGCGTGGGCGACAACGGCAATTGGGCGCCGATGGCGGTGAAGACGATCGCGAACATCCCGGCGGCCGGGTTTGCGGACAGCTTCTGCAACTGGGTGCCGGTCGTCGGCCAGCACACCTGCCTCAAGGTCTATGCCTCCCCGCAACTCGGCGAGATTTCCGGCGGCAACAACGGCGCCCAGGAAAACGTCTTCGAGTTCCAGGCGGCCGGGTCCAGTCCCGCCGACCCGCTGTTCATCAAGACGGCCGTGCGCAATCCGCTCGACGAGCCGTGCGCCATCCAGCTCTCGCTGCGGGGCCTGCCGGACGGGTGGGCGGCGCAAATCCCGCATGCCTGGGTATGGCTTGACGGCGGGGCGGAGCAGGCCATCGAAGTCATGATCTGGCCCCTCGCGGACGTAAATGCCTACAAGTTCGGCCAGAACAAGGAGGGGAAGCTGCCGGGCCGGGCGCCGGTACACGTGGTCGGGTTCATCGAGCGGAACTACCGCGAGAAACTGGAGGTTTCGCACAAGTTCCCCGGCTCGCGCTTCTATCCCGTTGGCGGCACGTTTTACCGTGTGGCCGTGCGCAAACGCGCGAGCATCCGGATCGAGTTGAAGGACACGGAACAGCGCAAGGACAGCGTCATCGTCGTCGGTACGGTCACGCCCGTGCGCGGCGACCAGCGCATCCTGGTGGACGTGTTGCTGCCCGACGGCAAGATGCACCGGACCGCGCAGACCAAGACGAAGGCCACGGGACAGTTCCAGGCAAGCGTCGGCCTGCTCGATGAGCACAAGAAACTCCAGCTTGGCCCTTACCGCGTCCAAGCCCTGATCTTCCAGGCGGATGATCTGGCCGACGCGGAATCGAATGTGATTGTTTTCAAGCGTTGAGCTGTGCCGCGCGCCAGGAGCGCAGGTCGCATCCAGGATATGGGCGTGCCCGGCCGGGCACGGTCACGCCCCTCTTATCGAGGAGTGCTGCGCACGACCTGCGCGGAGGACAGGTGTCGCTCCGGTCGATCTCTGTTCATGACCCGCCTCGCCCTGCACCGCCGAGATCGCGGTCACCATGACCCGACAAACAGTGCCGTCAGTTCTCAGCTCCGTCTGCACCCTGATGGTGCGCTTTTCCCTTCCACGGGTTCACTGCCAACGGAACATGTCTGCACAGAAATGAGCGCAGCCGGTGTGGTTCCCTGCAAAGACGTATCGACACGCCGGCTTGGCGGTTCGTCCCGCCTGTGACATGGCAGGAACTGATCGGCCGGGCCTGGGCGCTCATCCCTTCGCACTCCGGCGCTGAGTTGGCCCTGCTGGCGGTGCTTTCAAGGAATGCCGCCCCCGGCTTGATCACGGAAGCCCGGCAGTGCTCCGACCCGGCGCCAAGCTTCGACAATACGCGGACTTGTTTAGAGTTGATATTTAAAGTAGGAAATCTCCGATGAAGCAACCGATCACCCGGTGGATCATGCACGTGTCTCTGGGGACATGACGTGAAACAGTTCGCCATTATTTATCTTGCCCTCGTGCTGGTTGTACGCGGCGGCGAGCCGACGGTGGTGACCGTCGCGCCGCAGCAGGTGCAGCAGGAATTCCAGGGCATGGGCTGCGGGACGATTTTCTACGAGGCGCACGTCACCAGCCTCGGCGCGGCGGGGAAGCACGCGCGGCAGGAGCAGCTCTATGACGACATGTTCACGAAGTGCCGCACGGATTTTCTCCAGCTGATGATCCGGCCCGATCACGAGCCGGCGAACGACAACGACGATCCGTTCAAGCCGGCGTTCGACGAGAAAGCTTTCAAGTACTGCGAGCACGACCTGCGGATCTGCGAGGCGGCGAAGAAGCGTAATCCCGCCATGCAACTCTATGCGGTGCTCTATACGCCGCCGGCGTGGATGAAGACGAACCATGCGCCCGGCGGCGGCGGCAAAGAAAAGGGCGCGCTGAAGCCGGGGCTGGAACTGGAACTGGCCGAGTACGCGTGGGCCTTTCTCGCCCACATGCATCGGCACGGGCAGACGATCCAGTTCCTCAGCATCTGCAACGAGCCGGACTGGCCGCACACGCAGCCGGGCTATTTCCTCACGCCGGTACAGCACGCGGAGCTGCTGGCCAAGGTGGGCGCTTACCTCGACGAGATGGCGCGGCGGTTTCCGGACGTGCCGCGCGCGAAACTCGTCGCGCCGAATGTCCTGAGCGCCGTGGATTGTGCCAAGACCTATCTGCCCGAGGCGCTGCGGCGCGCAGGGCGGTATGTGGATGTCGTCGGCTGCCACGATTACGACCGGCGCGGGCATCGCTGGCAGGCGTTGCGCGCGCTGTGCGGGACCCGGTCGCTGTGGATGACGGAGTCGAGTTTCAACGGCGTGGACCGCTCGCCGGGCCTGATCAACTCTGTCGGCGAGTATTGGCTCGCGATGACGGAGGCCTTCAACGAGGGCGTGAATGTGTGGATGGCCTACGACTGGGTGTACCCGCCGCGTGAGGGCGGGGAGGCGTTGATTCATCTGAATTGGGGCAAGGATTATAAGCTGACGAAAATCTATCACGGCTTCCGCCAGTGGTGCGCACCGCTCGTGCCGGGGATGCGCGTCGTCGCGTCGGCGGTGTCCGGCCCGTGCGCCTCCGGCATCGCGAAACCCGGCGTGAAAGCCTCGGCGTTTGCCAGCACGGACGGACGCCGGCTCGTGATCCATATGGCCGCGGTGGAGGACCAGACCGCGGACATGCTGGTGAAGCTCGGCGCCGGCTTCGAGAGTGCCACCGCCACCGCCTGGCGCACCAGCCCCGACGAAGACGCCGCGCCCTTGCCCGCCTTCAATTTCCGCAGCGGCCAATGGGCCACAACGCTGCCGGCGCGCAGCCTGCTGACGGTGGTGGTGACGAAGTCCAAATGAATACAGGGAATTCCAAGGCTCGATATGGCGCCGAGCATGGGGAGCTGAGTCCCTTCCGAACAGCTGCGTATTCGCTGGCAGTTTACCGGGGTGAGGGTGTAGCGCTCCTCGCAGGAACTAGCTGGGAGCGGCGGCGTCTCGCCGCTGCAGGAGAGCCGGCCGGCATGATCTTTGCACACGGGTCCGCGCCTATGGATTGGCGGTTGTACTATGCGGGGCGGCGAGGACGCCGCCCCGCCCAGCTGCCGGACAGCTTGGCGGCCTGACCTCCCTTTTGGAATAACGGAGCGAAATATATGCGAAAACAGAAATTGCCGGTCATAGGAAGCAGCCTGCTGATGGCCGCCGCGCTGGGGTCCGTGGTGCAACTGTCCGCCACGACGGCGCAGGCGCTTGAGCCGGCGGAGCCGCCGCAAAACCTCGCGCCGATGGCGCAAGCCTCGACCTCGTTCGTCTCGGGCCATGAGACGCTGGAGGCGATCAACGACGGCTTCGAGCCGAAGGGTATCAACGACCACAGCCACAACTGTTACGGCAACTGGCCGCAGTCGGGCACGCAGTGGGTGCAGCTGGAGTGGGGCCAGCCGATCAGCACGCGGCAGGTGGCGGTCTATTGGTGGGACGATGCGCGCGGCGTGCGGTTGCCGACAACGAGCCGGCTGCTCTACTGGGATGGTCAGGCTTTCGTGCCGGTGCGTGAGGCGGATGGCCTCGGTGTTGCGGGCGGAAAATTCAACACGACGACGTTTGCCGAGGTGACGACGCCGAAGCTGCGGCTGGAGTTCACCGGTTCGAATAAATTCTCCACCGGCATCATCGAATGGCGCGTGTTCGACAGCGGCAAATCACCGAAGTTTCCCCCGCGGGTCACGGCGGGCCCCGACCGCATCGTCGTGCAGCCGGGCGTCGCGTTCCTGCACGGCACGGTGAAGGGCGTGGGCTTTGAAACTACGTGGAGCAAGGTCTCCGGCCCCGGCGAGATCACGTTCGCCGATGTGCATGCCGTGGCGACGACGGCGACGTTCAGCCAGCCCGGCGCCTACACACTGCAACTCGAGGCGAAGGATGGCACACTCTCCGCGCAGGCCAAGGTGATGCTTTCCATCGAGGCGCCGCCGCCCGCCAAGCCGTTGGAAATGATCGAGCCGCTGCCCTACACGTTGACGAGTCCCTTCTGGCGCGAGCGGATCAAGGGCCAGATCGTGAACTGGATTACGCACTGCATCCGCAAGCTCGACGAACCGGACCTGAAAGAAGGCGGCATCCAGAACTTTGTCGCGGCCGCGCGCAAGCTCGCGGGCCAACCCGGCAAGCACGTCGGCCCGCCGTGGGCGAACGCCTATGTTCACAACACCATCGAGTCCATCTGCCTCGCGCTGCTGGTGGAGGCCCAGGGCGATGCGGAGATCCTTGCCGCGCAGGCGGCGATGCGGAAGAAGCTGGAGGACTGGATCCCCAAAGTGCTCGCCGCGCAGGAGCCCGATGGCTACCTGCACACGGCCTACACGACCAGCGGGCACAAGCGCTGGTCGAGCAAGGGCGACCACGAGGGCTACTGCGCCGGCTATTTCATCGAGGCGGCGCTGGCGCATATGGCGCTGACCGGAGGCAAGGACACGCGGCTCTATGACGCGGCGCGGCGGCTGGCGGACTGTTGGGACGCGCATCTCGGACCGGCGCCGAAGCAGGCGTGGTATGACGGCCACGAGGCGCTGGAGCAGGCGCTGGTCCGGCTGGCGTGGTTTGTGGACAAGCATGAAGGCGCGGGCAAGGGACAGAAATATCTGGCGCTATCGAAATTCCTCCTCGACGGCCGGCGCAATGGCGAGGAGTACGACCAGAGCCACCTGCCGGTGATCGAGCAGGCCGAGGCGGTGGGGCACGCGGTGCGCGCGTCCTATCTCTTCGCCGGCATGGCGTCTGTCGCGCTGGCGACCGGCGACGCCGCCTACCACGGCGCGGTGCGCTCGCTGTGGAACAACACGGTCAACCGCAAGTGGTACGTCACCGGCGGCATCGGCAGCGGCGAGACGTCGGAAGGCTTCGGCAAGGATTTCTCGCTGGGGATGGGCGCCTACTGCGAGTCGTGCTCCAGCTGCGGGCTGGTGATGTTCCACCACAAGCTGCAGCTGACCTGGCAGGACGCGCGCTATGCCGATCTGTTGGAGGACACGCTCTACAACGCCCTGCTCGGCAGCGTGGATCTCGACGGGCAGAACTTCACCTATACCAATCCGCTCGACTCCAGCGCCGCGCGCTACAAATGGCACGGCTGCCCCTGCTGTGTCGGCAACATCCCGCGCACGCTGTTGATGTTGCCGACTTGGATGTACTCCCGGAATGCCGACAGCCTCTGCGTGAACCTCTATATCGGCAGCCGCGTTAAGCTGGGCGACCTCGAGCTGGTACAGACCACCGATTATCCTTGGAGCGGCAAGGTCACGCTCGCCGTGAACCCGGCGGCGCCGCGGAAACTCACGCTCAAATTGCGCGTGCCGACCCGCAACGTCAGCCGCCTCTACACCCTCGCGCCGAATGGCCGTGGGCTCCTCGCGCTCAAGGTGAATGGCGAGACAGTCCAGCCGGAAATTGAAAACGGTTATGCGGTCATCACGCGCACCTGGCAGGCCGGCGACAAGGTCGAGCTGGAGCTGCCGTTGGCCGTCCAGCGCATCAAAGCCGATGAGCGCATCGTGGCCACGCGCGGCAAGGTCGCACTGCGCTATGGGCCGCTGATCTATAACCTGGAGAGCAAGGATCAAAACGTGGACTCCATCCTGGATCCGTCTGCGCCGCTGACCACCGTGTGGCGTCCGGATCTGCTCGACGGCGTCATGGTCATCCAGGGCGCGTTTGCCGATGGCCAGCCGCTGCTGGCGATTCCGAATTATGCGCGCCTGAACCGCGGCGGACGCTCGCTCGTGTGGATCAAGGAGCGCTGAGCGGGATGACACTACGTTTCAATAAGCCGCTTGTGGGTGGGAGCTCCAGCTCCCGCGTTCATCAGCTTGTCTCTTGTTTGCGAGGGAGCCGGAGCCTCCGCCCGCTCGGCAGTCCATGGCCGGGTGTAGCCTCTTGTTCTGGCTGGGGTGGGCGGTGTCTCACCGTCTCTCAGAAACCTGGTTTCCCGTCGGCAGGAGGCTGTCGCTCCCTGTTGGTCAGATGCGGAAAAGAGCGATGAAACGGTTTGTTACAGGTCTGTTGCTGTGCCTGGCTTGCGCAGAACCAGCGCTGGCCGCCGAAACTCCGGCCGGGGGCAAGCCACCTGTCACCAAGTTGGATCCGCCGGAGCAGGCCTTCTTCGCGAAGCAACTGCTGTTTCGCGGTCTGCCCATCAAGGCGCCGGCGGTGGTGGCCGATGAGGCGCTCTATGCCGCGCATGATCGTCTGGACGCCATGTTGGGCAAGTTGCCAGGCATCGCCGCCAAGCTTGTGGCCGCCGGCGTGGAATTGCACATCATCGGCCGCGACCAGGTGACCACCGACCTGCCCGAGTGGCGGCACGACAAGGGCAAGCCGATCGCCGAATACCAAGGCAAGACGCGCGACGAGCGGACGCGCGGCATGGGCGGCAAGCTGGTGTCGTGCGGCGAGGAGAACCTGCTCAAGCTCGCCAAGGATCGCTACCGCGGCCGGGACATCTGCCTGCACGAGTTCGCCCACGCGGTGCGTACCTACGGGCAGTCGCGGAACATCCGCGCGCAGTTCGACGCCCAGCTGAAGCGCTCGCTGGCCGCCGGGCGCTGGTGCGGCGCCTATGCCGGCTCCAATCCCGACGAATATTTTTCCGAACTGACGATGTGGTACTTCGGCACGCACGGCGACCTGGCTATGACCGGCGCGAAGCCGGCCAATGGGCCCGAGGGTCTCAAGCACTATGACCCCGCCGCCTTCAAGCTGTTCGATGACTTCTATCGCGGGCGCCTTGAGGAACAACGCCTATGAAACTGCAATACGTCGCTCTTGCGCTGGCGATGGCCGGCCTGTTTGGGTTCCATGCCTCTGGCGCGCTTGCGGTCTATCCCGCGCCGCCGGGGCTGGCGGCGTCGCCGGAATATCGTGTAACCGTGACACAGGGCGGCCGGACCTGCACCTCATTCGTCTATTGCTCCTCGGCCAAGTGGCGCACCAACAAGGTGAAGGACACGGCGTGGACGACGTTCGCCTTCGATGGGCGCGTGACGGTGCGGGTGACCAAACTGCAGGGCGTATTCAAGTCCTGCAAGATCTTGCCGTCCAGCCGGGGCATCCAGCCGCGTATCGAGGGCACGAGCGCCGTGTTCGAGCTCGATCGTCCGGCCAAGCTCTCGGTGGAGTTCGATGACAGCGCCGCGTCGCATCCGCTGCTGGTGTTCGCCGATCCGCCGGAAACGCTGGTGCCGCGGCAGGATGACCCGCAGGTGGTGTGGTTTGCGCCCGGCGTGCACGATCTGCCAGGTGGTGTGCTCCGGTTGCAGGCCGGCCAGACGGTCTATCTGGCCGGCGGCGCCTTCGTGTGGGGGCGCATCAGCGGCAGCGGCGCGAAAGGCGCGCGCATCCTCGGGCGCGGTGTGTTGAGTGGCGAAAAACTTCCTCATGTGGCGGCAGACGGCAAGCAGCCAGAACACTTCGTGATGTTGGGCGGCGGGAGCGACGACGTGCTGGTGGACGGACCGACGCTGGTGGACTCACCGCACTACAACCTGACCATCGCCGGCCAGCACGCCGTGGTGCGCAACGTCAAAATGATCTCGTGGTGGTTCAGTACCGATGGCGTCGGCGTGGATACGCACGGCCTGGTTGAAGACTGCTTTTTCAAGGTGAACGACGATGCGCTGAAGCTTTATCACAATGACACGACGGTGCGGCGGTGCGTCATCTGGCAGATGGAGAACGGCGCGCCGTTCCAGCTATCCTGGAACATGCCCGGGCACAACTCGGGTTTCCACGTGAGCGACTGCGACGTCATCCGCGTGGAGCATGCGTGGCGCAACGATAATGAGGCGGTGTTCTGCGCCATCCACGGCGGCAGCGGGACCATGAGCGACTACCTCTTCGAAGATATCCGCATCGAGAATGCGCGCTGGCGCCTCTTCAGCCTCGTGATCAAGCCCAACGAGTTCGCCCAAGGGGTGCGGGAACCCGGCTGCATCTCGAACGTGGTCTTCCGCCATATCACCGCCGATGGGCCCTTTACGCTGCCCAACCGCCTGCGCGGTTTCAACGCCAACAGCCGCGTGGATAACATCCGCTTCGAACAGGTTGTGGTGGGCGGCCAGCCCTTGACCGACGCGCGCAGCGGTTTCGACGTTGATACCAACACGGTCGGCGGGCTCACCCTGGCAACGGGCACACCCCCGGCAGCATCCGGCTCCCGCTGAAACCTGCCTCGTGACCCTGTTGTCGCAAGTGTGGCACGCATCTGCTCCTCCGCATCCGGTGTCTTTCGGGCGAGGTCAAGAATGGATAGCAGGTGGTCAAGAATGGCTCTTCTCTGTGGCGGTGGTGGACGCTAGATTGCGTGCCGGTGTGCCTGACGGGGGCGGAGAACGACAGCATGAAGTTATTGGGCATGACAGTTTGGGTGGCGGCGGTCGGCGGCTGCCTGCGGATGGCGACGGCTGCGGATGCGCAGCGTTCGCCGATGGAGTGGGGCGATCAGGGCGACGGGACTTTCATAAATCCAATCCTGCCCTCGGACTACAGTGATGTGGATGCGATCCGCGTCGGCGCCGAGTATTTTGTGATCTCCTCCACGCTCCAGTATGCGCCGGGCATGGTGATTCTGCAGTCGCAGGACCTGGTGAATTGGCGCATTGCCGGTCATGTGGTAGACGATGTTTCGCAGATCAGCCCGGAGTTGAAGTGGGACCGGATGAGCCGCTATGGCCGCGGCATCTGGGCGGGTGCCATCCGTCATCACGCCGGAAAATTCTGGGCGTATTTCGGCACGCCGGACGAAGGCTATTTTATGAGCACCGCGATGGATGTCGCCGGGCCGTGGGAGCCGTTGACGCACGTGATGAAAGCGGCAGGCTGGGACGATTGCTGTCCGTTTTGGGACGACGATGGGCAAGGTTATTTGATCGGCTCGTGTTTCAAGGACCACTACAAGATTCACCTCTTCAAACTCACCGCCGACGGGAAGCAGCTGGTGGAGGGCTTCGATCACGTGCTGCATCAGGGACAGGGCCGCGAGGCGAACAAGCTCTATAAGTGGAACGGGCTCTACTACCACTTTTTCAGCGAGGTGAACCGGGAAGGCCGCGTGACGATGATGGGCCGCGCCAGGAACATCACGGGGCCCTATGAGTATCGCCAGTTGAACCACGTGAACCCGCGCCTGGACCGCGAGCCGAATCAGGGCGGCATCGTGCAGACGGAAACAGGCGCGTGGTGGTTCGTCACGCATCAGGGCACCGGCGCCTACGAGGGCCGCACGCTGTGTCTGCTGCCGGTGACGTGGCGCGAGGGCTGGCCCGTCATCGGCGAAGTTGGCGCGGACGGCATCGGCAACATGGTGTGGCAGGCACAGAAACCGATTGGCGGTTTTCCCGCGCTGTTGCCGCAGATGAGCGACGCGTTTGCGGCGCGCACGCTCGGCGTGCAATGGGAATGGAATCATCAACCGCGCGCGGAAAAGTGGTCGCTCGCTGAGCGCCCAGGCTGGTTGCGCCTGCACGCCTTCCCACCGTTGCAGCGCGGCAACCTGCTGAAGGCCGGCAATACCTTGACGCAGCGGCTCGTGGGAGCCGGCGGCGGCGAGGTGACGGTCAAGCTCGACGTTTCCGCCATGGCCGATGGGCAGGCGGCGGGACTGTGTCACTACGGGAAAAAATATGCGTGGCTCGGCGTCGTCCAGAGTAACGGCGTCCGGCGCATCGCCTATTCCGCGAACGGCCACGAGACGTGCGGCGCGGTGCTGAACGGTGCGGAGATCTGTCTGCGCTCGCTCAGCGGCGCGGACGGCGCTTGCACGTGGGCGTTCAGTGGCGATGGCCAGAGCTTCACTCCGTTCGGCGAGCGTTACGCGCTGGAATGGGCCAACTATCGCGGCGACCGTATCGGCCTCTTCTGCTACAACAACGAAGCCGAAGCCGGCCAGGCCGACTTCACCGCGTTCCGTTACGACATCAACCGCGCGAAAGGCGCTGTCCCGAAATGAATACGCACGCCCGGAAAATTCTGCTGCGCTTAGCTGTGCTGTGCGGTCTCGTCGTTGAGGCCGGCGCACAAAGCAACAACGACGAGGTGTTGCTGTTCACCTATTTCCGCGACAACGGCAAGGATGGCGTCCATCTCGCCACGAGCACCGACCGCGTACACTTCGTCGCGCTCAACAACGACAAGGCGATCTTCGCGCCGCCGACGTGGCCTGGGCAGAATCTGACGCGCGACGCCTCGATTCTTTTTCGCGACGGCAGGTTCCGCATGGTTTGGACCAGCGGATGGAAGGGACGGATTTTCGGTTATGCCGAGTCCGCCGATCTCGTCCATTGGTCCGAGCCGCGGCAGATCAAGCCGTTCCCTGCGAGCCTGCCGGCGGACGATCAGCCGGACAACATCTGGGCGCCGGAAATCCATTTCGATCCGCTGAAGCAGGACTATTTCATCCTCTTCGCCAGCACCACGCCGCGCGAGCGGAACGATGACGACAACAGCAACAACAACGGGAAGAAGGGCTCGCAATACGACAACCGGATCTACGTCACCCGCACGAAGGATTTCCAGGCCTGGAGCGAAGCGAAACTGTTTTTCGACCGCGACTTCGCCTCGATTGACGCGGTGATGCGGCGCGACGAAGAACACCGGCGCTGGGTCATGGTGATCAAGTGTTCGCGCGACGAAATATTGAAAGTCATGCCGGGCCGCAATCTCTGGCTCACCTTCACGGGTTTGGACATGGACCATCTGGATTTCTCGCCGCTGGAAGGGCCGATTGCTGGCAACCACTCCAAGATGTTCAGCAATCCCGAGCCGCGCAAGGCGATGGCGGAAGGCCCGTCGCTCCTCCGGCTCGACGGCCAGTGGCTGCTCGTGTGGGACGAGCCCGCCGGTGCTGGCGTACAGCTCGCGACCTCGCCGGACCTCAAAACCTGGACGCACAAAAAGTCCGCCACGTTCCCGCGCGCCGCGCAACACGGCACGCTTTTCCTCGCCCCGCGCAGCGTCGTCGGCTGGCTGGATAAATCCGCACCCAAAAAGGAAACGCCATGATCCGCTTTTCCAAGCATTGGAAACCAGCGAGGCACCTTCTTCCAAGCATGGGAAAGTGGCTGTCGTGCATGCTCGCGCTGTGGTGCGTGGGCGGAGTGAGCGCGGCAGAATTTCATGTGGCACCGACGGGACAGGATACCAATCCAGGTACGCGCGAGCAGCCGTTCGCCTCGCTCGAAAAAGCGCGGGACGCGGCCCGCGCGGTGCGCGCCGCCGCGGCAGCGCAGCCGGTCACGCTCTGGGTGCATGGCGGAAAATACTTCCTGACGCAGCCGTTCGAGTTGACCGCCGCGGATTCCGGCCAGCCGGGCGCGCCGCTGGTCATCCGCAGCGTGGAAAACGAAACGGTCGTGCTCTGTGGCGCGCGGCGGCTGAAAACGACGGATTTTAAACCGGTGAGCAGCGCGGCGGCGCTGGCGCGCATCGCGCCGGAGGCGCAGGGCAAGCTGGTGGAACTCGACCTGGCCGCGCTCGGCATTGCGCACCGCAAGCCGCTGCCCGATCTGTTCAGCGACAATGGAGGCATGCTCGAACTCTATGTGAATGGCCAGCGCATGCCGTTGGCGCGTTATCCGAACGAGGGCTACCTGACGATGAAGCGCGTGCTCTTTAACGGTGGCGGGCAGGCGGAGCGCGGTCGCTGGGGCGATAATAACCTGAAGCAAAGCAAGCCCGGTCCCGGCGTGTTCGAGTATCGCAACGAGCGCCACGCGCGTTGGGTCGAGGCGGCGCGGCGCGGTGCGCTGTGGGTCAAGGGCTACTGGCGCTGCGTCTGGCAGAACGAGGCCGTGCGCGTCGGCGCGATCGATCCGCAACAGCGCACGGTCATGCTGGCGAAGGCGGTGCCGGGCGGCATCGGCAGCAAATATTTTCGGCCCGAGGGCGATGGGAACGAAAAGTATTGGGTGCTGAATCTGCTGGAGGAGGTGGACCGGCCGGGCGAGTGGTGCGTGGATTTTCAGGACGGCAAACTCTACCTCTTTCCGCCGCGCGGCTGGGAGCAGGCCGAGCTGTTGCTGGCCGATAACGCCGCGCCGGTGGTGCGGCTCTCGGACGCGTCGCAGGTGGTGTTGCGGCAGTTGACGATCGAGGGCGGGCTCGATCACGGCGTGCTGATTCGCGGCGGCGCGAGCAACGTGCTCGCCGGCTGCATCGTCCGCAACGTCGCCCGCTACGGCGTGATCGTGGATGGCGGCAGGGGCCACGTGGTGCAGAGTTGCGATGTATACGATACAGGCGCGGGCGGCGTGTGGCTCGGTGGCGGCGACGAGAACGTCACGCCGCGCGTGCCGGCGGGCCATCGCGTGGTGAATTGTCACATCCATCATTTCGGCCGGCTCGAACTGGTCTACGCGCCCGGCATCAACTCGGGCTTCACCGGCGGCGGGGGCGGCGGACACCACGCGGCCGTTGGGATGCGTGTGGAGCACAACCTGGTTCACGACGGGCCGCACGCCGGCGTGCTGTTCGGCAGTTGGGATTCGGAGTTTGCTTTCAACGAGGTTTGCGCCTTCTGCGAACTTTCCAACGACATGGGCGCGTTCTACTGCTACGACCGCTTCGAGCGCATGGGCAACCACCGGCTCAGCTGCAATTTCATCCACAGCAGCGCGCAGGGCGATGGCATCTACTTCGACTGCGATCATCATGGCAGCCAGGTCTTCGGCAACATCGTCAGCCTGTGCAGCACGGGCAAGTGGGGGACGGCCTTCCTCTACAAGACCGGCACCCAGGCCGAGCACCCGCAGCCGATCTACTGCTCCAACAACATTGCCGTCGCGGGCAGCGGTGGTTTCAATTTCATCACGCCTCGACCGGGGTACATGGCGAACAACATCGCCGTGAAGTGCACGAAGCCCTATCAGTGGCAGGAGGTCAAGGCGGGCCAGTTTGTCCGCGGCGACGCCAGCCTCACCGCCGGCACAAACCTGACCTACAGCGCCGATCCGGGCTTCGTGAACGCGGCCGGGATGAACTTCGCGTTGCGCAGCGATGCGCAACTCCTGAAGGATCTGCCCGGGTTCCGGGCGCTGCCCTTCGACATGATCGGCCTCTATGTGGATGAATATCGCAAGCGTCTGCCCACGCCGGCCGAGGCCGGCCGCGTGCGCGCCAAGAGCGCGGTCGGCGCGGCGGGTTACGAGGTGCTTGATCGTGAATAAGCTGAAAAATGGCTGGTGCGCGGGCGTGCTTTCCTTGACGTGCGTGGCTGGTGCGCCAACAGCGGTGTCGGCGGGTGAGACCACCATCACCGTGCATGCCGACAAAGTTTTGTTCCGCCTCTCCGACCTGATGATCGGCGCGAACATGGAGGACCTGCACTATCAAATGGTCGGCGGGTTCGACTCGCAAATGCTGCACGGCGAGTCGTTCTTCGAGCATTCGCCGACGGAACTCGCGCCGCTCAAGGGACAGCTCGATGGCTTCGCGAACGTCAACGGCGAGTGGACCGCGACGAACGGCGAGGCGTCGGTGGTGTTGAGCCATGACGGTGGTACGCCCTGGCTCGAAGGCGGCCTTGAAGGCGGGCAGCCGCCGGTGGCCCAGACCAACGCGCTTGCCAAGGACGCCGGTACGCGGTTGACCTCGCTCGCGACGGCGCCCGCCGACATTGTCGAGACACGCGTGGAGTTTCGCTTCGAGACGAATGGCTGCCGCAGCGCGAGCTTGATCGCGCACATCCATCCGAATCACTCCGACAGCGGCTGGAATTGGTATGCCGGTTACACGGTCGAACTCGACTCGCAGTCGAACTGCGTCCGCCTGCTCGCCGCGCAGCGCGCGGCGAAGCACGCCGAGCTGGCGAAGTGTGCCGTGGAACTTCCGCGCGGCGCTTGGGTGCCCGTTGCGTTGCGTGTCGTGGGTACGCAACTGGTCGTGCGCGTCGGCGGACGCGACGTGCTCACGTGCGCCGTGGAGCACCCGCTCCCGCCCGGCCACTTCGGCGTCGTCGCACGGGGCAGGTTGGGTGTGCGCGAGCTGATGCTGGTGTCCACTTCGGGCAACGCAACGGCCGTGCCGCTGCGATCGAATCCGCTGCTCGCGCAGCCTGGTGACGCGTTGAGTTTTCGGTGGACGCGCGTGCAGAGCAGCTCGGCGGAGGGCGCTTTCGCGTTCGACCCCAACGGTTGGCATCCCGGTTTACGCAGCCAGAGAATTATTTTCAAACGCGGCGAGGGCGAGTTCGGTTGCGAGAACGCAGGCCTCGCGGGACGCGGACTCACGTTGCGCGCGGGGAAAATTTACGAAGGCTTTCTGCGCGTCAAAACGTCCGCGCCGACCGAGGTGGTTGTGTCGCTGCGCAGCGACGACGGCAAAACGATCCTCGCGGAAAAGACGCTGACGACGCAGGCAGGCGAAGCTTTCCAACGCGTGGAGTTTTCGCTCACTCCGGTTGCCAACGCCGGGGAGGGCCGCTTCGCGGTCGCGCTGCGGAGGCCCGGCGCGGCGACGCTCGGCTACGCTTTCTTGCAGCCGGGCGAGTGGGGTCGCTTCCAGGGACTGCCGGTGCGGAAAGACCTGGCGGAGGCGCTGCTGGCGCAGGGCATCCGCGTGCTGCGCTTCAACGGAGGTATGATCGAGGTGCCGGGCTATCGCTGGAAAAATCTGCGCGGCCCACGCGATCAGCGGCCTCCCTACAACGGCTTCTATGACCGCTATTGCAGCAGCGGCTTCGGCCCGGCGGAGGCGGTCGCGTTCGGCAAGGCCGCAGGGCTGCCGGTGGTACCGGCGCTGAATCTCGATGAGTCGCCGGAGGACGTCGCCGATTTCGTGAAGACCTGCCGGCCGCAGTTCTATCAGCACGCCAACGAGAGCGGGTTCAGCCGGAAGTACGTGGACAAATTCAAGCTTGTCGCCGAGGCCGTGTGGCAGGTCGCGCCGGAGATCAAGCTGGTCACGACCAGCACGGGCGTGAGCTTGAAGGCCGATGACACCGAAGCGACGGCGCGCAAGAAACTCGCGCTGCACCTGGAGCTGGCGGAGTTCGCGCGCGCACACGGCAAGCCGCTCATCTTCGACAGCCACGCCTTCAAGGGCGCTGCATCGGTGCAGGGCATCGCCACGTTCGCGCACTGGCTGGCACGGCTCGCGCCGGACCCGAAGCTCGTCTCCGTCGGCATCCTCGAATTCAACGCCGGCGCGTTCGATTTCCAGCGCGGACTGAACCACGCGCTGGAGATGAATGCGGCGTACCGCGCGGGCGATGTCATCCGCGCCATCGGCACGCCGAACGTCTCGCAGCCGTGGGGCATCTACCAGACGGACTGGAAAGCCGTGCTGTGGACGCAGGGCAACATCTATTACACCGGCGGGAAGGTTTGGTTCCAAACCGCCTACTACGTTGATCAGCTGATCGCGCAGAGCTGGGCGCCGAACGCCGTTGCCGTGGAGGCCGCCGGCGCGCCGGAGCAGCTCGACCTCTTCGCCGCGAAATCCGCCGACGGCACGAAGCTCGTTTTGCGCGTTGTGAACCTGACCGGCGCGGAGCAGGCGCTGCATTTAGATCTGCGCGGCGTCGCGCTGGCGAAATATCCGGCGCGAGTGACCACGCTCGCACATGACGACCTCGCGGACTTCAACACCGAGAGCCGGCCGGAGCGCATCAAGCCCGTAATGAGCGAGTGGCGACACGACGGACATCCTCGTACGCGCATCTTCGCGCCCAATTCTTTCACCGTGATCGAGCTGCCCCTCGAAACCCTGCGAGCGAAACCATGAATAACATCCGACGGCTATTTTCCTTCCTGCTCCCGCTGGCCGCGCTGTCGTGCGCGGCGGCGGAGCTCGACCTCGGCGCCAGGGTGCAGCCGGTGCCCATGGACGCGAAGTTCTCCGTACCGGGCTACTACGTCTGGTGCGGCGCGCCGGCCAAGGGAGCGGACGGGAAATATCATCTCTTCTATGCCCGCTGGCCGGTCAGCAATCCCGACGGCTTCGCGCCGGGGTGGGCGATCTGTTCCGAGATCGCCTACGCCGTCGCCGACAAACCGTTCGGCCCGTATAAGCACGTGAGCGTCGCGCTGCCGGCGCGCGGCCTCAATCCCGCGACTGGGAAGAAGTACTGGGATGCCGACATGACGCACAACCCGAACATCGTCATGCGCGATGGCAAGTTCCTGCTCTATTACATCGGCAACCAGGGCGACGGGAAATATGCGACGCACCGCAACAACGATCGCATCGGCGTCGCGATCGCCGACAAACCGGAAGGGCCGTGGACGCGGCTCGATGCACCGATCATTGACGTGAGCCCGGACCCCACGGCGTTCGATTCGCTGTGCGTCGCGAACCCGGGCGCGGCCGTGCGGCCTGACGGCGGTTTGCTGGTCGTGTTCAAGGCGGTCGAGCAGGTGCCGGGCAAGTTGATGGGCGGCAAGGTGCGCTACGGCGTGGCCGTCGCGGACAAACCCGAGGGGCCCTACAAGAAATTGCCGGGCCGCGTCTTTGAAGCCGAAGGCACCGAGGCCGCCAAGCACTGGATGCTCGCCGAGGATCCCTACATCTGGTTCAGCAAGAAATACGGTCAGCGCTATTACGCCGTCGCGCGCGACGTGGTCGGCAAATTCACCGGTTCCTCCGGCGGCCTCGCGCTGTTCCAGTCCGACGACGGCCTGCACTGGACAGCCGCCGCGCAGCCGAAGGTGCTCGCGAACCGTTTCCAGTGGGCGGACGGCACGCCGAGCAACACGAACGTCGAACGCCCCGCGCTGCTGTTCGATGGCGAGGAACCCATCGCCCTCTTCGGCGCGACCGATGGCTACAAAAAGAATGGCCGCATCTCCTGCAACGTCCAGATTCCCCTGAAGCCCGCGCCGTGATTTTCTGATGCTTGGATATTGAGCACAGACCAGGGGGATGGAGTGCCTGACGAACAGCTACGTGTTCCACGGTTGCAGGGTGCCAAGAACACGGTGCTCCGCGCGGAAACTAGCTGGGAGCGGCGGCATTCCCGGCTTCGTCCAAGCACTTCGCCGGGGCAAGCCTGCCGCTGCAGTTGAGCCGTCGGGCGTGGGCGTTGCACACGGGTCTGTGGCCATGGCACGGCGGTCACACTATGCGGGGCGGTGAGGACACCGCCCCTCCCAGCCAGTCAGGCAACCTTGCGGCCCAACCTTCTTCCTTGGCGGCGCGGGTATATTGTGGGTACAGACATGTCCTGTCGTCCTTCGGTGTTGCTCCTCACCCCGTTTTTGGCGGGATATCAAGATTTGGATGCCGGCGCGGCCAGGTCAAGAATGGATAGCAAGTGGTCAAGATTGGCGCTTCCCTGCGGCGACGATGACGGCTACCTTGCGCAGCGTCGCACGAAATCAAACAGGCTTGGAGCTACCATGAACGCAAATCGAATCTTTCGCAGTTCAGCGTTGGCGTTGGCCGTACTGCTCGGCGGCCTTGGCCTCGCCCGTGCCGAAGAATCCATGGACAAGATGTGGGGCTCGTCCGGCACCAAGGCCGGCACCGGGAAGGCGGACCGGGTGGCGCTGTTCCGCGACGGCAACTACGGGATGTTCATCCACTGGGGTTTGTTCTCCCACCTCGGCGGGCAGTGGCACGACAAAACCTTCTACGGCATCGGCGAGTGGATCAAGCGGCAGATGAAGATCTCCGAGGCGGATTACATGGCGCTGGCCAAGGAGTTCAATCCGTCGGACTTCGACGCCCGCGAGATCGCGCGCGTCGCGAAGGCGGCGGGGATGAAGTGGATCATCATCACCTCGAAGCACCACGAAGGCTTCGCGATGTTCAAGTCGGCACACCCGTTCAACATCGTGGACGCCACGCCGTTCCACCGCGACCCGATGAAGGAACTAGCCGCCGCCTGCCGCGAGGCCGGGCTCGGCTTCGGCTTCTACTATTCCCACAACCAGGACTGGACCGCGCCCGGCGGCAGCGGCGGCCCGGCGCAGAATCCCGACGGCACGCCGGCCTCGTTCGAAAAGTATTTCAGGGAGAAGTGCTATCCGCAGGTGAAGGAAATCTGCACGCAATACGGCCCGCTGAACTACATCTGGTTCGACACGCCCGGCAAGATGCCCAAGGAGTTCGTTGTGGAGCTGGCCGAACTCGTCCGCAAGACGCAGCCGGGCGCGCTGCTGTGCAGCCGCATCGGCTATGACATGGGCGACTATGCGAGCAAGGGCGACATGGAAGTCCCGCCGCGCAACATCGAGGGCGACTGGGAAACGTGCGACACGACCAACGATTCCTGGTCCTACGCGTGGTACGACCAGAACTGGAAGGACGCGCGGGAGATTCTGTTGCGGCTCGTCCAGACGGTCGGGCGCGGCGGCACCTATCTGCTGAACATCGGGCCGGACGGCAAGGGCCGCGTGCCACCGCAGGTGGCGAAGTATCTCGTGAAGGCCGGCGAGTGGATCAAGCGCTATCCGCAGGTGGTCTACGCAGCTGGGCTGTCGCCGTGGGGCCACGCAATGCCTTGGGGTGACGTGACCACGCAGAGCAATACGCTCCAGCTCGTCGTGTTCGACTGGCCCGCCGATGGCCGGCTGCTGCTGCCGGGCCTGCAGACGGAGATCGCCAGCGCCGCCATCGTCGGCAGCGGTGCGTCGGTGAAGTGGACGCAGCGCGGCACGTGGACGGAATTCCAACTGCCCGCCGCGCCGCCGGACCGGCCGGCCTCGGTCATCGCCGTGCAGCTCAAGGGCGCGCCCAAGGCCGATCAGACGTTGGGCGTCTATCCGAACGTGCCGGCAAACTTCATCGTCGAATTCGCCGAGGTGAGCGGTGCCGAGAAGAAGGAATTGCGCTGGATGGAGAAATTTGGCGAGTGGAAGTTCGCCACGCAGGCCGGCAAATGGACCGAAGCCGGCAAGGCCGTCTGGACGGTGGATGTCTGCGAACCGGGCGACTACCGGGTGGAACTGGTCTATCGTGGCGAGGGCCGGCCCGTCTGGAAGATCGCGACCGACGAGGGCGTCACCCTGCAAAACCAGCAGGCAGCCTCGACCCTCTATCACACCCAGCCGATGGGTCTCCTGACCTTCAAGCAGCCCGGCCGGCACACCGTCACCGTCTCGCTCGTGGAAGGCAGCGATAAGACCAGCCTGGAAGCTCTCCGGCTCGTACCTGCTGAGTAAAATCAGACAAGCAAAGAAGGAGACCGCGGCACAAAAAGCCGCCGCCGCACCGCGGTGATGAGGCGGCACTCCCCGGAGATAAGCGCGAAACGCCTCGGATCAGCACTCTTTGTGGGCGGGGTTTTCTAACCTCGCGAACCCCAGCACAACCAGACCAGCGTCCTACTGTAGGCACTGAATCCCTCGGAGAACATCGAACACCGAACATCCAACATCCGGCTTCGCAAGGCTACGCCGGGACGAGTCGAACATCGAAGTTGCTTCGTGCAGCGCCTTGTCGGGGTGGGGAAGCTTCGCGGACCCTGCATTACCAAGCCACCTGTAGGAGCCGAATCCCATTCGGCGAGGGGCGGCGCACGGGCGCCTGCCGCGATCAACACGCACCATTCGCCCGGCGGGGCCGGGCTCCTGCTGTGAACATCGAACACCGAACATCCAACATCCGGCTTCGCAAGGCTACGCCGGGACGAGTCGAACATCGAAGTTGCTTCGTGCAGCGCCTTGCCGGGGTAGGGAAGCTTCGCGGACCCTGCATTACCAAGCTACCTGTAGGAGCCGAATCCCCATTCGGCGACAGGTTGCGCGCGGGGGCAGAGATCGAAGTGCGGTGGGGGGCGGGGCCAGGTCAAGAATGGAGAGCAACAGGTCAAGATTGGCGCTTCCACGGAGCGAGGGCGGCGGCTAAGGTGTGCACGGTTGCGGTACGCGGAAAATTTACAGGAGCGGTGGCATGAAACGATGCGGTGCAACTTGGGCGGGCGTGGTTTTGGCAGTTGCGCAGCTTGTATGGGCAGAACCGGGGCGCGAGCCGCATGCGGGCAATCCCATCGTGCCGGGCTACTATGCCGATCCGAGTCTCGTGCAGTGCGGGGGCACGAATTATCTCTACGCGACGCTCGACCCGTGGGGCGACCGGACGCTCGGCTGCTGGGAATCGGCGGACTTCAAGAACTGGACCTATCGCACCCTCAACTGGCCGACGAAGGACGCCTGCAAGAGCCCGACGAGCGGCGGGTCCGCGGTCTGGGCGCCCTCGGTGGTGCGCGCGAAGGGCGGGAAGTTCTTCATGTACGTCTCCGTCCACAACGAGGTCTGGGCTGGCACGGCGGAGCATCCGCTCGGCCCGTGGCGCGATGCGCATGGCGGCAAGCCCTTGGTGCCCGGCAATTTCAAACCCGGTTTTCACATGATTGACGCCGAGGGCTTCGTGGATGACGACGGCATGGGCTGGCTCTATTGGGGCTCCGGGCACGGTTGGAAGAACGGCAAATGCTGGGCCGTGAAGCTCCGGTCCGATATGGTCACGTTCGATGGTGAGGTCCACGACGTGACGCCGAAAAATTATTTCGAAGGCCCGTTCATGGTCAAGCGCGGCGGGCGTTATTTCCTGATGAACTCCACCGGCGTCACCATCAAGGACACCTATCAAGTCCATTATGCGGTCGGTGACAATCCGCTGGGCCCGTTCACGGAGCCGGCGGACAGCGCGATCCTCATCACGGATAAGGCGCGCAACATCGTCAGCCCTGGCCATCACGCCGTCTTCAGCAAGGACGGTCGCGACTACATCCGCTATCATCGGCATAGCATTCCATTCGACGAAAAGTTCGTCGCCCGCCAGCTCTGCGTGGATGAACTGCATTTCACTGCGGATGGTCGCATCGAAAAAGTCGCCCCGACGCACGACGGTCCGCCGTTGGTCCGCGACCGGCTCGCCGGTCGCGACGTGCTGCCGGCGATGGCGAGCGCGTCGAGCGCAGCCGCGCCACACTTCGCCGCGCCGTGTGCGCTCGACGACAACTACGCCACGCGTTGGTGTCCGGCCCGCGATGACAAGGGAGCCTGGCTGCAAATCGACCTCGGTGCGACACGGAAATTCTCACGGCAGGAAATCCGTTTTGAATATGCGTGGAAAGCCTACTGTTTCACCCTGCAAACCTCCGATGACGGACAGCAGTGGCATACCCTCGCCGATCACTCCGCGGAACCGGTGACGGGCTCGCCGGTCATCCTCGACCAACCGGCGACCGCGCGCTACCTGCGCCTGCAATTCCCCGCGGATGTGCCCGGCCGCGACATTTCTGTTTTCGAGTGGCAGGTCATGCGTTGATTGCGTGCTCGTGGAAACCGGCAGGGCGGCGAGGTCAAGAATGGATAGCAAGTGGTCAAGATTGGCCCTTCCACGGTGTGGGGGCTGACGGCTAGGCTGCGCACGGTTGCGGCACGTGGAAACTTCACAGGAGCGACGGCATGAAAAGAGGCAGCGCGATTTTAGCGGGCGTGGTGTTGGTGGCGGCGCAATTCGTGTCGGCGGAGCCGGCGCGCGCGCCGGACATCGAGTCGCTGAAGCCGACGGCAGCGGAGCGCGACGCGCGGCTGGGTTGGTGGCGCGAGGCGCGCTTCGGGATGTTCATACACTGGGGCGTCTATTCCGGTTTGAGCGGCACGTGGAACGGCAAGGCCTACGGCGGCTATGCGGAGCACATCCAGCGCATGGCGAAGATTCCCTGCGCGGTCTATCGCAAGGAGGTTGCCGGCACCTTCAATCCGACCGGGTTCAACGCCGACGAGTGGATCCGCCTCGCGAAGGAAGCGGGCATGGGCTACTTCGTCATCACCGCCAAGCACCACGACGGCTTCGCGATGTTCAACTCGCAGGCGAGCGATTACAACATCGTCAAGGCCACGCCCTTCGCGCGCGATCCGATGCGGGAACTGCAGGCGGCGTGCAAGAAGCATGGCCTCAAGTTCGGCTTCTACTATTCGCACGCGTTCGACTGGGGCGAGGAGAACGGGCCCGGCAACGATTGGGACTACCAGAATCCCGGCGGCGACAGACTGCTGCACGGCGCGAACTGGTGGGAAAAGTTCCCCGAGTTCCTGCCGAAGGCGCGCAAGTACGTGGATGAAAAATCCATCCCGCAGTTGCAGGAGCTGATCCGCATGTACGACCCCGACATCATCTGGTTCGACACGCCGCACAAGCTGCCGCCGGAGGAAAACTTGCGCATCCTCGCCGCCGTGCGCAAGGCGAAGCCATCGCTGGTGGTGAACGGCCGCCTCGTGCGCGGCGCGGGCGACTACGATAGCACCTGCGACCGGCCTGCGGAATTTCCGACGCACGAGGGCGACTGGGAAGGCGTGCCGACGACGAACGAATCCTACGGCTACAACCAGAATGACCGCTCGCACAAACCGCCCGCGCATTTCATCCAGCTGCTGGCGAAGTCCGCGGCGCGCGGCGGCAACGAGCTGATGAACATCGGCCCGATGGGCACCGGCAAGATGGATCCGGCGGACATCGCGATCCTCAAGGGCATCGGCGCGTGGTGGCAGCTCAATGGCGAATCCATCCGCGGCACCACCCACACGCCGCTCGCGGTGCAGGCGTGGGGCGAATCCACCTTGCGACCGAAGTCCGGGCCGGCCGGCAAGGACAGCACACTGTATCTCCATGTTTTCGACTGGCCGCGCGATGGCCGGCTCGTCATCGGCGGACTGAAGAGCGAGGTGAAGCTGGCGTGGCTGCTGCGCGACAAGGCCAACACCATGTACACGCACCTGAAAGCGGTGCGCGTGAACCCGCTCGATGTGCGGATCGAAGGCCTGCCGAAAGACGCGCCGGATGCGGCTGACTCGATCATCGCGGTCGAGTGTGTTGGCGAGCCGCAGACCGATCCGGCGCGGCTGCTGGCGACCAACGTTACGGAGAATAAACTGCGCGGCTTCGACGCGAAGCTGGAGGGCAAGCTCCAGTTTGGCCCCGGCAAAACCAAGGACGCGTGGGTGACGAACTGGACGAAGAAAGACGACGCGGTCGTCTGGCCGGTGCGGGTCAATGCGCAGACGACGTTCCAGCTGGCCATGGTCTATGACGCGCCCGCCGCGACCAAGGAAAACAAGAAGTCCGAAGGCGACGCCGGCAAGGAGCTGGTGCGTGCGGGCAAGGGTTCCGGCGGCACCTACGTGGTGAAGTGCGGCGCACAGACGGCGGAGAAGAAAGTGCACGGCGGCAACAACGTCACCGACCCGCTGGGCACCTTCACGCTGCCCGCCGGCGCGCATGAAATCCGGGTGATGGCCAAGGAAATCACCGGCCAGGAGCTGTTCCGCCTGCGCTCGCTGATCCTGAAACCCGTGGCGGAATGAGCGGTGTCCAAGGGTTTGGGATAATCGGGGCACTCGAATGAAACGAAATGCGTTTATGACGCTCGCCGCGCTGTTGCTGGCGGTGCTCCCGGCGCGAGCTGAGATTATGCCGAGGAGCGGCGAGAAGGTCGCGTTCCTCGGCGATTCGATCACGGCGCAGGGCTGGACGAATCCGCACGGCTATGTGCGGCTGGTCGTCGCGGGCTTGCAGGCGAATGGCGTGCAGATCGAGCCCATCCCGGCGGGCGTCGGCGGGAACACGTCGGCCGACCTGCTCGCGCGGCTCAAGCGTGACGTGCTCGATAAGAAACCGGATCGGATGCTGGTGAGTTGCGGCATGAACGACGTCATTCACGGCGCGAAGGGCGTCCCGCTCGATCCATTCAAAAGCAACATGGCTGCGCTCGTCGAGCAAGGCCAGCAGGGTGGCATCCAGGTGCTCCTGCTCACGACGACTCTAGCTGGAAAATGGGACAGTGATGCCAGCAAAAAGCTGGGCGACTACAGTGCGGCACTGCGGGAGCTGGCGCAGGCGAAAAGATGCCAGCTCGTGGATGTATATCCGGTGTTCGTCGAGGTGGCCAAGACGGCGGATACGCTGCACGGCCTGACGGGCGACGGCGTACACCTGACGCCGGAGGGAAATATCCTGATGGCCCGGACGGTCCTGAAAACGTTCGGCTGTTCCGAGGCGCAGGTGGAGAAGGCCCGTCAGGCCTGGCTCGATATGCCCCGCGCCGGCGATATTTCCGCGCGAGTGGATGTGGTGTTGAACAAACAATTCTTCCGCACGACGTGCTCGCTGACGTTGCGCGAACGCGAAAAACTGCTCGCTGCCGCGCAGGCCGCGCAGAAACCCACGCTGATGCATTGGTCGAAAGATCTGCTCGCCTCCCTGATGAAGAAAAAAGTGCAGCCGGCCGGCGCCTATGATGCGCTCGACGCGTTGTTCGCGCCGGGCGTGAAAGAGAAGGTCCAGGCGGAACTGCAGTCCGAATTCGACCAGAGCATCAGGAGCATCGTGGATGGGCGGTAAATTCCAGTGACAGGAGCTGCCATGAAAAGGATCATCAGCAGTGCGGTGCTGTTGTGTGCGCTGGCCTTCGTCGAGGCGCCCGCTTTCCTGTGGTTTTCGCAACCGGTGGAGAAGCTGGCGGGCAAGAAAATCGTTTTCCTCGGCGACAGCATCACGCAAGGCGGCGGCTACATCAGTTTCGCGTCGTACTATCTCAACCGGCTGTATCCGCGGAAGAATTTCGACATCTATCCGCTCGGACTTTCCAGCGAAACGCTGTCGGGCCTGAGCGAGACGAACCACGCCGGCGGAAAATTTCCGCGCCCGTGTCTGTTCGAACGGCTCGGCAGGCTGCTGGAAAGGACGAAACCCGATGTCGTCTTCGCCTGCTACGGCATCAACGACGGCATCTATCAGCCGCTCGACGACGGACGCTTCACCGCGTTCAAGAACGGCGTGAACAAGCTGATCGCCCAGTGCCAGGCGGCCGGCGTAAAAAATATCCTCCTTATTACGCCGCCGATTTATGACGCGACGACCCCGCCGGGCGGGTTCAACTATGACGGCGTGATGACCGCCTATGCCGCGTGGGAGCTGACGCTGAAAATGCCCGGCGTGCAGGTGATTGATCTGCACACCGCGATGCGCAAGGCCCGCGACGCTCGCACCGAGGTTTTCTCCAGGGACCACATTCATCCCGGCGACGAAGGGCACCTGCTGATGGCGCGGACGATCCTGGCTGCGCTCGGCGCGCAGGTGCCGGAGGAGCAGCTCGCGATCATCCAGGCCGATCCGTTGTTCAAGCAGGCGGATGTGCTGCGCCGTCACCGTTCCACCCACTGGATGCAACACATCGGCTACACGCGCGAAAAAACCGTCACGCCACAACCGCTCGGCGACACCGAGGCCGAGTCGGCGATACTCCAGGAGAAGATGGACGAACTCCGAAGGCAAAAATGATGAGACCGGGGTGCTTTGTACCGGAGGTTTTCCAAGGATTGGCGGCAAGGTTGTCCTGCTCGCAAGGCCCGGCGGGAAGCGGGAACCGGCATTTTCCCCAAGCCTCGGAAGGTTTTATGGTGAGTTGTTTTCCATGACTTACGGAGCGAAGAAAAAATGAATAGACGCGTATGTGTACTTGCGACATGGGCTGGAATTTTCAGTTGCGTCGGCGCGTGGGCGGCGCCGTGGTCGCTCGAGCATCCGCCCGCGGTGCCGGCGCCGGCGGCGCCGGACAGCAAGCAGCCGGCCGATCCGAAGGACTTCGCCGAAGTGAAAATGGATTTTCCGATCGCGGCCGGGCCGTTCGAGCCGACGTGGGCATCCATCCGCAAAAATTATCCCGGCACGCCCGCGTGGTTCCGCGAGGCGAAGTTCGGCGTGTTCGTCCACTGGGGGCCGCAGGCGTCGGGCCGCAGCGGCGACTGGTATGCGCGCAACCTCTATCGCGAGGGCTCGACGCCGTACAATAATCACCTGAAGAATTTCGGGCATCCCGCGGAGTTCGGCTACAAGGATGTGCTCAACGCGTGGAAGGCGCCGCAGTGGGACGCGGCGGCGCTGACGAAAAGTTTTCATGACGCGGGGATGCGCTTCATGATGGTGGTCGGCGTGCATCACGATAATTTCGATCTGTGGGATTCGAAATACCAACCCTGGAACTCGGTGAACGTCGGGCCGAAGAAGGACATGCTCGGAGGCTGGTCGGCGGAGGCGCGCAAGCTCGGGATGAAGTTCTGCATCACGTTCCATCACGAATACAGCTGGTGGTGGTGGGCCGATGCCTACAAGGCGGACGCGAAGGGGCCGAAGGCGGGCGTACCCTATGACGGCAACCTCTCGCTCGCCGATGGCCAAGGGAAGTGGTGGGAGGGCCTCGACCCGCGGCTGCTCTACAACATCAACCTGCGCGAATATTTTCAGGTCGCGGAGATTCCCTTCAAGCGCCAGGGCATCTTCCAGGACCATCAGGACTACGCGAAGTGGTATGCCGAGCGCTGGGCGCGGCGCATCCAGGATGCGGTGGAAAAATATGAGCCCGATATGTTCTATACCGACGGCAACGCGCCCGAGCCGTTCTCGGGCGAACACAGCGGCTCCGGGTTCAAGTGCGACGCCGCGCGGCGCGTGGTCGCGGACTTCTACAACCGGTCGCTGGCCAGGCACGGCAAGGTGGATACGCTTGCGCTGATCAAATTCCAGGCGGGCAATCCGGCGGTGGGCATGACCTCCGAGGTCGGCGTGCCGCGCGCGATCAAGACGGACCAGCCGTGGATCGGCGAGAATCCGGTCGGTGACTGGTACTACGGGCCGAACTACCACTACAACGCCGTCAATCTCGTGCGCAGCCTGCTGGAGTACGCGTCGCGCGACGGCAACTATGCCTGCGCCGTGCCGGTGAATCCCGAGGGCGCGCTCGAGCCGGATTGCGTCGCCATGCTCAAGGACATGGGCGCGTGGATGCAGATCAACGGCGAGGGGCTCTACGGCTCGCATGCCTGGAAGAAGTGGGGCGAAGGACCGGGCCGGGTGTTCAGCGGGAAGCTTTCTGAGCAGACCGCCCAGATCAAGTATGGCGCATCGGATTTCCGCTTCACGCAGGGCAAAGACGGCAGCGTCTACGCGTGGTGCCTCGCAGTGCCGCCGCCCGGCACGGAATTGAAAATCCAGGCGCTCGGCCGGAAGGCCCAGCTGCTGGAACGTCCCATCAAGTCGGTCGTGTTGCTTGGCTGCGCGAAAAATATTGAGTGGCATCAGGACGCCGACGCGCTAGCCTTGCGTTGCCCCGCCGCGATGCCGTTCCGCCACGCGGTCGGGTTTCGTGTGGGATTTTAAGTGCAGAGCTGCGGATGCATATGAAATACGGCGCCCACTGCTATCTCTTTACCGAGCGCTGGTCGGATGACCAGCTGCACCTGCTCGACCAGGCCAAGGAGCTCGGCCTGCAGATGTTCGAGCTCGCCGTGGGGGACGACGTGCCGTTCGATCAGCGTCGGACGCGTGACCGCGCCGCGGCGCTGGGCCTCGATCTCTTGGTCAGTCCCGGGGGCGCGTGGCCGCTGGCGTGCGATCTTTCGTCCGATGAGCCCGCCGACCGTGCGCGGGGCTTAGCCTGGCACAAGCACCAGGTTGACGTGGCTGCTGAAAGTGGGGCGGTGGCCTATGCAGGCGCCATCTACGGTCATCCGGGCGTCGTGAAGCGGCGCCGGCCGCCCGGCGATGAGTACCGGTGGACCGCCGAAGGGCTGCACTTGCTGGGCGAGTATGCCGCGCGCCGGCAGGTCGTCATTGTGCTCGAACCGATGAGCCACTTTCGCACGCATCTGGTCAACACACCGGACCAGCTCATGCGCTTGCTCGGCCTGGCCGATCATGACAACCTGCGCGTGCTGTTCGACACGTACCATGCCGTCACTGAAATCCGGAGCTACGCCGCCGCCTTGCGGACCCTGCAAACGCGGCTCTTTGCGCTCCATGCCTGCGAAAATGACCGTGGCGTTCCGGGCGGCGGCCTCATTCCCTGGCCGGAGATCTTTGCCGTGTTGCACGAGATCGGCTTCAACGGCTATATCGGCTTGGAGGGCTACAACACCGCCCTCGGCGATTTCGCCAGCAGGCGGGGAATGTTTCAAGACGTCTGCCCGGATGGGCGGGCTTTTGTCCGGGACGGCCTCGCCTTTTTGCGCCGGGTGGAAACCGCCGGGGACATGGTCGCGGCAAGTCCCCAGGCTCAGGCCGGCAGCCTGCAGGAGGGCGTATGAGCGGACCGGTGCCAGCCGGGCTGGCCAGGGTGGGGCGCCAGGCAGCTTTCTTTCCAGGGAGACCTATAGAAAGGCAGCCCCGTACGCTGTACACGATGATGCTATTTACCAAGCGTTTGATATTGAAAGCCGATGAGAAAACAGGAGCCATAACATGACACGTATGCCTGAGTTGCTTGCCCTCACCCTTGCCGCGGCCACTTGGTGGGCCGTGGCGCCGGCGCAAGCTGCCCCTGCCAAGGACGCGCCCGCCGAGGGCGTCACGGTCGAAACGGGAGCGGAACCGGCCGCCCTCAAGGAGACGCCGGCGCAGCGCGACGCGCGCATGGCGTGGTGGCGCGAGGCCAAGTTCGGCCTGTTCCTGCACTGGGGCGTCTACGCCGTGCCCGCCGGGAAATATGGCGACAACACGGGCTACGGCGAGTGGATCATGAATTCGGCCAAGATTCCGGTCGCGGACTACCGCAAGTTTGCGGAGCAGTTCAATCCGGTGAAATACGACCCCGTGCTCTGGGCCCAGACGGCGAAGGACGCGGGCATGAAGTATATCGTCATCACCAGCAAGCATCATGACGGCTTCGCGCTCTATCCTTCCGCCGCGAGCCGGTGGAACGTGGCCGACGCGACGCCCTACAAGAAAGATCTGCTCGGTCCGCTCGTAAACGCCGCCCATGGCGAGGGGCTGAAGATCGGTTTCTACTACTCGCAGGCGCAGGATTGGAACAATCCCGGCGGCGCGAAGAGCGGGTTTAAGGAGGGCGACGGCTGGGATGCGGCGCACAAGGGCGACTACGATGCCTACCTGAACCACGTCGCCCTGCCACAGGTGCGCGAACTGCTCACGCGGTATCCGGTCGACATCCTCTGGTGGGACACGCCGATGTACATGGACGCCAAGCGCATCGCGCCGTTTGCGGCCCTGTTGAAGCTGCGGCCCGGTCTCGTCACCAACAACCGACTCAGCGGCAGCTTCGGCGGCGACACCGCGACGCCGGAGCAGTTCGTACCCGTCACCGGCATCAAGGGCGACTGGGAGACCTGCATGACCATGAACGGCCATTGGGGCTACAACGCCTATGACACGAACTGGAAGTCGTCCGCCGATCTCATCCACAAGCTCGCCGACATCTGCGCCAAGGGCGGCAACTTCCTGCTCAACATCGGCCCGACGGCGGAAGGCGAATTTCCGCCCGCGTGCGTCGAGCGGCTGCGCGACATGGGCCGCTGGCTGCGCGTCAACGGCGAGGCGATCTATGGCACGAGCGCCGGCCCGTTCGTCCAGCTCTCGTGGGGCACGGCAACGCGGAAGGGCAACAAGCTTTTCCTGCACGTCTTCGACTGGCCGGCGGATGGCAAGCTCAAGGTGCCGCTGCAAAACAACGCGAAGTCGGCGGCGCTGCTCGTTGCGCCGGACAAACCGCTCGTCGTTACGCGCGAGAGCCAGCGGCTTGTTATCGCCGTGCCCGCCGCCGCGCCGGACGCCGTGGATGCCGTCGTGGTGCTGGAGATCGAGGGCGAGCCCGTGACCCTGCCGCTGCCGACGGTGGGCGCGAAGGCCACGGCGTCGACCACGCTCAAGGGTAGCGAGGCGGCGAATGCGCTCGACGGCACCGCGGGCAAGCGCTGGCGCGCGCCGACCGATGTGAAGTCCGCGTGGCTCGAACTTGATCTCGGCCAGCCGACCGCGATCGGCGGCTTCGGCCTCGACGAACCCGACGTCTGGCCGCGAATGCACCAGCAGTACACGCTGGAAGTTGCCGAGGGCGCCGCCTGGCGCAAGGTGGCCGAGGGCAAGACCGATGGCCATGGCATCAAGCAGAACATCACGCCGGTCACCGCGCAGAAATTTCGCCTGACCATGGGCTGCGACAAGGGCTCGCCCGGCGTCGCCGAGCTGCAGCTCTACCGGCCGGAGTGAGCCAGCGGCAGAGGAACATCGAACACCGAACATTCAACATCGAACATCGAAGTTCGGCGGCGTGACCTGCAGGGCGCTCGCCCGGTGCAAACGCCAGCTTTTCTCTTGTGGGCGGAGCTTCCAGCCCCGAGCGATCAGCCGCAGCCAAACCCGCGCATGGGTAGGAGCCGAATCCCCATTCGGCGACGGGCGGACGCGCACCCGTATTTGACGCCCAACGCGCCATTCGCCCGGCGGGGCCGGGCTCCTACCGGCCGGAGAAAGCGGCGGCGGCCGAACATCGAACACCGAACATTCAACATCGAAGTGGGACTACAACCGAACGACAGGGCAGGGGGAGGTCTCAAAATCATAACGCATCGCTAGCGCAGCGTGATGATTTTGTAGGCATGATTTTGTTGTTCAGGGTGGCGGCAAGCTGCCGCACTCCTCAGCGGAAGAAACACGCATCGTGCTTCCATGAGAAACCTGCCGTCCCACTGCCCCGCCTTTGTGGGCGGGGCTTCCAGCCCCGCGAACACGATCCGAGATTAAACCAACCCGAACTTTTCCAAGGCTTGGGAAAAATGCTAGTTTGCGCTTCCAAACTTTGAAAAACGGAGCGCTGCACGATGAAGAAAAGCTTTCGCGGTGTGCTGTGGTTGGCGGTGGCGGGTGTGCTCGTGGCGCGGGCTGATAAGGCGGCGGCACCGGATTGGGAGAATCCGCTGGTCTTCGCGCGGAACAAGCTCCCGGCGCGCTGCGCGGCGTGGCCGTGCCCGGACGCGGCGGCGGCGCGTGCGGCGACCTACGAAAAAGCGGAGTGGGTGCGCTGTCTCAACGGCCTCTGGGACTTCCACTGGGCACCGGAGCCGGCGCTGCGCTCGACCAACTACACGGCGAAAATTCCGGTTCCATCGTGCTGGGAGTTCCAGGGCTTCGGCGTGCCGCTCTATTCCAATTCCAAGTATCCGTTCAAGGCCGATCCGCCGCGCGTGATGGGCGAGCCGCCGCCGGAGTTCACGGTGTTCCGCCAGCGCAACCCGGTCGGCAGCTACCGCACGGACTTCGAGGTCCCGGCGGACTGGCAGGGCCGGCGCGTGCTGCTGCATTTCGCGGGTGTCAGTTCGGCGATGTACCTCGCGGTGAACGGGCAGCCGGCCGGCTACAGCGAGGACTCGCGGCTGCCGGCGGAGTTCGACGTCACCGCGCTGGCGCATGCGGGCCGCAACCAGCTCACGATCGAAGTTTATAAATATTCCGACGCCTCCTATCTCGAAGACCAGGACATGTGGCGGCTCGC
Source organism: uncultured Lentisphaerota bacterium (assembly GCA_903896925.1). GTDB lineage: Bacteria > Verrucomicrobiota > Kiritimatiellia > CAIQIC01 > CAIQIC01 > DP16D-bin41. The sequence goes on along the minus strand of CAITZM010000046.1, from coordinate 76,300 downwards.
CGGGATCTTCCGCGACGTGTTCGTTTACTGCACGCCGCCGGTGACGGTGTGGGACTTCTTCGTCCAGGCCGATCTCGACGCGATGTGCCGGGCAGGCTCGGTGAAATTGCACTACACGTTGCGCAATGCCACGGCGGCGCCGTCGGAAAAATTGCGCGTGCGGCTGTCTCTGGATGGACAGGCCGTGCTGGAGGAGCCGGTGGCGGGCGTCGCGCCGGGCTGTGGCGAGGCGCGCGTGACGGCCTCCGTGCCGGTGCCGCAGCCGCGGCTCTGGAGCGCGGAGGCGCCGCAGCTCTACAGCGCGGTGGTGGAGTTGCTGGAGGGTGGCCGGGTCATTGAGGCGCGGCGCGCGGACGTCGGCTTCTGCCGCGTGGAGCTGCGCGACCGGCAGTTCACGGTCAACGGCCGCGCGCTGAAGATCAAGGGCGTCAACCGCCACGAGTTCGATCCGGCGACGGGCTGGACGGTCTCGCGCGAGCGGATGGAGCAGGATGTCCGGCTGATGAAGCAGGCGAACCTCAACTGCGTCCGCGCGTCGCACTACCCGAACGATCCGCGCTGGTACGAGCTGTGTAACCGGCTCGGCCTGTTCGTGCTCGACGAGGCGAACGTGGAGTCGCACGGGCTGAGCTATCACAAGAAGGTGTTGCCGGGCGACCGGCCGGAGTGGCAGCCCGCGGTGGTGGACCGCGCGCACCGCATGGTGGTCCGCGATCGCCAGCATCCGTGCGTGGTGCTGTGGTCGCTGGGCAACGAGGCCGGCTACGGGAGCGCGTTCCTCGCGATGCGCGCCGCCGTCCGCGCCGCCGACCCGCACCAGCGGCCGATCCAGTATGCCGACATGAACCGCGCCGCCGACATGGACAGCCAGACCTATCCCACGACCGCGTGGCTGCTCCAGCACGTCGCCGGCCAGGCGAAGCGCAAAGGCGAACACGGCGAGAGTTCCAACGAGGAGCAGCACGGGCCGTATCCGTCGGGCAAGCCGTTCCTGATGAACGAATATGCCCACGCGATGGGCAACAGCCTCGGCAATTTCCAGGACTACTGGGACGTGGTGGAAAAATATCCCATGCTGATCGGTGGCTTCATCTGGGAGTGGGTGGACCAGACGCCGTACAAAATGTGGCCCGACGGGAAAAAGCACTTTGCCTACGGCGGCGACTTCGGCGACCAGCCGAACGACGGCGTCTTCTGCTGCAAGGGGCTCGTCAATGCCGAGCGGGTGCAGCGCCCGCATTACTGGGAGGCGCAGAAGGTGCACCAGTACATCAAGGTGCGCGCCGAGGATCTCGCGCAGGGCCGCGTCCGCATCCGCAACGAATACGCCTTCACCAGCCTTGCCGCGTTTGCGGCGGAGTGGACGCTTGAGGTCGATGGCGTCGCGGTCGGCAGCGGCCGGCTCGAGCCGCTCGACCTCGCGCCCGGCGCGGAGCGCGTGGTGACGATCCCGTGGGGCACGCCGGCGTGGACGGCGGGCAAGGAATACTTTCTCACGCTGCGCTTCTGCCTGCCGGAGCGCGCGGCGTGGGCCGAGGCCGGGCATATCGTCGCCTGGGAGCAGCTCGCGGTGCCCGCGCCCGCGCGGCCGCCGGCGGCGCAGCCGGGTGCGATCTGGCGGCGCGACGGCGTGGATTGGAGCGCCACGGGCGGCGACAGCGTACTGCGCGTGCATGGCCACACCGGGAATATTTCGTCGTGGAAAGTTGGCGGGCGCGAACAGCTCGTTGCGCCGCTGTGCCTGAATTTCTGGCGCGTGCCGACCGACAACGACAACGGCTGGAAGGTGCCCAAGAAGATGGGCGCCTGGAACGACGCTGGCGCCCAGGGGGAGTTGCAGTCGCTGGCGGGCCACGGCGCGCGGCTCGAAGCCGTATGGAAATTGCCGGTCGGGGCGACGACGGCGCGCATGGTGTATGACACGCGTCCCGACGGGAGCGTACGCGTGGCGGTGACGCTCCAGCCCGAGGGCAAAACGCCGGAGCTGCCGCGCGTCGGCGTGCAGTGCGCGCTGCCGGGCGGGCTGGAGCGCGTGCGCTGGTTCGGTCGCGGACCGCACGAAAATTATTGGGACCGGAAGAGCGGGGCGGCCGTCGGAATTTTCCGTAGTACCATTGGCGAGTGGATCACGCCCTATGTGCGGCCGCAGGAGAACGCGAACCGGACGGACGTGCGCTGGATTGAATTCACGGACCCGGCCGGGCGCGGCGTGCGGATGCAGGCCGAGGGTAGGCCGTTCGGTGTCAGCGCATGGCCCTATACTGCGGCGGATCTCGCGGCGGCGGCGCACGATCACGAACTGCCGCGGCGCGACTTCATCACGGTGAATCTCGACGGCTGGCAGATGGGCGTCGGCGGCGATACCAGCTGGGGCCTGCCCGTGCACGAAGAATACCGCCTGCCCGCCAAGGGCGAGTACACCTTTGCCTTCACCCTGCGCGCCGTGCGCTGAAGCTGAAAAGACTGGCGCTTTCGCCCAAACCTTGGAAGATGGGCGGCGCTGATTCCCCAGGCCTTGGAAGGCGGAGTGACATGACGAGAAAAATACTTGGCGGTTGCGGGTTGTTTCTGGTGGGGCTGTGTTCCTTGGCGGCGGCGGCGGAGCCGCTGAAGCTCTGGTATGAACAGCCGGCGAGGAAATGGCTGGAGGCGCTGCCGGTCGGCAACGGCAGCCTCGGCGGGATGGTCTTCGGCGGCGCGACGAACGAGCGCGTGCAGTTCAACGAGCAGACCCTCTGGCTCGGCAGCGAGACGGAGATGGGCAGCTACCAGCCGTTCGGGGATGTGTTCATCGAGTGGACGCAGTCCGAACCCACTGACTATCGCCGCGAACTCGACCTGCGGGACGCCATGCACCGTGTCAGCTATCGCAGCGGCGGCGCGCGGTTCCTGCGCGAGACTTTTTCCAGCTATCCCGACCAGGTGCTGGCGATGCGCTGCACGGCGGACCAGCCGGGCCGTCACTCCGCCACGATCCGGCTGACTGACATGCACAAGGCCCGGGTCCGCGCGGAGGGCAACAGGCTCACCGCCAGCGGCACGCTGACGAACGGGTTGGCCTACGAGGCGCAACTCTGGGTGCTGGCCGAAGGCGGGCGGGTGGTGGCGGGCGGCGACAGCCTTACGGTCACTGGCGCCGACAGCGTGACGCTGCTGCTGGCCGCGGGCACCGCGTTCGTAAACGATCCGCTGAAAAACTGGCGCGGCGAGCCGCCACACCAGCGGCTCACGCAGCGGCTCGAGGCGGCGTCGAAGAAGACCTTTGCCCAGCTCCGTGACGCGCACATGAGCGACTACCAGCAGCTGTTCAGCCGCGTGAGTCTGGACCTGGGTGCGGCACCCTCCCAACTGCCGACGGACCAGCGGCTGGCTGCGCGCAAGGACGGCCGGCCCGACCCGGCGCTGGAGGCGCTGCTCTTCCAGTATGGGCGCTATCTGCTCATCGGCAGCTCCCGCCCCGGCGGTCTGCCGGCGAATCTGCAAGGCATCTGGAATGCCGATCTCAAGCCCGCCTGGTATTCCGGCTACACCACCGACATCAACACGGAGATGAATTATTGGCCCGCCGAGCCGACCGCGCTGCCGGAATGTGCGCAGCCGCTGTTCGACTGGCTGCGGAACGTGGCCCTGGTGAGCAAACGCACGACCGATCCTCGCGTGATGGCGAAGCGCGGCTGGTTCAACTACAGCACGATCAACCCGATGGGCGCGGGCTCGAAGTGGGGCGTGCACAAGCCGGGCAGCGCCTGGCTGGTGCAGCACCTATGGGAGCATTATGCGTTTGGCGGCGACAAGGAGTTTCTCCGCACCGTCGCCTATCCGGCGCTCAAGGATGTCGTCGAGTTCTGGGAGACGGAACTCGTCGCGCGACCGGACGGCCAGCTGGTTTCACCGGGCGGCTGGTCACCCGAGCACGGGCCGGTGGCAGTGAAGGGCAAAATCGTGATCAAGGAAGGCGACCGCACGCCGCGGCCGGGCGTCTCCTATGACCAGCAGATCGTCTGGGACTTGTTCAGCAACTATATCGAGGCGTCCGAGGCGCTCGGCGTGGACGCCGATTATCGTGCGAAGGTGGTGGCGATGCGCGCGAAACTGCTCGGGCCCCAGATCGGCAGGTGGGGACAGATCCAGGAATGGATGGAGGACGTGGATGACCCGCAGGATCATCACCGCCACACCTCGCACCTGTTCGCGGTGCATCCCGGCCGGCAGATCAGTCCGTTGACGACGCCGGAACTGGCCGCGGCCGCCAAGGTCACGCTCAACGCGCGCGGCGACAAGGCCACCGGCTGGAGCAAGGCGTGGAAGATCAACTTCTGGGCCCGCCTGCACGATGGCGAGCGCACCCACAAAGTCATCAGCGAACTGTTCAAGGTCAGCATCCTCGACAACCTCTTCGACACCCACCCGCCGTTCCAGATGGACGGCAACTGGGGCTACACCTCCGGCGTCACGGAGATGTTGTTGCAGTCGCACGCCGGTGTGCTGCACCTGCTGCCCGCGCTGCCGCCGGCGTGGCCGGAGGGCAGCGTCACCGGCCTGCGTGCGCGCGGCGGCTTCGTCGTGGACATCGCGTGGAAGGACGGCAAGGCGACGCGTTGGCGCATCGCCGCCGCCGAACCGCGCACGGTGCAAATCCGTGTCAACGGCGAGACCAAGACCATCCAAGCGGAAAAGCAATGACCTTCGCGCAGCGTTATCCATGATTGGAATGATGATGATCCGACTTTTCCAATCATTGGCAAATCACGTCGCGTTCTGGAAGAGGCTCATGACATGAAGAAAATAATTGCTGTCGGACTGATGTTGGCCGCCACGGCGGTATGGGCGGCGGAGGATAGCGGACCGCTGAAGCTTTGGTACAACAAGCCGGCGGCGAAGTGGCTCGAGGCCCTGCCGCTGGGCAACGGGCGGCTGGGCGCGATGGTATTCGGCGGGGTGCAACGTGAGCGGATCCAGTGCAACGAGATCAGCCTGTGGAGCGGCTGGGCAGAGAAGGAAAACGACCGGGCTGGTTCATATGAGGCGTTGGTGAAGGTGAGGCAGCTGCTGCGCGAGGGCAAGCGGGACGAGGCGGGCAAGGTGGCGGTGAAGGAATTCTTGAGCGAGAAGGGCTATGGCAAGCCGGACTTCGGCGCCTACCAGTCGTTTTGCGATGTGCTGCTCGATTTCGAGGGGCTGCCGGAGCAGGCGGAAAACTACCGGCGCGATCTGGATCTGGCCACCGCGACGGCGCACGTGTCGTTTCGCACAGACGGCGTTGATTTTCGGCGCGAGTACTTTTGCAGTCACCCGGATCAGGCAACGGTGATGCGCTTCACGAGCAGCGGTAAGGGAAAGATCAGTTTCCGGCTCGGACTTTCGTCGCTGCACAAGAACCATACGGCGATGGCTTCCGGCAGCGAGGTCGTATTGGCTGGGCAGGTGGATACGAAGAGCCCCGCCCACGAGGGGATGAAGTTCGAGGCGCGCGTGCAGGTGCGAGCCGAAGGCGGAACGGTGGCCGCCGATGGACAGCAGCTCGTCGTGAAGGGTGCCGACGCGGTGACGGTACTTTTCGTCGGTGCGACGAACTATAAACTGGAATACCCGGACTATCGCGGAACCGAACCGGCACAGCTGAATGCGAAAACGTTGCAGGCAGCGGCCAAGAAATCATGGACGGAGCTTTGCGCTGCGCACAGCGCGGATTTCCAGCGGTTGTTCGGCCGCGTCGCGTTGACGCTTGCCGGCGCAACGCACAGCGAGCTGCCGACGGACGAGCGGGTGAAACAATACAAGAAGGCGCAGGCTGACCGCGGGCTGGAAGCGCTGCTGTTCCAGTTCGGGCGATATCTCCTGATCGCCTCGTCGCGTTCTGGCGGGCTGCCGGCGAATTTGCAGGGTTTGTGGAACGACTCGAATACGCCTGCGTGGAATTGCGATTATCACCTGAACATCAATCTCCAGATGAACTACTGGCCCGCCGGTCCGGCGAATCTGGACGAATGCGCCGAGCCGTTGATCGGCTGGTTGGCGGACCTCCGCTCGCCGGGCGAGAAGACGGCGAAGACGCACTACAACTCGCGCGGCTGGGTTGTGCATCACGTCGCGAATGTCTGGGGCTTCACAGCCCCCGGGTCGGCGCGCGGCATCCATATGCTGGAGGCGGAGAGCGCGGCGTTCATCTGCCAAAACGTCTGGGATCATTTCGCGTTCACGCAGGACAAGGAGTTCCTCCGCAAGACCGCGTGGGCGATGCTGAAAGGCTCTGCGGAGTTCTGGGTGGACAATCTGCAAGAAGTGCCCGGCGGATTCCTCGCCGTGTCGCCCGGCTTTTCGCCGGAGCACGGGCCGCTGACGCAGGGCACCTACTGGCAGGTGATGATCGTGCACGACCTGTTCACCCACTGCATCGAGGCGGGGGAGCTGCTCCAGACCGACCGCGAATTTTGCGACAAGCTGAAACAGATGCGTGCGCGCCTGCTGCCGCTGAAGATCGGTGAGGCCGGCCAGCTCTGCGAATGGGCCGACGCCGATCTCGAGCAGAAAGTCCGCGGGGACCACCACCGCCATGTCTCGCACATGTATGCCGTCTATCCCGGCGCACAGATCCTGCCGCGCGCGACGCCGGAACTGGCCGCCGCCGCGCGACAGACGCTGGACTATCGCGGCGACGAGGCCACCGGTTGGAGCGCCGGCTGGAAGATCAACCTCTGGGCGCGCCTGCTCGATGGCGACCGCACGCACAAGCTCGCCAGTTCGCTTATCGCTCATTACATCGCACCGAATCTCTTCGACCTGCATCCTCCGTTTCAGATCGACGGCAACTTCGGCTATACCGCCGGTATCTGTGAAATGCTCGTCCAGTCGCACACCGGCGAAATCGAACTGCTGCCCGCGCTCCCGAAAGCGTGGCCGGAGGGCAGCGTCACGGGACTGCGCGCGCGCGGCGGCTTCACCGTGGACATCGCGTGGAAGGACGGCAAGGCGACGCGCTGGCGCATCGCCGCCGCCGAACCGCGCGCGGTACATATCCGCGTCAACGGCGAGCTCAAGACCGTGCTGGCGGAGAAGCTGTGAGCGGTTCTCAACCTTGACGGGGCCGATAAAAGTTCGGGATCCCGCCCACACGGAAGCGGTCGCCATTGATAGGTTTTAGGTGGCGTTCGTAGCGCATCCTGAATCCAGGCGGCGGGACGCCGTCTGCACCGGCACGCGGGACGCGTGCCTCCACACATCACGCGGAGCGTGATGACTGCTTTGCGGCAGCCATAGTAGTCCTCTCGCTCCGCGAGAGGCCCGGGCGATTGTGGGCCGCGTTCTGACGAACGCGGCTACGTGTGGGGTTGTGGTGGTATCGAACAACAACATCATGAAAACAAAATCATCGCGCCGCGCAGGAAAAACTATGATTTAGTTAACCATGATTTTGAGACTCTCTCCGAAGCCGCACTCGTGAGAGTGCGGCCCGCCGCTACCCGCGTCGCAAAATCCCGAGCGCCTTGTCGCAGAGGCGAGTTCGTGGCGGGCCGGGGTGGGCCGCGTTCTGACAAACGCGGCTACGTGTGGGAGCGAACGACAAAATCATGGGCCAAAATCATCGTGCCGCGTACGAGAAGAATGATGATTTAGTTAACCATGATTTTGAGACTGTCCGCTGTAGCCGCACGCGTGAGAGTGCGGCCTACCGAAATGCACACAACGAAATCCCTGTCGCCCCGCCGCAGCGCGCGGCGTGGACAAAGGTGGGGCGGGTTGGCTATCATGCGGCCATGATTTTTTCGCCCTGTCGTTTTGCTCTATGTGCGGCGCTGCTGCTTGGCGGCGCGGCTTGCGCGGCGGCGCCGGAAAATCTGGCGCAGAGCGCAACAGCCTCTGCCACCTCGGAACACAGCAAGCAATACCTCGCGAAGTTTGCCGCCGATGGAAAAATCCCCGAGGCCGGCAGTCACGCGGACCCGGGCGCGGCGTGGTGTGTGCAGGGCCAGACGCATCGCCAGGGCGCGGAATTCACCCTGACGTGGCCGGCACCGGTCACGGTCGGCGAAATCGTCTACTACGGGCGGACGGCGTGGATGACTTCGGAGTGCTGGAAGGATTTTCAGGTGTTCCTCGATGACGCGGCCTCACCCGTCGTTACCGGAAGATTGGAGGAGACCAGCGCGCCGCAGCGCATCAAGCTGGCCGTGCCGGCGCAGGCACGGAAGCTGACGCTCAAATTCACCAGCTCCTACGGGGGGTTGAATCCGGGCGCGTCGGAGATCATGGTCTTTGCCGCGCCGCTGGCGGCGGGTGCGCTGCCCGGCGAGACGGCACCGCTGGCGGCGGTTGATCTCAAGAACCTCAAGCTGGGCTTCGACAAGCTGCTGGTGATCCAGCGGCATTCGATCCGCTCGACGCACGTCTACACCTATCACACCGAAGGTTTCAGTCCCGGCGGCGGCTTGTTCGTGTGGAGCGCGGATGGCGGCCTGCGCCGGCTCGTGGACGCGGGGCAGGGGCAGATGCTGGATTGCGATGTTTCGTTCGACGGCAAGGTGGTGCTGTTCAGCTGGCGCAAGAGCAAGGACGAGGGCTATCACCTGTTCACCGTCAACGCCGACGGCACCGGCCAGCGCCAGCTCACCGACGGGCGCTGGCACGATTACAACGCCTGCTGGCTGCCGGATGGCGGCATCGCCTTCCTCTCGTCGCGCGCGGCGCGGTTCGCCTACTGCTGGGTCTCGCCGGTCGGCCTGCTGCATCGCATGGACGCCGACGGGCAGAATGTCCGCCGCCTTTCCGCGAACATCGTCAACGATTTTACGCCGAGCCTGCTCAACGATGGCCGCCTCATCTACTCGCGCTGGGAATACGTGGACAAGCCGGCGATCCCGATCCAGAGCCTCTGGGCGATCAATCCCGACGGCACCGGCCTCACGGGCTACTTTGGCAACCGCGTCTTGAGCCCCGCGACGTTCATGGAGGCGCGCTCGATCCCCGGCACGACCAAGGTGCTCTGCACGCTGACCGCGCACAACGGGCCGGCGAGCGGCGCGATCGGCATCGTGGACCGCGCGCGCGGCGCCAACGCGCAGGCGGCGATCCAGAACCTCACGCCGGAGATCAACATGGGCAAGGTGGACCAGGGCAGCGGCAACCACATCAAGGGCCCGTACTCCACACCGTATCCACTCGACGGCCGGCGCTACCTCGTCTCCAAGAACGGCGCCATCCTCCTGCGCGACTACGCGGGCACCGAGGAGGCGCTCGTACTCGCCCCGCGCGAGGGCCTCGGCTTCTTCAACGCGCAGCCCCTTGCGCCGCGCGCCGTCCCCCCGCTGATTCCCTCCACGTTGCCGGACCGGACCAACACGACGGGCTGGGCGACAGTCTATGTACAGGATGTCTATAACGGACTCGAGCCGCACATCCGCCGCGGCGAGGTCGTCGAACTGGCTGTGGTCCAGGAGATGGAAAAGCCCGTGCGCGTGGATGTGAAGAATCGCGCGTTCGGCTTCCAGTTCCCGGTGATCTCCTGCGGCGCGACCTATGCCGGGAAGAAAGTGTGGGGCTATGTCCCCGTCGAGCCCGATGGCTCCGCCTGCTTCAAGGTGCCCGCGGGCGTGCCGGTTTATTTCATGGCGCTCGACGCCGAGGGGCGCGCCGTCCAGCGCATGCGCACCTTCACGCACCTGATGCCCGGCGAGGTCCAGGCCTGCATTGGCTGCCATGCGGACCGCAGCAGCGCCGCGCAGCCCGCGCGCCGCGCCACGGCCACCGCCCCGCGCGAACTGCGCGCGCCGGCGTGGGGGCAGGGCGTCGGTTTCGACTACACCACCGTCATCCAACCCATCCTCGACCTGAACTGTGTTTCCTGCCACAGCGGCGTGCAGCCGCCGAAGCGTGTGGACCTCTGCGGCGACAAGACGGATTTCTTCAACGTCTCCTATGAGTCGCTCGCCCGCGGCCGCCGCCGGATCGGCGAAGGCGAAGTGGACAGTCCCTACGTGAACTGGATTCCCACCTATAACGGCATGGAAGCGAACATCCTCGAGGTCACCCCGAAAGCCTGGGGCAGCCCGCGCAGCAAGCTCGCCGACCTGCTGCTCGCGGGGCATCCCGACGCCGCCGGCAAGCCACGCGTGCAGCTCGCCGCCGCGGACCGCCGCAGCATCTTCCAGTGGATCGACCTGAACATTCCCTACTATGGCACGACCGAGCCCGCCTATCCCGAAGCCCGCGGCTGCCGCCGGATCTATCCCGCCGAACTGGACAAAACGCTGGCGGAGGTTGCCGCACGCCGCTGCGTGGCGTGCCATGACGGCGGAAAAATTCCGCGCGAGGTCTGGACGCGCATCACCAATCCGCAGCTGAACCGGTTCCTGCTCGCCCCGCTCGCGAAGGCCGCCGGCGGCAGCGAAGCCTGCGGCAAACCCATCTTCGCTGGCACGGACGACCCCGACTACCAAGCCCTGCTCCGCACCTTTGAGCCCGTCACCGCGATGCTGAAAGCCAAACCCCGCGACGACATGCCCGGCGCCCAGCCCGACCCCGCCAACTGCCGCGACCGGCAGTGAGGCGGCGCGCTCATGGTAGGGCGGCCACGCCGCCGGTCATTACCCAACGCGCTGATTCATCCATCGTCTGGTAGGGCGGGCGCGCCGCGCCCGCCGGGCGTCAGCCAACGTGTTGAATCTGTTTGATGGCGCGCTTGCGATGAGCTTACCTGCCCTGAGCTTGTCGAAGGTCGAACCGCCACGCCCACCGAGTCACCCACCAACGCGTTGGCTGATTTCCCGGCGCTCGCGGCGCGAGCGCCCTGCCAACGTGCCGTGGATTCAACCTTGGGTGACAGGCCGTCGCCATACGCGAAATAATCCAATGCGTTGGATTGATTCAGCGCCAGGTAGGGCGTCCACGCCGTGGCCGCCGGGCATTATCCTGCGTGTTGGAGTGGTTCTCGCGGCGCGCATGCGTGTGCCCCGCCCTTACGCCCGGCTTTGTTTCTGCGGCGGCAAGAGTGCCGCCGCTCCAGGCTTCGGACAGAGCGTGTCGGTGGGGCGGGACCAAGGGTGTGCGGTTTGGGTGGGGTGCGCCGGGTCGGTGACCCGGCCTACAACAACGGTCTGCGCAGGTCAGTGTTTTGGTTGGCTGGGAGCGGCGACGTCTCGTCGCTGCAGGAGAGCCGCCCAGCGTGGGCCTTGCTCGTGAGGTCAAGCTGATGCCGGTGGAAAGCTGTCCGTTGCTGCGGCGGCAGGAATGCCGCCGCTCCCAGCTACTCAGACACCGCAGGCGCCATGCTGCTCACGGCTCGTCGAGCGGGGTGGCCTCGGTGCGCGTGCTGCCCTTGCGCTGCCAGGGTGGGGGGCTGACGACCACCTCGTTGTCGGCGGGCTCCGCCGGCGGCGGCTGCTGCGGCGGGCGGCGCGCGTTGCTCCACAGCCACTGGAAGATCGGCGGCGGCTGGTTGCTCATCTCCTGCATCATCACCTGCCGGTATTCCGCGCGGGCGGAGAAGAAGATGAAGAACGCGATGACGACGAGCATGATGCTGGGCGGTATGAGGCCGGGCAGTCCCCAGATGCCGACGATGGCGAATAGCAGCGCGCATATTTTTCCGCAGCGCGCAGCAATGCGCGTGGCCGCGAGCCGGCCTTTGCGCTGCGCCAGTGCCGCCCGCAGGATGCGGCCGCCATCCATCGGGAAGGCCGGTAACAGATTGAAAACGAAAAGGCTGATGTTGATCATGGAGAGTGCGTCGCAGAAACTTTCTGCGTCCGATTGTTCTGGGAACACTCCGCTCGCGCTCAGGGCATAGAGCGCGCCAGCGAGCGTGAGGCTGACGAGCGGGCCGGCGATGGCGACCCAAAATTCATCGCGCGGGCGTTCCGGGATCCGCGCGAGCGAGGCGATGCCGCCGATGGGCCATAAAGTAATGTCGCGGACGGGGAAACCTTTCGCGATGGCGACGAACGAGTGGCCGAGTTCGTGCAGCGCCACGCTGATGAAGAGCGTGATCGCGGCAAGCATGCCCCACGTGAGCGGGTGCGCACTGAAAACCTCGGCGAACTTATAGCCGAAGAAGGGCAATGCGATCAGCAGCGTGATGTGCATGCGGATCGGGATGCCCCGGACTTTCGCAATCTGGAAGGCGTTGCCAAACATGTTGAAACCGCGGGAAAATACGTTGCGCGGGCCGACTTTGCCACAATAAAAGGTTGTCACCGGCGGCGGCGGCCCGTATTTGTTGCGCCGTGTCGCTTGGCCTTTCAGAGAGGAACCGATGATGATGCGAGCCCTGTTGCTGTTGGCGTTGGCGTGGTCCGCCACCGCCGGTCTTGCCGCCGAAACCGCCGCCTTCCAAGCCGCCCGCCCCGTCTGGCCCGACGGTCGCGAGACCGAGCGCAACCTGTCCGTCGGCTTCCGCGCGCTCGTCACGGCGCCTGCCGCGGGGCAGGCCGTCCTGCGCCTGACCGGTTCCGCGCTCTATCGCGTCTTCCTCAACGGCACGTTCGCCGGCCACGGTCCGGCGCGCGCGGGCCACGGCTTTTACCGTGTCGATGAGTGGCCGCTGGCGCTGCACGGCGGGACGAACGTCGTCGCCGTCGAGGTGGCCGGCTACAATGCCAACAGCTTCTACCTGCTTGATGAGCCGTCGTTCCTCCAGGCCGAAATCGTGGCGGGCGACCGGGTGCTCGCGGCGACCGGCGGCGCGGGCTTCCAAGCCGCGGTATTGACCGAGCGCGTGCAGAAGGCGCAGCGCTACAGCTTCCAGCGGCCCTTCGCCGAAATCTGGCGGCTCGCGCCCGGTTACGACGCCTGGCGCAGCGAGCCGGCGGCCGCCTTCGCGCAGACCGCGTGCCCCGTGGTTGCCGGGAAGGCGCTGCTGCCGCGGCGTGTGCCCTATCCGACCTTTGCGGAGCGCAGCCCCGTGGCGCACGTTGCGGCCGGCACGGTGCAATGCGGCGCGCCGCCGAAGAAGCCGTGGAAGGACCGCTCGCTGGTCAACATCGGCCCGAAACTGGGCGGCTATCCGGAAAAGGAACTGGCGGAAATCCCCTCGCTGGAACTACAGGCGGTGAAGAACGTCACGTCAGGTCCGGCCCCGTCGGAGATCGCCCTGAAGCCAAACACGTTCCACACGGTGGATTTCGGCGTGAACCTGACCGGTTTCCTGGGCGCCACCCTCAACGTCCGCGCCAAGACGCGGCTGTTCCTGACCTTCGACGAAATCCTGACGGGCAACGATGTGGACTGGAAGCGGCTCGGCTGCGTCAATATCGTGCTCTACGAGCTGGAGCCGGGCAGCTACCGCGTCGAGTCCTTTGAGCCCTACACGCTGCGCTACCTCAAGCTGATCGTGCTCGAGGGCGACTGCGACGTGAGCCGGCTGTACCTGCGCGAATACGTGAACCCGAACGCGGCGCGCGCCACGTTCGCCAGCAGCGACGAGCGGTTCAACCGCATCTTTGCCGCCGCGCGCCAGACCTTCCAGCAGAACGCGGTGGACGTGTTCATGGACTGCCCCTCCCGGGAGCGGGCGGGCTGGCTCTGCGACAGCTTCTTCACCGCCCGCGTGGCGCGCGACCTCTGCGGCGAGACGACCGTCGAGAAGAACTTCTTCGAGAACTTCCTGCTGCCCGCGAAATTCCCGTTCCTGCCGGAGGGCATGCTGCCGATGTGCTACCCGAGCGACCACAACGACGGCGTGTACATCCCCAACTGGGCCATGTGGTTCGTCGTGGAGCTGGAGGAATATCTCGAGCGCAGCGGCGACCGCGCGCTGGTGGACGCGCTCCGCCCCCGCGTGCTCAAGCTGCTCGAGTTCTTCAAGCCCTACGAAAACTCCGACGGGCTGCTGGAAAAGCTGCCGAGCTGGGTCTTCGTCGAGTGGTCCAAGGCCAACAGCTTCGTGCAGGACGTGAACTATCCCTCCAACATGCTCTACGTCCGCGTGCTCGAGGCGGCCGCGCGGCTCTACGACCTGCCCGACCTCACGAGCAAGGCGGCGCGGCTCAAGGACACGATCCGGCAGCAGTCCTTCGACGGCGAATTCTTCGTGGACAACGCCGTGCGCAAGGACGGGAAGCTCGCCGTCACGCGCAACCGCACCGAGGTCTGCCAGTACTTCGCGTTCTTCTTCGGCCTGGCCACGCCCGAGACGCAGCCCAAGCTCTGGCAGGCGCTGGCGACCGACTTCGGCCCGCAGCGCAAGCAGACCAAGAAATTCCCGGAGATCCATCCGGCGAACGCCTTCATCGGCAACCAGCTCCGCTTTGAGCTGCTTTCGCGCGACGGCCGCGCGCAGCAGATCCTCGACGAGGCGCTCGGCTACTGGCTCTACATGGCCGACCGGACCGGCACGCTCTGGGAACACGACGCGCCGCAGGCGAGCTGCAACCACGGTTTCGCCTCGCACGCCGCCCACGTCTTCCTGCGGGATGTCCTTGGTCTCTATGCCGTGGATCCCCTGCATAAGACCCTGCACCTGCGTCTGGCCGACCTGCCGCTGGAGTGGTGCGAGGGCACGCTGCCGACCCCCGACGGCCCGATCCAGATGCGCTGGTGGAAGGACGGGGCCAGCCTCCGCTACCGCTTGCAAACGCCCGAGGGCTATCAGGTGACGGTGCAGAACCTCAGCGGGAAGACGCTGCTCAAGCAGTGACCTGTGCCGGTGGTTTTTTGGCGGCTGCCTGAAAATAGGTTTGTCAACCCATGCGGGCCAACGTATGTATGCTGACTGTGTTTTTCAATGCATCAGCGGCAGTGCGGAGGGGATGACGGGCCATGCAGCTCTCGATCATCATCCCCGCCTATAACGAGGAGCAGCGCCTGCGGCCCGCGCTGGAGGAGTATCTGCGCTTCTTCCTGCCGCGCTACGGCGACCGGGTCGAACTGCTCATCGTCGTCAACGGGTCGACCGACCGCACCGAGCAGGTGGCGCGAGAGATCGCCAACGGCGACCCGCGCATCCGCGTCATCGTCGAGCCGAAGCGGGTCGGCAAGGGTGGGGCGGTCCGCCTGGGCTTCGAGGCGGCCCGCGGCGACCTGATCGGTTTCGTGGATGCCGATGGCTCCACGCCGCCGGCGGCGTTTCTGGATCTCGTCGAGCACATCGGCGACGCGGGCGCGATCATCGCCAGCCGCTGGCACCCCGACTCCAAAATCACGCCACAGCCCCTCTCGCGTCGCATCGCCTCGCGCATCTTCAACGGCTGGGTCCGGCTGATGTTCAAGCTGCCGATCACCGACACGCAGTGCGGCGCCAAGGTCTTCACCGCGCCGGCGATCCGCGAAGTGCTGCCGCACCTGGGCACGACACAGTGGGCTTTCGATGTGGATCTGCTGTTCCAGCTGCGCCGCGCCGGCTACCGCATCACGGAAATCGCGACCGTCTGGAACGACAAGGCCGGCTCGCGGCTGCACGTCTTCACGGCGTCGATGGAAATGTTCGCGGCGCTGATCCGCCTGCGCCTGCTCTACTCCCCGTTCAAGTGGGTCGTGCCGCTGGTCAACCGCACCATCGGCCGCCTCATGCCGTGGGATACCCGCCGCGGTCGCAAGCTCTGAGCAAAGCAAGGGGCGAGTGTCGAGTGGCGGGTCTCACGTCTCAGGTTGCAAGTTGCCGTGGAAACAGGACGAATAGGTCGCCTAGGTCCTATCGGTCCTTTTCATGACCCGCGCCTGGCCGAAGGCGAACTCTGCGGAACCCATGACACCTGTCCACGGACCTCTACCCTCCAACCCCTGGAAAAAACACCAGGTTCGATTTCCAAGGCCTGGACCCGCTCAGCTCGCGGGCGGCTGGGCCAGCGCGGCGGCGGCGGCCGCGGCTTTGCGGCGCTTGTGGACGATGACGTAGACGACGACGATGACGATGCAGAGAAGCGCGGCGCCCGCCGCGGCCTGATGCGCGTATTTCTTGATCAGCTCGGGCTTGTCGCCGACGAGGTAGCCGATGGCTTCGAGGATGGCGCCCCAGATGCCCGCCCCCAGCGCGGTGTAGAAGCAGAACTTCCAGATGTGCATCCGCGCGAGGCCCGCCGGGAAGCTGATGAAGTGACGGACGCCCAAGATCAGACGGCCGGTGAACGTGCTGATTTCGCCGTGCGCGTTGAAGAATTTTTCCATCTTCTCGAACTTGTGCGGCGGGCAGAGGAAATACTTGCCGTACTTGAGCATCAGAGGGCGGCCCATCTTGATGGCGATGAAGTAGTTGATCAGCGCCCCGAGGACGCTGCCGCCGGTGCACATCAGCAGGCCGACCCAGATATTCATATGGCCCGTCGCCGCCAGGTAGCCGACCTGCGGCATGACGAGTTCGCTGGGGATCGGGATGAAGGTGCTTTCCAGCGTCATCAGGACGAACACGCCGGGATAGCCGCCCCATTTCACGAATTCGACTGTCCACTGAAAAAACTGTACCAAGTGTTCCATGTCACCCTCTTCTCTGCCGCACAGCGCGGCGCAGCATCATCCCCAAAAACCGCAGCGTGTCAACCTCGGGATTGCCCCGGTTCATTTCCAGAAGTCCTCGAAAAGAAACCATTGCCAGGGCGCGGCGGCGATCTCCTGTTCCAGCGCGGCGACCCACGCCGCGCGGATGGCGGCCTCGGAACCGGCCTCCTCGGGATAGATTGGCGGGTGGCAGCGCAGCAGAAAGGTGTCGTCCTCCTGCCGCAGCAGGAAGACCGGCACGAGCGGCGCGCCGGTTTGCAGGGCGAGCCGGGCCGGGCCGCGCGGCAGCGGCGCCGGCGCGCCGAAGAACTCCGTGCGTTCGGCGTGGTGGTTGAAGTCCCGGTCGCCGAGCAGCGCGACGATTTCGCCGCGCTGGAGGCAGCGCACGAGCGCGAAGGCGGCGTGGCCCAGCGGGAGCACGTGGATGCCGCGGCCGGCGCGCTGCTCGTTGAACAACCGGTCCAGCCGCCGGCTGGTCTGCGGCAGGGCCACGGCGTTGAGGCGGTAGCCGAGCGCCGCAATGACGGCGCCGCCCAGTTCCCAGTTGCCCAGATGCGCGGTGACCGCCAGCACGCCCTTGCCGCGCGCGGCGGCGTCACGTAGCGCGGCGACATTCTCCAGGGTGACGAAGTCGCGCAGTTCCTCCTCCGTCAGGCGCGCGCAGCGGAAGAAGTCCACCAGGTATTTCCCGAAATGCTGGAAGGTCTTGCGCGCCAAGCCGGGCAACGAGGTTTCCGCCGGCGTGATGCCGCGCGCGGCGTAAATCCGGCGCAGGTTGCCGATCACCGCCTGGCGCGCGGCCGGGCGCCGCCAGTGATAGAAATCGGCGATGCGCAGGCCGCACCAGTAGGCGAAACGGCGCGGCAGCCGCCGGCTGAGCAGCGCCGCCAGCCGGTAGAGCCAGACCCGCGTTGAATTGGAGTGATCCTGCGACACGGCCTTGCATTCCACGGGCTTGTCGAACCCGAGCCTCACCCTCCCCAACGGATGGACAGGCCGGAAAGTGTGGGCCACCTTGCCGGCATGGTGTGGCCGGCCGCTCAGGCGGTGGTGGCCGCGACCGCGGCCTGCGTCAGCTCTTCCGCGCGGTAGGAGGAGCGTACGAGCGGGCCGGCGGCGACGGCGCGGAAACCCAGCGCCCGCGCGGCCTGCTCCAACTCCGCGAAAGCCTCCGGCGTGACGAACCGCGCCACTTCGCGCTTGCCGTGGCGCGGCCGCAGATATTGTCCGACCGTCAGCAATTCGCACCCCGCCGCGCGCAGGTCGCGGAGGGCCTCCAGCAACTCGTCGTCGGTCTCGCCCAGTCCGACCATCAGGCCGGATTTTACCGCCGGCTTGGGCTGGAAGGCCGCCGCGTGGCGGAGCACGCCGAGCGAGCGTTCGTAGTTGGCCTGCGGGCGCACGTCCGGCTGCAGGCGCCGCACGGTCTCGAGGTTGTGGTTGAAGACGTCGGGCCGGGCCGCCAGCACGCTGTCGAGGGCCGCGGGTGCGCCGCCGAAGTCCGGCGTCAGCACCTCGATGAGCGCGCCGGGCAGCGCCGCGCGCACCGCGGCGATGGTCGCCGCGAAATGGCCCGCGCCGCCGTCGGGCAGGTCGTCGCGGGTGACGCTGGTGATGACGACGTGCCGCAGCTGCATTTTCTGCACGGCCTCGGCGAGGCGCTGCGGCTCGCCCGGGTCGGGCGCGGCCGGCCGGCCGGTGGTGACGTTGCAGAACTGGCAGGCGCGCGTGCAGGTGTCGCCGAGGATCATGAACGTCGCGGTGCCGCGGTTCCAGCACTCCTGCTGGTTGGGGCAGTGCGCGCTGCGGCAGACCGTGTGCAGCGACAGGTTGGCAAGCACCTGCTGCACCGAACCGTAATGCTGGTCGGTGCGCAGCGGCTGGCGGATCCATGGTGGCAGACGGGGCACGGCGCAAGCTTGGCGGGTGCGGCCCGCCGCGTCAATCGCGATTCTTTCGGTTGACGCCGCGGGGCAAAGCAAGCAAACTCCGCCGCCGTGCAACTCGAAACCGCCATCATCTTGGACCATCGCGACTATGGCGCGGGCTATCGCCTGCTGCGCCTGGCCGCGCCGCAGATCGCGCCGCAGGTGCGGCCGGGACAGTTCGTCCACCTGCGCATCCCGCGCCTGGAGGCGAGCGTCCTGCGCCGGCCCTTCAGCATCTTCAAGGCCGAAAACGGCGAGCTGGCGCTGCTCTACAAGGCCATCGGCCGCGGCACCACCGCGCTCTCCGCCGCGACGGTCGGCGAGCCGCTCAGCCTGCTCGGCCCGCTGGGAAACGGCTTCCCGCTCGACCTGCCCGCGGGCCGCGTGCCCGTGCTGGTCGCCGGCGGCTACGGCATGGCCGCGCTCTATCTCCTCGCCCGCCGGCTGGCCGCGCCGGGGCTCGTCTTTGTCGGCGGCCGCAGCGCGCAGGACATCCTGTGCGTCGAGGAATTTGAGGCGCTCGGCTGGAAGGTCTATGTCGCCACCGAGGACGGCAGCCGCGGCGTGCGCGGGCTCGTCACCGGTCCGCTCGACGCGTGGCTGGCCGAGGGCTGCGCGGGCCGGACGCCGGAATTTTTTGTCTGCGGGCCGAACGGCCTGCTCGAGGTCATCGGCCAGCGCGCGATGGCCCGCGACTGGCGCGCGTGGTTGAGCGTGGACCGCCACATGGGCTGCGGCGTCGGCGCCTGCCTGACGTGCGTCGTCAAGCTGCAGGACACCGACGGCACGTGGCTCTGGGCGCGCGCCTGCAAGGACGGCCCGGTCTTCGAGTCCCGCCAGATCCACTGGGACCGCATCGAGGAAGAAGCATGAGCGCGCCCGACCTCTCCATCACGCTCGCCGGCATCCGGATGAAGAACCCGGTGATGGTCGCCTCCGGCACCTTCGGCTACGGCCCGGAATACGCCGACCTCGTGGACCTCTCGCAGCTCGGCGCGATGGTGGTCAAGGGCATCTCCTCGGAGCCGTGGCGCGGCAACCAGACCCCGCGCACGGTCGAGGTCGCCAGCGGCCTGATCAACGCCATCGGCCTGCAGAACCCCGGCGCCGAGGGTTTCCTGAAGACCTACCTGCCGTTCCTGCGCCGGTTCGATGTGCCCGTGATCGTCAACATCTGGGGCCGCACGGTCGAGGAATATGCCGCCGTCGCCGCGCGGCTCAGCGCGGCCGAAGGCATCGCGGCGCTGGAGCTGAACGTCTCGTGCCCCAACATCAAGGAAGGCAGCAAGTCGTTCGGCTCGAATGCCGACATGTTCCAGCGCGTCATCGCCGCCACGCGCGCGGTGACCAAGCTGCCGCTGATCCCCAAGCTCGCGCCGGATGTCTTCCGCATCGCCGAGTTCGCGCGCCTTGCGGAGGCCACCGGCGCCGACGCGCTCGCGATCACCAACTCCGTGCCGGCGATGGCGATCGATATCGAGACGCGCCGGCCGAAGCTCGCCAACGTCACCGGCGGCCTCTCCGGCCCCGCGATCCGGCCGATCGCCGTGCGGCTCGTCTGGGAGGCGGCCAAGGCCGTCAAGATCCCGATCATCGGCATGGGCGGGATTTACACCGCGGGCGACGCGGCGGAATTCTTCATCGCCGGCGCCAGCGCCGTGGCGGTCGGCACGGCCAACTTCATGGAGCCGGCGACGCCGCTGAACGTGGCCGCGGGCCTGCGCGACTACCTCGCGCGCCACCAGCTCGGCTCGATCCGCGAACTCGTGGGGACGCTGGCATGCTGAAGGTCAACCGCAAAACGCTGCTGCTGATCGTGGCAGCGGTGACCCTGTGTATCGCCTGGCTGCTCTATGTGCCCTATCGCCCGGAGCACCTGGTGCGGGCCGTCCCGGCCAACGCGCAGCTCATCACCACGCACGAAAACCTGGCGGCGCGCTGGCCTGCGCTGCTGCAGAACCCGCTGTTGCAAAGCGCCGCCCTGGCCGCCGGCGTGGAGGCGGCGACGCTCAACAAGCTCGCGGCCGATCCCGAGGTGCTGCCGTGGGTGCAGCGTCTGGCCGGGCGCAACACGATCTTCGCCTTCGTCCCGCGCCTGGGCGCGAGCGGCCACCCGGCCTGGATGGCCGCCTCGTGGCTCGGCGGCGACAGCCTGACCCTGCGCCAGCAGCTCGCATGGTTTCCGCCGCCGGGCTTCAACCGGCATGTCCCGCACAACGGGGTGCCGTTCTGGACCGTCCAGCTGCCCGGTCTCAAGGGCGGCCAGCAGCTGGCCTTCGCCTTCGTCGAAGGCCTCGTCATCGCCTGCATCAGCGACGACTCCTCCGCGATCTTCGACCTGCTCGACACGAGCGACGGACTGCTCCCCTCGCAGGCCACGATGCGCAACGCGAAGCTCAGCGACTACTGGTGTCTGGCGCCCGCCGCGCCCGACCACGGCTGGCTGGATACGCCCAGCTTCGTCCGCCCCACGCCTGGCAAGCCGGTGCCTCCGCCGCTGACCATCTCGCTCTCCACCGTCCAGTCGAACTACGTCGAGGGCGGCCTCTGCGGCCCGGTCCCGCTGCCCGCGGCCAAGACCAGCGCCAGGGCGCTCGAATGCGGCGACCTCGTCAAGTTCACCGGCGACCTCCCGCTGGCCGCGCTCATGTTGCGCACCGAGACCGCGCTGCCGCCCTGCACCGAGGCCCTCGGACCCGCGTGGGCGGCCCTGCTCGACGCCACCATGCGCATGCAGGGCGCCGACCGCGTGGCCCTCTTCCTGATGGGCGGCGATTTCGGCGGCAGTCTCTTTGGCTTCCGCGTGCCCGCGCTGGTCGCCGCCATCCCGATGCGCAAGCCCGAGGCCATGCTCGGCCTGATGCAGGGCCAGTTGCTCGACCGTTTGAACCAGCAGCACGGCTGGGGCCTCGTCACGCACGAGACGAAGGCCGGCGCGCGCACCAGTTACACCGTCTCCAGCACCGCGCAGAACGCCTTTGCCGCCCTGCCGCCTGACGCCTGCCCGGCCTACGCCGTGTGCGAAGGCTGGTTCCTCGTCGCTTCCAGCGCCCGCAGCCTCAACGCCCTGCTGGCGCGCTACGACAGCAGCACCGCCGACAACGAGGCGCGGACCGCCCGCTGGCCCGAGGGCCTCGCGCAGGCCCGGGGTGGCGCCTACGCCTGGGCCGACCTCGCCCGCGCCCGCAACGAGCTGCTGCCGATCATGGACCTCTATTCCATCAAGCTGATGCTGGAGAACCCGCAGCAGTCCGCCGACAAGCGCCAGCAGCTCAAGAACCTGAAGCTCTGGCTGACGCCGCTCGCGGCGCTCGGCGAAGCCCGCCTCTGGCTGACCACCGACGGCCAGCTCGCCGCCCTCCGCTTCCAGATCGGCCAGCCCGCGCGCTGAACCGCCGCGGGGGCAAGAAGGGGCGAGGGACTGAAGAGAGAGGTCAGCGGTCAGAGATCAGAAGTCACCCTTCGACGTCGCTCAGGGCAGGGAGGTCAGCCGGAGCGAAGACTTCACCACTGAGGACACCGAGGTCGGATGAGGTCACAGAGGAAGCGCATCAGCCGTGGAAGCAGCGTCAAATTTTCTTTAAACGCACAGGCGCAAAGAACGCAGCCCTGCTGAACCGGAAAGCATCCAGCCGGGAATTGCACCAAGCAGGCGGGTATCAGGCCGCCACGCCCAGCCCCCACCGCGCCACCCACTCCTAACCGGCCGGACCGCATCTGTAGCTTTGCGGGGGGGGGGAGGACAACAGGAACAGAAGTTAACGAAGACAACAAAGGGACCGGTAGGGCGAGGCCTCCGGCCGAGCCGCCAGCGAAACCAACTGCAACAATGCTCAAACTTTGTGGGCGGGGCTTTCCAGCCCCGCGAACCCCACCGGAAACGCGCGAAAAGTTGGCGCTGGAACTTCGCCCGCAGCAACACCGTCGCCACGCTCGCTATGCCCCTGGCCGAGCCCGACCTGGAAATGCTTCGGCAGAAAATCAACAGGCTACTCGCGGGCGCGGCGGTTGAATTCCAACCTGTTCAACCAAGCTCGGAAATGCGATAAACATCGCCGCATACTTGGGTATAGCATGAAACCGCGCTTGTACATCGAAACGACGGTGGCCAGTTATTTGACGGCGAGGCCGAGCCGTGATTTGTTGCTGGCGGCCCGTCAACAGGTCACGACGGAATGGTGGACGATCCGCCTCTCCGCCTTCGAGGGCTATGTCTCACAACTTGTCCTTGATGAATGTGCCGAAGGTGACCCGTTGGCCGCTGCCCGGCGGCTGGAGGCCATCAAGGATTTCCCGTTGCTCACCGTCAACGAAGACGCCATCCTACTGGCCGAAACTCTGATCGCGCAACAACTCGTGCCGGCGGTCGCTGCCGATGACGCGCTGCATATCGGGTTGGCCGCCGTGCACGGCGTGCGCTATCTTTTGACGTGGAATTTCAAACACATCGCCAACGCCGAAAAGGCCGAAGCCATCCGCGCCGCGTGTGCGGAGGCGGGTTATCTCTGCCCCGAAATTTGCACGCCGGAAGAATTGATGGAGACCATATGAATCCTGATCCTGTCATCACCGAGGCTCGCAAAGCCAAAGAAGCCCTCGCCGGGCGATACGGTTTCGATGTGCGAAAGTTGGGCGCCGACCTGATGAAGCGGCAGTCCGCAGGTACCCGCCGCCTCGCGAACCCAGCCCCGCGCCGGCCCCAAGCAGCCTGACCACCGCCCTCGGCGGCACCAGTGCCAACAGCAACACCGTCGCCACGCTCGACACGCCCCTGGCCGATCCCGATATGGAAACGCTGCGGCAGAAGATCAACGAACTGCTCGCCGCGCTGCGGAGATAGAGGCCAACCACAGAGGTCACAGAGGTCGGAAGGAGGTTCACGGAGGCCGAATTGCCACGAGAGAACGCACAGAAACGCAAGGATTTCTTTCCGCTGGCTGACCTCTGATTTCTGACCGCTGATCTCTATTTCTTGGGACGAAGCCCACGGGCGGGTGCCGTGGCCCTGCTGCGGTGCGCTGCTTGCCTTGGCGACCTCCGCGTCCTTGGCGCGAAAGGTCCGCTCCGGTTGGGCGGCGGCGTGCGTCCCTGCTCAGGCCGCATTCTGACGAACGCGGCTACAAAGCATGCGCACCAGATCGGCGCCGCTCAGATCGCGCGGGATTTCCATGCGGAGGCCAGCACTTCGTCGCGGACCAGATGCAGACGGAGCGCCAGGGTTTGCGGGCGGTCGAAGTAGTAGGCGGCGGTTGCTTCCTTGACGTTGCGGCGGAGCTCATCCCACGTATCGGCTTGGGTAAAGATGCCCTCGCTCAGGCATTCGGCCACATAGCCGCCGTCCCCGTCTTGCGTGACTTCAAAAACCAATTCATTCATAGGTCACCGCCTGTTTCATCGGGCAGAATCTAGCCTACAGGCCCACGCTTGTCACCGCCGCGCTGCCGTGCACTTCCTTGCGTTAAGGTTCAAAAAACCGAATCCATGCAATAAAGGCAGCGAGTATGACAATGATTATGGTTCGAATAGCTGCTGCGATGGTCTGCGGAAAGAGCGCGATAACGGAAGGTCTGCCACGGACCTGCCATACACGAAAGCAGAGCAGCGCGCCGCCCGCCAGACCGACGAAGTAACTGGCTCCATGCGCGAACCAAACGGCCATGAAGCGATCATGCTGCTGCGCAGGAAGCCCTTCGATTAAACCAGCCGGTATAAAGATGAACCCGCGACGTGAGAGCTGGTAACCGATAACGCCGGCGATGAAGGCCGATATGCCCATGATGGCAAGGAGGAAGAGTACAGAGCGAGCGAGTCGCGAAACCGAGTAGGGAGCCGAGCCTCGGGACTGGGAGACCCGTGCCAGGATGACGCCCAAAACAGCACCGATCCCTGCTGTGGCCGCAATTCCCCAGCACAGTGCTAGGAGAGTCGGTGAGGACGTATGGAATAGCGGCGGGTGGGCTATGGTGAAATACTCGCTACAGAGTCGCACGGTCACCTGGTCATGAACGACGCCATACATACACGCCGAGAAAATACTCAAAAAGATGATTTGTACGCTTTTCACGGGGGAGCTTGTCTTGGCATCTGAATTGTTGACGAGCTTCAACGTTCTGCTGTTCGCTTGCGTCCGTACCGATCAATCCCTATCTCGGCGGAACAGCGGGTGGACCGGGTTCACCCGCGGTTGCCTTTTCTTCATCCGCCGGCTGATCTCTGACTGCTGACTTCTGACCTCACGCTTCCGCTTCCGTCCCTCGCCCCTCTCCTCAATCCCTTGAGGCGAGGTACAGCGCGACGTAGAGGCGCGGGTCGACGAGGATGCCTTTCGCGCGCTGGGCCGCCAGCCAGGCGTCGACCTCGGCCAGCGGGACGGCGTGGACGACGATGTCTTCCATCTCGTCGCCGCCGCCCTCGTCCACCTGCGTGAGGTCGTGGGCGCGGTAGTAGGTCATGTGGGCGGAGGACAAGCCGGAGGAGAGAGGCGCGTCGAAGATCAGCTCCATCCGTCCGGCGGCATAGCCGGTCTCCTCGAGCAGTTCGCGCTCGGCGGCGAGGGCGAAGTCTTCCTGCTCCTGGCCGGGGTGGTCGCCGACAAGGCCGGCGGGGAGTTCGATGACTCGTGCGTCGAGCGCGGGCCGGCGCTGCTCGACGAGCAGGAGGCGGCGGTCCGCCGTGACGGCGATGATCGCGACGATGCCGCGCGTGTTGTGCCGCTCGACGTATTCCCAGCCGCCGCGGTTCCACAGGCGCAGGTATTTGCCTTCGCCGATCAGGTCGCCTTTGGAGTTTGTCATGCGCGGAGTGATAGCCGGACGGGGGAACGAAGACAAGAGGAAGATGGGGCGGCTGGGAGAATGGAGGATGGAAGATGGCGGATGGAGAATGGTGGATGGAGAATGGTGGATGAAGAATGGCGGATGGAGGATGGAGAATGGCAAATGGTGACTGGGTGAGGGTGGGTTTTCATTCCGGGACCGGTGCTTCCATCCACCCTTCACCATTATCCCTCAACCATGCGCTTCGCTTCCTCTGGCTTGCGGCGGCGGGGGCGGGAGGCTAGGATGCCGCCGACGTGGAGACCAACATGAATACACAGCCAATCGAGTATATGGAGCCGTTCGGGCGGGCGTGGAACCGGATGAAGGATCTCCTGTTCCGACCCTTCGACCTCGGGCGCTGGATCGCCATCGGTTTCACGGCGTGGCTGGCGACGCTGACCGAGGGCGGCGGGGGCGGCAACTTCAACCTGCCGATGGACAGCAAGCATGAGCTGAAGCAGCTCGGCACGTTCGTCCACCAGCACCTGGCGGCGATCATCATCGGCGCGACGCTGTTGCTGCTCGTGTGCTTTCTCCTCAGGCTGGTGCTGTCGTGGCTCAGCGCGCGGGGCAAGTTCATGTTCCTCGACAATGCGCTGACGAACCAGGCGGCGATTGCCGAGCCGTGGCGGCGCTGGCGCACGCAGGGCAACTCGCTGTTCTGGTGGGACTTCGTCTTCGGGTTCGTTTTGCTGGCGCTGGTGCTGGTGCTGGGCGGCCTTTGCGTGGCTCTGGCCTGGCCGGATATTCACCTGAAGGTGTTCCGCGGCTATGCGATCGCAGCCATCGTGCTGGGGTTCCTGCTGCTGCTGCCCTTTTCGGTCCTCTTCGGCTACATACTGGTCTTCCTCCATGATTTTGTCGTGCCGCTGATGCGCAAGCATGACCTGAAGACCAACGCGGCGTGGCGGCGCTTTCTGCCGCTGCTGCGCGCGAACGTCGGCGCTTTTCTGCTGTACGGCCTGGTGCGGTTTGCCGTCAGCCTGGTGCTGGGGATGGCGCTCGTCACCGTGGGCTGTCTCGCGTGCCTGTTCACGTGCGGCTGTGCGGGCTGTCTGCTGGCCATGCCCTTCATCGGCACCGTCATCATCCTGCCCGTTGTGGCGTGGGAGCGTTACTGGGGTCCGGAATTCCTACGCCAGTTCGGCCCGGAGTTCGATGTGTGGTGCACGCCCCCGCCGGCGGTGCCGGAAGCGCCGGCGCCTGTGATCGCGGTGCCTGTCACGCCATGAAGTTTTCCGTCGTCACGCCGAACTACAACGGCGCCCGGTTTCTCGAGGCCACGCTCGCCAGCGTCGCCGCGCAGCGCGCGCCGGGCGTGACGGTGGAGCACTGGATCATGGACGGCGGCAGCAGCGATGGGTCGCTGGAGATCATCCGGCGCTACCTCGGGCCCGACACCTTCCTGCTCGCCGAGCGCGACAGCGGGCCGGCCGATGCGATCAACAAGGGGCTGCGGCGCGTCTCCGGCGACTTGGTCGCGTGGCTGAACGCCGACGACCTGTATGCGCCCGGGACGCTCGTGCGCGCCGCGGAGGCGCTCGCCGCCCGGCCGGGCGCGGCGCTCGCCTTCGGGCGCTGCCGCATCGTGGACGAAGGCGGCGCCGAAATCCGCGGCGGCATCACGCGGTTCAAGGAACTGTTCTTCCCGCTCTCGTCGCGCTTCACCATCCAGTGCATCAATTACATCTCGCAGCCGGCGATGTTTTTCCGGCGCAGCGCGCTGGAGCGCGCCGGCCTCCTGCACACCGAACTGACCGCGGCCTGGGACTACGAGTTCATCCTGCGGCTGTGGCGGCAGGGTGGGGCCGTGCGCATCCCGGGCGGGCCGCTGGCCGACTTCCGCTGGCACCCCGGCTCGATCAGCGGCCGCACCTTTGCGCTGCAGTTCCGCGAGGAGTGGCACGCCGCCTCGGCCGACGCCGGCCGCTGGTCGCCGCAGGCGTTGATCCATCTCGGCGTGCGCTACGGCATCGTCGGCATCTACGCGCTCATGGCCGCGCGCCGCAACGGACAGGCGAAATGAGAGTCGGCGTCAACGCGCTGTTCCTGATCCCCGGCGAGGTCGGCGGCTCGGAGACCTACCTCGTCGAGACCCTGCGCGCGCTCGCGGTGACGCAGCCGGACCTGGACCTGCTGGTGTTCACGAACCTGGAGAACGACGCGTTCCTGTGCGAGCACCTCGACGAGTTTGCCAACGTGGACTTCCACTTGGTGCCGCTCCGGGCCCGCAACCGCATCGCCCGCATCTGGTGCGAGCAGACCGAACTGCCGCGCCTCGCGCGCGCCGCCGGCGTGCAGGTGCTCTGGTCGCCCGGGTACGTCGCGCCGCTGCACGCGCCGTGCCCGCAGGTCGCCTCCATCCTCGACCTGCAGTATTTGAGCCATCCGGCCGATCTCTCCTGGCCCGCGTGGCTGGTCACGCATCTGCTCGTCACGCAGACGGCGCAACGCTGCGCGCACCTGCTGACGCTCTCCGAATTTTCGCAGCGCGAAATCGTCCGCGAGACCGGCGTCGCGCCGGAAAAGGTCACGCCGACCCTGCTGGCCGCCGCGCCGGAGTTCTTCGCGGCGCCGGTGCCGGAAACTATGGCCGCCCTGCGCAGCGACGTGCTGGGGTTCGAGGGACCCTTTATCCTGTGCATCGCCAACACCTATCCGCACAAAAACGTGCACCGACTGATCGAGGCGTTCGGTTTGCTCGCCGGGGACATTCCGCACCGGCTCGTGCTGGTCGGCCGGCCGCGGCGCGGTGAAAAGCGGGTGCAGGCGGCGCTCGCGCGGCTGCCCGATGCGACGCGTGTGCTGCGGCTGGAGCGCACATCGCGCGAGGACCTCGTCGCGCTGTATCAGTCGGCGACCGTCTTTGTTTTCCCCTCGCTCTACGAAGGCTTTGGCCTGCCGGTGCTGGAGGCGATGGCCGCCGGCGTGCCGGTGGTTGCGCAGCGTTGCGCCTCGGTGCCGGAGGTCGGCGGCGAGACCATCGCCTACTGCGAGCACGACGATGCCTCCGAACTCGCCGCGCGCATCCGCGAAACCTTGGCCCTCACTCCGGCAGTCCGCGCCGTGCGCATGGCCGCGGCGCGCGAGCGCGCCGCCACGTTCTCCTGGACGCGCACGGCCGCCGCCGTTGCCGAAGTCCTGCGCGCCGCCGCCGCGCGGTGAGCGGAGAATTCCTCAGGGGCGTCCTGCACTCGAAGACTGTCCGTTCGTTCCGTTTCCAATGCACATTGGGCGCAGCAAGACTGCGCTCCTACCGGTTTCACCGCAGCGCTCCAACCGGGAGCGGCGGCACTCTTGCCGCCGAAGAAAAAGATGCGGGAGGCAAACCCTGTCCGTGCTGCGTTTGGCTCTGCTGTAGCGGCGGCCGGCTTTATGCGTAATCTTCGCTATCGCTTGTGTGTATGTGGGCTTGGTCTCGCGGGGCTGGAAGCCCCGCCCACGAAGAACATGGTTGCGGGGCTGTCGGATTGGGCTGGGGCGACGGGACGTCGCCCCTCCCAGCTAATAGGAGCACGCTCGGTTGTGAAACCCGCCTGGCGATTGAAGGACCATGCTCGAGGAACTTCCCCTTCCGCAAATCATAAATCTTCAATCGTAAATCTTAAATTTCCGGGTATTTCCAGTCGCCGCGGTAGGCGCGGCGGAGGAGCTGGTTGGCGGCAACGTCGCCGGTGCATTCGTATTTCGCGGCGTCCCACGCGATGCTGCGGCCGAGCTTGAGGCTCAACATGCCGAGCAGCGCGCAGTTCGTGGAGCGGTGGATGTCCTCGATGTCGCTGATCGGTTTGTTGCCGGTGCGGATGCAGTCGAGAAAGTTGGTCCAGAGCGTGCGGATATTCTGGCCGTCGGGTTCGTCCAGCTTGGCGTCCTCGTGGATCGTCGCCTGCTTGTCGTTTGTGGGGTAGAACGTCCAGCCCTTCTGCCAGCCAAGGTGCAAGGTGCCTTCGGTGCCGAAGAAATAGCAGCCGACATTCTCGCCCTTCTCGGCGTTGTGCCCGGCGAACAGGCGATGCTCCCACGACACGTCGAAGTCGGTGAACTTGTACTGCGCGATCTGGTGGTCGGGCGCGTCGCTGGTCTGCTCCTTGTCGTTCAGGATCGCCGGGCCCTTGACCGGACGGCCGCCGAGGCTGGAGACGAACGTCGGCGCCTGCTCGCCGGTGATCCACAGGATTTGGTCGAGCCAGTGGATGCCCCAGTCGCCGAGCGTGCCGTTGGCATAGTCGAGGAAGTGCCGGAAGCCGCGCGGATGGATGCCGCTGCCCCAGGGGTTGTTCGGGTTGCCGTTGAACGGGCGTTTCGGCGCGGGGCCGCACCACAGGTCCCAGTCGAGCTCCGGCGGCGGCTGGGTGTGCGGCTTGGGCGTCTCGGGTCCGCCGCCGTAGTTGACGAACGCGCGGACCATGCCGATCTTGCCGACCTTGCCGCTGCGGACGAACTCGCGCGCGCTGAGGTTGTGCGGCGAGGCGCGCCGGTGCGTGCCCACCTGCACGACGCGGCTGGCCGCGCGGGCGGCCCGCACCATCGCGCGGCCCTCGAGGATCGTGTGGCTGATCGGCTTTTCCACGTAGACGTGGGCGCCGGCTTGCACCGCGGCGATCATGATCAGCGGGTGCCAGTGGTCGGGCGTGGCGACGATGCAGATGTCCGGTTTGACCTGCGCCAGCATTTCGCGGTAATCGCCGAAGAGCTTGGGCGCATCGCGCGTTTCCTTGCGGACCCGCTCGTCGGTGCGCTTGAGGAAGCGCCGGTCCACGTCGCAGAGCGCGACGATCTCGCACGCGCCGCTGGCCATGGCGGCGGCGAGGATGTTGCCGCCCCACCAGCCGCAGCCGACCAGCGCGGTGCGGTGGCGCCTGGCCGGCGAGTCCGCGCCCACGAGGCGGAAGGAGGAGGTGGCCAGCAGGGCGGCGGAGGTGGATTGCAAGAAACTGCGGCGGTTCATATTCATGATCAGGCTCCTGGTCGCGCGAACGTTGCCGATGCTAAGCCGCCGTTGCCGCGCTGTCAAAGAATTTGGCCGGTTTTCCCCAGCCTTGGAAAACGGCGCGCGGGAGCGTAGAATCCCCGCACATTATGCGCATCACAAGCGGAACATTGGGCGGGCGGACACTTAAGGCGCCTCCCGGCGAGACCCGGCCGACGCAGGACAAGGTCCGGCAGGCGATCTTTTCCGGGCTGGGCGAGTTTGTCGTCGGCGCCCGTGTGCTGGAACTGTTCGCGGGCAGCGGCGCGCTGGGGCTGGAGGCGTGGAGCCGGGGCGCGGCGGAGGTGGTCTGGGTGGAGTCCGACCGGCGCGCGCTGGCGGTGCTCAAGGAAAATCTGCGGCAACTGTGCCCCGATGCGGGCGCCAAGGCGAAATGCGTCGGCGCGGATGTGTTCAAGTTTCTGGAGTTCAGCGGGCGCGGCCTGCTGACGCCGCGCGCCGTCCCGGGGGCGCCTGCCGGCCAGCCTGCGGGACAGTTCGACCTGGTGCTGGCCGATCCGCCGTACGACCGTACGGGCGACCAGTGCTGGCTCGAAAAGACCTTGCCCGCGCTGGAGGCGGGGCCTATCCTGCGGCCCGGTGGCTTCCTGGTCTTCGAACTGGGCTCCTATGGGCGGCCGGCGATCCGCTCGGGCTGGACGCTGATCTGGGACCGGACCTATGGCGGGACCCGCGTGCTGATGTATCGGCGGGCGGAAGCTGAAGCCAGCAGCGGTCAGAAGTCAGATGCCAGCGGTCAGCAGACAACTGAAAGTCAGTCGTAAGTTTGGCAAGCGAACCAGGGTTGCCGTGAGCGAGGAAGCGGGGCGCTGCGTTCCGGAAAATTTTAAGAGCATGAAAGCACGAAATAAACAGGCGGCGATTTATGCGGGCACCTTCGACCCGATGACCAAGGGCCATCTGGACCTGATCGAGCGGGCCGCGCACATCTTCGACCGCCTGATTGTGGCGGTGGCGGAGCATTCGCGGAAGAACCCTTTGTTCTCGCTGGAAGAGCGGCTGGAGCAGGCGCGCGGGGTGGTGCGGAAACTGCCGAACGTGGAGGTGGACCGCTTTTCCGGCCTGCTGGTGGATTATGCCCGCGCGAAGGGTGTCCACGTGCTGGTGCGCGGGCTGCGCGTGTTTTCGGATTTCGAGTTCGAGTTCAAAATGGCGCTGACCAACCGCGCGATGACGCCGGAGGTCGAGACCCTCTTTCTGATGACGAAGGAGGACTACAGTTTTCTGAGTTCGAGCACGGTCCGCGAGATCGCCGAACTGGGCGGGCAGACCGCCCAGTTTGTGCCGGCGGTGGTCCAGGCGGCCCTCAAGCGCAAGCTCGGCGGTGCGGCCGTGGTGGCTCCCGCCCAAAAGCGCCGCAGTCAGCGGCTCGCGGCGGACGAATGAGGCTTGGAAAACAGACCCGGTCTGCCGCCCTTGAATAAATACAACGTATCCGTGGCAAGATGATTATAGAAATTCCAAAGCTCGACCCCGATGGCGAGCAACTGACGGGCACCGAGCCGGTGGAGATCCTCGCCCTGGCACCCACGGACCCGGTCCAAGTGAAGGGGCCGATCGACTACGATTTTTTCGCCCAGGTGGTCGACAAGGAACTGTTGGTCATGGGGTCATTGACCGTCAAAGTGGCGGCGGCTTGCGGACGGTGCGCGGAAAAGTTCTCGACAAAGGTGACGATTTCGGATTTCCTACGCGCCTTCGAATCCTCGGCCGAGAAGGACGAAATTGACCTGACGGACGACATCCGGGAAGAGGTGCTGCTGCATCTGCCGCGCTACCCGGTGTGTGAGCCGGACTGCCAGGGCTTGTGCCCGCAGTGTGGTCATAACCTCAACGACGGGGCGTGCGGGTGTGAGGTGTCGCGGAGCGACCTCCGCTGGTCGGGTTTGGACGATTTGAAACTGAAGTGACGAAAAATGTAGTGAAAGGAGCGCAACATGGCGGTTCCCAAAAGGAAAAAATCGAAAAGTCGCATCCGGCAGCGGAAGGCGCATCTGAAGCAGCCCATGCCGGCGGCCTCGCCGTGCCCGAAGTGCGGCGAACCGCACCTCGCGCACCGGGTCTGTCAGGCCTGCGGCAGCTATCATGGCCGGCAGGTGCTGATCAAAGCGTCTGACGAAGACTAAGTCCGGCCATGCGTATAGCCGTTGACGCCATGGGCGGGGACTATGCCCCGTTCGAAATCGTGGCTGGCACCATCGAAGCCGCGCGGACCTTGCCGGGTATCAGCAAGCTGTTCCTCGTGGGTGACGAGGCGGCCATCCGCAAAGAGTTCGCCAAGTACGGCGAGATCTCCCCGAAGATCGAGGTGCGTCATTGCACCGAGGTCATCGGCATGGAGGAGTCTCCGGCCACCTCGGTGCGGCGCAAGAAGGACTCCTCGATCAGCCGGTCGCTGGACCTCGTCAAGAATGGCGAGGCCGACGCGGTCTTTTCCGCCGGCAACACCGGCGCGGCCGTCGCGGCGACGACGCTCAAGCTGCGGACGCTGGAAGGCGTCGAGCGGCCGGTCATCGCGGCGGTGATCCCGTCGCCGACCAAGCCGTTCATCCTCGTCGATGCCGGAGCGAACCCCGATTGCACGCCGCTGCGCATGGCCCAGTTCGCCGTGATGGGCAGCGTCTTCGCGAACCAGATCATGGGCGTGGCGAAGCCGACCATCGGCCTGCTCAGCGTCGGGACGGAGGATTCCAAGGGCAGCGGCTTCACCAAGGAAGCGTTCCAGATCCTGGAGCGATCGCACCTGAATTTCCTCGGCAATGTCGAGGGCCACGACCTGTTCGAGGGCAAGGTGGACGTGATCGTCTGCGACGGTTTCGTCGGCAACGTCGTGCTCAAGACCTGCGAAGCGGTCGCGCATGCGATGAAGACCTGGCTCAAGGAAGAATTTACCAGAACCCCTATCCGTATGTTGGGCGCCCTCCTGCTCAAGAACGGGTTGGATGCGATCAAGAAGAGATCCGATCCGAGCACCTACGGCGGCGCGCCGCTGTTGGGTGCGAACGGCGTGGTCATCATCGGCCACGGCGTCGCCAAGGCCAATGCGGTCTGCAACGGCATCCGGCTCGCCGGCGAGTGGGTGCATCATCACCTCAACGAGCAGATCGTCGAGGGTTGCAAGAAACTGGAGACCATCAAGGCATGAGTGTTCCTGCGCTGCGTACGGTGTCGATCATCGGCACCGGTTCCTATATTCCCGAAAAGGTGGTCACCAACGCCGATCTCGCGAAGATCGTGGACACCACCGACGAGTGGATCGTCTCCCGGACCGGCATGAAGGAGCGCCACATGGCGCGGCCCGACGAAGCCGCCTCCGACATGGGCGCCGCCGCCGCGCGCAAGGCGATGGAAGCCGCCGGCGTCACCGCCGACCAGATCGGCATGATCGTCTGCGCGAGCATCACGCCGGACATGCCGTTCCCCAGCACCGCCTGCTTCGTGCAGCAGCTCATCGGCGCCCACAACGCCTTCTGCCTCGATATCACGGCCGCGTGCTCCGGCTTCATCTACGCGCTCGACCTCGTCCGCAACGCCATCGCGACGGGCGAGGTGGACACCGCGCTCATCATCGGCAGCGAGAAGCTGACCGGCGTCATTGACTGGCAGGACCGCCAGACCTGCGTGCTGTTCGGCGACGCCGCCGGCGCCGCCATCCTGTCCGCGCGCGGCGCGCCGCATGGCATCCGCGCCACGGCGCTCGGTTCCGACGGGCGCCTCGCCGAACTGCTCATGCTGCCCGGCGGCGGCAGCCGGCATCCGACCTCCCCGGAGACGATCGCCCAGCGGCTGCACTACATGAAGATGAGCGGCCGCGAAGTCTTCAAACATGCCGTCACCCGCATGGTCGAAGCCTGCCATAAGGCCCTCGCCAAGGCCGGATTGACGATTGACGACGTGGATCTGGTCATCCCCCACCAGGCCAACCTGCGCATCATCGAGGCCATCGGGCACCGCCTCGGCGCGCCGGCCGAGAAGTATTTCATCAACCTCGAGAAGTACGGCAACATCTCCGCCGCCTCGATCCCCGTCGCGCTTGACGAGGCCGTCCGCAGCGGCCGCATCAAGAAGGGCGACACCGTCGTGCTCGTCGCCTTCGGCGGCGGCTTCACGTGGGGTTCCGCGGTTCTCGACTGGGATAAGGATTGATCCGCCTTCCGGCCGGCCGTTTTTCAAGGCTTGGAAGCAGCCGGAGTTGGTTTGTGCGGGTATGAGAAATTTCCAAAGCAGGAAGAATGAGACATGAAAACAGCGATTCTATTTCCGGGGCAGGGTGCGCAGGCGGTCGGCATGGGCAAGGATCTGGCCGAAGCGTTTCCCGTGGCCAGGGCGCTTTTCGACCGCGCCAGCGCGGTGCTGGGCTATGACCTCGCCGCCATCTGCTTCGATGGCCCGATCGAGAAGCTGACGCAGAGCTGCCATGCGCAGCCGGCGATCTTTGTGGTCAGCATGGCCGCGCTGGCGGCGCTCCAGCAGGTCCGGCAGGGCGTGCAGTTTGCGGCGGCGGCGGGCTTGAGCTCCGGCGAATGGACGGCGCTGCACCTCGCGGGCGTGGTCGGCTTCGAGGACACGCTGAAGATTTTGAAGGTGCGCGGCGAAGCCATGCAGGCGGCCTGTGTGGAGCGGCCGGGCACGATGATGAGCGTCATCGGCGCCGATCCGGCGCTGCTGGCGAAGCTCGCGCAGGAGTCCGGCGTCGAGCAGGCCAATTTCAATTCGCCGGAGCAGACGGTGCTGTCCGGTACCAAGGCGGGGATCGATGCCGCCGAGGTGGCGCTCAAGGCGGCCGGCGTCCGCAAGACGATCCGCCTGCCCGTGGCCGGCGCCTTCCATTCGGCGCTGATGGCCTCGGCCGCGCAGCAGCTCGAGGCGGCCCTGGCGGACGTCGTGTTGCTGCCCCCGCAGCTGCCGGTGGTTTCGAACGTCACGGGCCAGTTCCACACCACCCCGGACGAGATCCGCAGGCTGATGGTGCGGCAGGTGACCGGTTCGGTCCAGTGGGTGCAGGATGTGCAACGGCTTCAGGCCGAAGGTATTCAGGCCTTTGTCGAATGCGGCCCCGGTAAAGTGCTCTCAGGCCTCGTCAAACGTATTGACAAACAGGCGGCGCTCTATAACATCTCCGACCGCTCCAGTCTGGAGGCCGCGGCGCCGGCCCTGGCTTCCTGACGGGGTTAAATTTTATGGCTCAAGTAACTGGAAAAATAGCATTGGTGACTGGCGCCGCACGCGGCATCGGTCAGGCCATCGCCCTGAAACTCGCCGCCGAGGGTGCGGACATCGCCTTGTGCGATCTCCAAGCCGACTGGCTGGCGGAAACCGCGGGCAAGGTGCAGGCGCTGGGCCGCCGGGCGCAGTGCTACTCGGTCGACGTGAGCAATGCCGAACAGGTGCAGGCGGTCGTCGGCGCGATTGAAAAGGACTTCGGCAAGATCGACATCCTGGTCAACAACGCCGGCATCACGAAGGACACGTTCCTGATCCGCATGACGGAGCAGGACTGGGACTCCGTCCTGGACATCAACCTCAAGGGCACCTTCCTCTTTTCCAAGGCCGTCGCCCGCCCGATGATGAAGCAGCGCAGCGGCGCGATCGTCAACGTGGCGTCCATCATTGGCTTGATCGGCAACGCCGGACAGTGTAATTACGCCGCGTCGAAGGCGGGCGTGATCGCGCTGACGAAGTCGGTGGCCAAGGAACTGGCCAGCCGCGGCATCCGCGCGAACGCGGTGGCGCCGGGGTTTATCCAGACGAAGATGACCGAAAAATTGCCCGAAGACATCCGGAAGAAAATGTTGGAGGCCATTCCCCTGGCGCGCTTCGGCGAGCCGGAGGATGTGGCCAACGTAGTGTTGTTCCTGGCCAGTGACGCCGCCGCCTATGTCACCGGTCAGGTGGTGACGGTCTGCGGCGGCATGGTAACAGCATAAACAGCCATAATCAGGAGGAATTGAACATGGCATTAGAAGATAAAGTCAAGGAGATCATCGTGGAACAGCTCGGCGTCAATCCCGAGCAGGTGACCCCCGAAGCCTCCTTCATCGAGGATTTGGGCGCGGACTCGCTGGATACGGTCGAGCTGGTGATGGCCTTCGAAGAGGCCTTCGGCGCCGAGATCCCGGACCAGGACGCCGAGAAGTTGACGACCGTGGGTGCGGTGGTCAGCTACCTCAAGGAAAAAGGCTTCGGCGACAAGGCCTGAGCCCCCTGATTGATGCCGGGGATGAACGGTGCGCAAGCACCATCCTCCCCGGCTTTTTTTCTTTCGACCTACAAGTCGGTAAGGAGTCGCTATGCAACGTCGTCGCGTGGTTATCACGGGTCTGGGCGTCGTCACGCCCCTCGGCTGCGAAATCGAAACATTCTGGCAGCGGCTGATCGCCGGTCAGTCCGGCATCCGGCGCACGACGCGGATTGACGTCTCCCGCTACGCCTCGCAGATCGCCGGCGAGCTGGTGGATTTCAATGTCGACCTGTTTGTGGGGAAAAAAGAGCAGCGCCGGATGGATCCGTTCAGCCACTACGGCATCGCCGCCTCCAAGCTCGCGATGACCGACTCGGGCCTGGACATGAATGTCGAAAATCCCGAGCGCATCGGCTGCAGCGTCAGTTCCGGCGTCGGCGGCCTGCAGATCCTCGAGGAGCAGCACACGGTCCTGATGACCAAGGGGCCGTCGCGCTTTTCGCCGTTCATGATCCCGCAGATGCTCAGCAACATGGCCGCGGGCCTGATTGCCATCGAGCTCAATCTCAAGGGTCCCAACTTCTGTATCGTCACCGCCTGCGCCTCCGCCACGCACTCGCTCGGCGAGGCGCTCCGCCGCATCCAGTGGGGCGAGGCGGACGTGATGTTTGCCGGCGGGACCGAGGCCCCGCTGTGCGACCTCGGCATCGGCGGCTTCTGCGCCCTGCGCGCGCTCAGCACGCGCAACGACGCGCCCGAAAAGGCCTCCCGGCCGTTCGACAAGGACCGCGACGGCTTTGTCATCGGCGAGGGCGCCGGCGTGATCGTGGTCGAGGAACTCGAACGCGCCCAGAAGCGCGGCGCGAAAATTTACTGCGAACTGGCCGGCTACGGCTCCACCTGCGACGCCTATCACATGACCGCGCCCGACCAGACCGGTTCCGGCGCTGCGCGCGGCATGCGCATCGCCATGGAGGACGCCGGCCTGACGCCCGCCGACATCGATTATGTCAACGCCCACGGCACCAGCACGGCGATGAACGACAAATGCGAGACCGCGGCCATCAAGCTGAGCCTCGGCGCTGAGCGCGCCAAGCAGATCATGGTCAGCTCCATCAAGGGCATGACCGGTCACCTGCTCGGCGCCGCCGGCGGCGTTGAGTCGGCGGCGGTCGCGCTGGCGCTCCAGCGCGGCGTCGTCCCCCCGACCATCAACTACACCACGCCCGATCCGGACTGCGATCTCGACTACGTGCCGAACGTCGCCCGCGAGGCGAAGCTCCGCGCGGTGCTCAAGAACTCGCTCGGCTTTGGCGGGCATAACGCCACGCTGTGTTTCAAGGCGTTTGCCTGAGCCGGCGCGCGGCCGTTTTCCAAACCTTGGGAAAAATGTCCCCCCACTTTTCCAGCCCGCGGAACGCGTAGCATGGCCAACGGCAACGGCAAAAACGGGCATGCTGCCGCGGCCAAGCCCGCCCTGTCGCCGCGGCTTGCGGCGCTGGCCGCCGTGCTGCCGGAGCAGGGCCGCGTCCTGATCATCCCGCACGACTACCCCGACCCCGACGCCTTCGCCTCCGCCGCGGCGATGCACCTGCTGCTCAAGGAGAAATTCGGCGTGCGCAGCCGCATCGTCTTCACCGGGATGGTCAACCGCGCCGAAAATCGCGAGATGATCAGGCACTGCCGCTACGGTTTCACCTTCGCCACGCGCCTGCAGCTCGGCCGCAAGCGGCCCGCGGCGCTCGTGCTCGACGGGGTGCCGTGGTCCGGCCGCGTCACCGTCCCGACCGGCGCCCGCATTGTCGGCGTCATCGACCATCATCCGCAGACGCGTGCGAAGAAGGGCTTCGAGGGGCTGATGGATTTCCGGCCCGGCACCGGCGCGACCGC
Source organism: uncultured Lentisphaerota bacterium (assembly GCA_903896925.1). Taxonomy (GTDB): domain Bacteria; phylum Verrucomicrobiota; class Kiritimatiellia; order CAIQIC01; family CAIQIC01; genus DP16D-bin41. Next base: position 38,071 of record CAITZM010000046.1, on the reverse strand, counting down.
GAGCATCATGTACGAATACCTGAAAGAGGCCGGGGTGGCCGTCCCGGCGTGGCTCGCCGCGCTGTTGCTCTATGCGATCGCCACGGAGACGATGGACTTCTCGCGGCGCTTCACGCCGCTCGACCTCGAGGCCTACTCCGCGCTGCTGCCGCGGGCGAACATGAAGATCCTCGGCGCGATCCGGCACGCCGCGCTGCCGCGCTCCTACTTCGCGCTGCTGCGCGAGGCGATGGACCACGCCCAGCTCTACGGCCGCGTCGCCTGGACGCACCTCGACGCCGTCGAACACCCCGAAATCGTCCCGGAAATTGCGGACCTGCTCAGCCATATCGAGCGCGTGACCTGGTCCTTCTGCACCGGCTGGCGCGGCGACGAAATGCTGATCTCCATGCGCTCCAGCCAGCCCGGCGCGCGCTGCGGACGCCTGCTGCGGACCGTCATCGGCGCCCGCGGCACCGCCGGGGGCCACTTCAACATGGCGGCCGGACAGCTGGATCTCACCGGCAAAACGCCGGCCGAGCGCGAAGAGCTGCGCGAGGGGATCGTCCGCTCCCTCGTCGGCTGGCTCGAGCGCCGCAGCGCCGACTCCGAGGAGCCGTTCGACACCCAGTCCCATCCGCTCGTCGCTCCGCCCATCAAGCCGGCGCCCTGACGCACGCGGCTTGCGGCGCGGCCGGCAAGCCGCTATCCTCGCGCGCCATGTCCACCATCAACTACATCAGCACGCGCGGCCAGACGCCGCCGCTGGGCTTCAGCGACGCGGTCCAGGCCGGCCTCGCGCGCGACGGCGGCCTGCTGGTCCCGGAGCGCCTCCTGCCCCCCGATGACCGCTTTCACCAGTGGCCGACGATGTCCTACCGCGAACTCGCCTACGAACTCGTCATCCGCTATGCCGACCTGTCGCAGGTCGAGGTGGCCAAGCTGGTCCACGACGCCTACGACACCTTCCGGCATCCCGAGGTCGTGTGCTGCGTGCCGGTCGGGCCGGTGCGGATCCTGGAGCTGTTCCACGGGCCGACGCTCGCGTTCAAGGACATCGCGCTGCAATTCCTCGGCGGCCTGTTCAGCCTGCTGCTGGAGAAATCCGGCGGACACATGAACATCCTCGCCGCGACCAGCGGCGACACCGGCAGCGCCGCCATCGCCGGCGTCCGCGGCCGCGCGCACATCCAGATTTTCGTCATGCACCCGCGCGGCCGCGTCAGCGAAGTGCAGGAGCGGCAGATGACGAGCGTGCTCGACGCCAACGTCCACAACCTGGCCATCGAGGGCAGCTTCGATGACTGCCAGCGCATCATGAAAGAGCTGTTCGCCGATTTGCCGTTCAAGGACCGCCATGCGCTCGGCGCGGTCAACTCGGTCAACTGGGCGCGCGTGCTGATCCAGATGGTCTACTATTTCCACGCCGCCTTCCGCTGTTGCCTGGAGACCGGCGCGCCGTCCGTCCAGTTTGCCGTGCCGACCGGCAACTTCGGCGACATCCTGGCCGGCTACTATGCCGCCAAGATGGGCGCGCCGATCAAGCGCCTGATCCTCGCGACGAACGAGAACGATATCCTCGCGCGCTTCTTCAACTCCGGCGAATACAGCCTCGGCCACGTCGTGCCGACCCTCTCGCCCTCGATGGATATCCAGGTCGCCAGCAACTTCGAGCGCTACCTCCTGGATCGCGTCGGCGGCGATGCCGCCAAACTGCGCGGGCTGATGGGCGATTTTGCGCGCACCGGGAAATTGTGTGTGGCGGGACGCGACCCGCTGTTTGTCGCCGGGGTGGGGGAGACCGCCGCAACGCGCGCCACGATCAGGAAGTATTACGAGCAGCACGGCTACCTGCTCGATCCGCACACCGCCGTCGGCGTGCATGTGGCCGAACAATTTCCCGACCCGGAGGCGCCGACCATCTGCCTCGCCACCGCGCACCCCGCCAAGTTCGGCGCGGCGATCCGCGAGGCGACCGGCCAGGACCTGGCGCATCACCCGATCCTCGACGCGCTTGCCGACCTGCCCACCCGCTGCACCACCCTGCCCAACGACGCGGCCGCCGTCCGCGACTTCATCGCGACGCATGCCACGTGAGCGCGGGCTGAAAGCAGCCCGCGGACTCCAGAAAAAACTTGTGCCGGGCAACCGTGGGTGGGCTTTTCACGCAGGTGGCTTGGTGCGCTTCGCAGATCTCCACGCATACGTCCTATAGGTCCCATACGACCTATGGCTGCGAGGGCGGCGGCGCTCACCCGCCCGGCGCAGCCGGTGGCGTGGGCATCGCGGCGACGCGAAGGGGGAAGCGGATCTTCATCTGGTGGTCGAGCAGGATCTCGATCCAGTGCGTACCGGCGGTGAGGAAGTCGAGATTGAAGAACGCCTCGATGTTGGTGACGAGCGTCTCGGGGTCGTTCATCTGGAACGTGATCGGGCGGGTCTCGACGACGGGCGTTTTCTGGTCGGGCCGCAGGAGGCGCGTCCGCTGCGTGAACTGGCCGCTGCCGCTGCACCAGCGGGTGACGACGAAAAGGCGGTGATAGCGCAGCGGCCACTGCGGGGCGTAGATGGTGTCGAAGATGCCGATGAGGATGAACTTGCCGTTGTTCTCCTGGCGCACGTCGTCGCACAGCAGAGCCGTCTGCAGGTCGGGCGGGAGGGACACCAGGTTGGGTGCCGGGTCGGACACTCAGTCCACCTTGAGCTCGAAGCCTTGGGCGTCGAGTTTCTTCGTCTTGGGATCGGCTTTCGTGCCGAAGCAGAACTCGAGGCCGTCATAGGGCATCTTGTTCCATTCGGCCCCCAGGTTTATGGAGCCTTTGCCGGATTTGCGCTTGATGGTGATTTTGCGGCTGCCCCACGGCCCCATGTTTTCCACGGAATCGCCCACCGAGATGTTTTCCGCTTTGGAGGCATAGCTGAGCTTGACCGTCTTCATGGCGTTTTCCGACTTGCCGCCGCGGATGGTGTACTGATAACCGGCCATTTGCTTTTCGCGGTCGGCCTTCTCGATGTTGGGCGTGAACTTGTGGGTCTGCGGGAATTTGACATACGTGCGCATGGTCGGCGGTTCGCCGGAGTAGCCCTTGAGATGGTCATCCACTTCAATCTTGCCCTCGCTGAACTTCCAGGTCTGGACCAGGACCAGTCCGGCATCATTGACGGCGGTGATCACCAGCTTGGCCTGATTCGTGGAGGGCGGCGCGAGGTTGCGCACGCCGGAGAAGGTCAGCAGGTCTTTCGTCTTGTCCGTCTCGGGTTGCGTGTAGACGAAGCGGTTGTCGATGATGACCGGCTTGTCGATGCGCTCGCCATTCTCCTTCGGGAAGAACTGTACGGTCAGGTTGCTGGCCACGAACAGGGCGTCATAGGACTTCATCTGGACGATGGCGTAGTAGCCCTTGCCGGGGCCGTCCTGCAGGGTCGGGATGTCTTTGAACTCTGTCTTCGCGGCACCGGCCTCGGTGTCCTTCGGCGGCTTGGCGGGCTTGGGGGGCGGCGCGTTTTTTCCGGCCCAAGCCGGCAACACCATCCCGCCGAGCATGACAAGACTCAACAGCAGACCCATCCATTTATTTTTCATGATAGTCCCTTCTGGCAACCCGTGCGGACTACATTTAGTTTCTTGGCGGGATCAAGACAAGCGCAAAACCGCGCGCACGTGTTTTTCTGCGGCATGGGAAGGGGGCGTCGCAGCTCCGGCCCGCCCGGTGGCGCGTGCCGGCGGGACCCCGGAGGGGCGGATCGCGCGGCCTGTTGTGCCAGCAAAAAAGTGTCCGGCCGCATTCCCGTGATTGACGCGCCGGACGCGCTAGCTTACTTTCAGCGCATGACAGCCCGGCTTGATTCCAGATTGCAAGCGGATGTGCGCGCCTTGTTCGACCTGATGCATGGCGAACTGGCGGCCAGCGCCTTGCGCAGCCGCGCAGCGGAGTTCGCGCCCTATATCGGCGCGGGCAAACTGCTGCGCGCACGGCTCACCCTGCGCGTCGGCGCCGCCAACGGCGTCGTTCCGCGCGTTCGTCGCGCCAGCGCCGCCGCGGTCGAGATGATCCACGCCGCCAGCCTGCTGCACGACGACGTGATCGATGGCGGCCTCCTGCGGCGCGGCCTGCCGACGTTCTGGAAGAGCTACTCCACGTCCGGCGCCATCCTGCTGGGCGACTTGCTGCTCTTCAAGGCCATGCATCTGGTGCGCGCCACCGGCCGGATGGACCTGGTGTGCGCCTTCATCGAGTTGGCCGGTGTCGTGTGCGAGGCCGAGGCCGAGCAGGAACTGGTCCGGCGGCAGAAGCCCGCCACCTGGCCGCTGGCCATCAGCACCGCCCGCCGCAAGACCGGGGCGCTCTTTGCCTGTGCCGCCCTCAGCGCCGGCCGCACCGCCGCCGAGAAAAACGCGTTGTGCGAGGCGGGCTATCTCCTGGGCACCGCCTATCAGATCGCCGACGACATCCTCGACGGCAGCCAGAACGAAGCCCATGCCGGAAAGACCCTCGGCACCGACCGCGTGCGCGGCAAGGCGACCGCCGCCGTGCGTTCGCCGGCCTTCGTGCGGCGGCATGCGGAAAAACTGTGTCGCCAGTCCACCGCGCAGCTCGCGCGTTTCCCGCGCCTCGCGGCCGCCTGGCAAACCTATCTCGATATTGAATTCCTGCCCATCGTCCGCGCCCAGATGGAAGCCTGAAGCGGTTCGCAACGCGTCTGCCCCGATATGGATTCGGGGGAATCCCCTGTTCGGCACAAGCTTTCCCTGACTGCTGCTGCGTGTTCAGATAGCTGGGCCGCCGCACACGCGCCGTTGGGGCTGCAGCCGCCGGCCGCCTGAAGGGCCGGCGGTAGTTTCAGGTGGCCCTGCAACCAGCGCAGCGATTAATTTCCGTTATGTAAGCTGCCGGTAGAGTGGAAACGACCGCGTGCCGTCAGGCTGGAACGACCAGCTCCCCCGTCCGCCGTAGTGGCGCAGCCTGCCGGCAGGTAACGGACCGGGAGCGCTGTGTGCAGCGGGCGGCAGCCGTGGCCCGCTCAGCGGGGCTGCTGCAGCAATTCGCGGAGCCAGGTGTGCCCCCGGCACTCCGCAATGCCGTCGTGGAGGGTCTCGTCGTAGGGCGCTTCGGCGGTGACGGGGCCGACGGGCCCATCGAGCTTGACCATCGGCACCGGGTCGCGGGTGTGGCCGCGCGTGGCGATGGGGGTCCGGTGGTCCATGCACAGGATCAGGCGATAGGGCTCGCCGCGCCGCTCGAGTTCCTGCCAGATCGGGCCCACGATTTTTTCATCGAACAGTTCGATCGCCAGTAATTTTTTCTGCACATCGCCGCCGTGGCCGCACTCGTCGGGCGCCTCGATGTGGACGAAGGCGAAGTCGTCGCGCCGGAGCACCTCGAGCGCGGCGGCGGCTTTGCCGGCGTAGTTGGTGTCGATCAGGCCGGTCACACCGGGGACGATGATGTTCTTCAGCCCCGCGAGCGTGCCGAGCCCGCGGATGAGGTCCACCGCGGTGATGACGCCGCCGGTGCGGCCGTAGAGTTCGCGGTAGGACGGCAGCTGCATGGCGCGGCCGTGGCCCCAGAGCCAGATCTGCGTGGCGGGCAACAGGCCGGCATCGTGGCGCGCGCGGTTGACGGGATGGTCGCGCAGGATGTCCTGCGAGCGCTCCATCAGCGCGCGGACTTCGTCGGCGCGCTCGCCGGCCGGCTGATAGTTGGCGATGTTCCGCCCCGCGATGTCGTGCGGCGGCTGCATCTCCAGGGCGAGCGGCCCGTTGTTCCAGACGAGCAGATGGCGGTATTGCACGCCGGCGTGGAACGTCAGGCCGTTGCGGCCCAGCGCGGCCTGCAGCGCCGCGATCAACTCGCCGGCCTCGGCGGAGGTGATGTGGCCGGCGGAATAGTCGGCCATGCGGCCCGCGGTGATCGTCACCAGGTTGCAGCGGAAGGCGACGTCGGTGGCCGAGAGGGGGATGCCGGCGCCGGCGGCCTCGATGGCGGCGCGGCCGGTGTAATTTTCCTCGGCGTTATAGCCGAGCAGGCTCATGTTCGCGACGTCGCTGCCCGGCGGCAGCCCGGCCAGCGGCACGGTCTGCACCATGCGCCGCTCGCCGGCCGCGGCGATGCGCCGCATGTTCGGGATGCGCGCCGCCTGCAGCGGCGTTTTGCCGCCGAGTTCCGGGCAGGGGTAGTCGCCCATGCCATCGCCAACGAGTATGACCATTTTCATGTTGTGGGCGCGAATGTAGCCGAGGGAGGCGGAGCGGTCAAATGCGCATTGGCGCGGCGTGCTTTTCCACGGCTTGGAAACCATCCCAAACAGCAGGTGGTTCTGCAGCTGCTGCCCTTAATCATAGGTGCGCTGCCTCCGGGTCGTTTTGCCGGCATGTCGCCGGGCGTCAACTTTATTTCATGTGACTTCAACTCCCCGCGCTTGTGCCGCGGCGCGGCCCTCCCTATGCTCTCGGTCCACGTTTGCGGAAGGCAACAGGCTGATCAGGAGCGACGCATGAAGATGAACATGAGCAGGGCGGTCCTCGGGCTGGTGTTGGGGGCGGGTGTGGCGCTGTGCGGTGCGCCCCGGGCGGCGGGCGGCAGCCCGGTGCAAATTTCCGGCATCTACCCGCATCTGGCCACGTATAACAAGGAAGGCGAATGCGGCACCGGGGCGGTCGTGCCGTGGGCCGACCGGCTGTGGGTCATCTCCTATGGGCCGCATCTGCCCCAAGGGTCCTCCGACAAGCTCTACGAAATCACGCCCGACCTCCAGCAGATCATCCATCCGGAAAGCGTCGGCGGCACGCCCGCGAACCGGATGATTCACCGCGAGAGCAACCAGCTCATCATCGGCCCGTACTTCATCGACACGCAGCGCAACGTGCGCGTCATCAAGCCCGCGCTCATGCCCGGCCGGCTCACCGGCAATGCGCGGCACCTCACCGACCCGGCGCACAAGCTGTATTTCGCCACCATGGAGGAAGGCCTCTACGAGGTGGACGTGCAGTCGCTGGCGGTGGTGGGGTTGATCCGCGACGGCAATTTCAAGAAGGCGCTGCCGACCGAGCAGCATCCGGCGACGCTCGACTCGACGCTCCCCGGCTATCACGGCAAGGGCCTCTATTCAGGACAGGGCCGCGTGGTCTATGCGAATAATGGCGAGCGCGGTCCGGGCGCCACCACCGATCCGACCATCCCCAGCGGCGCGCTGGGCGAGTGGCGCAAACCCGGCGAGGAATGGCAGCTCGTGCGGCGCAACCAGTTCACCGAGGTCACCGGCCCCGGCGGCATCTACGGCAACGCGCAGCCCGACACCGATCCGATCTGGAGCGTCGGCTGGGATTTCCGCTCGCTGATTCTCATGGTGCTCGATGGCGGCACGTGGCACGCCTACCGCCTGCCCAAGGCGAGCCACTGCTACGACGGCGCGCACGGCTGGAACACCGAGTGGCCGCGCATCCGCGACATCGGCGAGGGCGACCTGCTGATGACCATGCACGGTTCGTTCTGGCGCTTCCCGAAAACGCTGACCGCGACGCATTCCGCCGGCATCGCGCCGCGCAGCACCTATCTCAAGGTCATCGGCGATTTCTGCCGCTGGAACGACAAGCTGGCCTTCGGCTGCGACGACACCGCGAAGAGCGAGTTCCTCAACTCGCGCAAGGCCAAGGGCAAGGTCGCGGGCCCCGGCCAGTCACAGTCCAACATCTGGTTCACCGACCCGGCGCGCGTGGATGAACTCGGTCCGGCGCTCGGCCGCGGCGCGGTCTGGCTCGATGACGCGGTGAAGGCTGGCGTGCCCTCCGACGCGTTTCTCTTCTCCGGTTTCGCGCAGCGCTCGCTGCACCTCGCGCACAACGGCGCGGCCGCGGTCGCCTTCACCATCGAGGTGGACGCCAAGGGCGACGGCACCTGGCAGGCGCTGCGCACCGTGAACGTCCCGGCGAGCGGCTACGCGTGGACGGAATTCCCCGCGAGCGAAGCCGGCGCCTGGGTGCGCGTCAAGGCCGACCGCGACTGCGCGAAGGCGACGGCCTTCTTCCACTACCGCAACAACGACGCTCGGGGCACAACCGCGCCCGAACTTTTCGCCGGCATCGCGCAGCCCGCCGACAAGTCCCTTAGCGGCGGCCTGCTCTACGCGCGCGGCGCCGATATCCGCACGCTGCGCTTCTCCGCCGCCAACGCCAGCGGCGAGATCGGTTGCTATGAACTCGATGCCGCGCTCAAGCTCCGTAGCGACAAGGACGCCAAGGGCGCCGAGTGGATGCAGAAGAACGTCTCGATTCCGAAGAACGTGCTCACCGTGGACGCCGCCTCTGTACTCTACGTGGACACCAAAGGTCGCTGGCGTCTGCCGAAGTCCGACGCCGCGTTCGATGCTGCCGGCCCGCTCGGTGATGAGCGCATCTGCCGCGAAGTCTGCACCGAGCGCGACCTCTTCAACGCGCACGGCACGTTCTACGAACTGCCCGCCGAGAACGCGGGCGGCTTCGCGAAGATCCGGCCGATCACGACGCACAACCGTCGCATCAAGGACTACGCGTCCTGCCGCGGCCTGCTCATCCTCAGCGGCGTCGCCGCCGATGCGCCCGCCAACAACCCGCACATCGTCCGCTCCGACGACGGCCAGTGCGCGCTCTGGGTCGGCGCGGTGGATGATCTCTGGCAGTTCGGCAAACCGCGCGGCCAGGGCGGGCCGTGGCAGGGCAGCGCCGTCAAGGCAGGCAAGCCCTCCGACGCCTACCTGATGACCGGCTATGACCACAAGCGCCTGACGCTCTCGCACACCGCCGCGACGCCCGTCACGTTCCGCGTCGAGGTGGATGTCGCGGGCACGGGGCACTGGCTGCCCTACGGTGAGTTCACGGTCGAAGCGGGCAAGCCGTTCGAACACAAATTCGCCGATGCGTTTTCCGCCTACTGGGTCCGCCTCGTACCCGCCGCAGACTGCACCGCGACCGCGACGTTCGTCTACGATTGAGCTGTGCGGGTGGATGGAGGCGGCTGGATGCGGGGTGGCCGGGATCACCGATCCCGGCTACAAACGCTTTTCTGTAGCCGGGTCGGTGTGACCCCGGCGAAATCACCTCGCGATGCGTGTGGCGTCTCCTGTGGGCGGGAGCTCCCGCTCCCGCGAAAAACGCACAAGCTGATGCACGCGGGAGCCGGAGCTCCCGCCCGCCAGAATCTGCATCAGCTCCGGGCCGTTTTCTGTAGTGGCGACCTGCGGTCGCCGTCGGAGGCCTTGGGACTTCGCCGCAGCGGGGGGGATGAAGAATTCAGGGCAAAAGGGACGGCCGATCTACCATCCCTGTCTTCCTGTTTGCCTCATTCAAAAAGTTTTCCAAGCTTAGGAATCATCACAAGTCCGGATCGAGGATCACAACGCAGCCGCCGGCTTTTTCCATCGGCAGCGCGAGTTTGTCGGCGGCGGTCACGCGCTTCGTTTCCCGCCTGGTGGGGCACCAGCCGCCAGCCGCGGCGGCGGGGTCGTCGCTGAAGAGGGTCGCGGTATAGCGGGCGCCGGGCTTGAGGAAGTCGAGCTTCACTTCGGCGGTCTGCGCCTCCGCGCCGGTCATGCCGCCGATGAACCACGTCGCGCCGCTGCGCCGCGCCACCACGATGTGCTGCGCGATCTTCGCCGCGAGCACCTTGGTGTCATCCCAGACGGCCGGGACGCGCTTGACGAACTCCAGCTCTGCCCCGCCTTTGCCCTGGCCGTCGCCGCCGGTCCACGCGTGATAGCCGCCGCGGATCGTCTGGGCGGGGCCGTAATAGGCGACGAGGAAGGCGAGCATGTGGGCGTGGGTCTTGCCCTTGGCGTAGAGCAGCGGCGTGTAGTCGAACGGGCCCGCGAGGCAGCGCGTGAACGGCAGCGTCACGTCGTGGATCGCCGGATGATTACCCTCTTGCCCGCCGCCGCCTTCGCAGATGAACAGGTTGGGATAGGTGCGCTCGGCGCCGTCCGGCAGATGGCCGTCGTGGATGCAGAGCCAGAGGCGATGCTGCGCGGCGGTCGCGATCATCCGGCGGATCCATTGCGTGTTTTCCTGCGAGCCGACGCGGACGAAACCGGGCTTCAGTCCGGCGACACCCCACGTTTCATAGGTGGCGAAGAGCTTGTCCATGTCCACCGCGCGCAGCGTGTGCGCCGCCTCGACGTAGAGGCAAATGCCCATGCCGTGCTCGCGGCCGTGGCGGATCAGATCGGGCAGGTCGAGGTCCACGGTCGTCACGCTTTTCCAGTCACACCGGTAGGGCACCGGCCCCTGCGCGACCTTGAACGGATCGGCCTCGGTGTTCGCGATCCAATCGGTGCGCGCCGCATAGCTGGGCATCGTCTTGCGGAAGGTGTCGCGGTCGGCATCGGTCCACTTCCACTCCGTGCCGTACCAGCCCCAGTCGAGCTGCAGATACTTGAAACCGTTCGTGCCCGCGAAATCCATGATGCGCTTGAGGTCGCGGCCGACCAGCGGGGCGGAGCCTTCGTTGCTGATCGTCTTGCCCGGCGCGATCCAGCTCGTGTCCGCAATGGTGCAGGGCGGGTTCAGCGTCGGGATCAGGATCTCGTGCTCGATCAGCTGCCCTTCGTTGTCGCCCAGCAGGATCACGCGCCACGGGCTCGTGAACGGCTCCGTCGACTCCACCGCGCCGGTGAGCGACGAAACCAGCGCGCCGTCCGCTGTCTTGCCGAGGTGGAGCCGCGAGTAGTTTGCGCAGTCCGCCTCCAGCACCGATGCGAACCCGGCAGGCAATTGGACGGTCAGTGGCGTGTGCGCGCCGGCCTTCACCTCCGCAAGCGCGACCGGCGGCTTGGCAAAGGTTTCCTCCGTCCAGTAGATCGGGAAGGCCTTGCTGCCGGCGACGAACCGGAACTCGGTGCGCTCCTGCCTGATCTTCCAGGGGCCCGCCGGGAAAACATAGCGGAGCGCCACGCCCTCGTTATAAACGCGCGCCTCGATCGTGAGCCGCCGCGCGCGCGGTCCCTGCTCGACCAGTTTGAGGATGAGGCCCTGATGGCTCTCGGGGTAGACCGCGCGCTCGCCGTAGAGCGGTTGCCAGGTGGCGTTGGTGCTCACCGGCGCGAGCGACTCGACGCTGAAGCCACCCGCGAAGGGCTCGGCCAGCTCCAGCAGCAGCGCCGATGGCTCCAGCACCGCCGCGCCATGGCGTGCCACCTCGTAGACCGGCCAGCCTGCGCGCATTCCGAGCGCCAGTTCCGTCGCGCCGTCCGGCGACTTTACCGGCGTCCAGTTGATTTCAGCGCCCGCCCGCACCGCGCAACAGGCCGTCACCAACAACAGCATCAAAATTCGGTTTCTCATGGTTGCCTCTTTCGTGCGGGGCTTGTAACACACCCCGGGGACTTTTTCAGCCGCGTCACCGGCTCCCGCTTAAAAGAGCAGCTTGTTCTGAAACGCGCGGGGTGAACTGCCGGTCCACCGGCGAAACCAGTGGCTGAAATGGGAGCTATCGCCGAAGCCCAACCGCAGGGCGATGGATTTGATCTGGGCGTTACGTTGGCGCAGCGCGCTGCAGGCTGTTTGCAGGCGTAGTTGTTCCAGATAGCGATGCGGGGTGGTATCGAAATGGGACAGGAAGAGACGCTCGAGCTGGCGGCGGCCGATTCCGCATGTGCTCGCCAGGTGGCTGATATTGAGCGGTTCGTCCAGCGGCCACGTCTTCAAGTGTCGCTGTGCGGTGGTGACGCGATCATCGAGAGCCTGTGGGCGGCTGGCGCGTATGCCGCAGGCGTCCATCGTTCTGACATAGGCTTCCATCCAATCCGGCAGGGCACGCAACAGGTCGAGAAAGCCATGCTCGTCAAACCGGACTTGCTGTATGGAGCCATCCACGTTGGGTGCAATTTGTTTGAGGATTCGCGCCAGCCGGCCGCCGGTCTTTTCCAGCGAAGGGCCTTCGCGGCCAGGCACCACCACGGGCAGGCCCTGATCATACCAGTGACGACCATCGAGCCATTGGGACTGAAAGGCCACTGACAGCAAATGCACCCGGGTGCTGAAGCGCTGCAGACGGGTACGTGGTGGGGCCAGCAACCATTCCCCCTTGCCGGCCCGATAGAGGAGTCCATCGCATCTGAGTTCGGCCCAGCCTTCCCGGACCAACCAGGCGCTGTTGTGTCCCGTGATTTTTTGCCATTCCGTGGGCGTCGTGGTGGCGGGCTTGAGATGGTCATAGCACCACAGCAAATGGTTCTGGAGCTGCTGCCACTCGCCATAGGTGTGCTCGATTTTCATCGCCCGCAGTGTTGTCGGCATGTCGTCCTGCGTCAACTTTATTTCATGCCGCTTCAGCAGCCCGGCCTTGAGTCACCATGCGGCCAACTCTATTCTGGTGCTGCCACGGTCCGCTGGAAACGACGGTAGGAAGGGAGTGCTGCATGCATATAGGTCTTGGTTCGGCAAGAATGTGTTTGGCGATCAGTGCCGTCCTGGCGGTGGTGGGTACGGAAAGTTCATGCGCGGATCCGGAGGCGACCGTCACAGGCCAGCTCCAGATCAGTGGTGTCTATCCGCATCTCACGGCTTATAACGGCAACGGCGAGTTTTCCGCGCATGGCGAATGCGGCATCGGCGCCGTCGTGCCGTGGGCGGGCAAGCTCTGGTTCCTCACCTATCCGCCGCACTCGACGCGCGGCAGCGCCGACAAGCTCTACAGCGTCAGCCCCGATCTCGCGCTGACGATCCAGCCGGAGAGCGTCGGCGGCACGCATGCCTGCCGCATGATCCACAAGGAGAGCAACCAGCTCATCATCGGTCCTTACTTCATCGGCGCCGAGGGCCAGGTGCGCGTGTGTGACGTGAAGACCAAGCTCATCGGCCGCATGACCGCCGTGCTGCGCCACCTGACCGACCCGGCGAACAGGGTCTACTTCTATGACATGGAAGGCGCGTTCTACGAGGTCAACGTCCACACGCTCGACGTGAAGAAGCTCTTCGCCAAGCCGGTGCCCGGCTGGCACGGCAAGGGCGGCTACACGGGGCAGGGCCGCGTGGTGATCGCCAACAACGGCCAGTCGGCCGCCGGCAAGGAGCCGAAGAAATTCGAGTGCGAGCTGCCGCCGAAGTCGCCCGAGGATGCCGGCGTGCTCGCCGAGTGGGATGGCGCGACGTGGAAGGTCGTGATGCGCCGGCAGTTCACCGACGTGACCGGGCCGGGCGGTCTCCTGGGTGCGCCGGACGCGGAGACGCCGCTGTGGGCGATGGGCTGGGACAAGCGCTCGGTGATCCTGCAATTGCTCGACCACGGCCAGTGGCAGACGTTCCGCGTGCCGAAGTCCTCGCATGCCTTCGATCCGAAGCACGGCTTCTACACCGAGTGGCCGCGCATCCGCGAGATCAACCCCGGCCGCTTCCTGATGGTGATGCACGGCGGGATGTTCGATTTTCCGAAGACCTTCAGCGCCGCGCAGACCGGCGGCCTGCGCCCGTTGAGCCAGCACCTGCGCTATATCCCGGACTTCTGTTGGTGGAACAACCGCCTCGTGATCGCGACCGATGAGGCGAGTACCATGGTCAACCCCATGCTCGGCCAGAACCAGTCCGGCCTGTGGTTCGGCCAGCCGGAAGATCTGGAAAAATTCGGCACGCCCTACGGCTTTGGCGGCGTCTGGCTCGGCGATAGGGTCAACGCCGGTCAGGTTTCCGATCCTTTCCTCGTCGCCGGCTATCAGCACCGCTGCCTGCACCTCGCGGCGCGCGACGACCGCGACGTGACGTTCGACATCGAACTCGACGCCACCGGCAACAGCCAGTGGACCCAATGGAAATCCGTCACCGTGCCCGCCGGCGGGTACAAGTTCGAACTGCTGCCGCCGGAGCTGAAGGCCGAGTGGCTCCGCATCGTGGCGCACGACGCGAACGTCGTCACCGCGTACCTGCACCAGCGCCAAAGCCCGCGCTATGCGCCGGACGCCCATGCCGAGCTGTTCCGCGGCCTCGCGCGCGTCGGCGAGGACGGCGCCGCGTGGTGCGCCGCGCTGCTGCGCCCCGCGGCGCACAACCGCAATCTGATGGTCCTCGCCAAACCGGCGAACGGCGCCGAGGTCTATGCCGAGGTGGATGAGAAGCTCGCGTTCCAAGCCTTGGACGACGCCAAGCGCGCCGACGAAGTCCGCACGATTTGTGCGGTCAAACCGGAGTTCAGCGTGGACGCGGCGTCGGTCATCATGCGCAACGGCCCGCAGACGCTGCGCCTGCCGAAAGGCCCGGCCGTGTTCGATCAGCCGCCGGTCCCGCTGCGCGCCGTCCGCGAAGTCGAGAGCGAGCGCAACCTCGCCAACATCCACGGCACCTTCTACGAAATTCCCCGGGAGAAGGCGAGTTGGCATAAGCTGCGCCCCGTCGCCTCGCACGACCGGCTGATCACCGACTTCTGCACCTGGCGCGGCCTGCTCGTCCTTGCCGGAGCCCGCACCGATGCCGCCGCGACGCCGAACTTCTTCAAGTCCGCCGACGGCAAGCTTGGCCTGTGGTGCGGTGCGATCGACGACCTCTGGAAACTCGGCAAGCCCGTCGGCGTCGGCGGCCCGTGGAAACAGACCGCTGTCAAAGCCGACAAGCCGTCCGACCCGTACCTGATGACCGGCTATGACCGGAAGCGCGTGCTGCTCTCGCACGCCGCCGCGCAGGCGGTCACGTTCAAGGTTGAGGTGGATGTGGCGAACGAGGGTTTCTGGAAAATCTACGCGACGCTCAAGGTCGAGCCCGGCCAGACGCTCGAGCACAAATTCCCCGACGCCTACGGCGCGCACTGGGTCCGCCTTACCGCCGACGCCGACTGCACCGCCAGTGCGGAGTTCCATTACGAGTGAGACGACAGAAGGCGAACTGCGCATCGCATGGTTCGTAGCCGCGTTCGTCAGAACGCGGCCCGCTTCAGCCTCACCTTTCCCTCATCCACCCGGCCTGGCATCGCGTCCGTTGCGTCGCGTAAAGATAATTGCGGAGTTGCGCAACTCCGCAGTTATAAGTCACGAATCTGCGGGCGGAGTGCAGGTCTGGGCGGCCGGGATCACCGCTCCCGGCTACAGCGGCAGATGTGTAGCTTCTGTGGTCGGGGTCGTCGACCCCGGCGAAAGTATTCGTGACACTGAACGAATGATCTTGTGGGCGGGAGCTCCCGCTCCCGCGTGCATCAACTTGCGGGTGTGTTTCTGCCGGCAGCCGCGTCGTGAGGAGGCGGTGAGGGCGTTGCTTGGTTGCTCCCGGCGGTTCAGTGGGTGCGCCGCATTCTGCGAATGCGTCTACACTCAAGTTGCAGTGCGGTGCGATGAGCCATGGACTGCATGGACAGAGTGGACTTGGGGTGGTCCATCCCGTCCATGTCATCCATGAAGCAAACGCGCATCATGCTTGGTTCAGCTTGCGCTGTTTCGCGGCTCGGCATATAAACCCCGGCACTCAAAATGCAGAGGAAATCCAATGAGCACGAGTCAAACGCGTCGGCAATTCTTTGGCAGCGGTGTGGCGGCGGCGGTGGTGGCAGGACTCTCCGGCCCGGCCACGCTGGCGCGGGCGCAGACGCCGTCTGCATCCGCCAAGCCGTTCCGTTTCCGCTACGGCCTGAACACCGGCACGATCCGCGGCTACAAGCTGGGCCTGGCAGAGCAGGTCGAGGTCGCCGGCAAGGCGGGCTACGAGGGCATTGAGCCGTGGACCAGCGACGTGGAGAAGTTCGTCCAGGGCGGCGGCTCGCTTAAAGACATGGGCAAACACTGCAAGGATCTCGGGCTGGCGGTTTATGGTGGCATCGGCTTTGCGTCGTGGATTGTCGATGACGAGCAGCAGCGCACGAAGGGCGTCGAGCGGCTCAAGCAGGAAATGGACTGGCTGGCTCAGCTCGGCGGCACGCACATCGCGGCCCCGCCGGCGGGCGCGAACCGGCAGTGCGGCAAACTTGATCCCGACCGCATGGCTGAGCGCTATCGCACGATCCTGGAAATCGGCCGGCAGCTGGGCGTGATCCCGCAGCTGGAAATCTGGGGCTCCTCGGTCAATCTGAGCAAACTGAACGAGGCGCTGGATGTTGCCGCACGCGCGGGGCATCCCGATGCCTGCATCCTCGCCGACGTCTATCATCTCTATAAGGGCGGCACCGAGCCGGCGGCGCTGCGCCTGCTCAGCCGGCAGGCGGTGCACTGCTTCCACATGAACGACTATCCCGCCACGCCCGAGCGCGCGGTCATCACCGACGCCGCCCGCGTCTGGCCCGGCGACGGCATCGCCCCGCTCAAGCAGTTGCTCGGCATCCTCGCCGGCAACCACTGCGATGCGATGCTCTCCTTGGAGCTGTTTAATGCCGAATACTGGAAGCGGCCTGTGGCCGAAACCGCCGCTACCGGCCTCGCCAAAATGAAAGCCTCCGTCGCCGCCGCCGGGCTGGCCTGAGCGGAACCGGCACCCAGTGGGGGTGCTGTGCCCTCCATCGCACAGTTGTACAAGTGTGCGATGGAGGCGCGCCGTCTCCTTTTCCCGGGAAATCGCAACACGCGCGCGGGTAAAACTGCTGAGGTAGGGCTCGCGCCTGCTTTCAGCCGGTGCCCTGGTTAGAAAATCCCGAGGATTGGGAAACAAAGCCTCAATTTTTTTGAGCCTTGGAAAGGCTGAAGGAGAGAGGCTGGAAAAGAAAAACCTTCCGTCCCTACCTTCCCGAGTTCCTCATTCAAAGAATCGTATGCCTCAGGTGGCGGTCTTCACGGCACCGCCGCATGCTCACGAACGCGGCTACAGGGGCGTTTCGCGCAAAGAGCGCCAAGCACGTGAAGCCATGCCCACTTGGCGAACTTGGCGTCCTTAGTGCGAAACCTCTTTTTCCCCCATCGTAGACCGCGTTCGCACGCACGCGGCTACGGACGCATCTCGGGAGGCTTGGCAGACTCAGGCTGTCGGCAGCCAGTGGAAATACAGCGCGAGCTGGTACGCGGCGTGGTTGAGCGCGAGGGCGTAGAGCGAGGAGCAGACGTCGTCAATCGTGATGCCGAGCCCGCCGGGCAGCGCCTGCAGCTGGTTGGCTGGAAAAGGCTTAAGGATATCCAGCACGCGGTGGGTCAGGAAGGCGAAGACGACCACGGGCCAACTGAAGGGCAGGCCGATCAGGGTCAGCGGAAAGGTCAGGTATTCATCGGCGACGACGACATGCGGGTCCTTCACGCCGGCGGCCTTTTCGCCGGCGTCGCAGATCGGCACGGCGACCAGTGCCAGCGCGGCACAGACGGCGGCCTGCCATGGCCACGGCAGGTGGCTGATGGCCCAGGCCAGCGGGATGCCGGGCAGCGTGCCGACCGTGCCGGGCACGAGCGGACTGCGACCCAAACCGCCGCCGATTGCAAGAAAATTGAGGATTCGTGCGCCGTTCATGGCCGGCAGCTTACCCATGCCCCCGCGTCGCTGCAATCAAATCCATGGGCAGCCTATTCTTGACGCGGGGTGGGGGATACCCTAGTTTAGCGGCCGCCCCATGACGGACGGCGAAAACCATTGAAAGAGGATTCGGATGAAGTGCACAATTGAAGAAGTCGGCCCTTGTCGGAAGAAGCTGAACATCGAATTTACGGCGGAAGAAGTCGGCGCGGAACTGGACGCGGCGATCAAGGCGTTCATCAAGGGCGCGAAGATCCCCGGTTTCCGGCCCGGCCGCGCCCCGGCCGCCATGGTGCAGCGCCACTACAGCAAGGAGATCGCCGAGGAGATCCGCGACCGGCTCGTCGGACGCGGCTACCATGAGGCGGTCCAGTCGAACAAGCTTGAGGTGGTCGAATTGATGGACGTGACCGAGGCGCACTATGTCGCCGGCCAGCCGCTGGTTTACAGCGTCACCGTGGATGTCCCCCCGCAGATCGAACTGCCGGACTACAAGGGCATCGAGCTCGCGGGCACCAAGGTCGTCGTGCGCGACGACGAGGTCGAGGGCACGCTCAAGGGCATGCTCGAGCGGCAGGCCAAATTTGAGGACGTGACCGGGCGCGCCGTGCAGAAGGGCGATCTCGTGCAGGTGGACTATGTCGGCATGAGCGCGGGCCAGCCGGTGGCGGAACTCGCGCCGGGCGCCACGGGCCTCGGCAAGATGGAAGGCTACTGGATGCTGGTCGAGGACGAGCACGCCCTGTTGCCGGGCCTCGGCACCGCGCTCATCGGCGCGGCGATCGGCGAGACCAAGCAGGCCGCGATCAACTTCCCCGCCGATTTCAGCCGCAAGGAACTCGCCGGCAAGACCGCGGACTATACGGTCACCGTCAAGGCGCTCCGCGAGCGCAAGCTGCCCGCGAATTTCGAGAGCCTGTTCAAGCCCTTCGGCGTCGCCGACGAGGCGGAACTCCGTGCGCGCATCCTCAAGGACCTGGAGGTCCTCAAGCAGGACAACGAGCAGCGGAAGCGCCGCGACACCGCGGCGCAGTGGCTGCTGTCCAACGTGCTCTTCGACGTGCCCGAATCCATCGTGCAGCGCGAAACCCAGAACACGGTCTATGACGTGGTCAGCCAGAACGTGCGGCGCGGCATCGCCCAGACCGAGATCGAGGCGCACCGCGGCGAGATCTTCGAGACCGCCAAGCGCACCGCCGGCAACGAGGTCAAGCTGCGCTACATCCTGCACAAGGTGGCCGACGCCGAAAACATCGATGTGAACGCGGCGGAGCTCGAGGCCGAGATCGGCCGCCTCGCCACGCAGTCCCGGCTGACGCCGATCCAGGCGCGCACGCAGCTCCAGAAGAACGGACGCCTCGAAGGCCTCCGCGACATGATGCGCCGCGACAAGGCCCTCGATTTCGTGCTCGCCCAGGCGAAGGTGACCGAGACGGCCGAGCCGGAGAAGGCCACGTGACAGCGCACAGCCAGCTGATCCCCATGGTGGTCGAGCAGAGCGGCCGCGGCGAGCGCGCCTACGACATCTTTTCGCGCCTGCTCAAGGACCGCATCATCTTCATCGGCACGGCGATCGACGACGAGGTCAGCAACCTGATCATCGCCCAGCTGCTGTTCCTGCAGGGCGAGGACGCCGACAAGGACATCAGCTTCTACATCAACTCGCCCGGCGGCTCCGTGACGGCCGGCCTGGCGATCTACGACACGATGCAGTACCTCAAGTGCGATGTGGTGACCTATTGCGTCGGCCAGGCTGCGAGCATGGGCGCCGTCCTGCTGGCCGCCGGCACGCACGGCAAGCGTTTCGCGCTGCCGAATGCGCGCATCATGATCCACCAGCCATGGGGCGGAGTCCAAGGCCAGGCCGCGGACATCAGCATCCAGGCCAAGGAAATTCTGCGCCTGCGCGACAACCTCAACGGCATCCTGGCGCACCACACCGGCAAGACGCTGGATGCCATCGAGCACGATACCGACCGCGACTTTTTCATGTCCGCCGCGGAAGCCAGCGCCTATGGGCTGGTGGACCAGGTCGTCACCAGCCGCAAGCTGGGTGCACCGGCCCCGAAGGAGAAATAATCCATGGCGGCCCGAAAAGAAGTCCTGCGCTGTTCGTTCTGCGGACGCGCCGCCGCCCAGGTGGCGCAACTGGTGCCCGGCCCGGGCGTGAACATCTGCGACCAATGCGTCGAGATCTGCCGCCAGATGCTCACGCAGGCTGCCGAGCCGCAGCCCGCGGCGGCGGCGACCCCGGGCGCCCCGGCGGCCCCGGTGGGTCCGCTCACGACGCCCAAGCCGCACGAGATCAAGCAGCGGCTCGACGAGTATGTGGTCGGCCAGGACCACGCCAAGAAGGTCTTGAGCGTGGCCGTCCACAACCACTTCAAGCGGCTGCAGCACAAGAGCGAGCGCGGCACCGACGCCGTCGAGATCGAGAAGAGCAACGTCCTGCTCATCGGCCCGACCGGCAGCGGCAAGACCCTGCTTGCGCGCACCCTCGCGCGCATCCTCGACGTGCCCTTCAGCATCGCCGACGCGACGACGGTCACCGAGGCCGGCTACGTGGGCGAGGACGTCGAGAACATCCTGCTGCGCCTGATCCAGGCCGCCGACGGCAACATTGCGCGCGCCGAGCGCGGCATCGTCTACATCGACGAGATCGACAAGATCGCGCGCAAGACCGAGAACGTTTCCATCACGCGCGACGTTTCCGGCGAGGGCGTGCAGCAGGCCCTGCTCAAGATCCTCGAGGGCACCACCTCCAACGTGCCGCCGCACGGCGGGCGCAAGCACCCGCAGCAGGAATACCTCAAGATCAACACCGAGCACATCCTCTTCATCTGCGGCGGCGCTTTCGTCGGCCTCGACGACATCATCCGCCGCCGCCTCGGCAAGGGCGCGCTCGGCTTCGGCGCCAAGCTGCCGGCCAGCGGCAAGGAACGCCGCCAGGTCCTGCACAAGGTCGAGCCGGAAGACCTGCTCAAGTACGGCCTGATCCCCGAGTTCATCGGCCGGTTGCCGGTCATCTCCGACCTCAACCCGCTGGATGTCGCCGATCTCGTCCGCATCCTGACCGAGCCGCGCAACGCGATGACCAAGCAGTACCAGCAGCTCTTCGCGATGGAGGGCGTCAAGCTGACCTTCACGCCGGAGGCGCTGCAGGCGCTGGCCGCCGCCGCCGTCCAGAAGGGCACCGGCGCCCGCGGCCTGCGCTCGATGCTCGAGGAAGTGATGCTCGACGTCATGTACGACGTCCCGCAGCGCGCCAACCTCCGCGAGTTCGCGGTCACCGCCGACCTCATCAACCAGCGCCGCGCCGTCGCCGACGAGGCCGAGCCGGTCCGCGCCAGCGCTTGATGCGATAGCGGTGCCGTGATCGATCCCGTGCCGTAGCCGGTTTCCAATCCTTGGAAGGGTGCAAGCGCATCTTTTCCAAGGCTTGGAAAACGCGTAGTTTTCTTATCCAAACCTTGGAAAGCGGCGGGCGTTCCGGCTGTTTTCTTCCGTGCCTACGGGGCTTGTGCGCGTGTCGGAATACCTCCCGGCGCTGAAGCGCCGGTCTATTTTCGTCGCGCCCTGCCGGGACGCGCGGATCACGCCCCAACGTTGCGCCCCTTCACCGTGGTGGCAGGCATCCCGCCTGCCGGTGCCTCGGGCGTCCCGCCCGGGCACTCGCGCCACACCCGCTGGCCTGCGCAGGCGCAACCTTCAAAACGCGTTCCGGCGGCGGGACGCCGCCGGCACCGGCACGCGGGACGCGTGCCTCCACGGCATGGATCGTTTGCCCCAGCGCCAGCGTGCTGGCGTCCCGGAGGGACGCTGTGAGAGTAGACCGGCGCTTCAGCGCCGGGGGAAAATAAAGCCCACAACCAAGTCCCGTAGGGACGAAAGAAATAACAAGTACTCCACGGCAGAGGGCGGTCTGGAGTTTGGGAGGCGTGGAAAGTTAAGGTGTCTTCCGCTATATTCCACAGTAGGAGTCATGAAGCGGCGATTTTCATGGTGGGCGTTGGCGGTCGGCTTGTGCTGCGGTGCGCCCGGCGCGCGCGAGGTGCCGCTAACGATCCTCTATACCACCGATCTCCACGGCCACATCCTTTCGGTGCCGACCAGGAAAGCACCGCGCGGCGCTGGCGGCCTGCTCCGCTGCGCGACGCTCATCGAGCAGGTGCGTGCCCAGGAAAAATATGTGCTGCTCCTCGACGCTGGCGATACCATCCAAGGCTCCGCTGAAAGCTGGCTGACGGGCGGACGCTGCATGACGCGCGCGATGGAACTGCTCCACTATGATGCGTGGTGCCTCGGCAACCACGACTTCGATTGGGGCACGACCAATCTGCTGCGTTTGCTGGACAAGACCGAGCTGGGTGTCCTCGCCGCCAACATCGAGCCGCCGTTGCCGGAGGTCCGGCCCTATCTCATCAAGGAAGTCGATGGCGTCCGCGTCGCCATCCTGGGCCTGACCAATCCTTGGATAACCAAGTGGACGCGGCCGGAACTGCTGGGCGACTATCGCTTTGCCGGGCCCGTCGAAACCCTCGCGCGGCTGTTGCCTGCAGTGCGGGCGAAAAAGCCGGACGTGCTGGTGCTGCTCATCCATGAAGGCTATCACCCGGCAGGCGACGACGGAGCGAACTCGCTCCACGCCCTTGCCAAGCGCTTCCCGGAGTTCGATGCGATCCTCGGCGGGCATCTGCATGAGGTGCTGGTCGCGCCGCCCGGCCTGGGCGTGCTCTATCTTGAAGCCGGCTGCCATGGCGGCGCCGTGGGCCGCGTGGACCTCGTGTTCGATTTCGACCGGCACAAGGTGATCCGGCGGGCCGCGTCCATTCTCATCGCCAGCAATGGCGTCCCGGAATCCGCCGAACTGCGCCGGCCTCTCGTCCGCGACCTCGAACACGCCGAACGTTATCTGGCGGAGCCCCTCGGCACGGCTGCCGCGGCGGTGGCCCCGACCGGCGCCGTGCGCGGTCAGTCGCCGCTGCAGCAACTGCTGTGCGCGGCGATCGCCGAAAAAGTGCAGGCCGCCGTCGTGCTGCATGGCGCGTTCTCCGAGTCCGGGCTCGCCGCCGGACCGATCGCCACGCGCGACCTCTGGCGCATGGTCCCTTACGAAAACCGCATCGGCGTCGCGCAGCTGACGTTGCAGGAAATCCGCGCGATCCTAGAAGAGAATGCGACCGTGACCGGCGAGCATTTCCTCGGCGTGTGGGGCCTCGCCTACGACCTGCATCCCGCCGCTGCGCCAGGCCAGCGCATACAGAACCTGCGTCTGGCCGACGGCACCAGGCCCCACGTCCGCAAACGTCTGGCCGTCGCCTTCAACAGCCATACCTTGGCGTCCGGCGGCGGCCGTTTCCCGACGCTGCCGCAGCTCGTCGCCGGGCCGCACGCCCGCTTCGTGCTGACCACCAACGACACCCGCACTGCTGTCGCCGATTACATCCGCCAGCACTCGCCGCTGAAAATTGAAAACCCGCCGCTGGTGAAAATCTGCGAGTGAGATCTGTCCTCTGGCGAGGGACAGGACGGGCCGTTAATCTCGACTGGAGGGCTGGAGAAAGGGCGAAAAAACGAATTGCTATACGTGCGTTTTTCGGGCTTCATACGAGCGTTCTCATGCACATGCCAGAACATAAGAACTCCGCTCCTGAGGCTGCTCCCCCGGCAACCGCTTGGCAGGCACAGGCTGAACTGCTCAACGAGATGAGCCGCATGGCCAAGGTCGGCGGCTGGGAATACGATCCGGCCACGGGGCAGGGCGGCTGGACTGACGAGGTGGCGCGGATTCACGATCTCGATCCCTGCCAGAGGGGCGATCTGCAACTCAGCCTGAGCTGCTATACCGGCGAGTCGCGGACGCGCATGGAGCAGGCGCTACGGGAAGCCGTCGAACTGGGAAAACCGTACGATCTCGAACTGGCGTTTCGCTCCACCAAGGGCCTCCTCAAGTGGGTGCGCACGATCGGCCGGCCGGTGGTGGAAAACGGCCGCGTCGTCAAGGTCTGGGGCACGTTGCAGGATATCTCCGAGCGCAAACGGGTGGAACAGGCGCTGCTTCTGTCCGAGGAGAAGTTCTCCAAGCTCTTTGACTCCAGCCCGGAGGCCATCCTGCTCTCCGAACTGGACACGGGCCGCATCGTGGAGATCAACGAGAGCTTTGAAAAGCTCAGCGGCTACACACGCGCCGAGGTCGTGGGTCGCACCTCGCTGGAGCTCGGCCTGGTCACCCCGGAGGAGCGTGGGCGCTTTGCGGCCTTGCTGCGCACGCAAGGCCATATCCGTGGTGTCGAATTTTGCCAGCGCTACAAGGCGGGGCAGGAGCGGCTGGTCGTCCTCTCGGCGGAATTGCTCGTCATGGACGGCAGACAGCAGGTCCTCAGCTCGTTCCACGACATCACGGAGCGCAAGCGCGCGGAGGAAGCGCTGCGGGTGAGCGAGGCGCATTACCGCTTGCTGGCCGAGAACACCGAGGACTTCGTATTCCTCAATGACACCCAAGGGCACCGCCTCTACATCAGCCCCTCCTATTACCGGGTGACCGGCTGGGCGCCTGAAGACAGCGAGACGGCCGACTGGAGCGCGCGCATCCATCCGGATGACCTCGCGCTGATCCAGCGCACGCGGGCGGCCAATCTGGCGGGCCAGGCCAGCACCATCGAGGTGCGGATCGGTTGCCGGGATGGCACGTGGCTCTGGGTGGAGGCGCACTGCAAACCGGTGCTGGCTCCCGACGGCAAGGTCGAGCATCTGCTGCTCTGGGCCCGCGACAGTACGCGTCGCAGGCAGGCCGAGGAGGCCGCGCTCCGTCTTGCCACCGCGGTCGAGCAGGCGGCCGAGTGCATTGTCGTCACCGATCTCGCCGGCGTCATTCAATACGCCAACCCCGTCTTCGAGCGCATCACCGGCTATACCCGGGCCGAGGCCCTGGGCCAGAATCCGCGCGTCCTCAAAAGCGGCTCCCATGACGCGGCGTTCTATCGGCAGATGTGGGAAACCTTGCAGCGGGGCGAAGTGTGGACCGGGCATTTTATCAACCGGCGCAAGGACGGCACGCTCTACGAGGAGGAGGGCACCATTTCGCCGGTCCGCAATCCCGCCGGCGAGGTGACCAACTACGTGGCCATCAAGCGGGATGTCACCGAGCTCGTGCGCATGCAGGAGGAGTTGCTGCAGGCGCAGAAGATGCAGGTGGTGGGCCAGCTTGCCGGCGGCGTGGCCCATGACTTCAACAACATCCTGCAGACCATCCTCGGGTACAGCGAACTGCTGATCAAGAACACGCCCGCCAGCGACGAGCGCCACCGCGATCTGCTGGAGATCCAGCGCAGCGGCGAGCGCGCCGCCAACCTGACCCGGCAACTGCTCGCCTTCAGCCGCAAGCAGATGCTGATGCCGCGCGTCCATGACCTCAATGTCATCGTCACCAATCTGACCACGATGGTCACCCGCCTGCTGGGCGAGGACGTGCAGCTCAAGCTGGATCTGGCCACCGACCTCCAGCCCGTGAAGGTGGACGCCGGGCAGATGGACCAGGTGTTGATCAACCTCGCCGTCAATGCGCGCGACGCCCTGCCCAAGGGCGGTCAGCTCTCCATCCGCACCGCCAACGTCCCCCTGAGCGCCGCCGATCTGCCGCTGCATCCGGAAGGCCGCAGCGGCAGTTTTGTATGCCTCTCCATCACCGACAACGGCACCGGCATGAGCCGGGACATCCTTGCCCATATCTTCGAACCGTTTTTCACCACCAAGGAGCAGGGCAAGGGCACCGGCCTGGGCCTGTCCACCGTCTACGGCATCGTCAAGCAGCATGACGGCTGGATCACCGTCTATAGCGAGCCGGGCCATGGCACCACCTTCCGGATTTATCTGCCCGCCCTCGTGGCCGAGACCCCCGCACACCCCTCCGATGCTCTCGCGCCGGCCGTGGCCGCCCCGGGCCGTGACGAGCGCATCCTGATCATCGAGGACGACCCCTTGGTCCGCCGCATGACGCAGCAGATGTTGAACCGGCACGGCTATCGCGCGGTCGCCGCCAGCTCCTGTGCCGAGGCGCAAGCGATGTACAACGGCCTGTTTGACCTGGTGCTGAGCGATGTCATCCTGCCCGACGGCAACGGCCTCGACCTGGTCCGCCAGCTGCAGCTGCAGCGCCCCGGCCTGCGCTGCATCCTGACCAGTGGCTACGCCGACATCCACGAGCGTTGGCCGGAGATCGAACAACACCGTTGGCCCTTCCTCATCAAGCCCTACAGCCAGGCCGATCTCCTGCGCGCCCTCGCCACCGCCCTGGCCCGTGCCTGAGCGCGCGAAGCGGTGGAGCTCAGGCACGCCAGCAATTCCAGCCCCGCAAATTTCAGCTGAAACGTATTTTCAGGTGGCGGAAGCTTGCGCTCCGAGCCGCCTGGAGGGGGTTGGCGGGAGGATTGTGGTGATGTTGGTTGGTCGGGCGTGACGCCCGACTCACCGGCAGGTGGGACACCTGCCTCCACGTGGTTTGGCCTCGGTGCAGGCTGCGCGCGTCCCATGGCTTGTTGATGCGCAACGGGGCGGCAGCGTCCATCTGGCCCACAGCTTCGGAACGGGACCCGCTTCGTGGAAGCGGCGTCACGCCGCTTATCCAGTGTGTAGGGTTTACGCTGTTGGGCGTCGGCCGTGGCACTCAGTACCGTTTTGGCGGATCATGGCTTGGGCACGGGGATGAGTTCGCTGTGGCCGTCGGCATAGGCGACGGCGCGGCAGCCGCAGCGGGCGGTCTGCCTCTCGCGCACGAGGACGGTGGTGGCCGGGTTCTTGATATCGGCGATCTGGCCGCCTAGGCAAAGCTCATAGGCCGCCACGTTCTTGACCGTGGCGAGATCTTTGACCGCCTCGAGGTTGGGTGGCAAGGCCCCCTGGTGGTCGTTGGCCCACACAAAGCAGGCCAGCGCGAGCTGCCGGGTGTCGGTCGCCGCGAGGTAGTCCGCCGTCCGGCTCCGCGTGCCCAGCGTGGCGCAACCTGCGAGCAACATCGCCAACGCGACCAACATCATGTTCAGTTTCATTATGTATTCTCCAGTAAAGAACCGTCGGAATTATTGCCGATGGAAGTTGTCCGGTTTTCGGTTTGCGGCAGACGAATTTTGCATTTCAAACCACCGCCAACAAGCAGCCTTTTCATCGAGTCTCTTCTGTCTTCATTGACTAGTGACAAAGGACAAGTGACCAATGACTACTGACAACCGACCACTGACTGCTGAAAACAGCCTCGTCTCTCGCCCCTCGCCCTTTCGCCATCAGTTGGCGCGCAGCAGTTCCAGCAAAGCGCGGTCGAGCTTGTGGCCGCGGAAGTCCTCGTACTGCACATCCTTGCGGTCACTGTCCAGGATCCCGAAGCTGCCGCGGAAGTTCCACAGCGCCCAGCCGAAGTTCGCGCGCTTCCAGTTGGCGAGGCAGTCACGTGCCCAGGCGAGCATGACCGGGTGCGGTGTCCGGTTGTGGCAGCCCCACTCGCCGACCATGACCCCGACGCCGCTGTCGCACAGCTTGACCCAGGGTTCGACCTGCTGGGTCCACAGCAGGTCGCCGTCGCACTCGACCTTGGCCGTGTCACAGCGCGCCACGCCGTCGGTGCCGACGCTCCAGGTCGCCTGCGGCTTGCCCCAGTCGGTGCTGGTTTCCAGGAGTACGGCGGGCCGGCCCGGTGGCGCGAGCCGGAACTGCTTCCATGTCACCCAGTCGCCCTTGTCCATGCTGACGGTGATTTCCTTCGCGTCGGCCGGCAAGACGGTTTCGAGGATGTCCTTGAGCTCCGGCTGCCGCTGCCCGGCGGTGGTTGTGAAGGCTTTCTGCAGAATAATTTTCCCGTCGGCCTTGATGGCGAGATCCGCCGTGTAGCTGAACTTCGTCAGGTGCAGTGCGACCTTCGTGCCCGCCGGGAACATGCCGCGCACGACGAGCGGCGAGCGCCATTCCTTCTTGCCGTCGCCATAGAAGTAGCCGTTGGGCCGGGCGAGCATGGGCCAGCTGGGCACGGGGTAATTCTCGCTGCCCTTCATCCAGCTCGCCTTGTAATGCGTGAGGGTGCCGGGTGCATAGCCGCGCGTTGCCTGGGCGACCTGCAGGGTCTTGAGTTCGGGCACGGGCTGGCCGCCCCAGTCAAGACCGTCGGCGAGCACGAGCCGGTCGGGGTCGCCGCGGCGGATGCCGGCGACGGCGGCGGCGCAGGCGCGGACATACTTCTCCACCGGAATGCGCGCGGGCTCGTTGACGAGGTTGAACGAGAGTTCGCGAGGGGGGATGCCGCGGTAGCGTTCGGCGAACATCTGCCACTGGGCGGCGAACTGCGCGCGCGCCTCGACGCCGTCGGCGCCATCGCTCCAGAGGTCCAGTTGCTCCGGCGGACTCGCCACCGTGTAGCCCGGCGCGCGGTGCAGGTTCAGCAGCGTGTGGATGCCCCGGGCGCGGGCGAAGGCAAGCGCCTGGTCAATCTGCTTGAGCGGCGCTTCGCGATATGTCCCCGGCGCCTCGGTCCAGATGCGGTAGTCGCAGGGCAGGCGCACGAAGTTGAAGCCCCACTCGGCGATCCAGTCGAAATCGGTTTCGACGAACGGGTTGTTGTTCCAGTCGCGCTGGAATTTTTCCAACAGGTTGAAGCCGCGCCAGCGGGGCAGGCGCTGCCAGGTCGCTTCGGGAAACTGCGGGGTGGCCGCGCAGGCGGGGCCGGTGGAAAGCGCCGCGCCGGAGAGCGCGAGCGTGCGGATGAAGTGGCGTCGGTTCATGCCGCTTTCTAGCTTTTTCCCGCCGCGCTGCCAATCCCGAAACCCGGCGACCGGGTAGAGCCCGGTGAAGCAGAGGACAGCGGACAGAGGTCAGCAGTCAGAGGTCAGATGGAGGAGGAAAAGCGGCCACGGATGAACCCGGCTCCGCGCAGGGCCGGCAGCGCAGCAGCAAATTGCCGCCAAGCTGAAAAGCCTGCGATGCGAGGAAACGCCGAAAACACGGAAGACGGAGGGGGGCACAGTGGAAAACCACTGTACCGGAGCCGCTGTCCGAAGCGTAAGAGGCGACAGAATCATTGATAGCAGAACCATTTCAAGAAGGCATGAGCGCTACGCACGGCGCGACCAAGCAGCCCAATCCGCTCTTCGCCGCCTAATGATTCTGCCGTCCATGGTTCTGTCGAAATCCGAGTAAAGTGTGTTGAGGAAAAAGTTCTGATGGTTAGCAATGCAAGGATCAAAAGAATGGGATTGCGACAGGGGGGCTTTGTGGGCGGGGTCGGAAACCTCGCCCGCAGGGGCTGCAGTCGTGGCCTTGCTGTAGCCGGGGTCGGTGACCCCGGCTGTGTGTTGCGGTTGCGCGAGGCGGCCGGCATCACCGATGCCGGCTACAGGCGGCGGGAATGGGGTGGTGGCGTGGTGTCGTGGTGTCGTGCGTTTTGAATGCGAGGACGGTAAAACAGGCGCCGGATCAGTCGCGGCGGATGACCGGGGAGCCGGTCGGGGGTGTGTAATCGCAAGGCTGCTTCCAGAAGTCGGCGGGCACGCGGCCGTTGATTTCCTTGAGCGCGTCCAGCGAGCGGATGACGCCGCGGTTCGGGCCGTTGGTGGCCACCTTGACGTCGCAGAAGAGGTAGCGCAGGGGCATCTTGCGCAGGGGGCCGAGGTCGGTCACCGCGGTCTGGCGGCAGTCGAGCTCCAGCAGCGCCATGCCGCGCAGGGCGTTCAGGTCGCGGATGGGCGACCCGCTGCACTTGAGGTTGGTCAGCGCCATGCCGCGCACCGGCGCCAGGTCGGTGACCTCGGTGCGGTTGCAGACGAGCGAGGTGAGCGGGAGACCGGCCAGCGGGCGCAGGTCGGCGAGGGGGTAGCGCGGGCCGTTGAGCTCATCGGTGTTGCCGAACTGGAAGCTCTGCAGTGCGGTCAGCGCGCGCACCGGGGCGAGCTGGGTGAGGGCCGGCGAGTCGAGCGACAGCATCACCACCTTCCCGTTTTCGATCGTGTGGCTTTCCTTGCCGTCGTAGCCCGGGTTGAGCTGCTGGAGGCTGGCGACGACGCGCTGGACCTGGCCGGTCGCCGGCAGCGCGGCGACCTCGGCGGGGAACGAAACCGGCGGCGGCGCGCTGGGCTGGACCGCCCGGCCGATGCTGCCGATTTCGCGCAGTTCGACGACGTGGAAAATCATCCGGCCGGTACAGGCGAGGCCGAGCCGTCCGGCCGCGTGGAGTTGCCAGCGCGGCCCGAGGCTCAGGTCCTGAAAATCCGACTTGTGCTCGGCGACCAGCTGGTCGTCGAGGAACGCACGCACGCGGCCGCGGCGCACCTCGACGAGCGAGACATAGCGCCGCCCTTTGACGGGGGGCGACACCTGGGTGCGCGTCGAATTTTGTTGCGCCGGCAGGCCGCCGACGAGATCAAACCCGCAGACGCGGTTGACCGGGCCGATGAAGAACAGCCACCAGAAATCGTGCCCGGCTGCCGTGAGTTGTTGGCCGCCGCCGCTGCCGGTTTCCTCGGGGGTGAACTCGATGCGGAAGTCATAATCGGGGGGCGGCTCGTAGGGGATCGTGAGTTGAGCGGCGCGGTTCTTCTCGCTCACCAGTCCGCCGTCTGCGATTTCCCATTTTCCGACGAGCGCATCGCGCCGCGGATCGATAAATTTCAGCAGGTCGCGCGGGTTGGGCCACTCCGCACGGGCCAACGCCGGTGGGCCGGAAAGGCGCGCCGGCAGGGTCGGCGCGACCGGCTGCTGTTTAAGTTTGGCTTTCGGGCGCGGCACGGCGTTGGTTTGCGGGCGCGCCAGCGGTTTCGGGTTGCGGTCAACGACGTGCCGGGCCTTGAGCACCGCCCATGTCACTCCCGCGGCGCACCCGAGCAGCGCGAGGAGGCCCAGGCCCAGCCACAGTCCCCATGCGCGGCGGCGGCCCGCGGTCGGCAGCAGCGACGGGGGCGGGGCCGAGTCGGCGAGCAGCTGCTGGTCGAGCTGCCAGAGCGCCTGCTGCAACTCGTCGTAGCTGGCGAGCCGCTGGTCGCGCTCCGGTGCAAGCATGGCGGTCAGCAGTTGGCCGAGGGCCGGCGGGCAATCCGCCGGCAGCGCTTCCGGCGGGATCGGCGCGCCGGCCTCAGGCAGCCGCCCGGTGATCGTCTCGAACAGCATTCGGCCGAGGCTGTAGATGTCGGCGCGCAGGTCGGGCGGTTGCGCGCTGCCGGCGAGCAGTTCGGGGCTGGCGTAGCGCGCGGCTTCGTCGGTGAGGGGGGGCAGGGGCGCGGTGTCGTACGGCCCGCGCGCGCGGCCGAGGTCGCTGAGTTTGATTTCGCCATCGCGTGCGATCAGGAGGCTGCCGGGCTTGAGGTCGAAGTGGCACAGCTGCGCCGTCTTCCACGCGTTGGCGAGCGCCTTGACGACATAGAGCATGATCGCCAGCGCGTCGGCGGCGGGCAGCTTGCCCTTGCGTGCGAGGCGCTGGGCCAGCGATTCGCCCTCCACCAGTTCGGCCACGACGAAGGGCATCCGGTGGTAGTCGCCGATGTCATAGACCTGCACGAGGTTCTTGTGCGAGAACTGGGTGACGACGGAAGCCTCGCGCCGGAAGCGGGCGAGGAAGACGGCGTTGCCGGTGAGGTGTGCCGGCGGCAGTCGCACCGCCACCAGCCGGCCGAGCCGCGTGTCGCGGGCCCGGTAGACCGGACCCATCGCGCCCTGGCCGATCAGTTCCAGGATTTCGCAGCTGCCGAGGGTTTGTCCGATCCAGTCTGCCATGATAGGCCTTCCGCGTCAGCCGGCGGGCAGGGGCTCCAGGACCCAGCGTTTGTTGAACCAGAAATATTGCTCCGGGTGGGCGCGGATGGCGGCGCCGAGCTGCGTCATCACCTCCTGCGTCATGCGGCGCTCGTCGGCGTCGGCGTCGGCGGTGGGATCGGGCCAGACGGCCACCGTGCTCGTCAGGTGGTGGTGCGTCCAGTCCTCGCGCCAGACGCCGCACGGGAAGATCGGCACCTTGGCGCTGCGCGCGAAGACCGCGAGGCCGCGGCCGATGTTCGCCTGCCCGCCGAGGAACTCGACCTCCAGCGCGGCCCGCTTCACGCGCACGTCCGGCAGCATCGCGAGCACCTTGCACTGCTGGAGGTTGCGCACCACGCCGCGCAGCGCCTGCGGATCGTTGAGCACCGTCTCCACGCCCGTCGCGCCGCGCATCCGGTTCAGGTAGGCGTCGAGCAGCGGGTTCTTCTGGCGGCGCGCGAGAAAGAAGATCTGGATGCCGGAAAACTGGGACGCGATGCCCGCCAGGTCCCAGTTGCCCAGGTGCGCCACCGCGATGATCGCGCCGTGGCCCGCGTGGACGTGCGCGAGGACGCCGGCGGGGTCCTCGTAGGCCACGCGGCTCAACAGGTTTGCCGGCGTCGCCTGAGGAAAGCGCAGGATCTCCACCGCGTTAAAAAACAGCGTGCGCCACGCGCGGCGGACGATCCGCCGGCACTCGCGGGCGGAATACTGCGTGCCGAAGACCTCCGCCACGCGCCGCTCGGCCCGGCGCATATTCGATCGCGCCACCAGCCCTGCCACCCGGGCCACGCCCGCCGCCAGCCCCAGCGCCACGCGCAGCGGCAGGGCGTTGACCAAGGCGGTGACGCCGCGCAGCAGGCCATATTCCAAGATGTGTTTGACGCGGTATTTCATGGTTGCACGGCGCATCCTAGCGGCGGCGCGGGCGTTTTCCAAGGCTGGGAAAAAGAAACCGCGGAATTTCCGAGATAGGGAAAAGAGGTGGCCGCGTGCTGGAGCCTGTGGCGGGAAGCGTGTCGTCCACAGATTTCGCAGATGACGCAGATTTTGAGAGCTTGAATGAGTCAGGAACGCAGGAACGGGCGAGGCTTCATGGAAGGGAGCCAAGCGAACGAGGCAGCGGCGTGGCCGGCAACGGCATGACCCACAAAGAAATAATTCGGTTATGACGGACAGAAGCGGACGCGACGGAGCGCGTCCCGCCAGGGGTTGGCCCCGGTCAGGTTTTGTCCTTGGAGGGCCACGCTCCGTCGTGGCCGGACATCAGCCAAGGTCTGGCGGCCGGCGAGGGATCGGAGGTAGGCTCGGCCACGCCTGTGGTGAGCCTGCCTGCATCGATCCTGTTGAGCTGTCGAACCGCCGTGGCCGCCGGTCACGATCCATCGCGTTGGGTTCATCCCGGTGCTCGCTGCTGTCTTTGTTTTCTTTGTGCTCTTTTGTGGCGAAATTTTTTCGGTTTGAATCGCCACGAAAGAACCCAGCGCGGCTGACGCCGCAACCCAAGTCTCACGCAGCGTGCCCGCCTCAGGTGGTAATTGAGCCCCCCCCTGCAGCGCCCGCCTTCCAAAGCATAAGAGACGACAGAATCATTGATAGCAGAACCATTTCAAGCACGTGTGGATGCTACGCTCTGCGGCGACCAAGCAGCTCAATCTGTCCCTCGCCGCCTAATGATTCTGCCGTCAATGATTCTGTCGAAATCCGAGTAGATTGTGGTTGGAAAACAAAATCCCGATGGTTAGCGATGCAGAGAGCTCGGAGGAAGCCAGCCATCCGTGGCTACAACTCCGCTGCCTTTGTCTTCTTGGTGGTTCACTCAACTCCCGCTGTTCATCTGCGTAGGACAAAAGCAGCCGCGAGCGGGCGGGAAACCACCCGCGTGAGTCTCCGTGCTGGCCGTGGTCGGCGCTCGCAGAACACCTACGCCGCGTCGCGGACGCGGCCCACAACGCTGAACCGGCACCCTTCGCGCCGGGTTGGCTGGACGGGCTCAGGCCGGCGGCTGGTGGCGCGCGTCGAGGACGTGGCGCAGGAGGGTGAGCAGGGCGGCGGCGGGGTAGGGCTTCTGCAGGAAATGGTAGCCCTGTGTGCCGATATCGGCCCAGCGGGTGAGCGCGTCGCTGTAGCCGCTGCAGAGCAGCACGGGCAACCCGGGCTGGCGCGCGCAGCTTTCGCCGGCCAGCGCGATGCCGTTGCCGTCGGGCAGGGCGATGTCGCTGAAGAGGGCGTCGAAGGGCAGCGCAGCGGCGGCCAGCACGGCGCGCGCGGCCGTGGCGGACTCGGCGACGGTGATGACATAGCCGAAGGACTGGAGCACGTGCGCGGCGAGGTTGCGCACCTCGGGCTCGTCCTCGACGAGCAGGATGCGCTCGCCGTGTCCGCGCGGCACCTGCTGCTCCAGCCGGACGGCGTCCGGCGCGACGGTGGGCTCGGTGCCGAGGTAGGCGGGGAGATGGATGGTGAACGTGGAGCCCTGCTCCGGCTGGCTGTAGACGTTGATCCAGCCGTTGTTCTGCTTGACGATGCCGTAGATGACCGCGAGGCCCAGGCCGGTGCCCTGGCCGACGCCCTTCGTGCTGAAGAAGGGCTCGAAGAGGTGTTCCTGCACCTCCGGCGTCATGCCCTGGCCGGTGTCGGTGATCGAGAGGAACACGAATTCGCCGCTGCGAACTTCCGCCTGGGCGCCCGCCTCGGTCTGGCTGAAGACGGCGTTCCCGGTGCGGATGGTCAGCCGCCCGCCGCGGGGCATCGCGTCGCGCGCATTGACCGCGAGGTTCAGCAGGACCTGCTCGACCTGGTTGGGGTCGGCCTTGATCCGGCGCACCGCGGGATCCAATGCGGTGACGAGGACGATGCCTTCTCCGAGGAGCCGGTTCAGCAGCTTCTCCATGTCGGTGATGGTGCTGTTGAGATCAAGGATGCGCGGTTCGATCATCTGCTTGCGGCTGAAGGCGAGGAGCTGGCGGGTCAGCTCCGCGGCCCGCTCGGCGGCACGCTGCACCTGGAACAGGTCGCTGCGCCGCTTGTCCTCTGCGGGCGTGCCGGCCAGCAGCAATTCGACAAAGCCGAGGATGGCCTGCAACAGGTTGTTGAAGTCGTGGGCGACGCCGCCGGCGAGCCGGCCGATGGTCTCCATCTTCTGCGCCTGCCGGAACTGGCCCTCCAGCTGCAGCTCGCGCGTCACGTCGCGCTCGCTGGCCACATAGTAGCGCGGGCGGCCTGCGTCGTCGTGGATGGGCGCGATGACGGCCTCGCTGTCGTAGAGCGAGCCGTCCTTGCGGCGGTTGGTCAGGCGGCCGCTCCACGGCTGGCCGGCGCTGAGCGCGGCCCACATGCTGCGATAGAATTCCGCGTCCTGCCGTCCGCTCTTGAGGCAGCGCGGATTGCGGCCGAGCACCTCCGCGGCCGGGTAGCCGGTCAGGCGCTCAAAGGCGGGATTCACGTAGATGATGGCGCCGAGCATGTCGGTCATGATGACCGTCTCGGTCGCCTGTTCGACGACGGTGGCGAGCCGGCGGATCTGTTCCTCGGAGCGCCGCCGCTCGGTGATGTCGTGGGCCACCACGATCAGCCCCTTGCGGCTGCCGTCGGGGTTGAAGAGCGGGACCTTGGTCACGTCGAAAATCTGACCTTGGCCGTCGGGCTGTGGGATGGTTTCCTCAAAGTGGGCCGGCTGGCCCCGGTGCCAGGTATCCTCGTCGGACCGCTTGCAGAACAGCAACGCGTCCCGCACTTCCGCCGGCGCCAGGCCCGCCAGTTCGTGGTCCGTCTTGCCTTGATACTCGCCCTCGCGGAGCTGGAAGAGGGCGAGGTAGTGGGCATTGGCGATCAGCCAGCGGCCGGCCCCGTCCTTGAAGCAGATCAGGTCGGGCGAGGATTGGATGAGCGTCTGCAGGCGCTCTTCGCTTTCGTGGCGCGCGGTCTCGGCGTGCAGGCGTGCCGAGATGTCGCGCAGCAGCGATTGCACCGCCGGCGCGCCGCGGAACAGGACCAGTGTGGTGGCGGTCTCCACGGTCACCCGGGTGCCATCGACCCGGACCAGGTATTCCACGGCCAGGGGCACCTGTTCGCCGTGCAGCACCCGTTCGAGGCGCTCCCGCACCTGCACGTGGTGTTCCGGATGGATGCGCTCGTAGATCGAGTGCCCGAGCACCTGTTCCGGGGTTGTGGCGCCGCAGAGCTTCACCCCGGCGGGATTCAGATAGAGGATGACGCCATCGCGATGGATCGCGATGGCGTCGGGCAGTTCCTCGACCAGCCGGCGGTAGTTCTCCTCGCTTTCGCGCAGGGTGGCGGCGGCCGCGCGCTGCGCGGTGATATCCCACAGGATGCCGAGCACGCCCAGCAGTTTGCCGGCCTCGTCGTGGACGGGTGTCTTGACCGTATGCACCCAGAACTCGCGGCCACCCGCCACATAGCGCTCGTCCACCTCGATCGGTGCGTCCGACGCCAACACACGCTGGTCGTCGGTGATGTATTTTTCCGCCAGGTCGTGCGGAAAGAAATCGCGATCGGTTTTGCCGATGAACTCTTCCGGGCGGCGGTTGACGTCGGCGGCGAAGGCCTTGTTGCAGGAGAGATAGACCGACCGGGTGTCTTTGAAGAAGATCCGCTGGGGCAGATGGTCCAGCAGGGCGCGGCGCTCGGCGGCGCTCACGCGCTGCGCCGCTTCCATCCGTTGCCGACGGAGCAGCTCGCGGCGCAGGAGGCCATAGAGCAGCAACGAAGTGACGAGCACAAATGCCAGCCCCTTGAAGATGGAGACATGCTCGATCGACTCGATGTCGCGGAACAGCATGGCGACGAGCGCGTCGGAAACCGTGATCCACAACCCGGCGAAGACCATGTAGGGCCACACCACCCGCCACGCGGCCGACCGCCAGCGCGGCGCGTCCGCTCCCTGCACTCCTGCAGCCTTCCCCGCTGATTGATCCTCACGCATGAAAACCCTGAGACCTCCGTCCGCCCGTCCTTTGCAACACAATGACTGTAGCAAAAAACCGGCCGGGGCCAATCAATTATTTTCGGCGTGTCGGCGGGCAGGTCTGTCCGTGTCCGGGCGATGTACGCCCCCAACAGGCGCAGGAGCTGTTCCGCAGGCGCGGCCGCACCCTCCCCGGCCATCCAGCGGAGGGTGGGAAGAGGCTGGTCACCCCCGCAGCGGGCGCCGTGCGCCTGCTGCGGGTCGGCCCGGAAAGACGCGGCTTACCGCGCCTTCAGCTCGACGCAGAAGGCGGCCTTGGCCTGGATGTCCTTGGCGAGCTGCGCGACCACATTGGCCGGCACGGCCTGGTTGACTTTCAGGATGGCGATGGAGTTCTCGCCCTTGGAGTCGTGCGGGTTGCGCGTGTCATCGATGTTGACGCCGGCCTTGGCCAGCGCCGCGGTGATCTGGGCGAGCACGCCGGGGCGGTCCTTGTAGGTGAAACCGATGATATGGCCGCTCGGTTCGAAGTAGAGCTTGTCGAAGTCGTTGATGCGGGACACCATCAGGTTGCCTTCCGCCACGGTGCCGCGCACGCTGGCGTGGATCAGGTGGTCGGCGTCCACGCTGCCGGTGAGGTCGATGGTGATCGAGCTGCCGTAGCCCTTGTGCTCGTCCACCTCGCGGTCGGCGTAGTCCACGCCCATGTCCTGCAGGAACTGGGCGGCGCCCTTCGGGTCCATCGCGCGGTCCACGCGGTCGCTCAAGGCCGAGACGATCGGCGCGAGCAGCCAGTTGGCGTAGGGCTTGAGCTGGCCGTAGCAGCTGGTCTCGACGAGCTTGAGCTTGGTCTCGGCGCCGACCACCGCGCGGCAGAGGCGCGCGAGCGTGTAGGCGAGGTCCACGAAGCTCTCGCTCAGGCCCGGGGGCAGGTCGCGGTTGACGACGTAGGTGCTCATGCCCTTCTCGTCGTATTCCAGCAGGAATTGCGCGGCGAGCTTGGCGGCCATCCGGTTCGCTTCCTTCGTGCTCGCACCGAGGTGCGGCACCATGATGTCGGCGATGTCGGCGCAGCTCTTGGGCCCGGGCTCGTCCTTCGCATAGACATCGTTGAGGAAGCGGAGTTCCTTTTCCGCCTTGGCGGCGCGGAGGTCGGCCTCGACGACGACGCCGGAGCGGGCGCAGTTGATCAGCGTCGCGCCCTTCTTCATCTTCCCGAGCAGGGCGGCGTTGATCAGGCCCTTCGTCTCGGCGTTCTCCGGGATGTGCAGCGTCACGTAATCGCTGCGCTCGAACAGCGTCGGCAGGTCCACCAGCTCGATGCCGATTTCCTTCGCGCGCTCCTGGCTGACGATCGGGTCGTAGCCGAGCACGTGCATCTCGAAACCCTCCAGCCGCTTCGCCACGAGCTGGCCGATGTAGCCGAGCCCGACGATGCCGATGGTCTTGCCGGTGACCTCGCGGCCCATGAACTTGCTCTTCTCCCACTCGCCGCGGCGGCAGGAGGGGTCGGCCTCGACGAGGTGGCGCGCGTCCGCCAGCATCAGCGCGACCACTTCCTCGGCGACGGCGTTGGAGTTCGCGCCCGGCGTCGTCAGCACGTCGACTTTTTTCTTGCGGGCGTACTTCGCGTCGATCGTGTTGAAGCCGGAGCCGGCGCGGACGATCGCCTTGAGCTGGGGCAGGGCGTCGATGATCTCGGGCGTGACCTTCTCGCTGCGGACGATCAGCGCGTGCGCGTCGGGATGCTGCTGCGCGAGCGCGAGCAGGTCGGTCTTCTCGTCCTGGATCACCTTGTACTGCCCGTTCGAGTCGAGCAGTTCCTTGGCAACCTTGTCCAGCTTCGTCGGAATCAAAACTTTTTTCATGCTGAGCTCCCTATTTATGGCGGCGCGCGAACTTTAGCAGCCCGCGCCGCCGACGCAAGCCGGAAGGGGAAGACGAAACCTGAAACCGGAGCCCTGAAACCTGAAGGCGGAAACCCACGGAGGCGCAGGCGTGGTGGGCGAGGGCTGGGGAGCGGCGGCACTCTTGCC
>CAITZM010000045.1 GCA_903896925.1 uncultured Lentisphaerota bacterium | reverse complement strand
CGCGCTCCATGAGGCGCGCCTCCTCGATGGTGTGGGCGAGCGGCTTTTCGCAGTAGACGTGCTTGCCGAGCTGCATCGCCGCGAGGGCGATCGGCGTGTGCCAGTGGTCCGGCGTGCCGATCATGACGGCGTCGAGGCCCGGCTCCTTTTCGAGCATGACGCGGTAATCGGTGTAGAGCGGCCGGCCGGGATATTTCTTGATGTTGTTGGCGGCGTATTTCGTGTCCACATCGCACAGCGCGGCGATGACGACATTGGGGAATGTGGCGAGTTCGGCGGTGACGCCCCCACCCTGCCCGCCGATGCCGATGCAGCCGACGTGCAGCTTGCCGTTGGCGGGAATGGCCCGCGGCCGGACGGCGGTGCGGACCGGCGTGGTGCAACCGCCCAGCCACAGGCCCGCGGTCGCGAGCGAGGCGGAGGCGAGGAAGGTCCGGCGGTCGATGCGTGGTGTCTTCATGGTGTCCTGTCGGTCCGTTTTGATCCTCTGCGTTGCGCTCTGCCTCGTTGGAACATGACCGGCATTGTAGCGGCACGTCCACCCGGCGCGAGCGCAAAATCCATAGATCCTCTGCACTCCAGTCGTCAGACCCCTGCGGCCTTGTGCCGCAGGTGAATCAGTTGGGTGGCCAGAGGCCATCAAGCCCCCACCCTTTTTTGCTGCCGACGCTGAGGCGTCGGCAGCAAAAAAGCCTTACCATCAAGCGTCGTCGCCTTGACCGCCAAACTGATTCACCCGCCAGGCAAGCTGGCGGGGGTCTTTCCGATCGCATGCTTACGAGCCTTCCTGCTTGCCACAAGCCCCTTTCTTACATACACTGTACGTATGAATGATCTGCGTTTCGAATGGGATGAAGGCAAGAACCGGGCGAACATCCGGAAACACGGGGTTTCCTTCGATGAGGCGCAGACGGTCTTTCTCGATGAGCACGCCATCCGGTACTACGATCCGGATCATTCCCGTGACGAAGACCGGTTCATCATGCTGGGTTTTAGTTTCAAGTTGCGCGTACTGGTCGTATGCCATTGCCACCGGCAGGACGACACGGTCATCCGCCTGATCTCAGCAAGAAAAGCGAACCAACGCGAGGTCCGTGGCTACAGGAGCTGACACCATGAGAACACATTACGACTTCCAGAAGATGAAGGGGGAAAAGAACCCCTACCTCGGACGGCTGAAACAGCCCATCACCATCCGCCTGGACAAGGGCACGGTGGCGTATTTCAAAACGCTGGCCACCGAGCTCGGCATGCCCTACCAGAATCTGATCAACCTCTATTTGAGGGACTGTGCCGCCACACAGAAAAAGCTGGAACTGAAGTGGGCGTCCTAAAGCGCCGGACCTAGAGCATCCTGCTAATATGCAAGGACTGACCCTTCACCTTGTCCGGGAACGAATCCGGATTGGTCGGCGCGGTTTCGGCGTCGACCCAGTCGGGCGCGCCCAGGTCGAGCGCGTAGAACGCGGGGTCGGCATTGTGCACCGCCATGTCGCCGAGCGCGCCGCAGCCGAAATCGATCCAGCCGCGCCATTGGCGGGGCAGATAGTCGGGATGATAGGGCCGCAGCTGCGCCGGGCCGAGCCATTGATTCCAATCGAGCGTCGGCGGCACCGGCGGCGTATCGGTGGGGCGGCGGCGGCCCTGGGTCTGCCAGAACTTGCCGGGCCGGTCGGACCAGACGTGGACCTCCCGCACCGCGCCGATGGCGCCGGCGTCGAGCCATTCCTTGGTCAGGCGGAGCCCCTCGCCGCCGTGGCCGCCGTTGCCCATCTGGGTGACGACGCCGGTCTCGCGCGCGACGCGCTCCATGAGGCGCGCCTCCTCGATGGTGTGGGCGAGCGGCTTTTCGCAGTAGACGTGCTTGCCGAGCTGCATCGCCGCGAGGGCGATCGGCGTG
>CAITZM010000044.1 GCA_903896925.1 uncultured Lentisphaerota bacterium | reverse complement strand
GCAACAGGCCCCACCTGAATTAGGCGGGGGAAGAAAACGGAAGAAGATATTTTAAAGGGGAATATGCGGAAGAAGAGCGGCTGCCCAGACATCCCATTTTCCACCGCCACTTTTATACAAATTCCATTTCGCCGCTCACACCATTGGAGCAAACCGCACTGGACAGCCTTCCAGAGCGGCAGCACCTTGGCTCGTTTGGTGTTGTCCGGATCGAAGGCGCCCTCAGTGAAGCGGATGACATCATGCGTCAGGTGACGCACCAGATCGGACCGCTTGACCATGTAGGACTGCACGGAATCGATGCCGAGTTCCCTCAAGGACTTCCGCCACAGCCGGAACTCCACCCGCACCGCCTGCGAAGGCATCACACCCCATTCCTGCTCCAGCAGCAGGGCCTCCTGCCGGGTACTGTGAGTCTTCACGTCCTGAAGCTCGCCAACCTTGTCGTACATGCAGAGCTGGAGCGGGGCCTTGCCAAGGTAGAGCGAAGGATGATTGGTATAGGACTCTTCCGTGCGGCGGGTCTTCATGCGGGAGATGTAGTGACGGTCAGTAAAGGCCTGCTGGAGCTCGGCCATGGACTGCCCGGGAAGGTCCAGCCGGATGTCCACCCGACCCACAACATCCTTGACCACCCGGCCGCCCAGCTTCTTGATTACGGTCACAGCCTCCTGATAGGTGTCCTCCAGCGGCGTCTGCAGGCAGGTCTGCCCGTTGATGAAGACTTGTACGTTATGTTGACGTTCGGTGCCGACCTGATAGGAGGTCAGCCGGTAACGCAGCCCGTTCCGAACAAGCTCGAAACGATACTGCGGCCCACGTGGATTGCCGATCAGCAGCATATTCTGAATGAAGTCCTGCTCTCCAAGCTCAATGCGCATGCTCTCGCCAGCCTTCAGCCCTCTCCGATTGCCCTCCAGCTGCTGCCGTATGGTCTTCCAGCTGGAAGCCCAGTCCACGAAGAAGTTAAGTTCAACTCCATGTTCCGAAGCATAGGTCTGACGGGTTTGGGTCTTATTATTACTACTACGATGTCGACCGCAGGAACGCACTCTGGCCGGCGGCGCTTCGGAGCTGCTGGTCGTCACGGAGGTGTCGGAGACTGCACGATGGCGGCTGGTGGTCCCGCAGAAGCCAAGTGATTCGGTCGCTTCGCTGATACTCATGGAATTACCTCAAGGTTGGAGAACGTCGCCGTGGTTGCAGCCGTGGACGCGGTCCCGGCTGATGTCGAAATGCTGGAAACCAGGGTGCCCAGGCACCGCTTGGCGTCCCAAGCGTCCCAGACGTCCCACGGAGTCGGTCGGTCACTGCGTCGGAATGGTGTGGCGGTGTGCAGGCGGTCCTTCATGCAGCCACCCCGTCGGTCTTTGTTTTCGAAGCGTCAACGACTGCGGCTTGCGCCTTCGCAGGCTTGAAGCCCACATTGCGATAGCCGCGACAGGACTTGCAGTTCGGACGCTGGATGGAGTGCGATTGCCCGGTGCAGAACTGCTGCGACATGAGCTCCGGCAGTTGCCGCAGCACTGCGATACGTAGCATCTTCTGCAGCCCATGCTCACTGCAAAAGCTATCGTAGGCACCAAATATTTCCTCGCTTGTCAGGTCGGAACCGTCAGCAAAATCAACCATCTGTCCGAGAAAGGAAGGCAGGTTGCTGGTGGAGACGATGCGGTCTTGGATGATGAGCCGCTGAAGCGGAGTCAGCCGGATGTCGCCGATGTCCGCGATGTCGTTCGCCAGCTTCTGCCAGCCTTCGAGTAACCAGTTGAGTATCCCACTGCCCTCGGTCTCGAAAAGCAGCTCGCCGAACTTCGGGATGCGTCGGGTTGGTAGCGGACCATGGAAACGTACAACGAGCAGGCGACGGAGCCAGGCGCGCTCATCGCCATCCGTGGTGACGCGCAGCGGGGCGTTAGCCGTGACAACGACATTGAGGTCGCCGAGCAGCTGCGCTCTGCCATTCGAACCCTTTAGTTCAATCGTGAACCGGTCACCACCAATCAGCGCCTTCAGCGTGCGGGCACCCTCCTGCTGGAGATAGTTACTTGGCACATCGATACCCGTGGCCAAGGTGCAGCCGCGCAGGCGCCCGACCTCGAAGCGGCTACCGAGGTGCGCCGTGCGCAACTGTCCGACACGCCCTGGTCCGGCGAACGGCGAGATGCACTCGACCAACTGGGACTTGCCATCGTTACCGCTGCCTTCGATGCTGACGAAACGTTGGATCAGATTTTCGCCGAACAGCACCTGGCCCAAATACTTTTGGAGAGCGTCATTGTCTTCCCCGCTGAGCATGCCCCCGAGGAGCGCTCCTTGGAACTGCGGGCAGGTCGCCGTTGGATCGTAGTCGACGGGGATGCTGACGCGTGCAATCAGCTCGGGAGAAAAGGCAACAAACGCAGATGTACCATCGCGCTGCAGCAGCAGCACCCCATTATTAAGGTGAATCTGTTTGATCGGGCCCTTCTGATCGAAGGCGCCGCGTCGCTCCGTGATGCCCTTAAGGTGCTGAACAATGCTATTGAGCTTCGCATTCGTGCGCAGGAGTTCCAGCTCGCGTAACTTCATCTCGCGCCCCATGGCCAAAATGAACGCAGCAATCTTTGTCTTGAGGTTGTCCGACGAGATCTCCTCGTAGGGCCCTTTCTGGGCGTTGTACAGGTAGAATTTCTTTTCCCCGGGCTCGAAGAGCATCGGATGCTGGCTCGCAAACCAGCCGGCCAACGCATGCTCGTCAAGCGCAACGGTCTGTGGAGCCTTGCGATGGATCGGCTGGCCGAACTTCTCGGTGGGATCCGCGGTGACAGCTTGAGGGACAAGCGCCGAGGCTGGCCTTGGGCTACACACCAGCACCGGCCGCGGTACAACCGCAGGCAGGAACGGAACGACCGCGCCGGGTATTCGCGGGCTTAGCACATCCGGAGGCCAGGCGATGTCGGCGAAGCGCTGGTCAACAGGCATGCCCGCCAGCGCAAGGTCCATCCCCTCGGAGTAAACGCGGACGCAGCTGTTGTTACCGCGCCATGAGCCGAGAACCTCGCCTGTCGAACGCGTGATGGGCGTGGTAGTCGGCGCGTCTCCAACGATGCGCATGAGGAATACCACACGTTCACCATCGTGCAGTTGCGCCGTATCGCGCAGCGACGGGTTCAATGCCAGCACTTGGCAAGCGAACTCGTGGTCGCTGATGACCAGCGCATGTAGGTCATCTGATGGGTCGCCAGTCAACAGCACGACGTCCGGGTTGGCGTCAAAGTCGCGTTGACAGTCATCACTGGATGACTGTTCGCGCGTTAGCGAACGCCACCGCGGATTGCACGGCCGTTCTTTGCCGCGACGAGCCGGGGCGAACACTGCCGTGGGCAGCCGCTCGCGAAGGCTACGAATAATAGCGGCCTCAGGCACAAAGCATCTCCGCGATAACGTTATGAGAACGATGCTCACCGTCGCCATCAGAGATCACGATATTCCGGCCGCGAATCGAGACTGCCGCATCATCGGTAACAATTGCTAATTTTTTCATCGCTTCCTCGTGTGGGCTGATTCTGGCTGCCCACTGCGGCTTATAAAGCCGCCTTTCGGCTATGACCGGTCGCTAGGCGCCGGCGTTTACGGAATGCCCGCACAGTGGTTAGGACAGTGGCCCTTTGGCCCCGAATGCTTGCTCTGAAACACTACCTGCGCGAGGTACTGGCTCGCAGCGGTTTTACCGCTGGAATAGGATGTGACTTACGATTTTCACTTCGCTGCCATGATCTTTGCTGCATTGACTGCCCACTCGCACCCGATGCAGCACGCGCAATCTACATCGATCCGCCGGGTCGTCAAACGAAAAACAAAAATTAATTTGTGATCGGCTGTAGTCCTGTTGATGCTCGTCGCGGATATCCCACCTCGACCATCGAAACCGTTCTCCAACCATTGTCATCTGTGGTATATTGGCCGCGTACTCAGCCGGATCACGGGTGAGCGCATCGGGCAGTGTAGACCAGCCTGCCCGCGGTGATTGTCGCGTGTGCGACGGCCGACAAGGTCTATGACAACAACAGGTGTTAGTGGTCTATGTAGCGGATGATCGTGCAGCTGTTCCTACCACGGCGGTCGAAAGGCAACCGGGCAGGTACATGCGGAAA
Source organism: uncultured Lentisphaerota bacterium (assembly GCA_903896925.1). GTDB lineage: Bacteria > Verrucomicrobiota > Kiritimatiellia > CAIQIC01 > CAIQIC01 > DP16D-bin41. Next base: position 29,625 of record CAITZM010000044.1, on the reverse strand, counting down.
AGAGAGGCTGCGCGCTATCTGGGTGTTGCAGAGCGAACCCTGACCAACTTCATGCAGCGACGGATGGTGCCGTATGCGAAGTTGGGGCGTGTGTGTCTCTTTGATCGAGACGAGTTAGAACGCGCGGTACGTCGGTATCGCGTCAATGCCGTAGGCGAGTAAGACGTGGGGCCGGTGAGCTTTCACCGGCCCTTTTCTTTTAGCAAATCAGGGAGCTTTCCTGGGACATAACTGGGACGTGAAAAGTTTCCTTTCCCTGTTTTAAGATGCCTTTTGGTGCCTGAATCGCGCTCTTTTTCTGAGCGTTATATGCGATGTAATACATTAGTTTACAATCGCATGTGAAGTTTCTGTGCAGCATCCTCGTCCGGTTTACAAAACCGCTGCTCTACCACTGAGCTACGCCGGCTTAAACTGCTGCAAAATAAAGACTTACTTACTATCCCGTGATGCCGCGCGGTGCAGCCAACTGACTTTTGTCACAGGCTTGCGCGACACCCGGGCGCAACGCGGGCCGCGAAAACCGCCGCCGGGCGCTGCCACCCGGCAACCAAGTGCCCGCAAAACGGCGCACGCGAGCACCTGGTGACCGCACAAAAGCGACGGGTGAAAATTAGGGAAAGACACCCCGCTTGGCAAGACAAAGTCAACGGCGCGTGCCGGGCCGGACCCTGCCGGATGATGGACGCCCGACGGATCACCGGCGCACGGTTTCTGGTTCTGCAGCGCACTGCGGAGCGTGATATCCAGCCGTGGCGCAAGACGAACCTGCTCGCGGGCGAGACGGAGCGGCAGCGGCTGAAGATCCCGCGCTGGGGTATCACGGTTTGAGCGGACGACTTGCCTGCGCAGACGCCACGCATGAGCCCCGCGCGAAGGGAGGTGGGGCTGGGGTGCGTGAATCACGCACCTGATCGCCCAGCGGGCCAGCCCAATCCGGCATAAACGCTGGCGGGGTGCTTACGATATCCGGTCAGGCTCTTGCGGCGTTCGGTAGAGCAGCCACAAGCGGTAAAAAATAAGACATGAACTAAAAGCTGGCCCCCCCCACCACCCCGCCTATACTCATCAGCGTCCGATGTGGCGGTCGACGTGCTCATGACGCTGCGTGACGTCAGGCCGTCGAGATGTGGTTGCTGGAGCCTGGTCCTTCAGGAGAAGGATTCTCCCGCGGAAAGAAAGGTCACCCTGTTTTCGATGAAAGTGGCTTCAAATGGCGGTAGGCACCACACCGAGCGCAAGCGGGCGGAGGAAAGGCTCAGATCGAGCGAGGATAAGTTCAAGCACTTCTTCGAGCATTCATTAATAGGAATATCCATCACGCAATCTGATGGGAGAATGCAACCCAACCAAGCCTTGTGTGACATGCTGGGCTATACGGCGCAGGAACTCCAACAACTGACCTGGAAGGCGGTCACACATCCCGAGGACGTGGAATTAACCGAGCGTGAGATCAAGGCGCTCTATTCCGGAGCACAGGATTCAGCCCGCTTCACCAAGCGTTTTCTCCACAAGAACGGTGCGGTGGTGTGGACAGATATCTATTCCACGCTGCGCCGCGACGCAACCGGCCAACCGCTCTATTTGATGACCAACGCGCTTGATATCACCGAGCGCAAGCTGGCCGCTCTCACGATCCAGCAGGCGAATGCGGAATTGGAGCGGCGAGTTGCCGAACGCACGGCGGAACTGCAGGACGCCAACGCCGATCTGGCCGCGCGGACCACACAACTTCAGGGCATGGCTTCCGCGCTGACCCTGGCCGAGCATCGGGAACGGCAGCGGGTGTCCGGCGTGCTCCACGACAGCCTCCAACAACTGCTGATCGCAGCCAGGTGCCGCTTGGAAACCTTGCTGGATGATCCCAACACGGCCAAGCGGCAGACCGTCGCAGCCATTGAGGATTTGATCACGCAGTCCATCAGTTGCTCGCGCACACTGATCGGAGAACTCAGTCCGCCGGTGCTAAAGGAGCGGGGGTTGCTTCCGGCGATGGAGTGGCTCGCCGGGTGGATGAAGGACAAATTCGGGTTAACGGTGAATTATTCTACCGACGCCACGGCCCTTCCGAATACCGAGAGCCTGACCATTCTGTTGTTTCAGTCGGTCAGGGAGCTGCTGCTTAACATCGTGAAGCATGCGCAGGTGAAGACCGCCAGCGTCGAGGTTCGGTCCCAGGACGATCGCCTCATCATCCAGATCTCCGATCAAGGACTTGGTTTTGATGCAACCCGCATGCAGCGCGGCAAGGAACGAGGCACCGGCCTCGGTCTGCCAAGTATCCGCGAACGGCTGGAGATACTGGGCGGGGAGCTGAAGGTCAAGAGCGCACCTGGTCAGGGCTGCCGCTGCACGCTGACAGTGCCCGTGCTACCGGCGGACGCAGGTAAAAAACCGGATTCGGCACCGGCCCCGAAAGCCCACGCCACCGCCAAGGTCGCCCGCGCCGTACGCAAAGCCCGCCTTTTGCTGGTGGATGATCATGCGGTGGTCAGGGAGTCTTTTGCCCAGCTATTTAACAACGAAAAGGATATGGAGATTGTGGGTTTGGCGTCCAGCGGCGAGGAGGCCGTGGCAAAGGCCCGCCTGCTCAAGCCCGATATTGTAATGATGGATGTCAGTATGAAGGGGATGGGCGGGGTCGAGGCAACCAAGAGGATCCATGCCGAGCTACCGCAGGTGCGCGTGATCGGCCTGTCCATGTTTGAGGAGAGCGGGATTGCCGAGTCGATGCGGCTGGCCGGTGCCGTGGACTACCTGACCAAAAGCAGTCCGGCGAAGGTTCTGCTGGCGACGATCCGCGCCGTGGCACGAGCGGCGCCTGTGCCCACTGGATTATCGGGCAGGCGTGTCCATAGCGCGGGCACCAAGCCGTCCTAGGGCCTCGAAGCGCACTGTGACCCCGCACACAGCCCGGCGGAGGGCGCGCAACCATGGGGCAACCCCATGGCCTTGACCCCGTAAAACGCCCCTGAGAGCCATTTCAGGACGGTGTCTTAAAACGGGCTGGCCGCGCTATTATGATGGTAGAAGACGAGAAATTTTATAAATTAAAAACATAATGATCGAGGCATGGCTGGTCGCGGCTTTCGTTGCTCTTGCAGTGACGAATAAAGGGAGAATCCATATGAAATACCAACATAAAAGAAACCGCAGACCCTCCCTCACGCGCATTGCGCCCATAGTGGCCGGCATACTGGCGCTCGCGAACAGTCCGGCTGCTTTCGCAGCCCCAGCCGACGAACCGTACAACCTCATGAACCAAGCGCACCAAACCAGCACGCTTTTTACCACGAAATCCATTACCCGGCACGGTATGGGGGGAGGCAAACCCAAAGTTTATAAAGGAAATATTTATGCCCTTTACGCGAGAGAGGAAGACGAAAGAGTCATGGTCGCCAAAGTTTCGCTCAATGGTTCGGCGGCGGTGACCATGCCGCTGGTCACAGTCGCAGATACCACCCCAAAACAAAAAGGCTACAAGGCACCCGAAGATAATCACGGCCAGTACATCATTGAAGTCGACGGCTCCGGTTATATCCATGTGTGTGGCGCCATGCACAGCTCGCACATCGTTTACTGGCGTTCTGACAGACCCGAGGATATTTCGCCCTTTACTCGTAAACTGCCAGACAACACGCTGTCCCCCGGCACCCAACCTTGCCCCATTGCCGGGAGTCTTACTTTCCCGCACTTTTTTAGCGCTCGTAACGGCCAGTTGTTCTGGACTTGCCAGCAGGGCGATGGACCGTTGTGTTCTTACGACGAAACCACGAAGCTATGGACTGCGCTCGGCAGTCCGTTGGGCACACATGCCAGCAAAACCAAAAACAGTAATTATATCTCCTTTTTTTATGAAGATAATGTGTCACGTACATCGACCGACACCAATAGCGTCAAAGGTGGAATCACTCAAAGAATTATTGATGTGGCCTGGGACAGCAAAAATCGCATGCACCTGGCTATGGGGCTGCTCAACAAAAACACGTACGGCAAGCACCTTGGAAATGCGACCGACATTCTCTACGCCTACTCGGATGACGGCGGCAAGACGGTGTACAAGTCGGATGGGAAGCGGATTCAATTACCGATACGTGCCGAGGCGGGTCCCCATCAGGGCGAAGTCATCATAAACGAAAGCAGTGATCACACTACTAATTATGCGTGGCTTGATGCTGGGGTGCATATTGCCGTGGACAAAGCTGATCGACCTATGATTTGGTGCCATAGTCATACGACCGGCAACCACTGTTTTCGTCTGGAATCCGGGCGGTGGGTTGACTATCCTGCGGCTCCTTTTGGCAGTTCCTTTTCAACAGATCCCAGTGGCGTGGTGATCTGTAAGCACGACAAGAGCGACAATAGGGGTTTCACGCGCTTCTGGAATCCGGATGGTCGTAATTCTGAGACCCTTGATCTCCCAGAAAGAGTGAGAGGATATGACCAGAAATACTATCGCGATACAGGCGAACTGGTTTGGACATCTCTCTCTGGCAAATCCACCAGTGCCACCTACACTATCCACCGCACGGTATTCGATCGCGTATCAAAGTGATTCGCCGTTGACTTCGATTACGCTAACGGGCTGCCTAAAGAAACGATGTCCGTTAAAACCAAACCAGCCCAAGGCGGGAATGAACGAAGACAACAGGGTCACCCGTCTCGACAAGCGACAAATAGGAGGTTGCAGGCCGGAGCAGGGCAGCTCGTGAGTCACCATCACGGAAATCCGGGCAGCCTTGCAAGGGGCATGAGAGCCATTTTCAGCCTCTGGCGGACACTATATCGTATATCGGCCCTCCGGGTTCCATCAACACGATGTAACGGCTAAAAAGAAAAGCCACCCCCGCGGATGGCTCTCCTTCAAGCCTGCCGCCCACGCCGGCCGACCAACCAACCTTGGCAACTGCGTGGGCCGTCTGCATTTCAGGAGGGCCAATGAGCCCAAGAACTGGCGAGCTGTTGCTGGACATCATCCAGCCGATGCTGATCGCGGTGGTGCCGCAGATAGTGAAGACCGTCGGCGCCGAAGATTCCGACGAGCTGGTGCAGGCCGGCATGTGCATGGCCGCGCAGAGCATCGCGACACCGATGCGCTCGACATGGACCGATGCCGGCCAAACCGTTGCCGGGCGGGCGCAAGCCCACGGACGCGCCGCCGCGGTTGCTGCGGCAGGGGCTGTCGCGTGGCGGGCTCTATATGGACAAAAATATGCAGCCATGATAAAAATCGCCATGGCCGCTGAAGGCCAGTTTGAGATCTCGAACAGAGGGACCGGACGTACCTGTGAAGTTCTATCCGCAGTCGGCGTGGATGATGGTGTTGTGCAAGGCCACCAAGGCGCGGTTACACCGGACGGAGGCTGTCGCGCAGCACGCGGGCCGCAGCGGAAGGTGTTCACGCGGATCGCGCTGCTTTTTCACGGCCGGGATCGCTCTCCTCCTGACGTTGTCCGCACCCACCCGGGTGACGGCGGCGGAGGGCGGGAAGATCGCCGACAGCGCCTTCCAGCAAATCCTCGCGCTCCAGCAGGAGAAAGCGGCCCGGACTCCCGCCCAGCGGAAAATGGATTCGCAGTTGATCTATGCGCACCACAAGCAAAAAACCGGCCGGGCCTCGGCGGGGGCGCCCAAGATGGAAGCGGACGTTAAATTCCATCCCGATGGCCGGGTGTTGGTGGATATCACGGCGCCGGTGACGGATGACCTGCTGGGTTTCATCGGCCAGCTGGGCGGCCAGGTCATCAGCAGCGTCCCGCGCTACGCGGCGGTGCGGGCGCTGTTGCCGCTGGCGCAGGCCGAGGCCCTGGCGGGCCGCAAGGATGTGCGGTTCGTCGAGCGCGCCCATGAGGCGACCACCAATGCCGGCAGCGTGGATGGCCAAGGCGACACCTGCCACCGGGCCATTCAAGCCCGCGCGACGTTCGGCGTCGACGGCACCGGCGTAAGGGTCGGCGCCATGTCCGACAGCGTGACGTACCTGAGCAACGCCCAGGCGCTCGGGGACCTCGGCCCGGTGACGGTCATCCCCGGCCAGAGCGGCTCGGGTGCGGGCGAAGGCACGGCGATGCTGGAGATCATCCACGACCTGGCGCCCGGCGCGACGCTCTATTTCGCCAGCGGCTTCAGCGGTCCGGCGCAATTTGCCGCCAACATCGATGCGCTCGTCGCGAGCAACTGCAATATCATTGTAGACGACATCACCTATTTAAATGAGTCCCCCTTCCAGGACGGCCAGCCCATCGCCCAGGCGGTGAAGCGCGCCTCCGACGCCGGCGTGCTGTATTTTTCCTCGGCGCGCAATTCCGGCAACAAGGACGACGGCACATCGGGCACCTGGGAAGGCGACTTTGCGGACGGCGGCGCGGCCGGCGCGCCCTTGCCGGCGGGACGGATCCACAACTTTGGCGGCCTCAATTACAACACGGTGACCGCCGTGAACTCGGCGCGCGCCGACCTGTTCTGGGCCGATCCCTTGGGCGCCTCGACCAACGACTACGACCTCTATGTGTTGGACTCCACCGGCACGACCGTCCTGCGTTCGAGCACGACGACGCAGTCCGGGGCCCAGGACCCTTACGAAGCGGTCAGCACGCTCAACGTGGGCGAACGCATCGTGATCCTGCAGAAGACCGGCGCCGCCGGCCGCTTTCTGCATCTGGACACCGGGCGCAGCCGGATCGCCATCAGCACCGCCGGCAACGTCCGTGGCCACAACGCGGCGAGCGCCAGCAATGCCTTCAGCGTGGCCGCCGTGAGCGTATACACCACCTCGCCCTTCCCCAGCCCGTTCAGCGGCGGGGCGGCCAACCCGGTGGAAACGTTCAGCTCCGACGGGCCGCGCCGGCTCTTTTTCTATCCGGACGGCACGGCGCTTACCCCCGGCAACTTCTCGTCGACGGGCGGAGTGGTGATCCAGAAACCGGACCTCAGCGCCGCAGATGGCGCGAGCGGCTCCGCGGCGGTCCCCGGCTTCAGTCCGTTTTACGGCACCTCCGCCGCGGCCCCGCATGCCGCCGCCGTGGCCGCCCTGCTCAAAAGCTACAAGCCCTGGCTCACGCCCGCGCAAATGCGCGCCGCGCTCTCCGACACCGCCCTGGACATCATGAGCGCCGGCTGGGATCGCGATGCCGGCCCCGGCATCGTGATGGCGTTCCAGGCGTTGGCGTCCATCAAGCTGACGCTGAACCTGCCGGCCACGGCCACCGAGGGCGACCCGCCCATCACCACCCAGATCAGCGCGTGGCCGGCGCCCTCCACGGATCTTGTGATTGCGCTCAGCTCCAGCCACACCGGCAGGCTGACCGTGCCGGCCAGCGTCGTGATCCCGGCCGGCCAGACCAACGCCACCTTTGACCTCACCGTGCTGGACAACGCTTTGCCGGACGGCTCGCAACTCGTCACGATCACCGCCAGCGCCAGTGACTACCCCACCGCCCAAGCCACCATGGTCATTCTCGACAACGAGCTGCCCGTGTACCAATTCGCCTGGAGCACAATTTCCCCCGTGCAAACCCAAGGCGTGCCCCTCGCCGTCACGGTGACCGCGGTGGATTACTACGGCGCCATCGTCAGCAACTTTAACAGCACCGTCCAGTTGAGCGGCTGGGACACCTATGCGCTCGCGGCCCTACCGATCACACCCACCGTGAGCGGCAGTTTCGTGGACGGAGTATGGACGGGCACCGTCACCATCCTGCAAGCGTCCTCCAACATGGTGTTGTGCGCCACCAACGACACCGGCCAGGGCGGCGCCAGCAACCCGTTTGCCGTGCGTTCGCTCTCCGACCTCGGCGTGAGTATCGCCGTGACACCTACCCCCGGGATCGCCGGCGCCAGCCTCAGCGCTCTGTATGTCGTGACCAACTATGGCCCGCAAGCCGCCCTGGGCGTGGTGTTGAGCGTGCCTCTGGCCAACGCCGTGTTCGTATCGGGCAGCGCCTCCCAAGGTAGTTGGACCCTCAGCACCGGCGTCGTCACCTGCTCCTTTGGCGACATCCAACCCGACGCCAGCGCCAGCCTCACGCTCACCATGACACCCACGTTCGCCGGCACGCTCACCAACACCGCCACCGTGTCGGCGTTCAGCTTTGACCCTAACAGCGCCAATGACAGGGCCAGTGTCATCACCACTGTCATGGCCACCACGAACAGCTGGTTGACGGCTATGGATGGCGCCTGGCAGGACGCCGGCCCCTGGTCTTTGGCTGTTCCGCCCGCCCAGGATCAATGGCTGGTCCAGATCACCAATGCCACCAGCAAAACCATCACGCTCGATGCGAGCGTCACGAACACCCCCACCGTCTTGACGGTCAACAATCTGCTCCTGAGCGCGCCGACGGGGACGACGAACACGCTCTTTCTGGACAACCTGGGGCTGGGCACGCCTTTGCAGGTGCTCAACGGGATGACGCTGACCGGCAACGTGGCGGTGGTGCTGAACAACTCCGCCTTGCAGTCCGGTGGTTTCGCCGGAGGCACCAACCGGCTCGATGGCAGCCTGACGCTGCAGGGCAGCACGCTGTTGCTGACCAATACGCAAACGTATCTCGGCCAACTTTCCAAAGGCCAACTGCTCCTGTCCAACAGCACGGCGTGGGTGCGGGCCCCTTATCTCGGCTATCAAGCCAGCAGCAGGGAAACCGTGGTGGTGAACGGCAGCACCCTGACTGCGGGCGGCACAAATTTGAGTGCCTTGGGGAATTTGTATCTGGGCTATTACGGCGCGGGCAGCCAACTGCTGGTCGCCAACAGCGGCAAAGTGTATGACACCTATGGTTATGTTGGCTATTTTTCCGGCGCCAGCAACAACACGGTGGTGGTCAGCGACACGGGCAGCGTCTGGAGCAATAGCTTCTCCCTCTATGTGGGCAACTCCGGCGCGGGCAATCAACTGACCATCACCAACGGTGGCGCGGTCAACAACAACCTTGGTTATATCGGTTCCATCTCCAGCGCCAGCAACAATGCGGTGCTGGTCACCGACGCGGGCAGCGTCTGGCGCAACAGCTCCTCCCTCTTTGTGGGCAGCTCCGGCGCGGGCAATCAACTGACGGTCACCAACGGCGGCACGGTGTATGACGTTTCCGGTTATATCGGGTTAAGTTCCAGCAACAACGCGGCGCTGCTCACGGGCGCGGGCAGCGCCTGGGTCAACAGCAATTACCTCTACGTGGGCAGCAGCGGCGCGGGCAACCGGCTGACGGTCGCCAACGGCGGCACCGTGTTCAACCCCACCGGCTACGTCGGGAATGCGTCCACCGCCAGCAACAATACGGCGCTGGTCACGGGCGCGGGCAGCGGTTGGACCAACAGCTCCGTCCTTTACGTGGGCTACTACGGCGCGGGCAACCAACTGATCGTCTCCAACAGCGGCACGGTGTATGACAGCACCGGCTACGTCGGCTACACGAACAAGAATAACCTGGTGACGGTCACAGGCGCGGGCAGTATCTGGACCAATAGCTCCTCCCTCTATGTGGGCTACACCGGAGCCTGGAACCGGGTGGCGCTCACCAACGGCGGCCGACTGTATAACACCAGCGGCTATGTTGGATATTATGCCAACGCCAGCAGTAATGAGGTGTCCGTCAGCGGCACGGGCAGCGCCTGGACCAACAGCTCGACCCTTTATATCGGCTACTACGGCGTGGGCAACCAACTGACGGTCACCAACGGCGGCTCGGTGTACGACACCACGGGGTACGTGGGCTATACGAACAATAATAATCTGGCGACGGTCACGGGTGCGGGGAGTATCTGGCGCAACAGCTCTTCGTTCTATATGGGCTACACGGGCGCTTGGAATCGGGCGGTGATCACCAACGGCGGCCGGCTGCATAACACCACCGGCTACATCGGCAATGTTACCGGCGCCAGCAACAATGCGGTGGTGGTCAGCGGCGCGGGCAGCGTCTGGTCCAACAGCTCGGCGCTTTACGTGGGCAACTCCGGCGCGGGCAATCAACTGACGATCGCCAACAGTGGAGCTGTGTATAACACCACCGGCACGATCGGCTCCTCTGCCAGTTCCAGCAACAATGCGGTGCTGGTCGCAGGCGCGGGCAGCATCTGGACCAACAGAGCGTCCCTCACTGTGGGCAGTTCCGGTATGGGCAATCAACTGACCATCACCAACAGCGGCAAGGTGTCTGACACCTATGGTTATATCGGTGCCGGTTCCAGCGCCAGCAACAACGCGGTGCTGGTCGCGGACACGGGTAGCGTCTGGAATAACAGTGCTGGGCTTTTCGTGGGGAGCAATGGCGCGGGCAACCAGCTGACCATCACCACGGGAGGTGCGGTGCTGGCCCCCGTGGTCAACGTGGGTGGCGGCGTCTCCAGCAGCACCAATACGCTGGCCCTGCACGGCGGCAGTCTGCTCGCCACCAATGCGGCCTCCGGCGTGCTCGACATACGGCGGGGGGCGGTGACGATGGACAGCGGCGTCATCCAGGCCCAAACGGTGATGCTGACCAATGGTCTGGCCGGCACCTTGAGCATGACCGGGGGCACGCTCCAGGCCAATACGATCACCAACCGGGGGGGCGTCAACGTGACGCTTTCCGGCGGCACGCTGGGACCGCTGAGCTCCAATGCCAACTGGTCGGCGGCCATGCTGCTCAACAATACGGTGACGATCAACACCCTGGATGCAAATGGCCAGCCGCGTAGCGTGAACCTGTCTGGCGCGTTATCCGGCAGCGGGCAGCTGCTCATCATCGGTACGGGCACGCTGCGCCTCGACAGGACTTTCCCCGGTGGTCTGATCACCGTGGGCAGCGGCGCCACGCTGGGCGGCCTGGGTGTCGCGGGCAGCGTGCAAATCCTGTCGAATGCCACCCTGACGACGGTCAGCACGCTGGGCACCTTTTCCGCCACGAATCTGACGCTCAACGGCGGGGCGCATATCCAGGAGGGGCTCAACGCCACGAACGGCGTGGCGGGTGTGCAGTGGGATCTCATCAGTGTGAGCGGGGCGGTCACCCTGAGCGGCCTCTCCAGCAACACGCCGTTGACGCTGGACGTGATCAATCGCGGGGGGTTGAACGCGAGCACCAGGCCGCCGGCCGCGCTGGGCTGGACGTTCCTCACCGCCGCCGGCGGCATCAGCGGGTACGACCCCGACGGTTTTGCCTTCACCACCACGGGGCTGGCCGGCTGGAGCAATGGCCAGTGGTCGGTGGCGCAAACCGGCAACAGTTTGCAGTTGCAGTACACCCCTCTGAGCACGGTGACGGTCCTGTCCTCTCCGACCAACGGCGGCAGCGTGACGGGCGGGGGTGTCTATGCGGTCGGGAGCAATGCCATACTGACTGCGACGGCTGCCAGCAATTGTTTTTTCACGGGCTGGACGGGCGGCGCGACGAACAATCCATGGACCATCACCGTGCCGTCCACCAACAGCACCTACACGGCGTACTTCAGCAAGATCGACAGCGTTGGCGATGGCATCCCCGACACCTGGCGGAAACAGTTTTTCGGCGGGGATGGCGCCAACACCAACGACCTCTCTTGCGCCACGGCTGACCCCGATGGCGACGGCTTGACCAATCAACAGGAGTTCCTGGCCGGGACCAATCCCACGGATTCGTCGTCCGGGCTGCGCCTGTTGCCGGCGTCGCTGGCTAATCCCAGTCCCGACCCGCACGTGGGGTTTGTGGTGCAGTGGCAGAGCGTGGCCGGAAAATTCTACACCTTGGAACGCGCCACCAACCTGGTCATGGGCTTCGACGCCACCATCAAGCTCCACATCCCCGCCACGCCGCCCGTCAACTCGGAAACGGACACCAACGTGATGGGCCAAGGGTCATGGTTCTACCGCGTGCGGCTGGAATGATGCCGGCGGCGACACCGCGTGGCGTCCTTCACGTGCAACAGCCGTCGTGAGAGACCTGCGGAGGGCCTGCCTGAACCGGACCGGGCCCCAGCAGGAGGAGCCAGCCAGCGTCGCGGAAGCCACGTTGCGCGGGAGCCATGAGCAGCGGCTACCATGCAATTGGACGCAGTCGAAATAGACAATCAGACGCTTCTCCAATAGCATATTGGACGGATTGACAATAGCAGATTGGACGCCTATAAGAGGGTGCGATGAGCAACACCCAACTGCTACCCCGCCACATGCAGTCCGCGCTCGCCACGGCGATGGCGGATACGCCGGTGGTGTGCCTGCTGGGACCGCGGCAGAGCGGCAAGTCCACGCTGGCACGACAGTTCGACCCCAAACGCGCCTATTTCACGTTCGATGACCCTGCCTTGCTCCAAACGGCCGTGATGGATCCGCTGGGGTTTATAGCGTCGCTGCCGGAGCGCGTGACGCTGGACGAAATTCAGCGTGTGCCGCCCTTGCTGCCCGCGATCAAGTTGTCCGTAGATCGTGACCGCCGGCCTGGGCGCTTCCTGCTCACAGGTTCGGCCAATTTGTTGTTGCTGCCACAAGTAAGCGAATCACTGGCGGGCCGGATGGAAATCGTACGGTTGCATCCGCTGACAGAGGCGGAGATTGAGCAAAAGCCGGGAAGGTTTCTGCGGTTGCTGCTGGAAGGCGGGCTGAAGTTGCAAGCCAGCCCGGCACCCGTAGACCCGCTGGATCTGGTCAGGCGCGTCGTGCGTGGCGGTTATCCCGAAGTCATTCGCAGCCGCAGCGCGGCGCGACTGCGGCAGTGGCATCGCGGTTATCTGGATGCGCTGATCCAGCGGGATGTCGCTGATGTGGCCAAGTTGCGCGATCTGGATCAGTTGCGGCGGCTGCTGGAAGTGCTCGCCATGCAAAACGCCTCCTTGCTTAACATCAGCAGTTTGAGCAAACATCTGGGTATGCGGCACGAGACGGTGGAGAACCACCTTGTCGCACTGGAACTGCTGTTTCTGGTCAGACGCCTTCCGGCTTGGCATCGTAACGAGGCCCGCCGCCTCGTCAAGGCACCGAAGATGCATGTGCTGGACAGCGGCCTGGCCGCCACCTTGGCCGGTCTGGGCAACTCCGACTGGGTGGAGCATCGCGAGCGTTTCGGGCATCTGCTGGAATCCTTCGTCATTCAACAACTCATCGCACAGGCCGGCTGGACAGATCCCGACCTTCGCTTTTGGCACTATCGCGACAAGGATCAGGTGGAGGTGGATCTGATCATCACACGCGGGCGGGAGACATGGGGCGTCGAGATCAAGGCGGCGAGTACCGTTGCGCCCTCCGATGGACTGGGGCTGCGCCGGCTCGCCGAGCAGTGCGGCAAGGATTTTCGGGGTGGCGTGCTGTTCTACGCCGGTGTCGGAACGCTACCGGCGGCGGTTCCGCACTGTCTGGCTGTGTCCTTGGACCAACTCTGGAAGCAATGAGCGCACCCGCATGAACACCATCGGCCAACCAGAACGCGAGACGCAGAACCGGGTGATCGCCGGGTTCCGCGCTGAGGCTGCTTTTTAGATGACAGGCACTCGAGAGTGCCTATCGAGCACACAGGCCGGTTCCGTCATGCGCATGCAACCGCCAGATGGACGACAAACCCAGCGCCCGCGTCCACGGCCGCCACGGTTTCGCCGGGCCGCAGATTCTGCAGCAGACCCGACACATCCGCCGGTTCCCTGAATCCGCCGCCACGCAGCTTCAGCACCGCCTCCTTGGCGGTCCAGAGGCGCAGAAAGGCGGTCGCCCGCTGCAACTCAGGCAACGCCGCCAGCGCCCGGCACTCCGCGGCGCTGCACACGGACTCCAGTCCGTCCTCCGGCAGCTCGAAACCCGACACCCTCTCGAGATCCAAACCCAGCTCGACGCACCGCGCCACGGCGATACAAAACCACGCACCGCTCCGGCTCGCATTGAATTTCAAACCCGCGCCGGTGGCGATCGCGGGCTTGCCGAAACGGCCGCGCTCGAAGCGGATGTCGGCCGGCGCACAACCCAGATACCGGGCCAAGCAGATGCGGCGTGCACCCCGCCGCAAGACCAGCCCCACCCGGTCCGCCGGCTGGCGCAACCGGTCCACCTCCGCCCGTTCCGTTGCATCGAGCAAGCGGGCGAGCTCCGTTGCCGCCGCCTGGCACGGACCGAGATCAGCCAGCCAGATACCCAGCCCAGGCACAGCGCGCAGCACCGCAGGCACAGGCAGCGGCCTGAACGCATTCCAGACCTTTGAAAACTCCGCTGTTCCCGTCATGGGCCGAGCTCCAGACCTGATGGATTTAACAAGGGTTTCCGTACCGCAGAGACCGCCCGCCGATGCGGCGGTTCCGCCAGAAACAAAGCCAGCCGTAGAGACGTATTCACCGGGGACATGCTAACACGGCAGGCTTTTGATAACAGGCCCTGCTGCGGGAAAAACCGGCTTCCGGCAGCGGCGGCGCGGATCATGGTGTATATTATTTTTGGGTTTTGCCGGAAGGAGGCGTTATGCAAGGACAAGTCGTGCGAGCGGTCTGCGGCGCGGCGGTCGCGCTGGGGCTGGCGGGCTGCGCCACCAGTGAGGAGGAGGTCTATTTCCGCGCGGCGCCCTCCCGCGCGAATGTCTATGTGGCGCCGATCCCCTCGCCCATCAAGAAAATCGCCATCATGCCGTTCAAGGCCCAGACGGAACTGATCGGCACGTCGGTCTCCGACCTCTTCGTCACCGAGATGCTGCGCGCCGGCCGTTACGAATTGGTCGAACGCGGCCAGATGGCGAAGGTGCTCAGCGAATCGGAACTGGCGCTGGCGGGCCTTTCGGCGACGCGCGCGGCGGAGATCGGCACCATGCTCGGCGCCGAGGGCGTGGTCCTCGGGACGGTGGATGAATATGCGACGGTGGCGATACGCGGGCGCCCCTACCCGGTGGTGGGCATGGCGGCGCGGCTGATTGACTGCGCGAGCGGCAAGGTGATGTGGAGTTCGGACCTGGCCAAGCGGGCAGACGCCAAGAATATAACCTTGCCGGAACAGGCGCGGGCCGTGACGCACGAGATCGTGGCGGGTCTCTATCAGCGCTGGCACGTGCAGCCGATGGCGGCGCATGCGGTGCGCAAGCGCGGCCGGGATCCGCCGCCGGAATCGCCGGCCGGCCGGACCCCCGCAGCGGCGCCGGCCGCCGGCCCCGCGTCCAGCGCGCCGCTGCTGGCGCCGCCGGAGTTCAAGCTTTCGGACCTGGGCCTGCGCGAGGTCGTACTGACCTGGGCCGCGCCGCAGGAGCGCGGGGTGGACTACCGCATCGAACGCGCGCCGGCGCTCAAGGGGCCCTTCACGGCCTTGGCCCAGGTGGCCGCCGACAAACGCTCATATCGCGACACCGGCGCGAAGGGACAGCCGCTGCAGGACAGCACGGCCTATTTCTACCGGATCGTGGCGCTCTCCGACCGCGTCGAGAGCGCGCCCTCGCCGGTCAAGGAGAGTCTGACCGCCCCACCGCCGGACCCGCCGTCGGCCGTCCTGGCCGAGCCGAGCGGGCCGCGCAAGGTGCAGGTGACGTGGGCAGCCTCGCCAAGCGAGGGCGTGGTGAAATACGCCGTCGAGCGCGCCCCGGCGCTGGCCGCCGACAGGTTCGTCAAGCTCGCCGAGGTCAGGGGCATCCTCTTCGAGGAGGGCGGTACTGAAAAGACCGACCTGCGGGACAGCACGAAATATCTCTATCGCATCACGGCCATCAACCGTGTCGGCTCGGCCAGCGCCCCGGCCCGGCCGGTCGCCGTGACGACGCGGCCGCCACCGGCTGTCGTGCGCGGCCTCACCGCCAGAAGCGCCGAGGTGCGCTGCGTGCCGCTCGCGTGGACGCCCAGCCCGGAGGCCGAGGTGGTGCGCTACGCTCTCTTCCGCCGCGATGGGCCGGACCGCGCGTTCGAGAAAATTGCGCTCGTCGAAGGCCGCGCGAAAACGAGCTTCCTGGATGGCGGCGGCGACCCCGGACAGCTCGGCGACGAACGCAAATATGAATACCGGATTCGCGCGATCAATTCCGTCGCGGCGGAGAGCGCGGATTCGGAGATCGCGCCGGCGATGACGCGCGGCGCACCGCCGGTGGTGACCGGCGTCCAGGCGGAGAGCGGACGGCCGCGCGAAGTGCCCGTGACCTGGGCGGTCTCTCCCGATGAAAAAGTATCTGGTTACGAAATTCTACGGCAGGCCCCGGGCGAGAACACGTTCGTCAACCTGGCCCGGGTCGCCGGACGCGAGACGCTATCTTTCCTGGACCGCGGCGGCGCGCGCAAGGGTCTGGGCCAGCTGCGGGATCTAACGGAGTATCGCTATCGAGTCATCGCGTTCAACACGGCGCACGTGTGCTCCACGCCATCCGTCAGCGCTCCGGCCACGACGAAGCCTGCGCCCGCCGTGCCGCGCGACCTGGTGGCCTCGGCGGGTATGCCGAAAGCCGTGCGGCTCACCTGGCGCGCCAATCCGGAGGGCGACATCGCCTGCTATGTGGTCGAAGCCGCCGCCACGGCCGGCAGCCGCTTCCGCCCGTTGGTGCGCGTGGAGGCCACCGCGGACGCACAGCCGGCCGCCACGGAGCAGGACCTGGGCGACGGCGTCGCCCGCGTCTACCGGGTCAAGGCCATCGATCGCGACGCGCTCGAAAGCGGCTGGTCGGACATCGTCGCCGGCGCGTCCAAGCCGCTACCCAATGCGCCCACCGAACTGAACGCCGCGTGGGCAGCCGACGGCGTCACCCTGACCTGGGCCGCTCCGCCGCAGACCGACATCAAGGCGTATAAAGTCTGGCGCAAAAAAATCGTCGGCGCCGAGGAGCTGGCGACCGTGACGGAAAACCGGTGCAGGCTCGCGGCGGCGCAAGCCGGCAAGGGCCTCACCGTGCTCGTCAGCGCCGTGGATGCCGACAGCTTCGAAAGCCCGCGCAGCGCGCCGCTGGACCTTGCGACGCCCGAGGTCACGGCAGGAGGACCAAAGTGAAAACGCAGCTGCTCATGCTCGGCATCGCGCTGGCGCTGGCCGCCGGCTGCCAGAAGCTCTTGCCGCCCGCGCCGCCCACACCCGTGCTGCTTTCCCCCGAAGCACGCGCGGCCATGCAGACGCGCATCTTCAACGGCCGCTATGAAAGGGTGTTTGCCGCGACCATCGCGACGTTGCAGGACACCGGCTGGACGCTGGGCGTGGTGGATCAGCTCGCCGGCATCATCCGCGCCACAACACTGCGGAAAACGGAGTCCCTCGGGCCGGAAGACGAGCGCGGCCTGAACCTGAACACACGACGGGAAATCATCCGGCTGCATGCCGATATAACCAAAAAATGGTCGCGCTGGCAGGAACTGCTCATCCATGCCGAGCCGTGGAACCACGGCAGCCAAACGTGTCAGCGCATCGTGATGACGTTGCGCGGCACGCTGCCCGCGATGTCTTTCTATGAGGAGCAGGGCGGCGCCTGGTACCGGCACGGACGCAGTGTGCTCATCCACGCGCCCCCGGAGGAACAGGCCGTGGAGGTGGATCTGCCGGAGGCGTATGCCGACTTCTTTGAACGCATCGAGCAGGCGCTGCGCCAGCGGCAGGAAAACTGAAGCGGCACCGCTTGATCCTGGTGGTGGTCGGGTGGAGAATATAGTTGGTTGATCAGGTTGTTTTACCAACTGACGCACAGCAAAGCAGAGGAGCAGTGGTCGTGAAAACGCAGGGTCGTTGCCGGACTGCGGAGTTGTCTTCCAACGGGTGGATGAGCCGTCCTGATTTTGTCCAAAGTTTTGAAAAACTCAGCGCTGTCGTTTTCCAAGGCTTGGAAAAACAACCCCTGTTCCCGTCCAAGGGCTGGAACAGCCAGTGCTCCCGTTTCACCGCCGTGTTGCTGATGGGCGCCGGCTTGTGGCTGGGCGCGGCGCTCGCCGCCGACCGGATCTCCGCAGAGGACCTGCTCCAGCGGCAGCAGGATGAAAGGGCGCAACTTCAAGCCAAGTACCAGCGGCTCATCGGCAACGCGGATAAGAACTCGCAGTCGTACATGGATTTGCTGAATGAATTCTACCGCGAAAGAACAGCCCTGGAGGCCCGTCACGGGGTGGAAGTGCGGGCGCTCCCGCCGGATCCGGGGGTCAATGCGCCGGAACAGAAGACGGAACTGGCCGTGCAGCAGCAGCGCGAATTATGGGCGCTGCAGGACCGATATGAGGATCTCATCAACCAGAACGGCTTGCGCGGGCAACCGAAGTCGCCGGCCTATCAGAGCTTGATGGAACGGTATCAACGGTCGGTGGCCATGATTGAACGCAATTACGCTCAAGAGGGCCTGAAACAGCCGGAAGCGGCACCGCCGGTGAACAGCATGACCGATCACTTTGCCGGGCGGCGGGCGGCCATGGAGGTGCAAGTTCTCGACCCCTGGCTTGGCCGGGAATCCAGCGCCCGTCGTACTGCGCAGATTCTGGCCCAGAGCGCGGAAAAGGTGGGCATCCTGAAACCACCCGCGGGCGGTGCATCCGATTACTCGCTTGGCAACTTGCATACGCTTGATCAGTATGGGGACTCGGGCCCGGCAGCCTTCTGGGAGAAAGTGCGGAAGCTCAGAAACGGCGCCAGCCTCGTGGAAGCCGGCGTGTACACGCCGGACATGCCGCCATGGCAACGTGAGGAGGCCATAGGGAATTTCAACAAACAACAGATGCAGGCCTTGAGCTTTACCGGGCGCAAGCTTGAAAGCATGCTGCCGCCGGACACCCCGGCCAAGGTGGCGTTCGACAGATTCCGGGCGGAAAGAACTCCCGCCTTGGATGCGGTCATTGACGCGAAATTCACATTCAACAGGCCAGGACAGAGCGTCACGGCACACCCGCAGCCAGCGGCAGTGGTGCCAGAACCGGTCGACATCAAGGTGAGCCGCACGGCGGGCAGCGGGGATGCGATGCTGGCGGAGGCGCAGCGTCTCATCGCGGAAAATGAACGGCGGCTGCAGCCCGGACAGGGTCAACCACGCCACTCCATGGGGAGTGGCCAGTCAGCAGGACAGAGCTCCGGCCTTTTTGACGGGGCCCAACTCAAACCCCAGTATGCGGGCAATGAGAAAATTCTGGAGGCTTTGGCGAATCGTCGGCCCGAGGCGGAGATCCTGACGGACATCAAGAGTGGCCGGATGGGCGGCCCGCCAGTTCCAACGGCAGCCGGGGAAAGTTCGGGCTTGTTTGACGGCGCCAAGCTCAAACCCCAGTACGCAGGCAACGAGAAGATTCTTGAAGCGTTGGCCGGAGGCCGCTCGGAGGCCCAGATTCTCGCGGACATCAAGAGCGGGCGCTTGGGCGGGCTGCCTGATCCTTCCGGTCGAGCCGCGGCCGTGCGAACGGCAGGGAGCGCCGAGCCCCTGCACAGCTCCAGTCCGGCTGCAGGGCCGAAGGTTTCATCGGCGGTGTCGGGCCCGGCGGCCAGCCGATCGGTCAAGTCTCCGGCCAGTTCCGGCGTGACCATGGCGCCGGCTTCCACCCCGGATGGTGCCAAGGTCTTGGAGCCCATGCGGCCACGGAGTGCGGCAGCCGTGCCGCCGCAGAAGGGGGCGCAAGAGTTGAAATCCGTGGAGGGATTCGAGCATGCCGAGAATGCCGGCTCGATCGAAGCCATGAACCGCCTGAAGGAATACCGCTTCTTCCGGCGCACGCCGGATGGAAAGCTGATCGAACTCAACACCGTGGACATGATCGACGCCCCCGCGGGACGACGGGGCATGATCCTTCAAGTTCACCGTCAATCAGGCGCCATGGTTCCCCTGCAAATTGGTGAGGGATACACGCCAGCGGAGAAGCAGGCGGTGCTCGGGCGCATCCGGGCAGCGCAGCCCTGGTTGGAACTGCCACCCAAACCCACCAGCCTCACCAGCGGACAAACTCCAGCACCGGGCGCTCCAACCCGGACCGCTGCCGCGCTGGAGCCCGCGACCAAACCTTCCGGTCCTCGTCCAGTCGGCAGCCGGGGCACGGGGTCCCCAGACTTTCTGCCTGTCCCGGTCAAGCCGGAAACGACCGCGTTAGTGCCCTATCAGCCGCCGGAGACAGCGCTGAGCCCCTACAAACCGCCTCAAACCGCGTTGGTGCCGGCACAACCCGCATCAACCGCCCTGGTGCCGGCCCAACCGCCTGAGTCCACCTCGCGTCTCACCCAACTGCGAGAGCCGGCCAAACCCTTCGAGGGGTCATCCACTTTCTGGCCACAGGATGAGAATGGTCCGCGGATGGGCGATCAACGGGCCACCTGGGCCGAGGCCACACGCGCAGCGGATGTCAAAATCAAAAATTTTGAAAACGCCGTAAAATACAACCTGCCCACCCGCGCGCAGGCGGCGTTGGAATTGCAAGCCGATCCACTGGCCGTGCAGCGGCTGAATCAAAACTCCCCGCCCGAACTCAAGCTGGCGCATAACGCGGCAACGGATGCCGTCAAGAACGGCATCCGGGAGCAGATCAAGGCCGATGTCGCGCGAAAATACGGGGTCACGCCGGACCGGGTGCTCGTTGAGGATATGACCAAGCCGCCCAATCCAAATGGACCCAAGGTCGGACAGGACTGGGATTTCACCACGAAGGTCCAAGATCAAAGCGGACGGACCCTTGAAGTGCCCGTCAAGGACATCCGCCCTATCGTGGACAATGCGGTGAAGGCGAATCCGGCCGTGCGCAGTTTGAAACCGCTGCAACCCGGGGGCAACCTGACAGAACATCTGGCCATCACCCCGACCGACCATCTGCACCCGGAGGCGTTCGACAACAATCCGCTCACCGGGCAGCAGCTGGCCCGCGGCGAAGTGCCCGGGAAATTCATGGATCCGGCGCAGGTTTCCAAGGCCATGGAACACAAGAGCAACCTGGCGTTCAACAAGGCCGAGGAGTTTAAGCTGGGCGGCCGGGCCACCGTGCAGTCGGAACCGTGGGACATGGAGGCCATGCGGCAAGGCTCCAAGATGAGCAAGATCACCGATACCTATCTGGAGCAACAGGGCCAAGGCTTGCCCTCCGACCCCAAGGTCCCGCAGTTCATCCGGCAAGGGAACAACATTCTGGACGAGGTGAACAAGGGGACCCTGTCGCCGGCAGAGGCCCGCGCCCGGTTTCACGCCATGGGTGAAACGCCGGAAAGCTTCATCCGGAAAAGTTCGGGACTGGTGGAAGGCGCGGATGTCTTGAAGCCGCCGGCATCGCGCGGACCGCCCCCGGCCACGGAGCCCTTCACGCAAAACGTGCTGGATCGCATGGCCACCAAGAAACTGGCCCAAGCCGCCCGCAGCGCCGAGGCGGCGTCGGGTGCCGCAGCACAGGAACAAGTGGCCATCCCCGAACGCATCAAAAAGCTGCCTTCGAATGTCACCATGAACGAATTCGGTTACCGCGAGCCGGGGAAACCCCTGCAACTGTGGACGCCCGAGGAGCAGGCCTATCTGGAAAACGATTTCAAAGCCCAGCTCAGGCAGACCGCACCGGGCGAGCCGGCGCGCCCGCTCCGCGCCATGGCGGAACCGCCCGGCCAACCCGCCGCCTCGTTGTTGGATGGCGGTAAATCCGGTTTTGCGCCGGAAGAATCCAGTGTTTTCACGCGTGGCGTCAACAGGGCCGGGGGGGCGGTCACAACGGCGCGCGCGTCCTTGAACAACATGGAGCGCGACGCCAATGTCGCCGGGGAACAATTATTCAACGCCATGGGCGGCGGCAGTCTGCCCGCCAAGGCATCGGGCGCCCGGCAGGCGTTGAACGCCGCGGGCGGGCGGGTGCTCAATGCGGCGGGCACCGTCGCCGGCGCCTACATGGTCTATGAGTCCGGCAAGGATGTCTACGGCATCGGCAAGAACATCTATCAGGCGATGGATCAGAACACGACGGATGCGGAAGCCAACAAGAAGTTTGACGAGGCGGATCAGTTGGCGAGAAAAATGGCCCTCGGCGGCGCCTTGGGCACCACGATGGCCGCCGTGCCCCTGGTGGGACAGGCCGCCGGCGTGGGCCTCGGCTCCTATGCCGGCACACGCTACCTGCTCGAAAACACCAAGGCCGGCCAGGCCCTCGACGGCGCCGTCCTGGACGGCATGGATGCGACCCTCCAGGCCGGCGAAAAGTATTCCGCTGCGCTCCAAGGCGCACCCTCCCAGACACAACGCGATGCCGCCCAGACCAGAAACATCCAGCAAGCCTACCAGGCGGCCCTCGAGCGTGGCGACGTCCTGCTCAAGCCCGGTGTGACCGGGCAACAACTGATGGATGACATCGTCAGAAGCCCCGATGCACGCGGCCGCCGCGCACTCGTCGCCGGCTATGCGCCGGCCGACCGGCAGGCCGACAAGGACTTTCTGGACAACCTCACCAAGCAATTGCCGGCAGGCGGCAGCGGCAGTCGCGTCCTCCAGAACCTGGCCATCGATTTGCAGTATGGCACCGACGAGCAAAAGCTGGCGGCACGCGCGACCCTGGCCGACATCCGCAGCAAGGTGGACGAGGGGGATTACGATGTGGCGGGCATGGTCCGCAAACAGCCCGCCACACCCCACGAGCCGGATCCCTATGGCGACGCGGCCCACACCCTGAACAGCCTCTACACGGATGCCAGCCCGAAGGAAAAGGACCAGATTGAAGCGCTGTTCGTCAAACTGTCGCGCGGCGGCCCCGACGCCATCAAGGATGACGTCGCAGCGCTCCAGCAGAACATCGCCAGCCACGCGAATCCAAGCGGCGGGGCTGCGGCGCCGGACGCGCTCCAGTCGACGGAAACTCAGCGGAAAAAGCTGGCGGGAGAAATAGCCGGGGTGCTCATCAGCCAGGCCCTGGGTCTTACCGACGAACAGGCCCGGAAGGATGGAGCCCTGATGGAGCCGCCGCCAGACCCCGATGCTGACAAAAAGCGGGAACTCCAAAGCTATCTGGATAACATGTCCACTCGGGGCGACGATACCCGGCAGAAGATGGATGACCTCCAGAAGCAAATTGCGCAGTCGCACAACAGCACGGAGAAGAAAGATCTGCGGGAACAACTGGCGGCGCTGCAACAGACCCAGAGCGACTACGAACGGCGCGCCAGCGAAACCAGGGACGAGTTGATACAGCTGGGCGCAAACACCGGCCCACCGCCGCCGAAGCTTAGCTACGATGACAACGGTCAGCCGGTCACGGCGGACGGGTACACAGCCAACCAGCTCGACAACAACAATGATCAATTACAGAATCGGGCCGGCGGACTGGGGAACGACATCGCCAAACTCCAGGCGCAGATCTTTGCCTCCCGCAACACGCCGGAAAAAAAGGACCTGATGGACCAGCTCCAAACCAAGCTCCAGCAGTTGAACAGCCTGCAGGCGGACGTGGACGATAACAACAAACTGTTGCATGCGCTGGGCCAGGGCGGCGGCGCCCCGGTCTATTCCCGGCTGCCCACCTCGACACTCGCCGGCATGGAGCCCGACGCCGGCCATGGCCTTAACCTCAAGGTTCCGCAGGTATCCGTGCTCGCAGGCGTCATGGGCAACCTGGATGCCGACCGCGCCGAACGGACCACGACGGCGCTGGCCAACTTGAACCTGCAAGACAGGGATGTTAAGGCCAACTGGGTTTCCTACGAGGCCTTCAACCAGATTAAGAACCTGCTGGAAGCAGCGGGCTATGAGGGCCGCCTGACACGCGGCCAGGCGGCACAACTGCTGGCACAGGCGCAGCAGGCCAACAGCTGGGGCTCGACCATCGGCAACGCCCTGGTGGACTCCGTCACGCAAGGCGGCACCGCCTTTGGGCAAACGCTCGGCGGCGCTGGCGCGAACGCCGTCAACTCCCGCATCAAAAATGCCGTCACCGGCGGACCAAGGACCGCCGGCGGGACCGGAAACAACGGTGGTGCCGGCGGCAGCGAAAGTCGGAATGATGGCGGCGGCGGCACAACGTCCAGCGGTGATGGCAGGGGATCGGGCGGAGGGGATACCTCCGGCGATGGTGAGCATCAGGGCGGAGGAGGTGGAGGTGGGTCAAGCACGGGTGACGGTGGCGTCGTCACAACCCGGAATAATGCCGATGGCACCATCACCGTCGTCTATTCTTGCGGCTACAGATGGACCGGCAAGCCCCCGGCGCCGGCCAAGTGCCCGCGCTGTAATCAGGGCACTCCGACCTCCAGCACGGTGAACAGCGGTGGATCAGGTGGCGGCACAGGACAAGGCGGGAGCGGCGGGGGTTCCGGCGGGGGCGGCAATCCAAGCGTCATCAGCAGCAGGACCAATCCGGATGGCACCGTCACCGTCGTCTATTCTTGCGGCTACAAATGGACCGGCAAGCCCCCGGCGCCAGCCAAGTGCCCGCGCTGTAACCAGGGCACTCCGACCTCCACCACGGTGAACAGTGCTGGTACCGGCGGGGTCAAACCAGCAGCACAAAACACGGCTCCCCTCACGCAAACCGGTGCGAGTGCAGGTGGTGGCGGTGCCGGTGGCGGCCAGGTGCTGCAACGCAGTGGCGCTGCCGGGAGCCAAAGTGCTGGTGGCATCGCAGGCGTCCAGAGGACCTATCCCGACGGCAGAGTCACCTACAATTATTATCCTTGTCACCACACCTGGACCGGCAAGCCACCGGCGCCAACCAAGTGCCCATCCTGCGCGCGCTGATCACCACCCTCAAGCAAGCGGGCAAGCCGGGTCCGGCATCACTCAGGGTCGAGAAAGAACAGGGCGGTTTATCCCCCACTCCGCGCGGGGGCCGGTTCACGGTCGCGGCGCGAGCTTGAAGGTCCACGCATGGGCGCAGGGTGGCCGGGCACGTGCGTCCGCCGGAATGGAGATGCTGGTCTGGCCGTCCTGCGTTGCGCCGGGCTTGAGCGCGCCGTAGCCGAGCAGTGTGATCTGGCCGGCCTGCGCGGCCAGTTCCGCGGGAAGCGACACGGTTTCCGGCAACACACTGCGGTCGTCCTGCGCGAGCAAAATGGCATATACCGTTCCGTCGCGCTTGCCGGTGAAGGCATAGGCTCCGCGCTCGTACGGGGCGACCGGCCGGGTGGCGTAGATCGCCTCGCTGTTGATCTGCATCCACGCGCCGATCTCCTGCAGGCGCTGGTAGGCGACGGGATCGAACTCGCCATCGGGACCGGGCCCGATGTTGAGCAGCAGGTTGCCGCCACGCGCCACGATGCGGCAGAGGTGCCCGATGAGGGCGCAGGTGCCCTTATAGGTGTCGTTGGTCTTGTAGCTCCAGGCGGAGGCCATGGTCATGCAGGTCTCCCACGGATAGGGCAGCATCTTGCCGGGCACCTCGTTCTCCGGCGTGCGATAGTTCTCGTTCGCACCTTTCACCGAGCGGTCCACGACGATCAGTCCCGGCTGATGTTTCCGCGCCAGGGCCGCCAGGCCGGACATGTCGATGTCCTGCCGGGGCGGCCGCACCTGCCCGCCGTCGAGCCAGAGGATGTCCACCGGCCCGTAGCCGGTCATGAGTTCCTCGATTTGTTTCCAGGTGAAATCCTTGAACTGGCTCCAGAGCTCCGGATGCTGCGCCGTGTCGTAGTTGTTGTTCCGGTCGCGCACCGGGAAAGACGGGCTCCAATAAAACGGGGTGTGCCAGTCGGCCTTGGAAAAATAGGCGCCGGCGACGAGCCCCTGGGCACGAAACGCGTCGAACACTTCCTTGGTGACGTTCGCGCGCGGGTTCGTGCGGAACGGACAGGCCGGGCCGGTGATCTTGTAATCGGTCTGCGCCGTGTCGAACATGCAGAAGCCATCGTGATGTTTGGTGGTGAACACGACGTAACGCATGCCGGCCGCCTTGGCCGCGGCAGCCCACCGGGCCGGGTCGAACTTCGTCGGATTGAACGTGGTGATCAGGTTCTCGTAGGACCGTTTGTAGGCGAGGTCGTCGTCGGCAAACGGGCCGGTCCGGCGGTTCCACGGATGTTTCTCCGGGCACAGCGTCCACGACTCCACGATGCCCCACTGGCTGTAGGTGCCCCAATGCATGAGCAGGCCGAATTTCAGGTCCTGCCATTGCGCGAGCTTCGCGAGCACGAGCGGATCGGTCGGTGGTGTGTAGTCCTTGCTCATCTGGTAAGCGCCGCTCTGCCCCGCGCCGTCCGCCGCGGCCACGGCCCGCACCAGGCTCCCCAGCGCCAACACGGCCACTGCGATCACGCTGATACGTTTCATTTCAGGACTCCCTTTCCCTCGCCGCGGCTAGCGGGCGCGGTCGAGGGCGCGGTTCAGCCAGGCGACGTAGGGGTGCATCGTCACGAAATAGTCCGTCGCCGTCTTGACGAAGTTGGCCGCGAGCACGCGGCGGTCGGGCAGTTCGCAACCGACCTCGTAGCTCTTGAGGCGCAGCAGGTCGACATCGGGATGGTCCTTGGGCACGTCGCGCGGCGCGGTCTTCAGCTTCACGCCGGGCAGCTCCTTGCCGAAGGCGGCGACGAACTTTTTCTGGCCGAGGACTGCGCGCAGCCCGGGCGCGTCCGCGAGGATCGCGCGGCGGATGGCGTTCAGCTCCGGCGCCGGCGGCATGTAGAGCCCGCCCGCGACCATGCACGCGCCCGGCTCGAGGTGGAAGTAATAGCCGGCCCGGTCCACCTTGCGCCCGCGGTCGGTGATGAACGCGCCGAAGTGGACCTTGTAGGGCTCCTTGTGGTGCGAGAAGCGCGTGTCGTGGTTGATGCGGAAGATGCAGTCCGCCGGATCGAGTTCGAGCAGGCGCGGGTCGCAGTGGGCGATGCCGGCGATGAGCGCATCGACGAGCAGGATGAAGTCGGCGCGCGCGGCCTCGTAGCGCTTGCGGTTCGCCGCGAACCAGGCGCGCTCGTTGTGTTTCTTCAGGTCGACCAGAAACGCCAGTGTCGTCGGCGCGAGCTGCGGGACGGCGGTTTTGCCCGTGCCCTTGCCGCGTTGGGTTGGAGAGGTCATGCGCGTAACGTAGCGGGTGTTGACGGATTTTCCAATCCTGCTTCTGCGGGAAAGTTGTCCTTGACTCTGCTGCGGGGCGCGTGAGAATGCGCGTGATGATTTTATGACCGCTCGGCACTGACAAACCGGCTGCAATGGATGCAGGCAAACCCCAACCCAACCAAGGACGATAGGAACCTCATGGAAACAAAGATGACCAGTACCCTGACGACCCGGCGTGCGTTTCTCGGCGGCGCGGCCGCCCTCGCCGCCTGCACGCTCCTGCCACGGCGCGCGGCGGCGGCGGGCAAGCCCTGCTCCGTCTTCAACGGCGTGCGCATCGGCTGCATCACCTACAGCTACCGCGGCGGCATCAACACCGCCGAGGACACGCTCAAGGCCTTGATCGAGGATGGTCTCTCCGAAGTGGAATTGATGGGCGGCCCGATCCAAGCCTATGCGGGCATCGGCGGCGGCGGGAAAAAAGGCCAGCCCAAGGGCAAGCCCACGGACGCGGAGCGCGAGGCGCAACTGGCGAAATGCGTGGAGCTGCGCAAAATGTACAACGAGGCCGGCATCAACATCCACATCCACAAGACGGGCTTCGGCCAGTCCGACGAGGAAATCGATTTCAACTTCCGCATGGCCAAGGCGCTCGGCTGCGTCGGCATCACGACCGAGCGACCGAAGGATGAAACGTCGGTCAAGAAGCTGGCGCCGTTTGCCGACAAGCACAAGATCTGGGTCGCCTTCCACAATCACACCGCGAACTATCCCGTGATGGAAAAAATGGATCCGCTGCTGGACTGCGGCCAGTACATCGGGTTCAACTTCGACGTCGGCCACTACTTCGCCGGCACGAAGGGCAAGTCGCCCATCCCGGTGATCGAAAAATATCACGACCGCATCGTCAGCCTGCACCTCAAGGACCGGACCGCCGAGGGCGGCAACCTGCCGTGGGGCGAGGGCAAGACGCCGATCAAGGAAATCCTGCAACTGATGCGCAAGGAGAAGTGGACCTTCCCGGCGGACATCGAGCTCGAATACAAGATCCCGGCCGGCTCCACCTCCGTCGCGGAAGTGGCCAAGTGCGTCCAGTATTGCAAGGCAGCGCTGGCCTGATCCGCACAGGAGCCCTAACGGAGGCAACCGCCATGCAAGCACTGTCCACGCTCTCCCGCCGTACGTTCCTCAAGCGCACCGGCGCGGCCGGTCTGGCCGCGTTCGCCGCCCCGCTCATCCTGCCCTCGGGCGTGCTGGGCGCGGCCAACAACAAGCTCAACATCGCCATCCTCGGCTGCGGCAACCGCAGCGGCCAGCTCCTGCCGGCGGTGATCCAGGAAGGCCACAATATCGTCGCCATGTGCGATGTGAACGCCAAGCAGATCGCCCGGCTGAAATCGGGCGAGGGCCGCAACGGCAAGAAGAGCAAAGGCAGCAGTGCCATGGCCACGGCGTTGGAAAAAACCAAAGTCTACGAGGACTACCGCAAGCTGATCGCAACGGAAAAGAACGTGGACGCGATCGTCATCGCCTCCGGCCAGCACTGGCACCTGACGATGACCAAGCTCTGCCTGCAAGCGGGCAAGCATGTCTATTGCGAGAAGCCGCTCGCCCACAGCGCCGCCGAGGCGCGCGAGATCGCCAGGATGATGCCCGCCTGCAAAGTCGCCACGCAGATCGGCACGCAGGGCGGCGCCTCCGAGACGTTCCGCCGCAGCATGGAGCTCATCCAGGCGGGCGTGCTCGGCCAGGTCCGCGAGGTCCACTGCTGGATCAACCGCTTCTTCCCGCCGAGCGAGTCGATCAGCATGACCGCCGATCCCATGCCCGAAGGCTTGAACTGGGACTTCTGGTGCGGCCCGTCGCGGCTGCTGCCGTTCAAGGACTATTACCTCGGCGGCTGCCTGAAGTGGGGCCGCTGGTTCGAGTTCGGCGATGGCCACCTCGCCGACATGGGTGCCCACGCGCACAACCTGCCGTTGCGCGCGCTCAAACTCGGCCCGCCCATCCGCATCGCGGTCGAATGCAACGAGCCGATCAAGGACAGCTATCCCTCCGCCACCACCTACCGCTGGGATTTCGCCGCGCGCGAAAAGTTCGACCCCGTGAGCGTCTGGTGGCACGACGGCGAGAAGGCCGGCCCGCCGGATGCAGTGACCGCCGATCTCAAGGCGACCTACGGCGAAGTGCCCAACAACGGCGTGCTGTTCGTCGGCGAGAAAGGCATCCTGCGTTCCGACGCATGGGGCGTCGGCGGCGTCATGCGTCTCAAGGACGACAAGAGCGCCAAGTGCCGCGGCGTGCTCGATCACGAGGCCGCCAAGCCCGTGCCCGTCGTCTATCCGCGCTGCCCGCAGCAGAACCACATGCTCGAATGGCTCACGGCGTGCCAGGGCGGACCGAAGACGTTCCAGAGCTTCGACATCGCCGCGCGCGCCGCCGAGTTCGGCATGACCGGCATCGTCGCGTTGCGCGCCGGCCGCACCATCGAGTGGGACAGCGAAAACCTGAAGGCCAAAGGCTGCCCCGAAGCTGATCGCTTCATTCATCTGCCCTTGCGCACCAAGTGGCTCGCCTAAACTGCGCGGGCTGAAGCGGGCCAGCCGCTCCCGCGTGGCAGGTGCTGTTCTTCGGGTGGGTCGTTGTGAAGCGTGCCGCGTTCTGACGAGCGCGGCTACGTACCACGGCCGTTCAGGACTGTAGCCGCACTCGTGAGAGTGCGGCCAGCGCAACCGCAGCGGCGACCGCCACCGCTCCCAGCGGGGCAGTTGCACGCCTACGTTTCCCAAGGACTGGTTGGAATGCGGCTCGCGGGTACGCTCGCCCTCCCAGCCCAACAACGCACCCCGGGAGG
>CAITZM010000043.1 GCA_903896925.1 uncultured Lentisphaerota bacterium | reverse complement strand
TCGCTCAGTTCCTTACAGCGTTACCGCCCGTCCTTGATTCGTCGCACTCCATGAAGCCTCCGACGCTGGGCATCCTACCTGAGCGCGCCGACTGGCGCAACCATCCGCCGACAGGTAGGACGGAGTCCTATAGAGTCAGGAACTGTTCCGCCCGGCTGGCGGAGGTTCGCCAGCACGTACACCTCGGCGGACCGTGAGGCCGAGCCCCGCAGTGGGAGTGAGTGCGTGAGTGATTCGTCCTGCGCGGCGTTCGAGAGGCCGCGGCACGCAGTGGTCTGACCTACCACGGCTTGTCCGCAGCCTGATGGGCCCATTGGCAATAACGGCCATAGCCCTCGGCACCCAACGTCTCGCGATCGAGGCGTTCGAAATCGGTCTGAAGCGTTGCCTGGTCGGCAGCCTCCAGGGCCGTGCTGGTCAACTTGTAAAAACGGTCTTCCTTGACGAGGTGCGCTTGCATCAACGCGGCATACTCCGAGAGATAGCCGGACACCCGCGCGCAGGCGCCCGCCTCGCCCTTCTCGGCGCACGTCCATGCCGCCTCCAACAACCCGATCAGGCGGGCCAGTTCACCATGCTCGGCATGCAGGCTGGTGATGGGCGCGATCACATAGGAACGCCCCTTCTGCAGCAACCGCACGAACAGGTTGAATTCCTTGACCTGATGGCACTGATTGACGAAGCCGAAACAAAAGCCCTTCAACTCCTGCCCGACCGGCTCCGCGGTGGCTCCGGGTACCGCCATGCGCCGGGCACAGGTTTTCGCCACCTGCAAGGCCTTCCCAATGAGCTGATGCTCATAATCGAGGGTTTCAAATATATTCATAGGACACCAGCCGCACACTCCCGCCGCCGGGACGCTGTCAGAATTATTGCAGCTGTATGCTAGCCCCGCTCAACCCGCCTGACCATCAGACAAAAGTCCTAATGACTGGTAAGACTTCCTCCTATCCGGATTGCCAGCGCTCGGCGTAACGCTGCGGTAATCAGGCTTGGCAGAAAAGCGGAGGGGTACGGGCCGCGGCGGGCGTGCACAGCACGCGCGTGCGGCCGGCGCGGCGCTCAAGCAGGTGTCCACCAGGCCCCGCAGCCCGGGGCGGAAGCAAAACCGCTGCCGTGCGCCGCGTTCACAGCGCGGGCTACGGCCGCAACCAAACCTCACGCGGAGCGTGAGGAACACTTTGCCAATGCCACCGCCATAGTAGTCCTCTCGCTCCGCGAGAGGCTTTTATAAGCTGCCCTACCGGCAATCTGAATATATATATCCAGGCCTAATGGAGATTTTGCGGGTTAGCGGCACAGTGCAGCCTCTGGCGCAGCTCACAGCTCTTCGGCCGGCTTTTCGAAGTAGACCGTGTAGTGCAGGTTGTCGAAGGTCACCTTGTACTGGGAGAGCAACTGGCGCCCGATCCGCACGGTGGTGTCCGGGGTGAGATTGCGCTCGCGCAGCGTGTAGGGGCGGACATCGCGGAAGACGAGATCGCCGATGCTGATCTGCTTGATCGGACCCATGGTCATCTTGGGCGTGGCGATGCCAAAATCGCCGCCGGTATCGAGCACGATGGTCGCCTTCTTCCCGTTCACCATGCCGCTGACGGCGTACGGGCCGTCCTTGTCGAGCAACGGCACGGCGGCAATCAGGCGGTCCGGATTGGGTCGGTAGCCGAGCGACGAGGTTATCGTGACCAGCCGCGCCGCGAAGTCCATCTGGACATAGGAAAATTCGCGCAGCACGTTGCAGCCCAGCACGCCTTCCGGCCGCGGGTTGGCGGCGCTGCGCCCCAGCATGCCCAGCGGCCCGGAGGCGGCGCGGACGAACAGGATCACATTTTCCATCCACAGCGTGTCGAACACCAGATGGCTCGTGATGCAACCGTAGCCGACGATGTCGTCGCGGACGTGGCGCGGCGTGGTGCCGTAGGCGCGGTCGGTGCCCAGGGCCGAGACATGCAACGCGGGCGCCGCCTCGAAACGCAGCCAGCTTTCGCGCGAACTCGTGTCGAGCAGGAAGGGCAGCGGTGCCTCGTTCTTGCCGCCGGCCTCGATCACCGGCGCCGTATCGCCGCGCCGCGTGGCAAAGGGCAACACCGCCTGGTGGGCGGGATGCAGCCGGTTGGCGCCGACGAACACCGGCCCCTCGTCCGAACTGTAGATCGTGATGGCATAGCGCCGCGGATCCTCGGGGCGGCCGAAGAACGAGCGCAGCTGATCGTCGGCCAGCGGCTTGATGTAGTCGGTCTGCGGCGAACGGCAGCCCGCGAGCGCGGCCACCAGCAGCAACAGTGAAAAAATAAGGTTCCGGTTCATGTCATGCCTCCGCTTGCTTCAATCCTGTTCGGTGCGCAACTCGCGCGTCAGCAGCGCCTGGACCGCGGCGCGCGGATCCTTGCCGTCGTTGATCACGGCGCACACTTCCTCGGTGATCGGCGCGCGCAACCCGTGCTGGCGCGCGACCTCGAGCGCCGTGCCGCAGGTCCAGACGCCTTCGGCCACCTGCGCCATGCTGTCTAAAATCTGCCGGATGCTCTCGCCGCGCCCCAGCCGCTCGCCGACCATCCGGTTCCGGCTGTGCCGGCTGGTGCAGGTGACGATCAGGTCGCCCAGCCCGCTCAGGCCCGCAAACGTCGCCAGGTGCGCGCCGAGCGCGCCGCCGAGCCGCGTCATCTCCGCCAGGCCGCGCGTCATCAGCGCGGCCTTGGTGTTGTCGCCGAAGCCGATGCCGTCGCACGCGCCGGCCGCGATGGCGATGACGTTCTTGAGCGCCCCGCCCAGTTCCACGCCGGCGACATCCGCCGAGGTGTAGACCCGGAACGACCCGTTGCTGAAAACCTGTTGCAGCGCGACCGCACGGTCGTGGTCGGTGCAGGCGATGGTGACGGCGGTCGGGATGCCGCGCGCCACCTCTTCGGCGTGGCTCGGCCCCGAAAGCGCGGCGATCGGCGCATGGTGGAGCAGTTCCCGCGCGACCTGCGTCATGCGCCGGCCCGACTCACGGTCCAGGCCCTTCGTCACGCTGACCACGAGGGCCTCGCGCGGCAGCAGGGTCGCAAACGGCCCCAAGGTGGTGCGGAAAAATTTCGACGGCACCGCGAGGACGACCACGTCGGCCCCCGCCACGGCCGCCGCACGGTCCGCGACCCACTCCAGTTCCGCCGGCAGCTGCACTCCGGGCAAAAACTTCCTGTTTTCCCCGGTGCGGCGGATTTCGTCGAGGTAGTCCGGGAACGGCCCCCACAGGCGGACGTGCTGCCCGTTCTTCGCCAGCACCAGCGCCAAGGCTGTGCCCCACCCGCCGTCTCCGATAACAGCAATTTTTTTCATAGCCCAAACTCAAAACATAGAGGTCAGAGATCAGCGGTCAGCAGTCAGGCTGACTTCTGATCTCTGACCGCTGACCTCTGATCTCCGGCTTCCCGCTTCCCGAACTGGAAGCGGTTCTCCGTACCTGCCAGCAAACGCTGAATATTCTTGGCATGCCGCGCCACGATCAACACGCCCAGCAGCGTCAAAGAGACGGGCAGGAAGATACCGGCCCGGGCATAGAGCCACCAACCCGCGAGCGGCACGAGGACCGCCGCCCCGATGGAAGCGACCGAGACGTAGCGCGTCACCACGAACAGCACCACCCAGCCGAGCAGGCCCAGCCCCACCGCCGCCGGCGCCACGCCGAGCAGCACACCCGCGCTGGTCGCCACGCCCTTGCCGCCCTTGAACTTTAGGTAGACGGGAAAGTTGTGGCCGAGGATCGCGGCGATGCCGCACAGCAGGCCGAAGCTGCCTTCCACGCCTTGGGGCACCGGCAGGCCGCTCTGGCCCTGCAGCAGGGGAAAAACCAGCGCCGGTGCCAGACCCTTCGCGGCATCGAGCAGGAAGGTGAGGACGCCCCACCCCTTGCCGACGCAGCGGAAGACATTGGTCGCGCCAATGTTCTTGCTGCCGACCGAGCGGATGTCCACGCCCTTGAGGCGGGCGATCAGCAAACCGAACGGGATCGCGCCCACCAGATAGGCGAGCGCCAACCATCCGGCCAGATGGAACCACGGATTCATCGGCGCGATGGATAGCACATCACCGCGCGGCGCGCGAGACCGGAATCGCAGCCGTCCGGCCGGCGTGCGCCAGCGCCTCGCTCGCGCCCCCCCCCTATGAGAGGGGCTGAGCGCAGACCACGGGCACGTGCATCAGTAATTGCGACCGGTGCAGTCGCGCCGCCCGACACAAGCGGTGGTTGGGCTGGTAGGCCGCGTTGGCCGCCGCACGATCCCTCAGTTGGGCGCGGGGCGCCACCGGCTGGCGGCGCCTCAGCTCGGGCATGGACCACTGGCGCCACAGGCGTCCAAGGCCAGCAGATGGTCGTTCCATTCCCGGTCGGCATGCGTGCGCAAATACGGCCGTTTTCCCGGCTCGTGGACCACGCCCACCGTGGCGCGCTTCCCCGTGGCGGCATCCAGCGTGTAATAAATGACCGCACCGGTTTCCATGCGCAGGATGGCCTCCTCGCGGGTCAGCACCCAGTTCTCCGCCCTATTTCCGATATGCGTGATGTGCTCGTGGTGGTGGTCATGCTGGGACTTGCGGATACATGTGACCTGGTGTTCGCTCATTTCCTTGACCCTTCCGGCGCCGTGCGCCTGCTCCGTTCCATTGGCTGTGTGCAGGACCTGCTTCCTTCCCAGGACCCTGCGTTCCTCATGCGGGCATTTTAGCGGGACATGCGGAGCGATGCTATAGGGGGAAGACCTAAATCCAAGACCCCGCAGACGACACGGACTCCGGCGGGACGGCGCGAGCTATTTCAGACCGTTGACTTCGCGCCAGAGTTTCCAGAGCTCATAGCCGCAATAGACCATGCCGAGCAGCGCGCCGGCGATGGTCCAGGTCCAGCCGCCGCCCGCCCGCGTATCCAGCCAGCGTCCGCCAAGCGTCAACACGGCGATCGCGGCCGCCCATGAAAAACCCATCCCGAGCGCGTGCTGATAGATCCCCCGCTCCCCGGGCTTGTCGGGCGGCACCGGGTTCATCGCTGCGTCTCCATGGCATTCATGAGGGCTGCGCGCAGCGGGACAGCAGCTACAGAAGACAAGGTCACCGACCCGGCGTCTGGCAGGATGTTGGTCGGCGCCGCCAAGTTCTGGAAAAGCGTTTTCATCGTGTCGCGGCTCAAAGCGGCCCCGCTCGACTTCCCAGTCAAATCAGCAGTTCGCAATGCACAATGCACAATTCTCAATGCACAATTCTTCTTCTGCCGCTTACCCCAGCGGGCGCTGGTGGATGAGCTGCAGGAACTCGTTGCGCGTGGCGTTGGAGCCATGGAAGCTGCCGAGCATGGCCGAAGTGATCATGCTGGAGTCCTGCTTCTCGACGCCGCGCATCATCATGCACATGTGCCGCGCCTCGAGGACGACGCCGACGCCCTCCGGCGCGAGGTGGTCCATCAACGCGCGGGCGATCTGGTTGGTCAGCCGCTCCTGCACCTGTAGCCGGCGCGCGAAGATATCTGCGAGCCGGGCGAGCTTGCTGACGCCGATGACCTTGCCCTTGGGGATGTAGCCGATGTGGCAGCGGCCGAAGAACGGGAGCATGTGGTGCTCGCACATGCTGAAGATCTCGATGTCCTTGACGATGATCATGTGGTTCGCCTCGACCGTGAAGATGGCCGAGTTGATCAGGGCGTCGGGATCCTCGCCATAGCCCTGCATCAGAAAGTCCCACGAGGCGGCGACGCGTTGCGGGGTCTTCTGCAGCCCCTCGCGCTGGGGATCCTCGCCGATGTCCACGAGCAGTTGGCGGGTCAGTTCTTCGATGTGTTGCGAATTCATGCCCGCAAACTAGCGTGTATGCCGCGGAATGCAAACTGAAATCCTTGGAAAACTCTCCGCCTTCGCCTATAGTCGCGCGACCTTTTTAGGAGCCGCCATGAACAGTCCGGATAAAATTGACGTGCGCTACGTGGCGCATTTGGCGCGGATGCACCTGGGCGATGACGAGGTCGCCCGCCTGCAGCCGCAGCTGGAACAGATCGTCGGCTACGTCCGCCAGCTGGACGAACTCAACGTCGACGGCATCGAGCCGACCGCCCACGCGATCCCGGTCCAAAACGTCTTCCGCAGCGACGACGTCCGGCCGTGCCTCGACCATGACGCGGTGATGCGCAACGCCCCGCAGGCGCGCGAGGGCCAGTTCATCGTCCCGAAGATTATTGAGTGAGCCGCTAGTTACGGACCCATTACTTTTGCCCCATGACGAATGACCAATGACAAGTGACCAATGACCACTTTGAACCAACTAACTGTTGCCGACGCGGCGGCCAAGCTCGCGAACCGCGAATGCAGCTCCGAGGATCTCGTCGCCGCGGTGCTCGCAAGCATCGCGCAGCACGACCAGCAGGTCGGCGCCTACCTGACCGTGGACGCCGAATCCGCGCTGGCCCAGTCACGGGCGGCCGATGCGGCGCGGGCGGGCGGCGACATCCGCCCCCTGCTCGGCATACCGGTGGGCATGAAGGACCTGCTCAATGTCCAGGGCCAGCCGTGCACCTGCGCCTCGAAGATTCTCAAGGGGTATGTGGCGCCCTATGACGCGACCGCGGTCGCCAAGCTGCGCGCGGCCGGCGCGGTGATCCTCGGCCGGTTGAACATGGACGAGTTCGCCATGGGCGGCAGCACCGAAAATTCCGCCTATCAGCAAACGCGCAATCCCTGGGACCTCTCCCGCGTGCCCGGAGGCTCCAGCGGCGGCTCCGCCGCGGCGGTCGCCGCCGACGAGGCCCTCGCCACGCTCGGCTCCGACACCGGCGGCTCGATCCGCCAGCCGGCGGGCTTCTGCGGCTGCGTCGGCCTCAAGCCCACCTACGGCCGCGTCTCGCGCTACGGCCTGACCGCCTTCGCCTCCTCGCTCGACCAGATCGGACCGCTGACCAAGACCGTGCGCGACTCCGCGCTGCTCCTGGGCGCGATCTCCGGCCGCGACCCCCACGATTCGACCTCGCTCGACGCGCCCGTCCCGGATTACGCCGCGCTGCTCGGCGGCGACCTCAAGGGTCTGCGCCTCGGCCTGCCCAAGGAATACTTTATCGACGGCCTCGATGCCGAAGTGGAGGCCAAGGTCCGCGCCGCGGTGGACCAATGCCGCGCGCTGGGCGCGGAGATCGTCGAGATCAGCCTGCCCCACTCCAAGTACGCGGTCGCGGTCTATTACATCATCGCCACCGCGGAAGCCTCGGCGAACCTCGCGCGCTTCGACGGCGTGCGCTATGGCCTGCGCGTCGATGGCGAGGACCCGATCGACCAGTATGGCAAGACCCGCGCCGCCGGCTTCGGGCAGGAGGTCAAACGCCGCATCATCCTCGGCACCTACGTGCTCTCCAGCGGCTACCACGACGCCTATTACCTGCGCGCCCAGAAGGTGCGCACGCTGATCCGCCGCGATTTCGACACGGCGTTTGAAAAGTGCGACGCGATCCTCACGCCCGTCGCGCCCACCGCCGCCTACCAGTTCGGCGAAAAGATTTCCGACCCGCTCAAGATGTACCTCGGCGACATCTTCACCATCCCGGTCAACCTCGCCGGCATCTGCGGCGTCAGCGTCCCCTGCGGCTTCACCAGCGAAAAGCTCCCGGTCGGCCTGCACATCGTCGGCCCCGCGCTCCGCGAGGACGTGATCCTCAAGATCGGCCACGCCTACGAGCAGTCCACGCCGTGGCATAAGGTGAAACCAGAGATCAGAGGTCAGAAGTCAGAGGTCAGCGGGCAATAGGAAGCAGTCAGTGGTCATTTGTCATTTGTCAGGAGAAGCAGTCATGGGTCAGCAGTCAGTGATGATATGAACAGCGCTGTCATTTTAGAAAACGGCAACCTGCGACGCGCGAGCTCGGCGGGCGCCCTTCCGAATTTCACCATTCACCATTCACCATCAACCATTTCTTAATCACCATGAACTATGTTGCTAACGTCGGCTTGGAAGTGCACGTGCAGCTGCGCACGAAGACGAAGATCTTCTGCGGCTGCCCGACGACGTTCGGGGCGCCACCGAACACCCACGTCTGCCCGGTCTGCCTGGGCTACCCCGGCGCGATGCCGGCGATGAACTCCGAGGCCATCCGCCTCACGGTGCTCTCCGGCCTGATGCTGGGCTGCAAGATCAATCCGTACAGCAAAATGGACCGGAAGAACTACTACTACCCGGACATGCCCAAGAACTACCAAATCTCGCAGTACGACCAGCCGCTCTGCCTCGGCGGCGGCATCGAGATCACGCGCCCCGACGGCACCAAGAAGACCATCCGCCTCACCCGCATCCACATCGAGGAGGATGTCGGCAAGAACATGCACTTCGCCGCCTCCAGCGGCATCGACTTCAACCGCGCCGGCACGCCGCTGATGGAAATCGTCACCGAGCCGGACATGGCCGGCGCCGATGAGGCGATGGCGTTCCTCGAAGCGCTCAAGGAAATCCTCGCCTACGGCGGCATCAGCGATGTGAACCTCGAGGAAGGCAACATGCGGTGCGACGTCAACAGTTCCGTCCGCCCCGCCGGGCAGGAAACGCTCGGGACCAAGACCGAGCTGAAGAACATGAACACCTTCAAGGGCGTCCACCGCGCCCTCTCCTACGAGATCGCCCGGCAGATCGCCGACGTGGAAAAGGGCACGCGCATCCGCCAGGAGACGCGGCGCTGGGACGACCTCGCGGGCATCACGCTGACCATGCGCAGCAAGGAAGAGGCGCACGACTACCGCTATTTCCCGGAACCGGACCTGCTGCCGATCGTCCTCTCGCAGGCGCAGATTGACGAGTGGGCCCAGGTGTTGCCGGAGCTGCCGGAGCAGCGCCGCGCGCGGATGGTCCGCGACTACGGCATCCCGGAATACGACGCCGGCGTGCTCTCCGCCGACCAGGACATCGCCAATTATTTCGAAGCGACCGCCAAGCTCGCGCAGAGCGCCAAGGCCGCGTCCAACTGGATCATGACCACCGTGCTGGCGAAGCTGACCGAGCTGCACCTGACCATCGGCGAGGTGAAGATCACCCCCGCCCAGCTCGCCGGGCTGATCAACCTCGTCGAGGCCAAGACGATCAACATCCCGACGGCGAAGGAAGTCTTCGAGCTGATGTTCGCGCAGGGCGGCGACGCCGCAGCGATCGTCCAGGCCAAGGGCCTCGCCCAGGTCAGCGACACCGGCGCCATCGAGAAGTTCGTCGACGAAGCCATTGCCGCCAACGCCAAGACCGTCGCCGACTACAAGGGCGGCAAGGAAGCCGCCTTGAAAGCACTCATCGGCCAGGTGATGAAGCTGAGCAAAGGCAAAGCCAACCCCGGGCTCGTGAATGACCTGCTGAAGCGGAAATTGAGCTGAGCTGGTCCCACCGCATGGCAGCCGACGTTCCCCTGCCCCTCCGGGGCGGGGATTATTTGTGGCACATATCTATTCCGGTGGTTTCACCACCGGCTACCATCCAGCGCCCCTCCGGGGCGTCACGATCCCGAATACCGGCGGGACCGCGTATCGCTCCGAGACACTCGGGGCGCGTGTGCGGGATGACCTGCTCCTTATACCCAGAGTGCTGTTGTATCGGGGTATGACACTCGGAGCATGCACGAGATGAGCTGCTCCTCAGGCCCGGAGGGCCGGCGCACGGTAGCCGGTGGCGCAAGCCACCGGTTGCAATCGCTCCACTCCCCATCCGCCCCGGAGGGGCGGTGGAAATTTACGCTGACGCCATGCCCCTTTCCCATTATAAGTAGGCCATGTCATCAACACATTTGAGCCTGCATTATCATTTGATCTTCGGAACCAAGAATCACGAGCCGATGATTGCGCCCGACTGGCGACCGCAACTGCATGCTTTTATGGGCGGTGTCTTGCGCACCCTCGGTGGCACGCCACATATGATCGGCGGAGTGTCCGATCATGTGCATGTACTCTTCGGCCTGCAGGCCACCCATTGCCTGGCCGATGTGGTGTGCGAACTCAAGGCCGTCTCCTCGAAATGGGTGCACGATGCGATCAAGTGGAAGGGTTTCGCATGGCAGGAAGGCTACGGCGCCTTTACGGTCAGCGCCTCGCAACAAGCACGGATGCGCGCTTACATCGCAAATCAGGAAGACCATCATCGCCACCGAACTTTCCGCGAGGAATATCTGGCATTCCTGCGCTACAGCGGGGTCGCGTTCGACGAGCAATATGTTTGAGCTGGCCCCGTTTTCCGCCGCCGCCGCGGTTGCGCCCAGGCGCCTGGCGGCCCAAAAAGAAGCAACCACAGAGGACGCGGAGGACTGAAGGAAGTTCACAGTGGTTTTCCTCTGTGCCCTCCGGCTTCCTCTGTGACCTCCGGCTTCCTCTGTGGCCGCTGTGGTGAAAGGCTGCTTATTTCCGGGCGGGCCGGTGCGACACGGTGGCGCGCTGTTCGGGTGTCAGGATCACGTTATCAATGGCCCAGTTCAAACTGGTGTGCACGCCGGACTTGCCTTGTTTGGACTTCTTGTCATCGCCGGAGTAGGCGGCCAGGTCCTTGGCCGCAATCGCGCAGGCGGCTTTGATTTTAGCGGTTTGCTCGTCGGTGAGGTTGGCTCTCTTGTAATGCGACAGTGTCGTCTGCGCCAGTTCCACGCCAGCCCAGAGCGCTTTCTTTTCGTCGGAGAGCACCTCCAGGATGGCCTTGTCCGCGGCTTCCGTCGCCTGCGCACGGGCGACTTCCAAGGCTTTGACATCGCCGGCGGCTTTCTTCTTGGCACCGGCATCGGCACCCTTCCGTGCGGTCTTGGCCGCTTCCTCGGCCGCGGTGAGCTTGTCGGCGTTGGCCTTGTTCCAGACCTCCAAGGCTTCCAACTTCAGCTTGAACTTTTCCTTGATGGTTTTCTGCTGCTCCTCGTCCAGTTTGCATTCGGCGATCATGAGGTCCTGCTGGGCCTGCACGCCTTCTTGCGCCGACTTCGGGGCGGCCCTGCCGCGCGGGGTGGCGGAAAGTTGGGTCATGGTACCGGTGAGCAACACCGCGCCCACCATGAGAACTGCCAGTCGTTTTGCGTTACCATCTGCTTGCTTCATGATCGCTCCTGTTTGAAAGGCCGTTGCGCAACGCCGAAACGCTAGGCCCCGGCCGACGGCAAGTCAAGCCGCGGTTGCCGGCAGATGCTGTTGCTGGTGTGGCCCCGACCGCGACCCTCTTTTCCAGCTTTCACCACAGAGGTCGCGGAGGTCAGAGAAGGTTCACAGAGGTTTGCTCTGTGACCTCCGGCTTCCTCTGTGCCCTCTGTGGTGAATGCTTCCATCTGCCATCAACCATCCTTCCCGTTTCCATTCCGCCGTGAGGCACTGAACTTCCGTCCATTTTGCACTCTGCCGTCTGCGTGCTTGACGCTGGGAAGCGGCAATGGTGAAATTCGCCGCCCTCGCTGCACAAGCCGAACGCACATGACCGTGTTGGGGAGGATGCACCCGGTGTGGCGGATGGGCTGCGGACGAGAAACAGATGCACACGGAAGCTACAGAGGTCCTGTCCCGCAAGGTGATCGAGCACGCGCCGATGTCCATGGCGATCGTCGGCATGGATGGCACCATCGAGTACATCAACCAGAAGGCCATCGAAACCTTCGGCTATCTTCCCGCGGACATCCCGACCATGGCCCGGTGGTGGGAACAGGCTTATCCCGACGAGCACTACCGGTCCCAAGTCGTGGCCAGATGGATGGGACTGGTGGCGCCGGCCGTCGCCGAGGGGCGCGAGATCCCGCGCCGTGATTACCAGGTGACCTGCAAAGACGGGACCGTCAAAACCGTGGGCATTTTCGGGGTCCCGGTGGAGGGCAAGGTGTTCGTCATGTTCGATGACATCACCGAGCGCAAACAGACGGAGCAGCGCTTGAGGGAAAGCGAGGCCAACTTCCGGACCGTCCTGGAAGCCTCGCTGGATGTGGCCTATCGGCGGGACCTCAAGCGGGACCAGTATGACTACCTGAGCCCCTCGATCGAGACCATCTCGGGCCTCACGGTGGCCGAATTTTCCCATCTAAGTTTTGCCGAGGTACAAGACCATTTCCATCCGGACGA
Organism: uncultured Lentisphaerota bacterium; assembly: GCA_903896925.1. GTDB lineage: Bacteria > Verrucomicrobiota > Kiritimatiellia > CAIQIC01 > CAIQIC01 > DP16D-bin41. Next base: position 35,591 of record CAITZM010000043.1, on the reverse strand, counting down.
CCGGCCGCCCTTGCTGGAGCGTGTGCGGCGCAGTCAGGCCGGCGAGCCCGTCAAGGGCACCTTTGAATATCGCTTCCGGCACACGGACGGCACCTATCATTGGTTTTCCGATAGCAGTACGGTGGTCGCGGACGCCACGGGTACCCCGCTCTACCATGTCGGGATTGTGCGCGATGTCACGGAGCGCAAGCGGATCGAGGCGGCGCTGCACCAGCGCCAGCAGGAATTCCAATCGCTGGTGGAAAACGCGCCCGATGTCATCGCCCGGCTGGACCGGCACTTCCGCCACCTCTACATCAACAAGGCCAGCGCACACATGCGCGGTGATCAGCCGGCGCAGATCGTCGGCAAGACCTTGGGCGAACTGGGCTGGCCGGCGGAAATGTGCCGCCAGTGGGAGGCCGCGTTCGAGGAAGCCTTCGTGACCAAGCGCGAGGTGTTCTGCGAATACGCAGCACCCTTCGGACTCAACGCCTTCCTCCAGGCCCGGGTGGTGCCGGAAACGAATGTCCAAGGCCAGGTCGAGACGCTGTTGGTGGTGGCCCGCGACATCACCACCCTCAAGAAACTGGAAGCCGCTTCGCGGGCGAATGAGCGCCGGCTGGAGGCGTTGCTGAATTCCGCGACCGAACCCATCATGCTGCTGGATCCGCAAGGGGTGATCCTCACGCTCAACCAGGCGATGGCGCAACGGATCGGCAAGCCAGCCGCCGAACTGCTCGGTGCGTTTGCGCCCGGCTTTTTGGACACGGCCCTGGGCCAGTCCCGGCTGGCGCACTTGAAAGCGGTCATCCGCTCCGGCCAGCCCCTGCGCTTCGAGGATGAAAAGCAGGGGCATTATTTCGATAACAACCTTTACCCGGTGGTGGAGGAAAACGGCCGGGTCGTGGCGGTGGCGGTTTTTTCCAGCGATATCACCGACCGCAAGCAGGCCGAGCTCAAGCTTCAGCAGGCCAACGCCGACTTGGAGAACAAGGTCCAGGAACGCACCGCTCAACTGCGCGCTCTGGCTTCGGAATTGACCTTGGCGGAACAACGGGAGCGCAAGCGCATCGCCGGCATCCTCCATGACGATCTCCAGCAGCTCCTGATTGCCGCACGCTACAACCTCGGCGGGCTGTTCAAGAGCAAGCAGCCGCAGACCCTGCAGCTCGCGGCCCAGGTGGATGACCTGCTGGCCCAGTCCGTCAAACGCTCCCGCCTCCTGAGCGTGGAACTCAGTCCGCCGATCCTGCAGACCGGCGGACTTGTGCCGGCCTTGGAATGGTTGTCCTCCTGGATGGAGACCCATCACGGACTGAGCGTAGCCTTCTCCGTCCATGGTCGTGGCGCGCCCCAGCAGGAAGACATGGGCGCCCTGCTCTTCCAGGTGACGCGGGAACTGCTGCTCAACATCGTCAAGCATGCCCACGTTAAAACCGCCAGCCTTGAGGTCACCCAGGATAAACGGACGTTTCAGATCGTCGTGTCCGACCAGGGCGTCGGGTTTGATCCCGCGCTGCTGGCCAAACGGCCCGCCAACGCCATCGGTTTTGGCCTGTTGGGTATTCGCGAACGGATGGACTTGTTAAAGGGGCGACTGGAGATCGAAAGCGCACCCGGTCAAGGCAGCCGGTTCACCTTGGTGACACCCTGTGCAGAGGTGAAATCCGAGCACCCCAAGATGCGTGCCGCCCGCAAAGAAAAGAAAGCTCCGCGGACTGCCCCACCTCTGCGGACCGACGCTGCCGGGGCGGACCCGTTGCAGAAAATCCGGATGCTGATCGTGGATGATCACAACGTGGTCCGCCAGTCCTTTGCCCAACTTCTAAACGGCACCCCTGACATCCAAGTGGCGGGCGAGGCGGGCAGCGGCGAGGAAGCCCTCGCGCTGCTGGAGCAGCTGCCTGTCGACATCGTGACGATGGACATCAACATGAAGGGGATGGATGGGATCGAGGCCACTCGCCGGATCCGCGCCCGCTTCCCGCAAATCCGCGTGCTGGGCCTCTCGATGTTCGAGGAAGAGGAGCGGGCCCACGCGATGCGCGACGCCGGCGCGTGTGACTACCTGGCCAAGAGCAGCCCCGCAGCGCACCTGATCGCCGCCATCCGCCGCGCCGCCCGCACGCCCGCGGCCGGTGGCGTGGCGCTATGACCCTCAGCTTTTGTTGCGTCGCGCGTTTGTATAGTGGGGCGCGCGGGGCTGGAAGCCCCGCCCACAAGGAAATGGCTTGATTAGGGCGAACGACTCGTTTGCGTAGCGGCACGGCTGCGCGCGCGGCTGGGTACAAGTTTTGGCGGCAACGGGATCAACGGCGTCTTGCACGAAAATCCGCCAGCCGATATCATGATGCGCATAGCACAGTTGTGTGGGCTGAAGCGGGCGGGCGGACTGCCGCCGGAGGTCAGTCTGGAACCAAAGAAAGCGAGCGGAGCAACATGAAACAGGCAGCTTTACTGATGATCGCCGCGGTGCTGGTGGCGGGCGGGCTTTCCGGATGTGCGATGTTCAACCGCGGGATGATGACCTACACCCGCACCACGACGATGGGCAAGGAACTGGTGGACCTCAAGGACGCCAAGGACAAGGGCGCGCTAACGGACGAGGAATACACCAAGGCCAAGAAGGCCATCCTGGATGGCGGCCCGGTACAGGTCGAGCCGCCCTGCAAGAAATAACGCCGGAAGCTTTCCAGTGCATGTGACCGGCTTGACAGCCTGAGCTAGGCCGCAGCATCGCGCCCCGCTTGTCATTGCCCTTTTCGAGCGTAAACTACGCCTCCGAGAGGCAGCCCTTGGGCATGGCATGAATGAGAAGCGGAAAAACGGCCGGGCGTCCACCCACTGCCCTGTGGTGGTCAAGCTGCTGACCATCGATGGCAAACCCCAGCGTGATGCGCCACCGTATTATTGTCATGCTGCCGATCTCTCCACAACCGGCATCCGCTTGGTGCTGAGCACGGATCTACCTGTGGATGCCATGCTTGAATTAGTGATTGTCATGCTGGATCCCCCGGCCACTTTCCGGCATCTGGGCGTCGTGCGCTGGATCAGCGTTTCGGCGGATACCCTGAAGAAATTTTCGGCATTGAATTCACGGCGTCGCCGCCGGACGTGATGGAAGCGTGGCAGCGAATGCTGACCGAGCACTTCCCCGCTTCCACAGCCAAGTCGACGCAGCAGTTTGCCAAGGATGCCGGATCCATCTGGTGAGCAGTCAAGTTGCGGTGTTTCCTGCGCAGCTTCCTGTACCTGGTTCGTCCGGCCGCGGCCCGCTGCCCGTACCCCCGAACCACTGCCCAGCACCAGCCGTCTACCCCAGCAGCGGGATGTAGACACTGAAGACGCTCCCTTGGCCGGGAGCGCTGGTCACCTGGATGGCGCCCTCATGGACCCGCACCAGCCCGAGCACGACAGCCAGGCCCAAGCCACGGCCGACAAACTTCGTGGAGAAAAAGGGATCGAAGATCATCTTGAGATCCTGCCCGCTGATACCGCTCCCCGTGTCCCGTACTTCAAGACAGGCATAGACCGGTGCCAGGGGGCGCCAGTCGATGGGCTGACAAGACGACAGCGAGATCGCGGCAACGGGCACCGTTTTGACCGTTACCCGAATGGTCGCCGGGGTGACCTTGCAGGCCTCCCGGGCATTGGCCACCAACTGGGTCAGAATCTGCTGGAGCTGTTTTGCATTTCCCTGCACAGTCGGTCCCGGCACGGGGAAATTCGTCTCCAACGTCAGGTCGCTGGTCAGGGCGATCTCAGACTGGAGCACAGGCAAGGCGGCCTGGCAAAGCTCAGCAAGATCCAGCCGCACCTGTTCGCCACTGGTCCGGCCCAGATAGGTCAGCATCAAGCCGCTCATGTCTGCGGCCTCGCGGGTCGCTTCCATCGCCGCAGCCAAGCTTTCGTTGCGGTCAGGCCCCTGCGTCCGGGCCGCGAGGGCCAGCTCCAAATTGCCCGTCACCACTTGCAGCTTGTTGTTGAAATGATGGGCGATGGCGCCGGCCATCCGGCCCAGGCTTTCGGATTTCTGGAGCTGCTGGTTCTGGGCCTCCAGAGCCGCCCGCTCCGCCTCGACGCGTTTACGCCGGCTGATGTCGTGGGTGATGCTGATGATGTGCGGCCCGCCATGCAACTCGATCACCTTGGCCGACATCAAACAGCAAACATCCTGCCCCGCCTTGTTCTGAAACAGCAATTCCAGGTTGACACACGCGCCATGCTCGCGGAGTTCGCGGGTGATGCGCGCACGGTCGGCGGGGTCCTTCCAGATCCGGAGCGTGAGGGAGGTCTGCCCGATCGTTTCCGCACGGATATGGCCGGAGAGGGCCAGGAAACCATCGTTGCACCGCACCACCTGGCCATCATCGAGGCGCGTGAGCAAGATCGCATCGGGGCTGGCATCGAACAGCGTCTCCACCTCCTCCTTCGCCTCGGCCAGATCGGCCTGAGCGCGCTGGTTGAGCAGCATGATCAAACCATAGGTCCACAGCAGGGCGACAACGATGGCGTCCAGGAAGGCGACGACATTAAACGGGGAAGGGTCGAAAAAGTTGGCCACGGAGGCGCCCGCCATGATCCGCAGCGCGCGGTAAGAAAAAATGGCCCCGTGCAGGAGGAACACCGCGGCCAGAAAACAGGCCGAGGCCGCAAAAGCGCGCTGTCGGCCCACCCAGAGCGCCCGTGCAGATTCAAAGGACACCAGGGCCAACGCCGTGGATACAATGATCCCCCGGATGGCAATATCGTTGATGCCATACAGGAAATACAGGAGTGCCGCGGCGAACAGAGCCGACAGGCCCACGATCAAGCGCCGCCGTTCCTGCCGGCCCAGGAAGCGGAGGATGCCGATATAGAGAAAGACCGTGCCGAAAACAAGCAGCAGGTTTTGGGCAAAAATGACGAATAACGGCGCGTTCGGCAGGCCCCGCAGGAGCATGCAGGCAAAGCTGAGGATTTCCACGGCGCTCCAGAGCAGCCACCAACCCACCCCGCGATAGTTCTTGTTGGCCTTGTATTGGAGGCTGAAGACCACCACCTGGATCACATGCGTGATGCCCAGCACAAAAATCAGCGTGCGGATGTCGATGTTCATGACCAGGTCCGCCGCCCGTGGCAAGATAAAGCCAGCCGTCCCGAGTTGCTGAACAGACTCGCATCGGAATGGAATCCGCCAAGCTCCAGCACAGGTGCCGGACCGGAATGCTGGCCGACGCCCACCGCCACGCGCGGTGCGTCTACGGCGACCGCTTGCCTTACCGACAGGAAGCTTGAATTTGGTAACATCATCTACCGCAGTATAGACGCTGAGCGAGGGTTCATCCAGATGTTTCAAGAAACCAGTGCGCGGGTATCAAGGCCGCACTCCCACCCGGCAAGTCACCGCAAGCCAGCCCGGTTCGACAGCATGCCTCGGGAGCCGGCAAGGAATCCAGACGCGCCGGCGCCCAGGCAAAGTCCCCTTGCCCGCCTGCAACGGGACCTGGTCCGCAACGAATGGAAATTTACTTCGCCAACGGCGCGTGCTTCAGCACGAACGCCACGATCGGGGCCGGGTCCTTGAGGCTGTGGGGATGATGGTCGCAGCCGGGCTTGGCGATGACCACGATGGGTCCGCCGAGCGCTTGGTAGCGGGTTTCGACGAGGCTGGTGTTCTCAGCGATCGGCACGGTTTTATCGGCCGCGCCGCAGACGCTCAAGATCGGAATCTTCGCCGCGGCCAGCGGCGCGAGGTTGTCCACCGGGTTGAGTTTGTAGGCCAGCGCCTGTTCCTCGGTAAAGCCGTAGACCTGCAGCAGGCGCTTCCAATCGCCCGTGGAGCCTTTCCCTTTGCCCTTGCCACCCGGCCAGCTTTTGAAATCGCAGACGGGCGCGTCCACATAGAGGCTCGCGACCTGGTCCGGATGCCGCGCCGCCCAGTTGAAGGCGAACAGGCCGCCGCGGCTGAAGCCTTCCAGCACGGGCTTGGCGCCGAGCCCATAGGCTTGGCGGAGGTGCGCGTAGAATTTGTCCATCGCATCGAGCGCGACCGGCGCGCCATAGAGGTTCTGTACATTGACGTAGGCCACGTGCCAGCCGTTGCTCAGCAGGGCAACATCCCCCTGCGGCTCATGCCCGAAAAATTCCGTCCGCCAGATCCACGGCTTGCCCGGCGCGGCGGCCCGCGGCACGACCAGCAGCGCGCCGCGGCCATCCACGGCGAAGTCGAGCTTCTCGAAACCCTGCCAGACCGACCGCTTGACGGCATCCGGCTCCGCGAGCGCGGCGGTCGTCAGGCACAACGCAGCCACCAACAGGTTTTTCATCTGCATTTAATGCTCCATTCAAGGCTCAGTCATAGAATCCGCAAGCATAGGCGGTGTCGTACATGGCGATGATGTTTTCCGGCGAGACCTCGCCCTGGATGTTGTGGATGTTGTTGAAGATATAGCCGCCGCCGGGCTTGAGCGCAGCCATGTTCTTGCGGACATCCGCGGCGACCTGGTCCGGCGTGCCGGTGGGCAGGACATGCTGCGAGTCGCAACCGCCGCCCCAGAAGACCAGGTTCCGTCCGAATTGCTGTTTCAGCTTGACCGGGTCCATGTGCCTGGCGCTGGTCTGCACGGGGTTCAGGATGTTGATGCCGTTGTCCAGCAATTCGGGGATGTAGTCCCGGCAACCGCCGCAGGTGTGGTACCAGATTTTCGCCTGGGTGCGCGACCGGATGTACTGGACCAGCCGCTTGTGGCGCGGCTTGACGATCCGGCGATAGAGTTCGGGGTTGAACAGCGGGCCATCCTGCCCGGCGAGATCGTCGCCGATCATGATCACGTCCACGACGTCGCCGACCTCGTCGAGGAACGCGCGGAACCAGTCCATCCAGAATTTCAACGTCTGGTCCAGCATCGCCTCGCAGAATTCCGGCTCGGTCATCAGGTCGCAGAACCACTGCTCAAGGCCGCGCAGATACCAGCAGATTTCATAGACCACCCCGGAGATGCCGCTGACGACGGCGTAGGGCGTGTCCCGGCGCAGTTGCAGCGCGCGTTCGCGCAGGCCGGCGAAGCGCCCGGGATCGTCGCCCTTCGGCCACGGATAGTCCGCAACCTCCTTGAGCGTCGCGTTCGCCAGCGGATGCAGGGTGATGTCCATGTAGAGCGGGTGGCTGTCGGGCATGGACCAGCGGATGCCGAATTCGTCGGTGAGGTCATGCCACGCGCGCCCGTTGCGCGTCGCCTGGACGATGCCGCCTTTCCACGTCGCCGCCGCGCCCGCGGAGATGTAGCGCGTATCCACATGGAAACGCTCCAGCACCCGCTCCGAAGGCTTCGCCAGCTGCTGGACGGCGTCCATGATCTGGAAGTCTTCGGCATAGCCGAGGTGCCGGATCAGATTACGGTAAGCGTTCTTGTGGATGCCGGTCTGGTTGCCGCCAAGATCGATCGGCACGCGGTCGGGCTGCTCCAGATTGAGCGCCTTCAGCATCCGTTCGCGCGAGGTCATCGTTTCGTGTTTCATCGCAACCTTTCTTTCGCATCAGGCATCGAGCTTCCACGGCGCACGCATCGCCCGCGCGCGCAGCCGGTTCGCCGTTTCATCGCCGGGGAATTCTTCCTTCACCGGATCCCAGCGCAGCTTGCGGCCGAGCTGCAGGGCGGCGTTGCCGATGTGGCAGATCGAGGCGCAGCGGTGGCCGATCTCGGGCGGGAAATAGCACGGGCGGCGGCTCTTCACACTGTCGAGGAAGTTGCGGTGCTCGCCGCCGAAACACGTTGCCAGGTTGATTTCATCCGGGCCGATGACGCTCTTGAGGATCGCCGGCGAGCTGGCCTCCAGCGGGCCGATCCAGCCCCGGTTGCCCACCCAGCCGTCCGTGCCCTCGAAGCGCAGGCCGACGCCCGCGGAGTCGGCGAACATCTTCACGCCGCTGGCATAGGTGTATTCGAGGTGGAAGTCGGCAGCGGTGTTATACAGCCCTTCATCCGGAAACTCGGCGTGCCCCTCGACGCTGACCGGGCCGCTGCGCTCGGTGTCGTTCCCCCACTGCGCAGTGTCGAACAGGTGCATGCCCCAGTCGGTGAGCATGCCGCCGGAATAATCGGAGATCCACCGGAAATTATAATGACAGCGCGCGGCGCAATAGGGCGCGGCCGGCGCGGGGCCGAGCCAAAGTTCATAATCGAAATCCGCGGGCACCGGCTCGACCGTCGCGGGCACGAGCGCCCGCCGGGCGCCCGGCAGGCCGACGCGGATCGTGTGCAGCTTGCCGATGCGCCCGTTGCGCACCAGCCCGGCCATGCGGTGATACACCGTGAGCGAACGGTCCTCCGTCGAGGTCTGGAAAATCGCGCCGGTCTGCCGCGCCACGGTGCACTGGATGCGGCCTTCCTGGATCGTCAGCGTCGGTTTCTCGGAGCAGACATCCTTGCCCGCGCGCATCGCCATCAGCGAAATCGGCACATGCCAGTGGTCGGGCGTCGAAACCATCACGGCGTCAATGTCGGGCCGCGCGAGGATTTCGCGGAAATCGCGGTAGGCGGCGCAGTCGCTGTTGCCGTACCGCTTGTTGGTCATCGCCTGCGCCTTGGCCATGCGCCCGGCATCCACATCGCAGACGGCGACGACCTGCGCATCGGGCTGCCCGAGGAAACCGTTGAGGTTGCGCGCGACGCCGTGATCGCCGACGCCGATCATGCCGATGGTCACGCGGTTGCTCGGCGAAACGCGCCAGTTACCGCCGAACACACTCGCAGGCAAAATCAGCGGCGCGCCCAGCGCACCGGCGCGCTTGAGAAAGGAGCGACGCGAAAGTCGGGATGTTTCCATGATTCAGTTTTTCTCCGCGGCGAGACGCTCCTGCAGTTTTTTCCAGCCGTCCATCGAGTGCTTCAAATTTACGGTCACCTCGCCCTTGATGCCGTAATGCTGCAGCCCGACCGGGCCGGAAAAGTTCTGCGCCTTGAGCTGCTGCAAGAGCGGCAGCACGTCATAGGTGCCGACGCCGAGCGGCTGGATCAGCTTCTTCCAATCGGCGCCGCCGGTATCCGCGCCATTCGCGGTCACGACGAACAGATGCGGCGCGGCGCACTTCAGCGTGGCCGCCAGATCCTTGCCGTCGACCTTGAGCCAGTGGCAGAGGTTGAACGTCACGCCAAGATTCCTGCGGTCCGCTTTTTCGATCAGCCGCACGCAATCCTCGACGCGTTGCGCATACTGGCCCGTGTGCGGGTAGAGCGCGAGCTTCACGCCGTTGGCGGCGGCAAAGTCGGCCAGCTCGCGCAGTGCGGCCACGGCCACGTCGTCGCCATCGGTCGCCGACGGTTTGAATTTCTTGGTCGTGACAAACACCCAGGCAAAGGTGTCGCGGCCCTTGAGCGCGGCGACCGCTTCCTTGAGCTGCGGCGTTACGCCCTCATCGAGATTGAGGTTGAGGTAGAGCGCGAACATCTTCAGCCCCTGCTGATCGAGCGCGGCATACCATTGCTTCAAATCGTCCAGCCCGTGATAAATCGGGCCGACGCCGGCAAAGCCCAGTTCCTTGACCAGCGCCACCTGCTCGGCGGGCGTACGGTGCGTCGCATCGCGCGTCCCCGTATCCATGGCGAAAAACGGATTACCGGGCACCGTCGGCACGGCGACCGCACCGAACCCCAGCGCTGCGGCCAGGCCCAACCCGGACCAGACGTAACGCACCCTGCTGCACAACCGGACGGACGGCCCTGCCTTGCTGCGCTCTGAGAGATTCATTTTGCCTTTCCTGGAGCCCTGTCGCGACGCACCGCATCGCAACCCTGCACTGCATAATGGAATTCCAGTCCGCACGACAAGCCTAAACCGCCGCCCACAGGCCGTTCGTGCTGGTCGGGCCGGTAGTCGCGACAACTGGTAGAAGCGTGCCCTCTCTGCGTACGTGATGCGGCCGCGAGGCGCTGTGAGTCCTTAAAGGAAGTCAGAGCAGGTGTCCGGCTAGCTGGGAGGGGCGGCGTCCTCGCCACCCCCATAGTATAAACGTCAGGCCATAGGCGCAGACAAGTGTGCAAAGTCCGTGCTGCTGGCTCCCCTGCAGCGGCGAGACGCCGCCGCTCCCAGCTAGTACTTGCTTGGAGTAAAAGGCCCTTGCGCCTACAAGCAGCTGGCGTTCGACTAGCTGTTCGGCAGAGGCTCTGCCCCCCATTCGTGCCGCAACATCTGACTATGGAAACTTTCAGCCTCAGAATCCCGTCACTGCGGGACTCCGGCGGGACAATCACGCGAGGGCCTTACTGTTATCGGTTTCGGTCAGGCTTACGACGCGTCACTTGGCCGCCACGGGTTCGGTAAAGGTTCCGGAGAAGCAGAGCCAGTCGAGCGCGGCCCAGTCGCCGCCGGTATTGTCGAGCGTCAGGCGGTGCTGACCCGGCGGGATGTCGAACGCAAGCGTGTGATCCCATTCCGGGGCGGAGGCGTCGTTCTTGCCGTCGTGATCGGGCAGATCGAAGGACTGCAGCACCTGCGCGCCCTCGCGCAGCTCCAGTCGCGCGCCGGCGGTGGCCACGGCACGGACGTGGACGAGCAGCCGGCCGCCCTGCGGCGCGTTGACAAGAAACGTGGGCGGATTGCGCAGATGCTGGTGCAGCCGGCCTTGCAGCGGGGTGAGCAACTCCAGTTCGTGTTCGATTTCGCCGCCGGGATGGACGAAAAAGTCGCTGCGCACAGGTTTCTCCCACCGATAGGACGGCACCAGATGCGGCGCAAAGTTGGTGGTGAGGTGCGGCAGAGCGGGATAACTCAGCACGACCGCCGCGTAGGCTTCCAGCTTGGCGAGGCGCAGTCGCAGATGATCGCCGGACTGCTCCAGTTGCGCCGCGCCTGCGCCATCCGGCGAGACGACCATCACAGACGAGGGCATGGTGTTCACCGGCAGATCCACGCAGAGGTCATGCCGCGGAACCAGTTGATGGTCGCGCGTGGCGTGGTTGATCAGATGGACGATGAGCGCCGGCGGGTCGTTGCGGATCGCCAGCGCGGTGCCGAGGTCGACGGCATCGGTCTGCAGAGCATCCAGCGCCAGCGGCTTCGCCTGGCGATAAAGGTCGGCGTGCTCACGATAGAAGCTTGTCAGGTGGGCCATGGTACCGAGCGTACCATCCTTGAGCGCGTCGCAGCCCTCGGGGCCGGTGACGGGGAAGGCGAAGCAGCCGCCCGCCGCATAAATCTCCGCACCGCGCACGCGCATCCAGAGCTCGCGGTCGGACGCCGGCACGCGCATCCACGGGAAGCCGTCGAACCCCCAGTCGTGGAAGAACACGACGGGCACGCGGCCGCCGGCCAGGGCGCGCCCGTGCCGGATGCTCTGCGCCCAGGCGCCGAGCTGCGAGCCGCCGACTTCCACGCGGGCGCCGTTGACCCGCCACTCGCTCCACACCCCAAGCACCTGCAGATCCACGTAAGGAGCGCAACCGTTGGCGCTGATATAAACGCGGCGCCCCTGCCCCGCTGCATAGGCGCGGATGTCGTCGGTCAGCTTCTTCCAGGCGCGGTCGTCGCGATCACGACGAAATTTCTGCCAGTCGTCGCGGAAAGCGTTCTGCGGGACCAGCGGGTCGACAAGCAGGTTTTTCAGGCGCAACCAGGCGCGATAGTCGAAGCTGGCGACAGTGCCATCAGGACAGAGCGTACGATCGGAAAGCTCGAGGCCGAACTGCTGCCGCCAGCGCGCGTCGGTCGGGCTCCAGCCCTGACCGGCACAGTATGCGCGCTGCAGCCAGTCGCGGAAAGCGCGCAGCGAGCAGTCATCGTACCCCTCGCGCGCCTCCAGCACGGCGGTGTGCTCGTCCATGAACAGATAGTCCGCGCCGGCGTCGATCTGCGCGCGGCACCAGCGAAGGATGTAGGCGAGATAGCGCGGATTCGAGAGCGAGCCGTGGTGGCAGCCGGGGGTCTTCCACGCATTGACGAGCTCGCCGGCGGGGTCGCGCGTGGCCATGTCGCGGACCTCCGCCTCCGTCAGTCCATTCTCGCCATCATAGAGCGCGCTGCACGTCGTGCCGCCGCCAAAGAGCATGCCCAGCGCGTGCGCCTCGGGCGGGAACCGGCGGTAGCGCGACCAGTCGGGCGCGTTGCGCCACTTGAACCAGGCGCGGACCAGCAGGTCGCTGCTCGTCTTGCGCGCGAGCGCCATACCGTACGGCGTGTGGATCTCCTCGTTCATCGTGAAGACCGTCGCGTCATTGATGTCCGTGAGCGGTTGGGCGCGGCGCTGGGCTGCGGGAACATCCGGCGGCACCGTCCACGACGCCGGCGCCGGCGGGGCGACGGGCTGGAACGCCTGGAGCAGCGGTCCGGCCTGCGCGAGCAGGCTCTGCACCTGACGTTCGCAGGCGGCGCTGTCACGTCCGTCGAACGGCGCGAGCCAACCCCATGCGCCGCGCTGTGCGGCGGCGGCGCGCGTGTTGCCGGAGTACAGAAAAAGCACATCGGACCGGTACCGTTGCAGGAAGGTCTGGCTGTCGCGCCACGCGCCCGCCGGGTCCACCAGCACGACGCCGAAACCCACGCCGTTTTTCATGGAGCGTGCGATCACCGCGGGCAAAGCCGCTGAGAGACGCGGTACCACATCGCCACGGGTACTCCATGCTGTCACGCCCGCATAGGTCGGTTCGGGGCCCAGTTGGGCGAGCTGTCCGTCATGCCGCCGGCCATCCGCGGACCAAAAGGTGTAGGCCTCGAAGCGCTGCTCATCGAGGCCGATGCGTGGCAAGGCCCAGCAGCCCGCCGACGCCGGCACACCTGCTGTCGGCTGGAACTGCACGAGGACCCCGTCGTCGTTGCAGATGAAATGCAGCGTCGCCCCCACCCCGTCGAGCGGATTGAGCAGCGCCGTGACGCCGACCACCACGGCCGCGCCCAGACGGCGTTGGGTCAGCAGGACGCGTGCATGCCGGGAAGAGGTGAAGGCCGCGCCATCGCCGACGCCGAACTCGCTCCCGGCCTCCGGCTTGCTGACGTTCACCCAGCGCCCGGCCGCCGCGCGTACCGCCCAGGCGAGGCCGAACGACTCCTTGCCCAACAGCAGCTGGTATCGGGCGCCGGTCACCGTCAGATTGGTGGGCGACTCGGCGACTTCGACCGCCTGCACCGAACCCAGCAGTGCCACCAACCCCGCCAGCAGCCGCCCGAAACATGGAAAGATATTCATCGCCGCTCATCCTACACTGGTACTCATCGCGTTGCCGAGCCACAGGTGTTCATAAACCGGTCAATATTTGGCATGTTTTGGTCAAGAATTGACATGCCGCCCGGCCGATAGGCCTGCTAGGATGCGCGGCGGTGCTGCATCGCAACGGGCAGGAATAACTATGACCAGACATGTGTGTGGCGTGCTGAGCGGACTGCTGCTCTGCGCCGGGGCGGGCCGGGCGGAGGATTGGCAACAAACGTCCGCGCCAGTACCTCAGCCGATACCCTTGCCTGCCGGACCTTTCCAACCCACGTGGGCATCTCTCGGCAAGTATCAGGTGCCGGACTGGTTCCGGAATGCGAAGTTCGGCATCTTTGTGCACTGGGGACCACAGACGCTCGCAGGCGCCGCCGGCTCCGCCGATGGCAGCCAGTCGCCGTGGAAAGAGCTGGCGGCGAAATTTACCGGCGAGAAATTCGACGCGACCCACCTGGCCGACATGTTCCATCAGGCGGGCGCGAAGTATGTCGTGCAGGTGGCGGAGCACCACGATGCCTATGCCCTCTATGCTTCGAGCTTCACGCCGTGGTCGTCCGTCAAGATGCAGCCCAAGCGCGACTTCGTCGCTGAACTTTCGGCGGCGACGCGCAAGGCCGGGCTGATCTGGGGCGCTTCGTCGCACACGGAGGAAAACTGGTGGTTCTATTCCGACCCGCCGAAGAAAGCGCCGCCCGCGCCGCTGCCGGGCCGCCCGGTGCCGCCGCAACCGGACAAACAATTTCTCGACTGGTGGTACGCACGGCTCATCGAGATCGTGGATACCTATCAGCCGCAGCTGTTCTGGTTCGACTGGTGCATCGAGCAGCCGGGCTACGAACCCTACCTGCAAAAATTCGCGGCGCATTTTTATAATCGCGCGGCACAGTTGCAACGCGAGGCGGTGCTAAACTATAAGTACAGCGCTTTCCCGACGAATACGGCGGTGCTGGACATCTCGTGGAACACCAGCCGCTTTGCATGGAAGCCGGAACAGATTCATCCAACGCCGTGGCAATTCGACACGATGTCGAACAGGAAATACTGGTTCTGGCGCGCCGACATGGAGATGCGGCCCACCGCGGAAATCCTGTGCGAGCTGGCCGATGTCGTCAGCAAAAACGGCAACTACCTCTTAAATATCCCGCCGGCGCCCGACGGCTCGCTGACCGCGGGACAGGAACTCCTGCTCACCGAGATCGGCCGCTGGCTGGCGGTCAACGGCGAGGCGATCTACGGCACGCGTCCGTGGAAGGTATTCGGCGAAGGCCCGACCGCAGGACTCGGCCCGAAGTTTCAAGGCAATCCGCCGCAGGCGCCTTACACCTCGCAAGACATCCGCTTCACGGCGAAAGGCGATGTGCTCTATGCCCTCGTACTCGCGCCGCCGGCCGACCGGCACTTGCTGATCAAGTCACTCGGCGGGCGGACTGTCAGCAAGGTCGCCCTGCTCGGAACCGCCGCGCCTGTCGCGTGGACGCAGAGCTTGGAAGGACTGACCGTCAAACTCCCCGGACAAGCGCAGGATGAAAACCCCTTAGCCTTGAGAATCCAATGAAAATCATCGCCAGCATGCTCTTCGCTATTGCGCTCACCTCAGCGGGCTGGGCTGTCGAGGTCCGGGAGCAGGATCATGTCGTGAGCATCGCCAATGCGGCGGTGAGCGTCAGCTACGACCTGGCGCAAGGCACCTATAGTGCCAGCGATGTCAGGCGCGGCAAAACCATCCTCAGCGACGCGACGACCAAGCTCGGCCAGTGGTCCTCGGCGGGGGCGGTAAATTCATGCATTGTCGAGCCGCTCGGCGATGCGCTGGGCCTGGGCAAGTCGGTGCTGATCACCAGCGCCGTCGCGGGCGGGCCCAAGCTGCTGCTGCGCATCTCGCTCTATGACGACGCCGGCTGCATTGCGCTCGCCGCGGGTCTGGACAACACAACCGGCGAATGCATCCAGCTCAAGGATATCGTTCCGCTCGAAGGCGCGGCGTTCGCCGGAGGCGACCTGCAACAGGCCTTCAGCCTGCTCGATGGCTTCAGCGGCGGCGCAAAAACCTATGTGACGCATGACGGCCGGAAGCGGAAAAGTTTGAACAACATGCTGGCGACCTTCGGCGGGCGCGGCGCCAGTCGCTCGCTCGTGCTCGGCGGCCTGAGCTATGCGGAGTTCGAGAAATATGCGGAAGTGGAGCGCGGAAAAACGGCGCTGGCGGTCCGGCTCGGGGCCAACGATCCGGTCGGCAAGCGGATCGATCCCGGCATGCGCTATCTCGTCGCGCAGGACCGGTTCTATGTGGATTTCCTGACCGACAATCCCTTCGACGCACTCGAGGCCTATGCGAACGCCATCCGGCTCGCGCAGCCGGTCGTGTTGCCGGTGTGCCGGTTCCCGATCGTGGACACGTGGTTCGCGCAGGTGCCGCACTTCGGCGGCGGCGAGGACAAGGGCGGCTATCGCGCTCAGAACGACTCGGTCGGCGCGGTCGAGGAAATGGAATGCGTTGCGCGGAGCGGCTTCCTGAATTATGCGCAGGTCGGGATTTTGATCGAGCCGGACCTCTACGACCTGAACAACCAGCAGGGCTGGTGGGACGACGCACACTGGCAGCGCGGCCCCAGCAATCGCGCCAAGAAGGCCGGCACCTGGGTCAGCTCGCACGGCCAGTTCGTGCCGCCCTACGAAACCGCGCGCACGTGGTGCGGCGCGATCAAGGCGCTGGGCGGCGTCCCGATGATCTACGTGCAGACCGGCTTCCGCTCGCAGGACTACGCGGAGAAATTTCCGGAGCACATGTTGTTCAACGCAACGAACGCGCCGCACGTGAACGAGAAGGGCGAACAGCTCTATCGCGACAAGGGGAAGAAGGAACCGCGCAAGCTCGGCTATGACTACACCGACCCCGGTTTCATCCGGCACGTGCGCGAGGTCTGGGAAACGCTCCGGCTCGCGGGCCTGCAGGGCGTGAAGTTCGATTATCCCGACTTCCCGTTCACCGGCTGGCCGACGCGCGGCGGGATGGAGGACAAATACGCGACGACGGCGATGCACTACCGGAATATTTTCCGCCTCGCGCAGGAGGGGCTCGGCCCCGACTGCTACCTGCACGAGCGCGCGCTCGATCGCGGCTCCGATGTCACGCTGGGCCTCGTCACCTCGCAGCGCACCGAGGGCGACACCGACAACCTGAACCCCGGCATGGTCTCGCGCGTCGGCCTGCGCTGGTACAAGAACCGGACCGTGCTGAACTACGACATGGACGGCAAGAATCCGTTCCACGCCGTGCCCGCCAACCGCGACGGCGAGCGCGCGATGCTGACGATGTCCTACGTGGCCGCCGGTACGCTGATGATCGTGCCGAGCTTCGGGCGCATGACAGGGGCACAAATCCATGACCTGTCGCGGCTCTACCCCTTCCACGCCACCCGCCAGAGCGCGCGGCCGGTGGATGCCTTCACCAGTGCGCATCCGCGCATCTACGATTACAAAGTCAGTGCACAGTGGCACCAGCTCACGTTCTACAACACCGACGCCACCAACAGCGTGGCCATCGCCGTGGAGCTCGCCGGCGACACCGCGTCCGGCGCGCTCGGCCTCGATCCGGCGAAGCAGTATTTCGTCTATGATTTTTGGAGCGACGCGCTCCTCGGAAAATTTGCCGGCGGACAGAAATTCGAACAGACCTTGCGCCCCGGCGAGGCGCGGATGATGGCCGTGCACGAAGTCGCGCCCCACCCCCAATTCCTCTCGACCGACCGGCACGTGATGCAGGGCCTCGTGGACCTGACCGGCTGCGTATGGGATGAAAAGAAGCACCAGCTGCGCGGCGTCGCCAACGTGATCGGCGGCGAGCCGTACCGGATCACCATCGCCACCAACGGGCAAAAACCGCTCACCGCCGATGTTGATGCAACCATCGAAACCGACCTCGCCAGGTCCGGCCTCGCACCGGTCAGAAGCACCGCGACACTGCGGCCCCACGCGAAAGCGCCGGAACTCGTCGAACTGATCCTCAACCGCCCCTCGAACGGCCCCGTCGCCTGGAGCGTGAATTTCCCATGAGGGGCATAGTTTTGCTGCAACATCCCAAGGCTTGGAATGCACCCGTAACCACACAGGAATGAACTGAACGTGAACATCAGCTTTATTTCGATTGCGCTGGCGCTTTTCTGGACATTGGCGACGCAGGCCGCCACGCCTTCCCGCGATTTCACCTTCTTCCTGTTTTCCGACATCCACATCGGCGCGGAGAACCTGAAGGCCAACCCGCCGGTCACGCGCGAGCAAACGCTCGCAAAATTGAAGACGAACCTCGAAACGATGCGCGGGCTGGTCGGCCAGCCTTGTCCGCAAGCGAAGCTCGGCGCGGTCGCGCTGCCGCGCGGTCTCTTCATCCTCGGCGACCTGACCGATGGACACAAGGAACCCGCGCGGCAACAGGAGCAGTGGCGGACTTTCGAGGCCTTGTTCCCGGTGACAGGCTTCTTGTTGGGCGGGCAGGCGGTGCCGGTGTTTGCGATCGCCGGCAATCACGACGGCCCCGTCGCGGAACCGCAACGGCAGGGCTTGCTCGCGCGCAACCGCCTGCTCGCGCGGAACTTCTCCGCCGTTTCGTCGAACGGCGTCCACTACGCGCTCAACTGGGAGGGCGTGCATTTTCTTTTCCTGAACCTCTGCGCAGCAGACGCGCCTGATGCCGAGACGCCGTTCAAGTTCGGGAAACCGGGCATCGGCGGCTGGAACGATCCGCAGGGCGCGTTCACGTTTCTCAAGGATTACCTCGTCCGCCAGGTCGGCAAGTCGGGCGAACCAGTGATTATCCTGCAACATTACGGCTTCGATGATTTTTCATTGAACGACTGGAATTGGTGGACACCCAGGCAGCGCCGCACGCTGTATGAGCTGATCAAGGATTACAACGTCGTCGCTTTTCTCCACGGTCACGATCACCACCCCGCGCATTACCGCTGGCCGGACCCGAAGCAGCACGCCGCCGATTTGAACGCTTTCTACGGCGGGAAGCCGCCGGCGAAGCCACGCCAGTACGACGTGCTTTCGTGCGGACAAATCTGCTGGGTCGTGCGCATCCGCGGCAACCAGTTCAACGCCGCCCATCGCAATGACCGCGGCTGGGACCAGGATTGCTTCATCAAATCGCTAGCCCCTCGCGCCACGCCATGAAGAAACTCCCCGCCATCTGTCTCCTGGGCTTTGTCGCGCTGCGCGCCGGTCTGTGTGCCGATGAATACCAGGTGCTCGACCCCCAAAAAGCGGACCACCTCAAGGAATCCCAACATTTCGTGGCGCGCTGGAACGAGAAGGATGGGGTCAGGCTCACCGAAGCCGAGTTGCAGCAGGGGTTGAAGAGCCTGGAGGCGGTCTGGGCTTTTTACACCGGCAAGGTCGGGTACCCTGTCCCCCCGCCTGAAAAGAATGCCCAGCGTTTCAAGGTGGATGCGTGCTTGAGCGATAAAGGCTGGGCGACCGGTTCCGGCACAGGCGTGCGCCACCCGGTCATGTGGCTCAATTATAAGGCCTTCAAGGATGACCATGCCTTGGCCCACGAGTTTGCCCATTGTCTGCAGTTCACTTCCCAGGGCATGCGGGATTCCAAATTCGTCGGCTGGTTTTGGGAATCGCATGCCGAATGGATGACGCACCAGATGTATCCCCAGCAGGTGGGTTGTTCGGATCAACTGGTCAACGCGCCCCATCTCTACTACGGCTCGACGCGCGACCGCTATGGCAATTGGCAGTTCTGGGAATACATCAAGGACACGTTTGGTTATCCGGCCATCAACGGCATCTGGACCGGTTCCAGAAAATCCACCGATCCGAAACGAAGCGAGGAGAGCCCGCTGGGCGTATTGAGCCGCACGCAGAACTGGTCGGTGGAACAACTGAACGACCAGTTCGGTTTGTGGGCCATGCACAACGTGACCTGGGACTACAAGAACGGCGAGGTCTATCGCAAGCACTATGGCGGCTACAACAATCCGCAGCCGCAAGCTGTTCACAGGGTTTCGCTCCTGAACCGCTGCGATCCGCAAAGAAATATCTTTGCCATCCCCGAATATCACGCTCCGCAGCGGTTCGGCTATAACCTGGTGAGGCTGCAGCTTGACCCCAAGACCACGTCGCGCCGCCTGACGGTCCGCTTCCAAGGCATCGAACAGAAGGGCGCTGGCGTCGAACGCTTCAGCCACAAGTTCGAGAACGAACCCGACGCGGTCCCGGCTCCTGACGCGGGCTGGCGCTGGGGCCTGGTCGCGGTCAAGGCGAACGGAACGCCCCGCTACAGCCCGTTGCAGCGTGGGGTGGCCGGCCAGTTGACCTGGGTGGCCGATGCAACCGACACGGAGCTGTGGCTGGTGGTGGTCGCCACGCCCACGAAACAGCAGCTGATCTTCTGGGACCAGATGTACTACACCATCTATCGCTATCCGTGGACGGTCGAGGTGCAGGGCGGCTATCCAGAAGGCGCTGTCCCCGCGGCGGCTCACGGTCATCGCGAGGGCGCGCCGCATCGCAACGGCGGCGGATGGGTCGAGAAGACCGCGCATGCCGATCCGGGCGCCTACGTGGGACCCTTTGCGCAGGTGTTGGAGCGCGCCCAGGTTTTGAACAGCGCGCGAGTTGAAGACCAGGCGGTCGTGTCGGGCAAAGCCGTCGTGAAAGACGCGGCGCGGGTGCGCCATCACGCCCTGATCACGGGCGGCAGCCTCGTCGGCGGCAAGGCGCGCGTCGAAGACGAAGCCGCCCTCTACGATGGCACCGTTGAAGAGGACGCTGTGGTGGGAGCCTTGACCATCGTGACGGGCCGGAAGACGCACATCCACGGCCAGGCCAGCGTGCGTGTCGTGATGAATACCATTGACGGTTTTGACCTCGGTGGAACCGTGCAGTTGCTGGGCGACATGGAACTGCGGACCTCGCTTTCCAAGGGAGTTTTCTATGGCATGGTCACGCCGGATATGGCCAACAATCCACGCTGGGGCGCGGCCCGAACGGCGCCGGAACGCGAGGTGACGAAAGTGCCGATTGGTCTCAGCAAACTTCCGCAGGATGTGACGAAAGCAGGAAAGCGGAGCGATCAGGCCATACAGCAGAAACCATGAAACGCACACTCACCATGTTTGCAGCATTGCTGGCACCGCTGGCCTCGCCCACAGAGGGTTGGCTGGTTGCGTGTCGGGCGGGCGAGCCGGCAGGCCCGGCCGCGCAGGAGGTCCGGGTATCCATTGATCCGCAGTGCCGGCGGAGCATCCGCGGGATCAGCGAACTGCGGCGCGAGATATATTTTGGACTATGCGATCAGGGCGCCAACTTCGACCAGCGCTGCCGCTCCGCCGAGCGTTACAACTGGCTGGTCAAGGAAAATGGCATCACCTTCGGCCGCACGATGGGCGTTGTCGGCGGCCTGGACCGCTGGGCCGGTGCCATCCGCGAAGACGCCCGGCGGCCCGGCTTCATTGACGCGGCGTATCTCCGCGAGCAGCTCACGGCCCGACGCAGCGAACCGACGGACGCCCTGCGGCGCGACACCCACGGCCGGCTGGACATCGCGGCCCATGAAAAGCCCAATGTCTTCCCCGCTTTCATGGGTGTTTATGCAACCAAGGCGGCCGCGCACGACAAGGAGCCCTGTCGCCTGCCGGGAAACATCGCCGCCGCCGCCGAACTCACGGCGCTGACCTTGCACTACAAGTACAACGACTTCGACCGCCCCGCTTTCTATGAACCCATCAACGAGCCGCATTGGTCCTACATCGCAGATGAACATCTGGCGCAGTGGCACACGGCGACGATGCAGGCGGTCCACCGCGAGGCGCCGGGTGTGCTCGTCGGCGGCCCGTGCCTGCCGGTGGCCTATTTTTATAAGAAGCAGTACGCGGCTTTCAATGGCTTCAAGACGTTTCTTGCCAACACCCGGTGCGGGTTGGATTTCTACTCGTTTCATATTTATGACTTTATCCGGGAGCGGAGCGGCGCATTCGGCGGCCGCGTCACGAGCGGGTTGCCGTTGGAGTCGGTGCTGGACCTGGTGCAGAACCACACCGTGAACAGCTACGGTCGCGAGATCGGCCTCGTGGTGAGCGAGCACGGCGGCTACGGTGCGGCGGAATTGGTGGAACGCATCGCGCAGGAAAAATTCCCCGGCAGCGGCTTCGACTGGGATATGAAGAAGCGCTCGATCGACGACTTCAACATGGTCAGCAGCGTCATCGCCAACACCCTGGTCTTCATGGATCATCCGCAAACGATCCGCAAGGCCGTGCCATTCATCCTGCTCGAAGCGATGGCATGGAATCCGAAATACTACGCCGTGCTTTTCGTGCCGCGCGATTACAAAGACAAAACCGATTGGGTACCGACGCAGAAGCTTCTGTTCTACCGGCTGTTCCGCGACGTACAAGGCTTCCGGGTCGTCGCGACCTGTCCGGACCCCGACCTCCAGGTGCGCGCGTTTGCGGACGACGCGACGCTCTTTGTCGTGCTCAACAACCCCTCCAACCAGCGCAAGAGCCTCCGGCTCGATCTGCCGCCCATGGCGGGCCTGCTCATCCGCCGGTTCGGGCGCAAGGAGGACTACACGCCCTACCTGACCGAAGAGCCGCTGGAGTGGCGCGGCACACTGGCGCTGAACGCCCGGGAAACCGTGGTCATAAAAGCCCAGGCGCATTGCTCGCTGACGCCGCAGCGGGCGGTGGATGAACGACCCTGCTACGGCGACCGCATCGCAACCGCGGTCACGGGTGAAACCAGCTTCACGGTCAAGGTGCCGGGCCCCCAGAAACTGCAGTATGCCACCCTGCGCATCGGCATCAGCCGTCCGCCCGACGCCGGTCACGACGTAGCCGTCAGCCTGAACGGCCGCGCGCTGACGGTGCCGCTGGAGCAGTGCGCCGAGCGTCTCGTCGAGGACGAATACGCCACCTGCAAACTGATGGAACTGCCCCTTGATGCCGTGCAGGAGACCAACACCATGCGCGTCTCGTTCCCCGATGGCGGCAAAGGCGCGGTCGGGGCCGTCGTGATCCGTGCGGGTTACACGATTGAACTCCCATTGAAAAAGGAGCAGCCATGAGCTTTGCGTTTTCCATGAAAAAGATTTTGCTGCTTCTGGCGCTGCCGGCTTGCGTGCTGGTCGTGCCCGCCGCACCGAAAGCGCCGGATCCGGTTTTCGCGCAGATCACCGACGACCCGCAGCTGCCGCGCGTGCTGCTGATCGGCGATTCGGTGTCGTGCGGCTACACACTGGCCGTGCGCAAGGAGCTCGCCGGCCAGGCCAATGTCCACCGGCCGGCGGCAAACTGCGGCTCGACCAAGATCGGCCTGCGCGACCTCGAGAAGTGGCTCGGCTCAAACCATTGGGACGTGATCCATTTCAACTGGGGCCTGCACGATCTGGGCTACCGCTTTGCCAGCGACTCCAACACGGACGCGAAGGGCAACTACGCGCGGCCCGACAACGGCGGCCACCAGAACGTGACGCCGGAGCAGTATGAGAAGAATCTGCACGAGCTCATCGCGCGCCTGAAGAAGACCGGCGCGAAGCTGATCTTCGCGACCACGACGCCGGTGCCCGCCGATCTTCATTCCTATGTGAAGGCCGCGGAGCTGCCCTACAACGTCGTCGCCAAGCGCGTCATGAGCGAGGCAGGCGTCACACTCAACGACCTCTGGGCGTTCGCGACGCCGCAGCTCGACAAGCTCCAGCAACCGGGCAACCCGCACTTCACCGCCAAGGGTTCGGAAGCGCTCGCGCGCGAGGTCGCACAGGCCATCCGGACGGCGCTGAAGGCCATTCCTATCGGGACCAAATTATGAAGCTCCCCACCCTGTTCCTCGGCGCGCTGCTCTCCGCCGCCGCCGCGTTCGCCACGGAAGCGCCGGTGCTCGTGAGCCCGGTCGGCGGCATGGAAATCACGGATGTCGCCACCTACTTCCAATGGCACCCGGTCGCCGGGTGCACCAATTTCGAGATCCAGATCGCGCGCGAGGCCACCTTCAGCGACCTGGTGAAGACGAAGCGCACGGTGAACAAGGGCTATCACAAGAACCTGTATTTCCCGAAAGACATTCTGCCGCCGGGCGCGTACTGCTGGCGTGTGCGCGCGCTGGCGGCGCATCAATCCGGGCCGTGGAGCGAGACGCGCACGCTCAAGGTGAACGCGGAGCATCCGGTGCTGCCGCAGGTCGTGCGCGCGATCACGCCCACGACACCGCTATTCCTGATGCGCAGCCGCGCGTGGGACCCGCTCAAGCACACGGAGCATGTGCAGGAAATCATCCCGCCGGGACTGGAGCGGGTGATCATCGTGGACGATCTCGCACTGGCCTCCGGGCGGGTCTTCGAGCGGGCGCAGAAATATCAGGAGCTCGGCCTCGACTTCGTGCTCTGGAACAACCGCTGCCAGGTGTCGCTGGCGACGCTCGAATATCTGTTCCAGCAGTTCAGCCACTGCATCGGCACGGCCGAGGGCGAACACTTCGATGGCATCACGTGGGAGCGCGGGCCGGAGGGCAACCTGGCGGAATTGGATTTTGTGCACCGCGCGTGGACGCTGTGCGCGAAGTACGGGCGCTTCTATTTCTTTGCCGATGGCGATGCGGGCTCCTATCGCTGGCCGAATTTCGTGACGCGCGACCGCGAGTATTTCGAGAAGTATCGCCGCAACATCGTGCCGATGTTCAAGACGACCAAGGGCGACCTCGCCCTGCATTCCTACGGTGCGGTGCAAGGACTCATGGCGGCCGGTCTTGCGGAAAATTGCGGCACCTGGGTGGATGAATGGATCTGGCCGGAATGCGGTTTCGCCAAACTGGGCGAAGTCATCCCGGAGCAAGCCCGCTGGGCCAACCGTCGCAAGGTCGGCACCAAGCAGTGCCCGTGGGTCTACGACATCCAGATGTGGCTGATAGGCATCGCCTCCGGCTCGACCGTTTTCCATCTTGAATCGGCGCACCAGTGGACGCCCGACGGCAGCGCGTCGAAAAATTACCCGCGCTTCTTCCTGCCCTTCGTGAAGGCCGTCGTCGAGCACCAGCTCCTCCCCTCTCGCGCGGCGTTCCTCGACAGCATCCGCCTCGCGGTGCGTCCCGATCCCGAACTGATGAAGGGGAAACATCAGAAGCAATACACCGGCGGCTACGCATTTCTCCGCGACCTCTATGCGGTGCAGGCACCGGGCGATCAGGAACTGATTCCGAACAACAGCCGCTACGGCATCGTCTGCCTGCTGCCACCGGGCACGACAAACCTCGCGGGCCGCACTCGCGTGCTGGAGCAGCGCGACCTGCTCGACCCGGCGCGCGCCGTGCAGTTGTTCAACGCCGCCTATCCGCAGCGCTTCACCGGCGACGCATTCATGTGGGAGTGCGATGGCACCGTGATCGTCACCGACTCGAATGAGAATCAGGACGTACCGCAGAAATTCGCGATGCCGTTCGAGCGCGGCCTGGTCCGCTCGCTCGGCGGCGTCATCGGCGTCCACGAATACGTCATCGGCAAAATCGCGCGCGACGGCAACAGCTTCTGGTTCCAGACGAACGGCGAAGATCCCGACCGCGCGCTGGACATCGCGCTGACCTGCGCCCGCAAACCCGACGTGAACATCGAACCGCCGTCCGCCGTGCAACAGACCGCGTGGGACGAGACGTCGAAAACCCTAAAACTGCGCCTGTCGCATCAAACCGGCGCGGTGGAGGTGGCGCTGCGATGAATCGTCACGAAGAGTTTTCCAAGGATTGGAAAGTGAAACCGCGATTTTTTCCAAGCCTTGGAAAAAGTCATGGCTCCGGTTTCCAAGGCTTGGAAAAGTTCCCGCGCGTGCTGTGTTTCGCCCTGCTGCTGTTGCCGCTGGCCGCGCTGTGCGCCACAGATGCGCCAACGAATGAAGTCGTCAGCGCAAAACCGTGGTCGCAGGAACGGGCCTGGGAGTGGTACCGGAAACAGCCATGGATCGTCGGCTTCAACTTCGTACCGAGCACGGCCTGCAACACCACCGAGATGTGGAGCGAAGACACCTTCGACGCATCCACCATCGACAAGGAATTAGGACTGGGCGCCAAGCTTGGCTTCAACTCATGCCGCGTCTTTGTTCAATACTTGGTTTGGAAGAACGACCCGGTGGGATTGAAGAAACGCATCGCTCAATTTCTTTCCATCGCCGAGCGCCACGCCCTTTCCACGACGCTGGTGCTCTTTGACGATTGCTCCTTCGGTGTCCCGCGGCAGACGGAACCCTACATGGGAAAACAGCGCGAACCGATTCCCGGGATGATTTTGCCAAGCTGGACGCCCAGCCCCGGCCTCAAAGCCGTGACGGACAAGACGCTCTGGCCCGATCTTGAAAAGTATATCAAGGACATCGTGGGAACCTTTGCCAAGGACAAGCGGGTGCTGCTGTGGGATCTCTACAACGAGGCCGGGAATTCCGGCATGGGCAACAAAAGCCGGCCGCTGGTCGAAGCGGCCTTCGCGTGGGCGCGGCAGGCCGGTCCCGAGCAGCCGCTGACCTCTTGCTGGCTGGCGACGGATTTGTCGGATGTGGAGAGTTTCCATGCCTACGCGGAATGCAACACTCTCCGGAAAGTCATCGCCAGTCACATGAAACGGCAGCGCCCGGTCATCTGCACCGAATGGATGGCCCGACCCAAGGGAAGCAAGTGGGAGAGCGACTTGCCGCTCTTCAAGCAACAGGGAGCCGGTTGCTTTAGCTGGGGACTCGTCAACGGCCGGACGCAATGTCAATTCGCCTGGTCCGACAAGCCCGGAACGCCGGAACCAAAGGTATGGTTCCATGACCTCTTCCACAAAGACGGCACCCCCTACGACCCCGCCGAACACGAAGTGATTCAAAAGGTGACCGCCGACAAGAAGTTCGACTGGTCAGAAACCGAGAAAGCCCGGCCATGAAACACATTCTCACCCTCCTCGCCGCCCTGCTGCTGGTTGTAAATCTTCACGCACAAGAATTGACGGTGGCGCGGATCTCGGATCACACGATCGAAATCCGGCTTGGCCCGAAGGACGACAAGCCGCCAGCGTCGACGATGCTCGTGGAGTTTCCGCGCGAGGAGAAGTGGCGCGGGCCGGTGGCAGACGCGCCGCAAGCGTTGGAGGTCGGTGATCTGCGAATGGAAATTGCGCGGTCGCCATTGACGATCACCGCGCGCCGCAAGGATGGAACGGTCGTGCAACGGCTGGCCTGGCAGGCGGACGGGAGCATGACGTTCAAGACGGATGCGCCGGTGTTTGGGCTCGGCGAAGGCGGCGCTGGCTTCGACCGTCGAGGAAAGCTGCAATCGCTAGCGGATGGTGACGTTAAAGGCAATGCGACGACGCGTGTGGTCTCTCCAGTTTTGATCGGCGCAAATGGATGGGCGCTGTTCATGCAGGACTTGCCGGACGTGCAGGAGAAACGCTCGATGAACAAAGCAGGTCTGATGGGTGAGTTCGATCTGCGGGGCGACCACGGAGTTTTTCGCGGTCCTGCCGGAGGCCAGCCGCTGCGCTTCTTTCTCATCGGAGCCGATCAGCCGCCGCAGATCTTGGCGGAGCTTCGTCGGCTGACGGGTGGCGCGGCGCTGCCACCGCGTTGGGCGCTTGGCTACATGCAGTCTCACCGCACGCTCGCGGGATGGGACGAGGTGCTCCAAGTCGCGCGCCTGTTTCGCGAGAAGCAGTTGCCTTGCGACGCCTTGATCTATCTGAGCGAGGTCTATTGCAAATCCGGCTGGGGCAACGGCCAAGCGCCCTTCGCATGGAACACGGGCAATTTTCCCGAACCCGCGGCGAACCTGCGCGAGCTGCATGGATTGGATTTCAAAGTCGCGATCCATGCCACGCGCTATCCTCCCAGTCTGCACGGCGAAGATGTGTCGCCGGCGGCTGACGGGGCGTCGCACATCGCCAGCTATTGGAAACAGCACCTGCCGTTCCATCAAGCGGGAGTGGATGCATGGTGGCCGGATAATGGCGAGGATCTGACCACGGCGGGACGGCTCGCCCGGCATCGCATGTATTTTGAAGGGCCGCTGCAGACGCGCGCAGACGAACGCCCGTGGTCGCTCCACCGCACGATGACCCCGGGAGCGCAACGCTTCGGCGGCTGGATTTGGTCGGGTGATTGCTATACGACTTGGGCGGCCCTGGCTGTACAAGTGCCCTCAGCGCTGAACAGCGGCCTGAGCCTCACGCCATTCTGGGGTTCCGACATCGGCGGCTTCACTTGCAAGCCCGACCTCTCGGCGGAACTGTATGTGCGCTGGTTTCAATTTGGTGCCTTCTCGCCATCCTTCCGTTCACATGGTCGAAACTGGCACCTGCGCCTGCCGTGGGGTTGGAGCACCGGCGACGCTGGAGTCTATGAAGATGGCTATGTGCCCAAGCCCGAGGAACTGCACAACGCGGAGGTTGAGCCGATTTGCCGAAAGTATCTCGAACTGCGTTACCAACTCCTGCCCTACAACTACACTCTCGCCCGCGAAGCCTGCGACACCGGCCTGCCGATGATGCGCGCGCTCTGGCTGCATCATCCCGATGAAGCCGAAGCCGTGAAGCGCAGCGACGAGTTCCTCTGGGGCCGCGATCTCCTTGTGGCTCCCGTCATAGCAAAAGGAGCGACCGAGAGAAAAGTCTATCTGCCGCGTGGCAAATGGTTCGACTGGTGGACCGGCGAAGCTCGCGAAGGAGGACACAAAATCACCCGCGCCGTGGATATTGCCACGCTGCCGCTGTTCGTTCGCGCTGGCGCGATCATCCCGCTCGATCCAGTCCGCCAGTTCACGGCGCAACCGGTGACCGAGCCGACGGAATTGCGCATCTACCCGGGCGCCGACGGCGACTACACGCTCTACGACGACGACGGCCACAGCATGGATTATCTGAAACAAGACGGTGCCCGCACTCGCTTCCTCTGGAACGACGCCGCTCGGACGCTTACCATCGAACCCGCAAACGAAGGCGGCGCCAGATTGAAACGCACCTTCAATCTTCGCGTCATGCCCGGCCAACAAACGGTGTCCATCGCGTATCGCGGAACAAAAACGACCACGGCTCTGGCAACAAAATGAAACACAGCTTCACACTCCTCTCCGCCCTGCTGCTCGCGCCGCTGGCCGTGCTGCGCGCTGGCGAGTTTCAGGCCGCCGCCATCGGCGACTGGTCGGGCGAGCGCACGGTTTGCCGGCCCATCCCGCTGGGCGACGTGAAACTCGGAGGATTCCTCGGCGCGCACGTCGATGCCAACAACCGCGCGAGCATTCCGGCGGGACTCAAGAGTGCCATCCCGGCAGCATTCGAGGCGCGGGGGCGTGGCGAACCGCCACCTGCGGTCTGCCGGCGATTGGCGACCGACACGGACTTATACAAGTGGCTTGAAGGAGCGTGCTACGCCATCTCCTACGATCCGTCGCTGGGCGAACTCGCCGGGGCGGTGGAACGCTACGCGGACCTTTTGGCACGGCTGCAGGAAAAGGACGGCTATCTGGGCACGCGGCTCAGTCCGGCCCGGCCGTTCGATGACAAGGTCTGGCACGATCTCTACTGCGCCGGTCACTTCATCGAAGCCGCCGTCGCTCACCACAAGGCTACCGGCAGGCGAACGTTGCTGGATGCGGCGTGCCGGCTCGCGGATTTCTACGCCCATGCGAAAGAGGCCGGGCATCCGTATTTCCGCGACGTCGGCAGCCGCGAGCACCCTGAGATCGAGCCGGCCCTTGTGCGCCTGTATCGGGCGACAGGCGAAAGACGCTACCTCGACTTCGCATCCGCCGTCACGCAGATGAGCCGGCTCGGCCCAACGCTCGCCGATGTGCGTGCGGGCGGCGGCGGTTCGCGGCACGCCGTGCGCTTGTGTTATCTGCTGACCGGTTCCGCGGAACTTTTCATCGAAACCGGCGACCGCGATTTCGAGCGCCCGCTGCGGAGCCTGTGGGACGAGATCGTCTCGACGCGCATGTATCCCACCGGCGGCATTGGCTATAACGAAACCATCCCCACCGTGGCGTTCGACTTGCCGCAGTGCCTTGAAGGAAACCCCAACCGCGATATCGCAGAGACGTGCGCTTCCGTGTCGCTGATGATGTTTTCCTGGCGAATGCACGCCATCACCGGCGAGAGCCGCTACTTCGACGCGATCGAGACGATCCTCTACAACCACTATCTCGGCGCCGTCTCGTCGGATCACCTCGGCATCTTCTACTACAATCCGCTGCGGCGCGTGGGCGATCTGGCTGGACGCACCGACCACGGGGGCAACCCCGTGCACCGAACGGTCCTCCCAAACCTGCATTCCACGTCATGTTGTTTTCCCAATTCATGGAGGTTCTTCGGGCAACTGCCGGAATACGTCTTCAGCGCGAATCGCGATGGCGTGTTGGTGAATCTGTTTACCGATGCCGTCGCGCGGCATCGTTTGCCCGATAGCACGGCTGTGCGGATCGAGATGCAGACACGCTACCCGCACGAGGGCACGGTCACGGTGCGTGTCATCCCGGACAAGCCGAGCCGCTTCTGTCTCGGACTCCGCGTGCCGGCGTGGTGCGATACGGCTGAGGTGGCGGTGGCCGGTGGGCCGCGGTCGCAGGCCAAGCCCGGATCGTATCACCAGATTGATCGCACGTGGCAGGCTGGCGACAAAGTCGTGCTCGACATGCCGATGCGGCCGGAGCCGATCTTCGGGCAGCCGCAGTCGGCCGCCTCGCGCGGCCAGGTGGCGTTTCGCCGCGGGCCGATTGTGTATTGCTTGGAGAGGCAGGACGCCGCCGGGATCGACCCCGCACGAGCGGTGGTGTTGTTGGATCGCGACAACCCGTCGAAGGCGATCAGCGCGAAATTTCGTCCGGAACTCGGCTTCTACGTGTTGACGGTTCGCGCTTACGAACGATCGGCGCCGGCATCCAGCCCGGCGGAAACCCTTCCAAAAGTGTCGTCGGGAGCAGTCAAGGAGGTCAGTTTCGTTCCGTTCTACTTCCGGGCGAACCGCGAACCGGACACGCGGTGGGTCACGTTCCTGCCGCACGTCGCATCGCCTTGAATCGGAGAAACGGGATTGTTGAAACTCACAATTTGGAAGTCGCAAGCATTATGAGCATCAAAATCACGGTCACACTCCTCATCGTCCTGCTGCTGGCGACGCTGACCCTGTGCGCCGCCGAACCCGGTCTCGTGCCGGAGACGCCAGGCGCAACGCCGGATTATTTCTGCACGTGGAATGTGCAAGGGTTCGCTTGCGGTTACGCGGGCGCGAGCCCGCAGGCCGACCAGATGGTCGAGGCGAATCTGTTCGGGAGCGGGCCACTACAAAACTGGCTCGGCTTTTTTCCCGAGGTGCGCGGCGACCTGATTTTCCTGCTCGATGACGCATACGATTTTCCGCTCGGAGGCGGGCACCATCATCTGGCACGCGGCAGCGTGGAGTTGGACGCCGGACGCTTCCCGTCCTTAACCGGCACACCGGCAGAGCGGCTCACGAAACTGAACACGGCGCTGCAGGCGAAGGGCTGGCGCGGGCTGGGCCTCTGGATTTGCAACTCGCGCAACCGGCTGCCGGGCCAGGAAACTATCGGCAGCGACGACTACTGGGCCGAGCGCCTCCGCTGGTCGCAGCAGGCGGGCGTGCTCTACTGGAAAGTGGACTGGGGCATCGGCGACCGCGGGAAACCGCTGTGGAAATTCCGGATGCTGCCGCGCATCCACGAACTCGCGCCGGATATCTGGCTGGAATACGCCAGCCTCACGCTCGTCACCACCAACGCACTCGCCGGCAACAAGGTGCTGGCTCAGGACCTCGCCGGCTCAACGCCGGTGGACATCACGCGTGAGGTCAGCGTGGATGGTGGCAGGCTCACGCTTCCCGGCTCCGTCCTGCACCGCGTCGGCTTGATGGCCGCGAAGCCGGGGGATATTTCCGATCCCGGCCTGGTGCTCGTGATCGAAGGACTCACCCGGTTTGCGCCGAAGAAGCCGATGCAGCCGGGCAGCCATCAACCACAGACTATAAAATGAAAAAACGCCTGCTGCTGATCGCGCTATGTTTCCCGATGCTTGCCGGCGCTGCAGTCCGCCTGCCGCGCATCTTTTCCGACGGCATGATGCTGCAACGCGAGCAGCCGGTGCCGGTCTGGGGCTGGGCCGATCCCGGCGAACAAGTCACCGTTGAATATGCCGGGCAGACGAAAGCGGCGAAAGCCGATGCAGCCGGGAAGTGGATGATCACGCTAGATGCGCTGCAAGCAAACGCCGAGCCGCGCACGATGCGGGTTGGATCGCTAAGCATCGCCAACGTTCTGGTCGGCGACGTGTTCCAAGTCTCCGGGCAGTCGAATGCGGCCATGTCGATGGACACCTGCAAGCGGTATCCCGGAACGACAGACGACATCCGGACCACGACGCTGCCGATGGTGCGCATTTTCACGGTGCCGTGGGGGCTTTTCAAAGACACGCCGCAGGAGGACGTGCCGGCAGGCTGTGCCTGGGACTCGCTTCGTCCGGAGAAGAACGCGGGTTACTCGGCGATCGCTTTCTACTTTGCACGCTCGCTTCACCAGCATCTGAACGTGCCCATCGGCATTGTGCGCGCTTCGCATGCCGGTGGGATGGCGCAGATCAAGATGCCGAAGGAGGCGCTGCTGTCCTATGAAAGCGGGCGAAAGTTTTACGAGACCGCGGTGAAGCGAACGAAGGTGGACGGCGGCTATCCGTCATCCGACTGGAACGGTGCGCTTGCGCCGGTCATCCGGTATGGCAAGCGCGGCATCGTCTGGTACCAGGGCGAGCACAATGCCGGCAGCGGCAGTTTTGGTTATCGCGAGACGTTGCCGGTGCTGATACGAAGCTGGCGCGCAGCGTGTGGCCAGCCCGACCTGCCCTTCCTCATCGTCCAGCTGCCGGCGCACAAGGCAGAGGGCTGGCCGGTGTTGCGCGAGTCGCAACTCGTCGCCTTCCGGCAGGCTAACAAGGCCGGGTTTGTTGTCACGATCGATCACGGCGAGAAAGACAACATCCATCCTGCCGACAAGAAGCCGGTCGGCGAACGGCTCGCGCTGGAAGCGCTTCGACTGGTGTATGGCGAAAAAGTGACCGGCTGCGGGCCGCTCTACGACGGCTTCCAGGTGGAAGGCGCAAGCATCGCCGTGAACTTCACCGGCGGTGCGCTGAAAAAAGTAGGCGGCGGGTTCACCATCGCCGGTGAAGACCGGCAGTTTGTCCCCGCAACGGCGGTGATTCGAGGGCACACGTTGGTCGTCAGCAACCCCGCCGTGCCCAAGCCGGTGGCGGTACGGTACGCATGGGAGAGTTGGCCGACGGTGAGCCTGTTCGACGAACACGGCCTGCCGGCCTCGCCGTTCCGGACAGATGACTGGGGGAAATAACATGAGAATGATCCTGTTCAGTTGCTTGTTGCTCGGCCTGGGTATCGCCCCGAGGGAGGCGACGGCGGTACCGATGCCGGATGGCAAGGCACATACGCTTGCCTTGAAGGGTGGGAACTTCGTCATCGACGGGGAGAACGTCCGCATCGTCGCCGGCGAGATGCACATGCCGCGCGTGGTGCCGGAGTTCTGGGACCACCGGATCAAACAGGCCAAGGCCATGGGGTTGAACGCCATCAGCCTCTATGTGATGTGGAACCAGATTGAGCCGCAGGAGGGGCGGTTCAATTTCGAAGGGTTCAACGATGTCCGCCGCGTCGTGAAGCTGTGTCAGGCCAACGGGATGTGGGTCATCTTGCGCCCGGGTCCTTACGTCTGCGCGGAGTTCGAATTCGGCGGGCTGCCGGCCTGGTTGATCCCGAAGTGCAGCGCAACGCGCCCGATGCCTCAGGTCAAACTGGAGTATGGCGGCCGGTATATCCAGAAACTCGCCGAACAGTTGGCCGACCTGCAGATCCACCGCGGCGGACCGATCCTGATGGTGCAGGTGGACAACGAGCACCGGGCGATTGACGATTACATGAAAGCGCTGACCAAAATCTTCCGGGAAGCCGGCTTCGACGGTCAGCTTTTCACCTGTGATCCCGGGCTCAAGACCTTCGACCCCGAGGAAGGCATCCCCGGCGTCCTGCGCGGCGTCAACGGCGTGGTGAACGACCAGAAACTCTATGAACGGGTGAAGTACCTGGCCGGCAAGCAGGGCCATCCGGTCTACAACGCCGAGAATTATACGGCGTGGTTTTCGCATTGGGGCATGAAGATCAACCGCCGCCCCGTCAGCAGCGAGTTGCACAACGCCAAGTGGCTGCTCGACCGGAATATCAACTACTGCTACTACATGTTCTTCGGCGGAACGACATTCGGCTTCCAAAACATGGATGCAACGATCACCAGTTACGACTACGATGCGCCCGTGGATGAGGCGGGGCGCGTCACGCCGAAGTACAAAGCATTGCGCGAATATTTCATCCAGGCATTGAAGCAAAACCCGCCGCCGATTCCGCCCGACCCGGCCGTGATGGAGATCGCGCCGTTTCAACTGACCCGGCAGTGCGCGTTGCTCGACACGCTGCCAGCACCTGTCGCATCGCCCGACGTGCAGACGATGGAGGCTCTTGGGCAGGCTTACGGATTCGTGCTCTACCGGAAGAGGTTCGACCAAGGAATTAAAGGCGTGCTCGATGTTAGCAAGGCGCGCGACTACGTGATGGTCATGGTCAACGGCCAGCCGGTGGGGCGGGCCTATTCCAAATACGGCCGGGAGACGTTCAAGATCCCGCTGGACCGCAGCGGCCCCGCCACGTTGGATATTCTCGTGTACAACCTCGGGCGGAGCCGGGCCACGGCCTATGAGACGAAGGGCCTGGCCGCGAATCCGACGTTGGACGGCAAGCCGCTGACCGGCTGGGCGCTTTTCCCGCTGCCGGCCGAGCCTCCCTCCGGACTCCCGCAGGTCAAGGCCGCCCACAACGGCCCGGCATTCTACCGGGGCACGTTCACGCTGGACAAGACCGCCGAGACGTTTCTGGACATGCGCAACTGGGGCTACGGCGTGGTGTGGGTCAACGGCCACAACCTGGGCCGGTACTGGGATGTCGGCGCCAGCCGCTCGCTCTACCTGCCCAGCCCGTGGCAGAGAAAAGGCGGGAACGAGATCGTGATCCTCGAGCTCAAGGACAACCCGCCCAAGGCGCTCTCCGTTGCCGGCACCACGACGCTGATCGAGGAACCTCCGCTTCCTTTCCCGGAGGATTTGAAACCCAAGAAGTGAGCAGCTGGAAGGTAAGATTTCAAGGGAGAGAACCGGATGAGAATGATCACATGGACCCAGTCGTTAATCACCTTGCTGCCCTTGTTGTCCCTGCCGGGACTGGCCCAGCAAACCATCACGCTGGACGGGCAGCGCGAAGGGCGGCGGTTCGATGGCATCGGCGCCGTCAGCGGCGGCGGCGCGACCTCGCGGCTGCTGGTCGAATATCCCGAGCCGCAGCGCAGTGAGATTTTGGACTATCTCTTCAAGCCGAACTTCGGCGCCGCGCTCCAGGTGCTGTACGTGGAAATGGGCAGCGACAAGAACGGCACGCAAGGCTCCGAGCCAAGCCACGCGCGCAGCCGCGAGGAACTCGACCAGCCGAAGCCGGAATATTTTCAGCGCGGCTACGAGTGGTGGCTGATGAAGGAGGCGCAGAAAAGAAACCCGGCCATCCGCTTCGATGTCACGGCCTGGAACGCCCCGCTGTGGGTCGGCTCGGGCAAGGGCGGTGGCGGCTTCTGGTCGCAGGACATGTGCGACTTCTACGTATCGTGGATCAAGGGCGCCAAAACCTATCACGGCCTGGACATCCGCTACACCGGCTGTCGCAACGAAAGCGGCGTGAATCTGCCGTGGGTCAAACTCTATCGCCAGACGCTCGACAAGGCCGGGCTGACCAACGTCATCATCCACGGCTTCGACAACTGGCGGCCGGAGAACAAATGGCTCTTCGCCAAGGAACTCGCCGCCGACGCCGGGCTTGCCAAGGCGGTCGGCATCATCAGCAACCACACGACGTGGAAAGGCGCGCCCGAGGGGGTGTCGCCTTCGCCCGACTACGTGCTCAACAGCGGCAAGCCGATCTGGGACACCGAGGAGCATGTCTATCAGGACGGCTTCAATGGCGCGATCAACAAGGTGCGCGCCGTTAACGAAAACTACATTGATAACAAAGTCACCAGCACCGTTTTCTGGCACCTGATCTCCGCCTTCTACAAAATTGAAGGCTGGTACGGCAAACACGCGATGGCCATCGCCCCCGCGCCGTGGAGCGGCAACTACACCCTCATGCCGGAGCTGTGGGGCCACGCCCATACCTGCCAGTTCACCGGCCTCGGCTGGAAATATCTGGAGGGCGAGGCGTGCGGCTACCTCCAGGGCGGCGGCAGCTATGTCACCTGCAAATCCACCAACAACACCGACTACACCATCGTCATCGAAACCAAGAACGCGAAGGCCGGG
>CAITZM010000042.1 GCA_903896925.1 uncultured Lentisphaerota bacterium | reverse complement strand
GCAACAGGCCCCACCTGAATTAGGCGGGGGAAGAAAACGGAAGAAGATATTTTAAAGGGGAATATGCGGAAGAAGAGCGGCTGCCCAGACATCCCATTTTCCACCGCCACTTTTATACAAATTCCATTTCGCCGCTCACACTGCGGGTCAATCCGCAGCTTCAGCACGCCCAGCGGACGATGCGCGTGTGTGTCATCGAACAGGGGGACCAGCACCGCCAGGTAGACACGCTGGTCCTGTTCATCACGGTAAAAATCCTGGAAGGCCACCTGGCCCGACCGCAGGACTTCAGGCAGCCGCTGCGCCACCGTGGAGGAGAGCGGACGCGCGGCGGCAGGGACGGATAGGCGCGGTTGGCCTTGGGCATCCAGCAGACTCACCTCCTCATAGTTATAACTGGACTGGACCTTGCCCATCCAGTCCTGAAGCCGGCGCCGGGTTTCGGCATCTTCTGGATGGTCCATGAGGGTTCGCACCAAGTCGCTGAAGAGAGGATTATTGGACAAGACCTCGCCATCTCCCAGCCGCTCCGCGCGCCACTGCCGCAGTTCACTGATCTTCAAGTCCGCGATGGCCATAAGCTGGCGCTCCGCCCCGTCGCGATAGGTTCGCACTAACTGGCGGTAGTAATAGCAGCCTGCGACACTCAGGCTCAGCGCCAGCAGACCGGACGCCAGCAACATGATCGGTGCTGTACGTAGGCGTGTGGGGATGGGGGTGCTCTCGGTGGTCATGGGCTTGGTTTCTCCGCTTCATGCAACCGGACGGGAAGCTGTTGGATGGTTTCGCTCACCGGCCGGCCCTTGGGGCGTCCCGGCCGGTGCGGGTTAAAATAGGGCTCATGTTCATAGCGCTTGGCGCACCGTCACGGTGGCTGCGTTGGAGTAGCTGGAGGGCGTGGCGGCGGTGAGATTGGCTGCCTGGTGCAACTCCTTATCGTCGTCCGCTTTCTTGTTTTGGGGGCCTGCCCGCGCCACTCCAACCCGGTCTTTTTTCCGGAATGAATGAAAGGCTTCAACTGCTTTGACCATGAGAGCAAAGCGGGGTTTTGTCCACACTCCTCTTTACTCGCAATAGAGTAGGTGGCACGTCGCTGACCGACTTCTTCGAGGGCGTGTTCACCGGCCAGGATAAGTTGGCCTGCGCACACAACGTGATCCAGGGGAAGCGGCTGGAAGCGGAGACGCTGCGGCAGCGGGCAATGAACACCGCCCGGGAGCAGTCCGCCAAGGCCCCCGGCCTGAAGACTGCCTTGCTGCACGCCTGCCTGGGCGCGCACACGCTGCCGCTTGGTTAGCCCGGGCCATCGACCTGCCTTTGGCAGCGTGCCGGCACCGCCGCCAGCCGTCAGGCACTGACGGTGGGAACCGGCCAGCGTCCGCGCGCCGTAGGCGGGGGGGGGCGCTCGCGCCCGTGCCGCCCCAACCCGGCCTTATTGTGGAACAAATAAAAAGCTTCAACTGGTTTGACCCGAGGGCGTATCGGGCTTTTGTTCTAACCACTTTCGACGTACAAGCGTGTGGGTGCACGGCGCGATGGGCCGGCCGGTGGGGTGGGTGGGGGACTGGCCGCGGCGCCGGGGTTCGTGCCCGGTGCCTGCTCCCAAGCCGTCGCAGGCTTAGGCCGGACCCCGCGGGCGAAGGGGAGTGTTCACACGACCAGCGCCAGCCGAGGCACCCGCGACCGAGGCCCGCAGACTTGATCAACTAAGCACAGCGTGCAGGGCGTTGAGCAGGGTGGCGGCGTCAAACGGCTTGGCGATGAAGGCCTGCGCCGTCAACCCCAGCTCCTGCAAGGTCTCCGGCGGCGGCGGGATGCCACCCATGACGACGATCTTTGGGGGCACGGGGAGCTGGCGCAGGGCGCGGATGAGCTGCGGCCCATCCATGCGCGGCATAAGCAGGTCGGTCAGCACCACCTGCGGCAACCCGTTACCGCTTTCCAGCAGGCGCAGCGCCTCGGCCCCGTCTTCCGCCTCGAGGATGCGATAGCCGTTCCCCTCCAGGATTTTCCGGGCCATGAGGCGCAGATGTTTCTCATCATCCACGACCAACACCTGCTCGCCGTGGCCCTGGGGCGCGGTCGGCAGCTCAGCGGCAGCCGTGCTGTCGACCAGCACAGACTGTTTGGAGACCGGCAGGAAGACGCGGAACAGGGTGCCCTGGCCGGGCGCGCTGCGCACCTGGATGAACCCGGCGTGACTGCGGACGATGCCGAGCGTGGTGGAGAGCCCGAGGCCGCTGCCCTTGCCCACGGCCTTGGTGGTGAAGAACGGGTCGTAGATCTTCTCCAGGATCTCCGGCGCGATGCCGGTGCCGGTGTCGCCCACACCGAGGACGATGAAGCTCCCGGCGCGCGCGCCCGGGATCGCCGCGGCCGCGGCGGTGTCCAGGGTGAGTGCTTCGAGGCTGAGCGTCAGCTCGCCGCCGTCTGGCATGGCGTCGCGGGCGTTGACGCAGAGGTTCATCAGCACCTGGTGCAGCTGCGTGGTGTCGCTGAGGACGAGCGGGACCTCGGCGGGCAACTGGAGGCGGACCGTGATGTTCTTGGGGAAGGTCTCGCGCATGAGCGAGCGCATCTCTCGCACCAGCAGGCTGAGCTGGAGCGGGACGCGCTCGCCCTTCAGGCCGCGGCTGAAGGTCAGCAACTGCTTGATGATCTCCGCGCCCCGCTTGGTGGAGGTTTCGATCAGGTCCACCATGTTGCGGGT
Organism: uncultured Lentisphaerota bacterium; assembly: GCA_903896925.1. Classification (GTDB taxonomy): domain Bacteria; phylum Verrucomicrobiota; class Kiritimatiellia; order CAIQIC01; family CAIQIC01; genus DP16D-bin41. The sequence goes on along the minus strand of CAITZM010000042.1, from coordinate 25,721 downwards.
GTCGGGATCGCGAATGGCCTCGCGCAGCAAGGGCGGGGCCAGCAGCACCGGGGCGAGGATGTTGTTGAGATCGTGGGCGATGCCGCCGGCGAGCCGGCCGACGCTCTCCAGCCGCTGGCTGCGCAGCAGCTGCTTTTCCATTTCCTTCCGCTCGGTGACGTTCTGTTTGATGCCGATGAAATGGGTGATCGCGTGGCCGACCGCACGCAGCGGCGTGATGGTCATGTCCTCGGAATAGAGCGTGCCGTCCTTGCGGCGGTTGACCAGTTCGCCATGCCAGACCTGCCCGGCGCGGATGGTGTCCCAGAGTTCCTGGTAGAACGCCGCGGTCTGTTGACCGGACTTGACGAGGTCGCGCGGATTTTTCCCGATGGTCTCCTCACCGGTGTAGCCGGAGAGGACGCTGAAGGCGGGGTTGGACCACTCGATGGTGCCCTGCGCATCCGTGATGACGATGGCATTGGCAGCGGCGGCCAGCGCGGCACCCTGTAACTGCAGGGCGGCCTCGGCCCGCTTGCGCTCGGTGATGTCCGCAAAGACCGTATACACTTCCGTCGGCGACGCCTGGCCCGGCGCGAAAACCGGTACCGCGTCGACCTCGATCCAGCGGCGTTCCTTGCGTTGCGGATTCCACACCCCCATCACAACATTGCAGATCGATTGGCCGGTGCGTAACACCACCATCGCCGGATGTTCCTGCCCCGGGAACGGCGAGCCATCTTCATGAATGGTGTGGTGTTCTTCTTGTATGGAGTTGCTGCCGATGAACTCCGCGATAGTCCGGCCGAGGATGCGTTCGGCGGCTGGATTCATCGCCGTGATGGTGCCGTTGCCGAGTTGATGTACGAGACCGTGCAGCATCGTGTCCGTCACCACCCGATGGCGCTCCTCGCTCTCGCGCAACGCCATTTCCGCCTGCTTGCGCTCGGTGATGTCGCGGATCAGCCCCACCGCATGCCAGCGGCCTTCGAGCTCGACGGCAGACAGCGACAACTGCACGGAGAACTCCCGGCCGTCTTTGCGCCGGGCCTCCAGGTCGAGCGTTTTCCCTATGGCGGCGCCTTGTCCGGTCTGCTGGAACGCCGGGAAAGCAGCCTGGTGGGCGGCGTGATACCGCGGGGGTACGATGAGGGCGTGCAGCTTCTGGCCGAGGGCCTCCGCGCTCGTGTAGCCAAAAATATGCTCGGCGGCCGGGTTCCAGAAAGAGATGCGACCCTCCGGGCTCATCATCACGATCGCATCCTGCGCCGAGTTGGTGATCGCCTGCAGCCGGCTTTCGTTCTGGCGCAACTGCTCTGCGGCCCGCTTGCGCGCGGTGATGTCCTGGTTGGTGCCAACCATGCGCCGGCCTTTACCGGCGGCGTCGCGCTCCACGATGGAATTGGCACTGAGGTAATGGGTGCTGCCGTCCGGCCAAAGCACGCGGAACTCGGTTTCAAAATCCTTTTCGCCCCGCAAGGCCTGCTGGATCTCTTCATTGCCGCGCTGCCGGTCTTCCGGGTGGACGCCTTGTTGCCACGCCTCATACGCGCCGCTGAACTCCAAGGCCGTGATGCCGTAGAGCCGGTACATCTGGTCATCCCACGTCAGCCGGTTGTTGGCCACGTCGTATTCCCAGATGCCCAGGCCGGCCGCGCGCGTCGCCAGCGTCAGACGGTCGCTGCTCGCCTGCAGCGCGGCCGCGGCCTGCTTGCGCTCGGTGATGTCCAGGCAATGGCCGATGTAGCCGAGGAACTTTCCCCGGCTGTCGTGGCGCGGTGTGCCTTCATCCTGGATCCAGCGGAACTCGCCATCGTGGCGGCGCAGGCGGTAATCCATGCTGAAGCTCTCCTGCCGGTCAAAGGCTTCGGTATAGATCTTAAAACAGCGGGCCAGGTCCTCCGGATGCACGCCCTCGGCCCAGCCGTCACCCAGTTCCTGCGCGAGGGTTCTGCCGGTGAACTGCAGCCAGGGCTGGTTGAAGTAGTCGCATTTTTTGTCGGTGCCGGAGGTCCAGATCAGCGCCCTGCCGGAATCGGCCAACGTGCGGTAGCTCTCTTCTTGCTCCCGCAAGGCTTCCTCCGCCTGCTTGCGCTCGGTGATATCGCTCAACGTCCCGACCATCCGCAGCGTTTTCCCCGCTGCATCCCGCTCCACCACTTTGCCGCGGGTCGAGACCCAGAGCCAGTCACCCGACTTCAACATCATCCGGAGATCTACGGCGAACCCTGTGATATTTTCAATACACCGCTGCAGTTCCGCCTCCACCCGGGCGAGGTCGTCCGGGTGGACCAGCAGTCGCCAGGTGGCATACTGGGCGGCGAATTCCCGGTCGGCGTAGCCCAGCAGTGCATAATACGTGGGACTGAACCACGCTTCTCCGGTGGTCGGGTTCCAGTCCCAGAGGCCATCGTTGACTGCGGCCAGCGTCAGGGCATACCGCGCCTCGCTCTTCTGCAACTCGGCTTCGGTCGCCAGGCGCTCCAGTTCGGCGCCGGCGCGCACGGCCACCATTTTGAGGACGGTCTCCGCCAGCGGGCGGTGGCTGAGCGGTTTCCGGCCGATGACGGCGATCAGGCCGATCGGTTGCCCGGCATGGTTCCAGAGCGTCACCCCGAGGTAACTCTCCGCCCGCAGGTCCTTGAGCACCGTATCCCGCGGGAAGTGCTGGCAGACGCTGGCGGGGAAGCAGCATACAGCCTGACCGACCACATCACCACAGGGCGTATCTTTCAGGGCGTAAGCCGTGTTGTCCTCGAACTTGCCATCGCACCAGACGGCCACGGTTTGCGCGGTCAACCCGTCGCCTTCCAGCCGGTCAATACAGACGAAGTCCATGGCGAGGGTCCGGGCCAGGTAGCTCGCCAAAGCCTCAAAGAAGCTCGCCCCCACCACCGCGCCCTCATGCTGGGACAGAAAGGCCTGCACACCCTCGAGCTGCTTGCGCTCGGTGATGTCGCTCAGGGTCACGCGGATCACGGGTGCGCCGCTGTCATCCTGCGCCCTGGCGGCGTCCAGCCGGGCCCACAGGGTGTCACCCGCCCGCTTCATGCGCAGTTCGCAGGTCAGGGCCGCGCTGGTCGCTGTGGGGGCCAGGGGGCTGTCGAGCTGCTGGCGATACCGGTAGTAGTCGTCTTGGTCCTCTTTGCAGACCAAGCTCCCCAACGGCCGCTGGACGAGCTGCGCGCGGGTGACGCCGAGCAGGTTGGCGGCGTTCAGGTTGGTCTCCTGGATCAGCCCGTCGGCGCTGAGGGTGAGATAGCCGACAGGGGCCAGGTCGTAGAGGTCGAAATAGCGCGCCTGCGAGGCTTCCAAGGCGGCCTGCGCCCGGCGCAGTTCCTCGTTTTGCAGCTCCAGTTCGATCTTGTGCACCTGCAGCTCATAGGTGAGTTGGGCCGCCTGGACGGGCGTCAAGGGCGTCGACTGCGCTGCTGCGTGGGCCCGCACCTGGGCCTCCGCCCGCCGGCGGAGGTAAGCCGCTTGCTCGGGATCGGACTGCTTGTTCTTCATATACGCTCCTGGGCGTGCTCAGGCACCAGCGTTGCTTGGTTATCCAGCCCCGCCCCGCGCTCGGCCTCGCTGGGGAAGTGGGCGGGCGGTGCGGATGTAGTGAGGTGCATGGCAGGCGCCGTCACTTCGGATGCTTTCTTGGCTTTTGTCATAAAAGGCCTCTGTCCGTCTGTCATGATACGCTCTTATTCATTGATGAACAGGCCTAGTTTGGGTCCGCTCCAAAACAAGGTCCACACCCAACGGCTTCGCGAGAAAGTGGGCCGTGTGTCCCGGCGCTACGCCCGTTGACCGCGTGAGCGCGGCGCGATAAATAGAATGCTACTACCCGAAATAGAGTATACTCCCGGTCGCGGGCGGCGAGCCTCGGGAATATGTGAGGTGACGTTATGGCGGTGATTTTGTTGGCAGATGACGAACAGGGCCTCCTGACCATCTTGGGCGCGGGCCTCAAACAGGCCGGGCACGAGGTTATCGAAGCGACCGATGCTGATGAGGCGATACGTTGCGTGGAGCGGTATTCGCTGGATGTGGCGCTCCTCGATATCATGTTGGGGACAGGCAGCGGGCTGGACGTGGCACGGCATATCCGCGACTGGCGGCCCGATGTGCGTGTGATCCTGATGACGGGAGAGCCCAACTTCGCTTCGGCACAGAAGTCGGTCAGTCTGCGCATCTTTGATTACCTGGTGAAACCCTTCGAACTGCCGGTGGTCTTGGAGGTCATCCGACAAGCGGCGGCGGCCAAGGCGCGGGACAGGGAACACGTCGTGCTGTTGAAGGAGCGGGAGAGCATCCATGAGGATCTGGAACGCCGGGTCAGGATGCGGACGGCGGAGTTGAAGCAGTCCACCGTCAATTTGCACGCCTTGACGGCCCGGCTGCAGGACGTGCGCGAGGAGGAGCGTAAAGCCCTCGCCCGCGAACTGCACGATGTGTTTGGGCAGAAACTGACCGCGCTGCAGATCGATCTGAGTTGGCTGGACCGCAAGCTGCGGCCGGCCCAACCCGGGCTGGTGGCGGAGCTGCAGGATAAGATTGTAGCCATGATGCCGCTGGTCGAACAGTTGACCGAGATGACGCAGTCGATCTGCGCCTCGCTCCGGCCGGGCCTGCTGGATGAGCTGGGCTTGCTGGCGGCCATCGAGTGGCAGGTCGAGGAGTGCGAGCGGCGTACCGGCTTGAAATGTGCCTTGTCGATGCCCTCGGAAGACCTCGTGTTGGAGCGGGATGATGCCTTGGCCTTGTTTCGGATCTTGCAGGAGGCGCTGACCAATGTGATCCGGCATGCGCAGGCCACCCAGGTGATTATTCGTTTGCAGATCATTGCCGGGGAATTGGAGCTGGTCGTGCAGGACAACGGTCGGGGCTTCGCGCCGGAAGCCTGTCCGGTTTCCAAAGCCCTGGGGTTGCTCAGCATGCGCGAGCGCGTCATCGGCTTCCAAGGGACTGTAAACATCCAGAGCAAACCCGGCCAGGGGACTGCCGTGCAGGTGCGCATGCCGCTGGTCCGGCAGGTGGTGACCTCCGCGCATGGGGGGAACCTCTTTGACCGTCAGGGGCCTGCCGCCGGCGTGGCAGGCCTTGCCCCAGCGCACGTGGGCGGTTGATCCGCTGCTCCGCCCGCCACGCGGCGGCGGCGCAGCCCTCGACAGCCACTAAAGCGTCAGTCCGTCGAGCCGCGTAGCTGTCCCGACCAGGTGAGCCGCATTGATTCTTTTGGGCTGCAGGACGGTCCAAGCCTACTTAATAGTGAGTAGTCTTAAGCCTTGGCGCGCCGGGGTTTCGCCGCAAGACTGCACGCGTGCAAAAGATAACAGTGGCCATCATCGAAGACGAAGGCATGCTCGCACATTTGCTGAGGACTTGGTTGAATCGGACCGGAGAATTCAGGGTGGTGGGCTACGCCTGCACGGTCGAACAGGGTTGGGACCTATGCACGACGCAGCGCCCTGACGTGGCGTTGCTGGATATCGGGCTGGCCGGCGGTGATGGCCTGCTGCTGGCGCAACGTCTGAAGCACACGTCGCCGCACATCAAGATCATTGTCGTCTCCGGGCGCGAGGATCCGTATACGCTCTACCGGATCCAGCGGCTGGACTTGCCCGGGTATGTGAGCAAAGGCATCTCCGTTGAGACCATACGGGAGGCCATCCTCGCCGTCGCCCAAGGCCGTGCGTATTACACCGCACCCTTTGAACGCCATCTCCAGGCGCCGGACGCCTTCTTCCGGGTGCTGACGGCCCGGGAAGTGGAGGCGTTGTTTGCAGCGACCCAGTGGCGCCCGCAGAAGGTGGCCTGCAAAAAGCTGCGGATTACCGTAGGCACGCTGCAAAAACATCTGTCGAATATCCGGCGCAAACTCGATTTGCACACCCCCGACGCACTGCTGCGCTACGCGATGCACCTCGGGATGGGCTTATGACCGGTCATGCTCCGGACTGGAGCGTAGAGGTGCCCTGGCGCTCATCCGGCAGCTGCGCGCGGAGCATCGCGGCCTCAAGATTATTGCCCTGACTGGCGCAGCAACTCCCCGGGTACGTTCAAATTCTCCGGCTCGTCATCGTTCAGCATGATGGTGCCCGAGACGGCGGGAGCGGGTGCATGCCTGGGTCGGGTTCTTCGCTCAGGGGCGAGGAGTTGCCGGCGGGTAAGGAGATTTTGATACACAGGCCCTGTGCGGGGTCATTGCAGATCGTGACGCTGCCGTTGAAGAGCCGGAGGATGCGGCTGGCCAGGGCAGCGCCCAAACCGAAATCGCCGCCGCCCTTGAGCAGGGTGCGCTGGCCACCCACGTCGAAAAACGTTGCCAGGGCCTCAGGGCCGAGGGACGCTCCCCCGGTGCAAAGCATCACGTGCGCCTGCCCGGCGGCGACATGCGCCTCCAACGTCAGCACCGCGCCCTCAGCCATGCAATGTGTAGCCGTCAGCAGCAGGTCGCTGAAGGCCCGGCTGAGCAGGGGCTGATCGCCCAAGACCGTCACCTCCTCCACGGCAGCCAAGGCGGCGCGCACCGTGTGCGCTGGCCCAAGTCTGGGGAGCGTATCCAAGGCGCTCCGGAGCACAGGGAGCAACCGCACCGGGCTGGCGGCAAAGCGTTCCCCGGCGACGTCAATGTGCGCGAGGGTCAGCGCATCGTCCATCAGTTTTTCGATGCGTGTGCGGGACAGGTCGTAAGCCTGGCGCAGGTCGTGATGTTCGGAAGCCGGCGGCAGGTCCATGAACAGGAGCTCCGCGATGCCGAACACGCCGCCGAGCGGCGTGCGCATCTCGTGCGCGAGCATGTTGAGCCACTGGGTTTTGGCGTCGTCCCAGATGCGCAGCCGCCGATGGGCGGCCGCGAGTTCCACGACGCGCTGTTGGACGAGCGCTTCCAGCTGGACCTGGTGCTGGCGCAGCCGGAGGTGGGTGCGCGTACGGGCCAGCACCTCGGCGGCAGCGAAGGGTTTGGTCACATAATCCACGCCGCCCGCCTCGAAGGCCTGCATCTTGTCGGCGACCTCGGCGAAGGCACTCAGGAAGATGATGGGCACCGCGCGGAGGTCGTCCTCCGCCTTGAAGCGCCGGCAGACTTCATAGCCGTTCATGTCCGGCATGCGGATGTCCAGCAGCACCAGGTCGGGCCGCTCCGCGCGCGCGGCGGCCAGCGCTGGCGCACCACGCGCAAAAGCCCGCACGCCCCAACCCGCCTGGCGGAGCATGTCCCCGAGCACGTTCAGGTTGTCCGGCTCATCATCGATGATCATGATGGTGCCCGTGGCAGTGGAAGCTGGTGCATTCATAGGTCAGGTCCCAAGGTTAGGGGGGCGAATTCACTGGTGGGCAACAGGTCTTCCGGCGCTCCTTTCGCGCTGTCCAGCAGCTAAGGCTTGAGTGGGTCCACGTGGGCGGGCGCCCAGGAGGGGCGGCTGCGCTGCCGCGTGGGCCTGGGCTGTGCCTCCGCCGCTGGCTGGGATCCGGACGGTTTGGCCTTCGTAGAGTCCCTGGCGCATGCGCGCGCAGCACCGTTGCTTGGTTGGCCAGGAACGCGCCACCCATGACTTTGCGGATGGCTTGAAGCAGCCGCTGGGGTGGGGCGCTCTTCATGACATAGCCAGCGGCACCCGCTTGCAGGGCGCGTTTGGCATAGCGTGACTCGTCTTGCATCGAGAACACCAGGACCAACAGCTTGGGCACCCGGGCCTTGAGACCTTTGATCAGTGCCAGCCCATCCTGCTTCGGCATGACGCTATCCACGATGACGAGATCCGGCTTGGCCACAGCGAGGGTTGCCAGGGCCTTTGCGGCAGATCCGGCCTGGCCACACACCAGCAGGTCCGGTTCGGCACCCAGGCTTCCGGCCATACAGCGGAGCAGAAACGGATGGTCATCCACCAGGAAAACACGGGTTTTTCTTGCGGGTGGGGTGGTTGTATTTTGAGTGGGCATGGTGACTCCTCGACCTCATACACTGGCTGCCTGATGAACGGCCCATTGCATAGAGCGCTCATGTCCGTCAGCAGCCGCCGGTCCGCGGTCAAACTGCTCGTAAGCTCGGATCTCGAACATACTCATGTATCACGCCCTTCGACAGCAAGCCGGACTCCGTCGGTACCGGACCAGCCTTACCCGCCTGCACCCCACAACCCACAGAGACTTATGGACATCACCGCCTGCCCACGCTGCCGCATTCGGGCGGTAGCAGCGCGGCCCGAAAGAACGAAAAAAAGAGCACCGCATGCCGGAAAGCAGGCCGGGGTAAAGCCTCGATGGGGTCGGCATGCGGTGCCCGGGAGCGAATATTGGCCAGACCGCAGGAGTACGCGAAGTTATTATTTACTCACAATAGAGTACGTGCCGGGGCGGCCCGTGGCGCCCTGCTCGCCGCCTTGGTGCTTCGGCAACACCGCCATCGAGAAGCGCCTGCTGCCGCAGCTGGACTTCGGACGCGAGCAACCCGCTGCCGGGGAGGTTCATGTTTTCCGGATCACGTTGGCTCGATCCCTCACCCGCTTACGACGGAAGCTCACCCCGGCGCGCACAACGCAGTCCGTTGCGCTTGACTCCGGGCACTCGCGCTCCAGCAGCATCTCTATGGTTGTTCTACAGGGCTTGACTTAGTCGTGCGGTAAGCAAGAATAGGCGTATGGTTTTCCATTGTCATAGTGCGGTCGAAAAGCGATGCCCCGGTCAGGGCGCAACTACATGCACAGCGGCGTCGCTGCCCATCCTGTCGCCAAGGGACTGCAGGCCGTTGCCAACGCGATGCTTGAGGCGTTGAGCAGGCCGTCGGCCACGGGCCGACGGCAAGGATCGGTCCCTGTCCACGGATCGTTCAGTCGCTGCTGGCTCGCGCCGGTGGCCATGCCGTTTCGGTGTTCATGACAAACCGAGAAAAAGAAAGGACCGAAGATGTCGACTGGTCAGATGATAATGCGTGCATCCGGGCTCTCGATCGTCGCCGGACTGCTCGCCTTGGTGACAGGTTGCGCCACTACTCCATGGCAGAGCTACAGCGGGACAAGCCTGCCTGACAGCCAGGTCGCCCGAATCGCAGCGGAGACCAAGTCCCAAACGTTCTGGCAAAAACTCATTGAGCGCCAGCCCGTACCGTTGCAAATAACACACGTCGATGGGCTCCCGCTGGGCAGTTTCTGGGGCGTGCGCGGGAACACCTTCCAGGTTGTCGATGTGCTTCCCGGCGAGCACTCGGTCTCCGCTGTCCTGGGCGAGCCCCCCCTGATTTCCGCTTCCGAAGACAAGAGGCAGGCTTACCGGCAGTCCGGCTTCGGGCAAACCCTCAAGGTAAATGCCAAAACCGGACACAAATACATCATCAAGTTCATCGACAAGCGGCTGCCGCTGGTCTGCTGGATGGAAAACGAGGCTACGGGCGAAGTTGTCAGCGATGTTAAGCCGCCAGCCGCCAAGTAGAACAATCCCCGAAGGGAGTCCCCTTATGAAAGCCAATGTTTTGGCAGCAGTGATCGTTTTCTGTGCGCTTGCTTGCGCCGTCGGATGCGCATCCACGCGACAGTTCGTCCCCCTGCCGGACCAACAGACGTCAATCCAGAATGCGGATCAAGGACGCATCTACGTGCTCCGCCCGGAACGGCTGCTCGGAACGGCCGCCCGCATGCAAGTCCGCGATGGCGACCGGCCGATTGGCGACCTTGGAACGCACAGTTATCTCTGCTGGGAACGGGCACCGGGCAAGACGACCGTGTTCCTGGATTTCCACACCATGGATGACTTCACCATAGCCATGCCGGAGGAACTGGACGTTCAACGGGGTCAGGTGTACTACCTCCGCGCGGGCTTGCTGTCCATGAATCCGGTCTCGACGGATACAAACCTGCTGGATCGCTTGTGGCGTCTGGACGATGCTGAAGGGAAACTCATGCTCCAGAAATGCAACCCACCACCCCGGACTGCGCCGGCATCGAGATAGGTGTTCAAACGGCTTGCAAGGACGCCCCGGCAACCCCATGAGCTCGCGCTACGACGCACAGTTCACATCAGGCAAACCCGCCATACGAACTCACATGGAACGGCCCCCTATCATCTTCGTGTTTAGTGCCCAACACCGCCGGGATACCTGCGAGTGCCTTGGGTCCCGGGTGACGGGGTTATAGGTGATGACCCTGCGTCATTTCTGTTTGCGCTCCCCCCGCGGCGCATCCGGCGCCAGCCGAAGGGGGCGGCGCCCGGCAGGCCGACCAGCGCCGCGGACACCGGTTCGGGAATCGCCACGCAGGACACCAGCAGGCTGTTGTCCATATAAAGACAACGTGCAGTTCGTTCCATAAAACTGTTGGGCAAGAAAGAAGCATACGATCCATGACTGATTCAAGGAAGAAGGGAAGGAAGGGCATTGGGTGCGGAGTCTTCCTTATTCTCGTCGGCGCCGGACTTTTTGCAGAACGCATGGGGTGGTTTCCCTTCAGCATGGTCTGGTTTTTGCCGGCAGCATTCGTAGCGTGGGGCCTTGCCGAGATCTTCGATGCCGTTCGCGGGCAGTGAATGCAAGTGAAAGCAGTTCACGCTGCACGCCGTAGCCGGATACGTCTTTGGTCGTTCCTGGCCTGTGGCGCAGATCGTGTGCAGCGCGAAGGTTGGGCGTCGCGCTCGGTCTGCCGGTGCCGGTTCGGATTTTGTAGGCGCGCACCGTGCCGCCGGCGGCTGCCGCCCTCAGCGGGCGCCGGAGACATGCTTGAAGGGCACCAGTTGCAGGCCATAGGCATTGGAGAGCAGCCGCCCGGACCAGAAGGGCGAGAGTTCGGGGTTCGTGTTCTGGGCCACGTTAATCTCGGCGAGGAATTCGGTGACGCCCGGCCGGTTGAAGTAGGAGGTTTCCACCAGGCCCGGCAGGCGCAATTCCTCGCCCGGCTTCAACAGCAGACATTCCGCCTTTGCGAAGAAACGCGTGGCCTCCCGCTCGATCATGTAGCAATCGTGCCGGCCGTTGGGATAGGTCCAGAAGAACCCCTGCTGCGGTTTTTTGGGCACCCAGATGGCGTGATCGCCGGTGTTGCGGACGGCGACGCTGAACGCGGCGGGATTGCCGATCTGGACGAGATTGGCCGGTGCCGTCAGCTGCAAATGGATGCCGTTGCTGGCCTGCGCCGGCGGGAGCGGGCCGATGACCTGCGGATGATAGATTTCCGGGACGGTGCCACAGCCGGCCGCCGCCAGGCAGGCCAGGCTCAAAAAGCGCATGTTCCAGTTCATGTTGTGCTCCCGGGTTGGCCGGCGGCATGGCGTGCGGTCCTGCCCATGGCGTCGCCGCGACCACCCTGGGTGTGGCCCTGCGGCGCGCCAGCCGCGCGCCATCCTGCCGTGTCGAACGCATCGTGCATGCGCCCAGTATCGACGCCCCGAAACACGTTGTGGATAAAATATTTTACTCGCGCCAGAGTAGTACCCTTGGCGGCGCAGTCGGTTTGCACGGGAAATCTTTAAGGTGGACCGGTGGCGCCGGCGCGTCTGCGGGGGGTGGAGCCAGGGTGGTCCGGACTACTTTAAAGTGAGTATTCTTAATTCTTGGAGCGCCGCGGTTTCGCTGCGATATTCCAGCCGTGAAAAAAATCCAAGTGGCCATCATCGAAGACGAGGGCCTGGTCGCGCAGATGCTGGCCACCTGGCTGGACCGGACCGGCGAGTTCAGGGTGGTGGGGCATGCCGGCACGGTCGAGCAGGGTTGGCACCTCTGCACGACGCAGTTTCCCGAGGTGGTGTTGCTGGATGTCGGGCTGGCCGGCGGCGATGGCCTGCTGCTGGCGCAACGCCTGAAACGCGCGTTGCCGCACACCAGGCTCATCATCGTCTCCGGGCGTGAGGATCCGTATATGCTCTACCGGATGCACCAGCTGGACTTGCCCGGGTATGTGAGCAAAGGCCTCTCCGTTGAAAGCATGCGGGAGGCCATCCGTGCCGTCGCCCAGGGCCGTACGTTTTACACCGAACCGTTCGAGCGCCGGCTCCAGGCGCAGGATGCCTTCTTCCGGATCCTGACGGCCCGGGAAGTGGAGGTGTTGTTTGCGGCGACGCAGGCGCGCCCGCAAGCCGTGGCCAGCAAAAAACTGCGGATCACCCCCGGCACGATGCGCAAACACTTGTCGAACATCCGGCGCAAACTCGAGCTGCATACCACCGCCGAACTGGTGCGCTACGCGATGCACCTCGGGATGGGGTTATGACCGGTCGCACTCCGGACCGGAGAGGAGAGGTGACATGGCGCGCATCGTAATCTGCGAGGACCACCCGCCGACCTGCCGCATGTTGGAACGGGGCCTGGAGCAGGAGGGCCTCACCCTCGCTTTCACCAGTACGGTGCAAGAGTGCCAGGGTCTGCTGTCGCAGGGAATCCCCGACCTCCTGCTCATCGATCTCTTGCTGCAAGGCGAGAACACGCTCGCGCTCATCCGGCAGCTGCGCGCGGAGCATCGCGAGCTCAGAATCATTGCCATGACCGGCGCGGGACACGATTGGGTTCGCGCGGCCCTGGTCCACGGTGCCGACGGCGCGCTGGAGAAGCCTTTCCTGCTGGATGCGCTGGAGGACCTGATCGGAAGCCTGCTGCCGGCGGCCAAGGCGCCGCCGGACTGACCGGCCGGCTTTTGTTTCCTGTTCCGCTCCGGCACGGCGGGGTACATGGCGCCGATCACCTACCCCGGCCGTTTTGCTATAGGCGGTCCGCTCAAACCGTGACCGTACACTGCGCACTCCTGCCGGGTTGGGCCGGGAACCACCCGGCGCATTTCTTGCAAACGTCCGGGTGCCCGGCTACTCCAAAATGGTTAAACTTATCTGTTGGCAGCCACCTCGGTTTGCATTCATCTTGCCTGAGCAGGCCGGCTTGCGCATGGCTTTGCATGCGGCCAAGCGGCGCCTGGTAAGCGTGCCGCTTCGCGAGGAAAGAAATGAACGATACCGACTGCTGCAAAAAAATAGTGCTGGCCCTCGCCGGCTTGGTGCTCAGCCTGCTCCCGCGCCCGGCTGAGGGCTCCTCCGTCATGCTCGATCCGCCTTCGGGTTGGAACGGGTTTGCTTTCACGGCGCACCTTGAAGCTGGCTTTCGCAAGGTCGGAGGCAGCGCCGTCCTGGCCACTTCCAATTCGACTTTCATGCTGGTGACACCCGGTGACGTGGTGCCTGGCCAGGTGTTCGCTTCCGCTCCCCTGTCCGTAAGTCAGTCGCCCACCGCGGGCGCTGCGAAGGACGGAGCCCAGGGGGAATTTCAATTTTCCTTCACCGTCGGTCAGGCCGGCGTCCTGGCCAACGACCGTTTCGATTTTTCCTTGACCAACACGACCAGCGCGCTGGGGGCGCTGGTCGATTTTGGCGGCGGCCCGGTCCCGGCGGCGGCCTACTTCCGCGCCGAGCTGACCCTGCGCACCATGGGGCCGATTCGCGATACGGTCGGCGCCTTCTTTGGCCTCCCCGATATGCCCGACCTCCACTCGCCGACGGAAAGCATGACCGCCACGGTCACTAAAGGGCCGTATCTGGCCCCGACCACGCTGGCCACCTTGGGGCCCGGTGATACGGGCGTCGATGTAGCCCTGACCATGGCCTCGTGGCAGGAAGCCTTCGCTTATAAATTCATCTATGAAATTACGACCCCCTACGGTACCGACCCGACCTACGCCTACAACCTGAGCGGAGTGGCTGGCACCGCCGTGGTCCCCGAGCCATCGACCTTGGCCCTGCTGGGCCTCAGCCTCCTCGGCTGTGCGGCCTGCCGCCGCAAGCGCGCGGCCTAATGGTATCGACACCCTCGATGCAGCGGGTGGTGGCGATGTTGGAGAAGAAGGGTGTGACCTATCACTATCTTTGAAGTATTGGAACAAGAGCATGGGCTGATCGCGAAAGTGCTCACGGTGGCCGCGGCCCGCGCCCAGCACATGACGCAACCGGGTGCGGCGGCTGATCCGTTTTGGACGGAACTGGGCAGCTTCGGTGAGGAATTCGTCTGCCGGCGCCATCAGGCCAAGGAATTCAAGCTGTTCTTTTGCCTGCAGCGCAAGGAGTTTGTCCCGGTCACCGAGTTCGTGGCCGGCTTGTTGACCGAACATTGCCGGCTGGCCCAGCTGACCAAGTCGCTGGCCATTTCGCGGCGGAAGATCGAGAGTGATGCAGCCGGCGACCGGGATTTTTTCGCCAGCCATTTTGTGCAATATAGCGCCTTGATAAAGAAACATATGCTGGAAGAGGATCGCTTTTACCAGATGGTGGCCAGGTTTCTGCAGCCCTCCGAGCAGCTCGAAATCATGGCGCTCTTCGAAAAACTGGATCGGGAGACGGCGGCCAGGATCGGGCCTTGGGCGCAGCAGGTGGCCAGTTGCAGTGCGGGGCCGTGAGGCTCCGGCTCGGGCCGGTGCGAGTCCCTCCCTTCTGGACTGGAAATAGCCCCCATGACGCGGTCCGGCTTGGCCACCTAAGCAGCGCCTTGCACAGGGCGCGCCTATCCGGTGCAGGCCCTGAAAGTATTCATGTGCCACGCCTCTTCCTGCCTCACCGCACTCCGTCGGTATCGGGCCAGCCTTATCCAGCTGCAACCCGCCAGCCTGACAGCCTCCATCCACAGAGATTTACGGACAGCGCCGCCAGCCCACGCGCCCGGGGGTGGATGGAGGGAGCGTGGTCCGGGAGAACGTGCAAATAAAAAGGCGCCGCATGCCGGAAAAGGCTGGGGGTAAGCCTCGGGGGTGCGGCATGCGGTGCCCGGGGGCGAATATGGGCCTGAGCGAGGTGGCGCACAAAGATATTTTATACTCACTATGGAGTACGTGCCGGGGTGTGGGTCCTCAACTGCTGGTTCCACCTGCTATATGGGTAAACCACCCGGGAGCGGCTTGACTTGGCGGTGGGGCGTGCAAAAACGATCTTATGTTTTTACCTGCCCGTCCGGCGGCCTCAGGCTACAACGGTCTGCAGGGCCCTGAGCAGGGTGGGGGCGTCAAACGGTTTAGGCAGGAAAGCCTGTGCCGTCAAGCCGAGTGCCTGCAAGGTTTCCGGCGGCTGGGGGAGTCCGCTCATGGCGATGACCTTTATGGGTACGGGCAGCTGGCGTAGCAGGCGGATAAGCGCCGGGCCATCCATGCGCGGCATCAGCAGGTCGGTCAGCAAGACCTGCGGGAGTTCGCGCATGCACTGCAAGAGGCGCAGCGCCTCGGTCCCGTCCTCCGCCTCGAGGACGCGATAGCCGTTGCTCTCCAAAATTTGCCGGGCTATGTGGCGCAGCGGTTCTTCATCATCCACCACCAGCACCAGCTCGCCGTGACCCTGGCGCGCCGGGAGCAGCACCGGGGCTGCCGCAGCCGTTGACCCGGTCTCGACGGAGACCGGCAAAAAGACGCGGAACAGGGTGCCCTGGCCGGGCGCGGTGCGCACCTGGATGAAGCCGGCATGGCTGCGGACAATGCCCAGCGTGGTGGATAGGCCGAGGCCCGTGCCTTGGCCCACGGGCTTGGTGGTGAAGAACGGGTCGTAGATCTTGTCCAGGATCGCCGGCGCGATGCCCGTCCCGGTGTCCTCGACGCCCAGCACGACGAAGCGTCCCGGACCCGCGCCGGGGATCGCGGCGGCGGCCGCCGCGTCCAGGGTGACCGGTTCCAGGCTGACCGTCAAGACGCCGCCGGCCGGCATGGCGTCGCGCGCGTTGACGCAGAGGTTCATCAGCACCTGGTGCAGTTGCGTGGCGTCGCCCGTGACGTTCTCGATCGCGTCCGGCAGCTGGCTGCGGACCTTGATGTTTTTCGGGAAGGTCTCGCGCATCAGCGTGAAAATCTCGCGGACCAGCAAGCCGGGCTGGAGCGGGAAGCGCTCGCCCTTGAGGCCGCGGCTGAAGGTCAACAGCTGCCTGATGATATCCGCCCCGCGGCGGGCGGAGGTCTCGATGACATCCAGCAGCTCCTGCGAGTCCGGCGCCCGGTGGGCCGCGCGCAGCAGCGGCGCAGCCAGGAGCACCGGCGACAGGATGTTGTTGAGGTCGTGGGCGACGCCGCCGGCGAGCCGTCCCACGCTCTCGAGCCGCTGGCTGCGCAGCAGCTGCAGTTTCATTTCTTTCTGATCCGTGATGTCCTGTTTGATGGAGATCAGGTCACTGATTTCCCCGGCATCGTTGTGCACCGGCGTGATGGTTGTCTCCTCGGTATACAGGGAGCCATCCTTGCGGCGGTTGACCAGTTCGCCGTGCCAGACGCGCCCCGCGAGGATGGTCGTCCAAAGGTCCTGGTAGAACGCCGCGGTCTGCACGCCAGACTTGACGAGGTCGCGCGGATTCTTGCCGAGCACCTCCTTGAGGGCGTAGCCGGTCAAGGTGCAGTAGGCGGGGTTGGCCCACTCGATGGTGCCGCGGATGTCCGTGATGATGATGGCGTTGGCGGCGGCCGCCAGCGCGGCGCCTTGCAGTTGCAGGACCTGCTCCGCCTGCTTGCGCGCGGAGATGTCCCGCAAGGTGCCCGCGATGTTATGGGGCTGGCCGGTGACATCGGACAGCAGCCGGGCCGACAAGGAACACGGGATCAGCGAGCCGTCGCGGTTTTTCAGGTCGATGAGATAGTCCGTCACGCTGCCCTTTTCCCGCAGCACCTGGAGCAAGGTTTCGCGGGACCGGGGGGCCGCGTAAAAATCATAGATGGATTTTCCGAGCAGATCCTCGCGGGCGAACTGGCCCCGGGACAGCGCTGTAATCGAGGGGCTGATTTCCTCAAGCAGGCCCTCCAGGGTGACTTCGTAGTACACGTCCTGGATGTTTTCGAAAATACGGCGGTATTTCAGCTCGCGCGTGCGCAGCAACTCTTCCGCTTGCTTGCGCGGGGAGACGTCGATCACGAACACGGTCAGCCCCTTCACCGCCCCGCTGCTGTCGAAAATGGGGCTGTAGCGGTTTTCATAATAGTTTCGGGTGAGGGCGTCGTCGCCGTATTGTTCCTCGATCAGCAGCGCCTCGCCGCGCAGGGTCCGGTCAAAATTGTGCTGGGCCTTGGCGCGGTCGGAGGGGTCGCTGATGACTTCCAGCATGTTCATCCCTGCGGCGATCTCCACGCCCCAGATCTGGCGCATGACGGCGCTGTGGGTGGTCGTAAACTCGGTATAGCGGTAGGCTGTATCGAGGGCAAAGATGATCACGCCCTGCGGGCTCTCCATGATGGACTTGATCAGGGCGGTCTTTTGGCGGGAGAGGGCCTCCGCCGCGTGCAGGTCCGCCTCCGCCCGCTTGCGTTCGGTGATGTCGCGGGTGACGCCGCGCACTTCCACGCATCCGCTGTCGCGGTTGAGGTAGTAACTCGTGATCACTTCGGTCCAGACCGTGCTGCCATCCTTGCGGGGTTGCTCGACCTCATTGCTGTAAAACGTGTCGGGCGACAGTTGGCCCGAACGGAGCGCAGCGGCCCGCCCCTGGATCAGCGCGATCAGGTCCTCCGCCGCTTCCGGCGTCAGCGCCTGTGTCAAGGGCGCCGCGATGATCTCCTCAGGGGTGTATCCGCGCAGCCGCTCCACCGACGGACTGATGTAAATAAACCGCAGCGTTTCGGCGTTCAGGGTCCAGACCACATCCTTGAGGCTCTCGGTGAGCAGCCGATAGCGTTCCTCGCTTTGCAGGAGCCTCTGCGCGGCCTGTTTGCGCGTGGTGCTGTCGCGCACGGCGGCAAACACAGCCGGCCGCCCTTGCAGCGTCAAGGCCGCGAGGGACACCTCGGCAGGGAACTCCGAACCGTCCAGTCGGCGTTGCACCCACTCGCAGGTCGGGTGACCGGCACGCCTGGCGGCGCTGAGGATGGCGCTTGCGGCGGTGGGCGGGGGCCGTCCGTCCGGCAGCGGGGGGGGGGAGAAACGGGCCAGCGGTTGGCCGATGAGCTGCTGCCGCTGGCCGCGCAGCAGCAGTTCGGCACCCCGGTTGCAATCCACGATCATGTCCTGCTCGAGGAGCAGGCAGGCATCCGGCGAATCCACGAACAGGGCGCGGTAGGTCTCGGCGCTGTCCCGCAGGCGGCGTGCCTGGCTGCGCGTGTGGAACAGGGCGAGTGTCAGCCAGAACACGAGCAGGTTGATGATCGTCCCTCCGCACCCCACCAGCCAGACGCTGCGGTAATCGATCGTGGCGGCCAGTCCGGAGGGCAGGGTCAAGCTCAAGGTCCAGCGGCGTCCGGCGAAGTCCAGCGGGATCAGCCGGGTCAGCGGCGCGCTGGCGGCTGGCGCTCCCGCAGTCTGGCTGTCATATAGCAAGGTGTCGGCGGCGAGGGACTCGCCGTCGTACACCTGCAGGCAAAGCCGGTGGCCTTGCGCTTCCCTTTCCCAGCCCCGCAAGGTGCCGCGCATCAGGTCCGTCATCCGGTAGGGACTATAGATCCAGCCCTGGAGGGCCGCGCGGCGTTGTGCCGGCGTTTCGTGCGGCGCCCCCTGCCGATAGACCGGGACAAACAGCAAGGTGCCGGCTTGCACATCCCGGTCGGTCTCTTGCACCAGGGTGACTTTCCCGGAGAGTGCGGGGGCGTTCTCGTCCCGGGCCCGTTCCAGCGCGGCGCGGCGCACCGGCTCGGAGAGCATGTCGTAGCCAAAGGCCCGCAGGTTCCGGTCCGCAAAAGGTTCGATATAGATGATGGCGGAGTACTGCTCCCGTGCGCCGGCCGGCCTGACGCTATAGTCCGGGAATCCTTCGGCGCGGACGCTTTGAACATGGCGGGCCAGTTGCTCGCGCGGCACCCACAGTGCAAACCCCACGCCTTGAATGCCGGGCAGCTGCTGTTCGAGTTGGAGGTGCTGGATGTAGGCCCGCCAGGTTTCGCGCGAAACCGCCGCCGAAGTCTCCAGGAAGGCTGCGCCGCTGTGCAGGATCTGGGCGCAACTGGCGAGCCGGTCGGTGATGTTGAGGCGGACCTCGTTGCACGCAAAAGCAAACTCGCGCTGCGCGGCGGCTTCGATCTCCGCCTTGATCCGGCTGGCGGCGAGCACGGTGGTGAGGAACCCGGCAGCCAGCACGCCGATGAGGACGCCGCGCAGGCGGGGAGGCAGTCCGCCCAGCATGGCCAGCACGCTGAGGTGCGTGTGTATCGTTTTTGGGTTGGTGCTCACCCGCTGGTCCGTTGGGCGTGCCTTGCCGGCGCGGCTTCGTCCGTGGCCCGGTATCAAGGCGTTTATCTCACCGTCACGGTGGCGGTGTTGGAGTAGCCGGAGGGCGTGGCGCCGGCGGCCTGGACCCGGTAGGCATAGGTGCCGCTCGTCACGGTCTGGCTGTAGCTGGTGGCGTTGGCGGCGAGCGTGGCGAGGCGCGCATAGGCGCCCGGCGTCCGGCCGGACTGGGTGGCGCGCTCGACATGGTAGCCGGTCTCGTTCTTCGCGTTATCGGTCCACTTGAGCGTGACGACTTTCCTGGAGGCCGCGGCGGTCAGGCGGGTCGGTGCGGCGGGCGCGGTCGGGGCGGGCGGCGTGCCGGCGGCGAGCGCGACGGCGGCGTCGGCCTGGATCAGGCCGAAGCCGTAGGTGTTGTCGTTACCCGCGGTCCCGAGATCCTTGCAGGTGCTGGTGAGGAGGCCCTCGACAGCGGCGGGCGTGAGCTGCGGATTGACCGAGAAGAGCAGCGCGGCGAGGCCGGCGGTGATCGGCGCGGCGAACGAGGTGCCGCTGACGGTGGCGTAGCCGCCGCCGAGGCTGGTGGTCAGGATGTTCTCGCCGGGTGCGACCACATCGACCGGCTTGCCGTAGTTCGACCACGAGGCGAGCGTGTTGGCGGCGGTCGTGGCGCCCACGACGACGATGTTGGTCGTGTCGGGATAGCCCACCGTCATGTCCACGGCACTGTTGCCGGCGGCAAAGCAGACGAGCGCGCCCTTGCCGCGGCAGTACTTGGCCGCCGCCTCGATCGCGCTGGCATTGTAGCCGCTGAAGCTGCAGTTGATGACCCGCGCGCCGTGGTCGGCGGCGTAGGTCAGGCCTTCGGCCATGTCGCTGACGTAAGCGGAACCCACGCCGTCGGCGTAGGTGATCCGGATCGGCAGCAGCTTGATGCGCCACGCCATGCCCGCGACGCCGAGGCCGTTGTTGCCGAGCGCGCCGACGCAGCCGGCGGTCATCGTGCCGTGGCCGACCGTGTCCTCGACATAGGAGTTGTTCAGGTAGGAATTGTAGCCGGGCAGGATGAGGTTGGGCGCGAGGTCCGGATGCGTGGTGCAGACGCCCGTGTCGCAGACCGCGACGATCACGCTGGACGTCCCGGTGGTGAGGTCCCATGCGGCTGGGGCGCGGACTGCGGTCAGCCACCACTGGGCGGCGAACGAAGGATCGTTGGGGGTGAGCAGCGCCTGTACCTCGTAGTCGGGTTCCGCGTATTCCACGGCGCCCGTGAGCAGCAGCTTCATGGCCAGCGTTTCTTCGGAGACCAGCCGGGCGAGCGGCGAGCTGACCCGCAGGCTGGCGCCGTCGCGCAGGTACCGGTCGATCCGGGTGTTGAACTGCAGCAGGAGGCTGCTGGCCGCTGTCACCTGGGCCGGCGTGGCATCGTTCTTGAATTTGAAGAGCACCGTGCCGGGCCGGCGCTTGTGCTGGCCCGGGCCGTTCTGCGCCTCGGCGGAGGGGCTGAGCCATGCAGCGCAGACGAAGAGCAGCAGACCTGTCCCGAAGAGTCCATCAAGTTTCATGGGCGTTTCCTTTTCTGTGTGCCATCGCTGCGCGCATGGAACCACAGGCGGCCGTTTGGCCACAGATTTTATTTTACTCATTTCGGAGTAGGGGCGGGCCGTGCTGACGGTCACCGGTCTGCCCTCAGCACCCGGGCTCGCGCCGTGCCCGCCGGCAGTGTGCGAGAGTGTTCGGGTGTCGCCACAGGTGCGCCACACCAGCCTGAGTACCCGTCCCGTCGGACGGCCGACCTACTCTTCCACGAGTAAAATGGGCGCTTTACGGCCAGCCCGCTGGCGGGGTATCTCACGCGCACTACGGGCGACGGCAGCTTGGCAGGGCGGTGCGGGGTGGCGTGACCAGGCCGGTGGCGGTGGGTTGGGAAAAATAAACTGGAGATTACGGATATGGCTATGACCAAGTCGCAAGTGCAGTCCGCGCTGGCGGGCAAGCTGGGGATGCCGAAGAAGCAGGTCGTGCACTTCTTCGAAGAGCTGGCCGCGCTCGCCTGCCGGGAGGCGAAAAATACTTGCGTGGTGCCGGGGATCGGCAAGCTGGTGCTCGTGCAGCGCGCGGCGCGTATAGGGCGCAACCCGATGACCGGCGCGCAGATCCAGATCCCGGCCAAACAGGCCTTGAAATTCCGCGTGGCGAAAGCGGCCAGAGAAGCCATCCTTGGCTGCCCACAAAGCGACAGCAAGGCCGGGAAACTGCCATGAAAAGAAAAACGGGATGGGCCTGCTGGATGGTGGGGGGCTGTGCGCAGGCCTTCAGGCCGTGCAGGGTGCGGCTGCGGAAATTTACACCTGGGCCGGCATCGGACCGGGCTGCGCAGACGGAACGGGGGTTACGGCGCGCTTTTTTTTTCCGGAGCGGGTGGCGAAGGATGCCGCTGGTAACTTCTATATTAGCGACCACTATGGCCACACGATCCGTAAAATGACGGCTCTCGGCGTGGTCACCACGCATGCCGGTCAGCCCGGTATGTCGGGCAGCGCGAATGGCCCGCGGTCTGTGGCGCGGTTCGCCTTCCCGTCGGGCTTGGTTGTGGATGCCTCCAACAATGTGTTCGTGGCCGATACCGACAACCATGCCATCCGTAAAATCACTCCGGCCGGCGTGGTGACGACGGTGGCGGGGGGCACCTACGGGACCAATGATGGGGTGGGACTGGCCGCACGATTCAGCGGCCCCTATGGCGTCGGCCTCGATGCCGCAAACAACCTGTACGTGGCCGATACCGGCAATTCCGCCATCCGCAAAGTGACGCCCGGCGGCGTGGTCACCACGCTGGCCGGCATCACCCTTGTCCCTGGTACCAACGATGGCACCGGTGCGGCCGCGCGCTTCAACAGGCCGTACGACCTGACCGTGGACAGCGATGGCTCCATCTATGTGGCCGATTCCGCTAATCACACCATCCGCAAGGTCACGCCGGGTGGTGCGGTCACCACCTTTGCCGGGCAGGCCGGCGTGATCGGCGATTACAACGGCATCGGCGCGCTGGCCATGTTCTACATGCCCATGGGGGTGGCCTTGGATGGTGCGCACAACCTGTACGTCGCCGATACGTTTAACGGTTTGATCCGCAAGATCACGCCGGCCGGTCTGGTCAGCAAGCTCACGTACACCTTCGGCTCGGGTTATCTGGATGGCGCGGCCGCCGGGGCCCGTTTCAATTATGCGATGGGCCTCGTGGTGGATGCCCTCGGCAATCTCCTCATCGCGGACGCCCAGAACAATGTGATCCGCAAACTCACGGCGGCCGGGGTGGTCAGCACGTTCGCTGGCATGGGCCCCGGCAGCGAGGATGGCCCCGGCCGTGCGGCGCGGTTCTCCGGTCCCGTCGGCGTGGCTGTGGAGGCCCATGGCATCGTCTACGTGTCCGATACCGACAACAGCACGATCCGCAAGATCCTGCCGGATGGCACGGTCAGCACCTTTGCCGGGACGGTGGGCATGGGGGGCGAGACCAACGGCATGGGCCCTGCCGCGGCGTTCCGGTGCCCCAGCGGTCTGGCCGTGGATGCGAGCAACAACCTGTATGTGGCGGATCGGAACAACAGCCTCATCCGCAGGATCACCCCGGCCGGCAGCGTCAGCACTTTCGCCGGCGCGGGTGGGACGGGTTTCAACGATGGCACCACCGCGACCGCGCATTTTAATTATCCCCAGGCCGTCGCGGTGGACAGCCATGGCGTGGTCTATGTAAGCGACACCTTCAGTCACACCATCCGTAAAATTGCCGGCGGTAATGTGACGACGTTGGCCGGCCGGCCCTATCACTCCGGCACCAATGACGGCAGCGGAGCGGCGGCGTATTTCAACACGCCGCTCGGCCTCGCGGTGGATGGCGCCGGCTCTGTGTATGTCGCCGACAGCTTTAATCACACGGTCCGTAAAATAAACCCGGCCGGGGTGGTGAGCACGTTGGCTGGCGTGCCCCGCTCGTACGGCGTAGTGGACGGCACGGGCAGCACGGCGCGTTTCAGTTCCCCGATGGGCCTGGCCATGGATGGCATGGAGAACCTGTATGTGGCGGAGGGCAATGGCACCATCCGGAAAGTGACCCGGACAGGGATCGTGACCACGCTGGCCGGGGCGGCGAATACAGCGGGTTATGCGGATGGGTTTGGCCCGGCCGCGCGCTTCAATGTGCCCAACGCCCTGGCCGTGGACCGAACTGGCATCCTCTACATCGCGGACACACAGAGCAGCCTCATCCGCCGCGGGGCCGAACAAAGGCCGCAGCTGTTTTTCCAGGACAGCGGTGGCCAGCTGGCCAGCTGGCTGCTGAGCACCAACGGCGCGTTTCAAGGCGCACGCCTCATGCCCAACACCGGCAGCTGGAACCTCAAGGCTGTTGGAGATCTCGATGGCGATGGCATCAGCGACCTGATCTTCCAGACGCCTGCCGGCCTCGCCGCCGTCTGGTTCCTGCATGCGGATGGCAACCAACGCAGTGCCAAGGTGCTTGGCGACCTGGGCGCTTGGGAGGTGCGGGCCTGCGCCGACTACCTCGGCCGCGGTCGGGCGCAGCTCTTCTTCCAGACTGGCGGCACGGTGGCGTACTGGGTGCTGGACACCAACGGCACGTACCTGTCATCCGCCGTGTGCGGCACGGGCCTGGGTGCGTGGAAGCTCTATGGCGCAGGCGACCTCGATCGCGATAACAAGGCGGAGCTCTTTTTTATGGCCGACGGCATGCTGGCCGTCTGGTTCCACGATGGGCCCGGCGGCACCATTCGCGGGCTGATGGCTTCCACGGGCCTGGGTACCTGGCAGGTGCGGGGCGTGCTGGATCTCGATGGCGATGGCGTCAGCGACCTGGCTTGGCAGGATCCCTCGGGCAGTACGGCGGGCTGGTTTCTGAACACGAACGGGTCGCCGCGCGCCACGCTCAACTGGGGGAATCTGGGCCCATGGCAGCTCAAGGGCAGCGGGCGGTGAGGAGGAGCACATGGTGCGGGACTTCCGCCAGCCTGCACCCAAGGGCAAGCCGCTGGCGGAACACCTGTGGCGCCTTTGCGGTGCGGCCCGCAAACGCTGACGAGCACTCCGTGAGCGGCGTCGCAGAAATAATCCGGCTTGCGGCGATCCAAGCCCAAGCCTCCGGTGACGACAGCGGCAGGTGCACACGTTTACACGGATGCCCCACATCGCGCACGCCTCTGGTCGTTGCGTGTGCGCCTGCTGTCCGCCGTGCCACGCCAGCCGGTGGTGCTTTTGGTCGCGAACGGCTTGACATCGGCCCCTGGCGCGGTAGCGTCTGCCCATTGCTTTGCGACCTCAAGGCGGCGCTCCCAGACGATTTTTTTTATGAATACGATCCGGCTCAGTTTTGACGAATATGCGACCTTGGTTGAGCAGGCCCCGATTTTGATTTGGCGGGCTGACCTCACCATGGGGTGCAATTACTTCAATGAGCGCTGGCTGTCCTTCACCGGCCGCACGCTGGAGCAGGAAAGCGGCAACGGTTGGGCGGCAGGTGTGCATCCCGATGACCTGCCCCGCTGTCTGAAGATTTACACCGGGTCGTTCGCCCGGCGAGAAATCTTTGAGATGGAATATCGGCTGCGCCGCGCGGACGGGGTTTTTCGCTGGCTGTTTGACCGCGGGGTGCCGTTCGACAACCCGACGGGACAGTTTGCCGGATACATCGGCAGCTGCATAGATGTGACGGAGCGGGTCGAGGCCCAAACCCGGCTCAAAGCCGCCCAGGATGCCGAGTTGCAAATGTTGAGGGAACTGCTGCCGGTCTGTTCGTGGTGCAAGAAAGTGCGCAAGGACGATGGTTATTGGGGCCAGCTTGAAAGTTACGTTTCCAAACACTCCGCCTTGCGGTTTACCCACAGCATTTGCCCCGCTTGCGAAAAGAAACACTTCCCCGGCACGCCGGGCCCGGTTTAGGCCACGCCGCTGAGGAGGTTGGTCTGGTAGTTGGCCGTGTACTGCGCCTGTGCGGCCGCGGCCGCCAGCAGCAACGCCACGAACAGCATCTTTTTTTTCGTCATCATCGGCCGCCTTGCTCGTTATGCGGAGGCCCTGCCCATGGCGCCCCAACACGGCTTTTAGTTGTAAACAGATGGAATACACCAACCTGATTGAAGGTGGCCGTTGGTCAGGGTTTCGGCCACCACCATTTTTACTCATAAATGAGTAGATTCTGAGCTGGGGTGGGCCCGGCCTTGTCCGGTGTGCCACAGGCGGCCAAGCAAAGCGGAGACGACAGAATCATGGTGGGCAGAATCATTTCAAGAAGGCGTGAGCGCTATGCTCTCCGACTCCGCATGATTCTGCCGGTAATGATTCTGTCGAAATCCGTCCGCAGCGTGACCTGGTCGTCCCGCCCATGTCCGGGCACGGGCAGGTTGCCCCGTGCCACGCGGCTCAGCCCCGGCACCGCAGGCGGCGGCCAAGAAGGAGCGGAGACGACAGAATCATGGTGGGCAGAATCATTTCAAGAAGGCGTGAGCGCAACGCCCGGCGGCTACCAAGCAGCTGGAGTTACTCTCCGACTCCGCATGATTCTGCCGGTCATGGTTCTGTCGAAATCCGGCCGCCGCGTGGCAGGGCGTTCCGCCCATGTCCGGGCACGGGCAGGCTGCCCGCGCCACGCGGCTCAGCCCCGG
>CAITZM010000041.1 GCA_903896925.1 uncultured Lentisphaerota bacterium | reverse complement strand
TTCCGCCGCGTGCGGACACGGATAGAAGGTGGTTGCAGACTTGTTCTGCCGCCTCATCACAACCGGACACCCGGCTCAGCAGAGCAGCGGATAGAAGCGGAAGAACAACTCAGACTTGACCGTCCACATAGAAGGGCGAGCGTCCTCGCGAGCCGCCACTGCAAGGGCGCAACGGTTCTACCCTTCGACAAGCCCAGGGCAGGCAAGCTCACCGCAGGCAAGACTGCGCCCGTGCGCGAAGAGCGGCGCGGCGACGCCGCGCCCTCCAACTGTGCAGCGCATACTGGTGGGCGGGAGCTCCAGCTCCCGCGAAATAACCATCCACAAGCCGATGAACGCGGGAGCCGGAGCTCCCGCCCACAGGAAGGCTCAGCCTGTCTTTTCCGTCACTTGACCGGCGGCGGCTGGTCGCGGACCAGGGCGGCGCGCCAGGCTTTGGCGCGGGCGCTGTAGGGCGCCTGCGAATTGTCATGCCCGCGGTGGTCGGAGAGTGGCAGGGCGACGACTTCCTTGGGGCCTTGCATCAGGTTGACGCCGGACCATACGCCCTCCGCCGGCGAGGTCGTGTCGATCAGGCCGATGCCGACGAGCGAGGGGCACTTTACCCGTGCGGCAAAATTGACGCCGTCGAAATATTTCGAGGTCGCGAGCGCCTTCTGCTGGTCCTTGCCGGTGGCGCTGCTCATCCAGTAGGGCCAGCCGGGGCGGCGGCCGGCGAGCGCGCCGGTGTTGTCGCAGCCGGCGGGCACCATCGCGAGCAGCGCGGTGACCTTGTGGTTGAGCCCGGCGGTGACGAACGCCTGTAGGCCGCCTTGGCTGGTGCCGCTGACCACGAGCGTCTTGCCGTTCCAGTCGGGGCGCTGCGCGAGGTACTCGACGGCACGGTCGCAGGCGAGGAACATGCGCAGGAAGTAGCTCCGCTCACGGTCGTCGTTGCCGATCGCGGTGTAGTTCTTGAGCGGCCCGTTGTTCTGCTGGTCGTAGAAGGCTTGCGGCTCCTCGAGCGGGAGATCGTGCGCGGAGATGTTCAGCGCGAGCCAGCCTTCGGCGGCGGCGCCGACCGCGCCGTTCTTCGCCAGCGGATACACACCGGCGTACTGGACGAAGAGGATGGCGGGGAATTTCAGGCCCTGCGCGGGGCGCGCGAGGTGGCCGCGGATCTTCGTGCCGCGGATGTTGTCCATCGTGAGCTGCCAATACTGCACGCCCGCCTTGCCGCTTTCGGCCGCCGCAAGGACGGGATGCGGAGGCACGGTGGCGAGTTCGGCGAGCTTGGTCTTCCAGAACGCATCGAAATCGTCCGGGCAGGGAGCGGACGGTTTGATTTTCTCCGGCGCGATCACCGCCCCGCCGAACGCCTTGATTTGCTTCCCGTCGGCTGTTTTCGCGGTGACCTCGGCGAGGATGGCGCCCGGTTCCTGCAGCGCCGCCGTGAGGGCGGCCTTGCCGTCGTTGAAGGACACCGAGCCCTGGCCGACCGGCGTCGCGCCGCCGCGCTTCAGGACATAGGCCGCCTCTTTGATGGGGGTGGCACCTGCCGTCAGCTTCCAGCCCACCGGTTCACCCGGCCGATAAACGCCGGTGCTGTTTTGCGGAGCGAGCGACAGCTCCGGCGCCGCGAGCGCGGCAGTGGCGAGCAGCAGTGTGGCGAATGCGCGGCGGCCAATAGCGGATGTGCTTTTCATGGTGCGATTTCTTTAGCCTAGATCGCGCAGCGCGGCAAGCGTGGGGTTTGTCCGGCAGGGTTTTCACCCCGAGGTGGCGATGGCCGAACCTTTGCGGCCGAGGCAGGGAAGAAAGGGGGAACGAACATCGAACAACGAACATTCAACATCGAACACCGAAGGGAGGGCGCTCACTCGGCCCTCTCGTCATGTGACCGGCGGCAGCGTGGGGGCGGGGGCCACGGCGTTGCCGGCGATCTGTTCGAGCTTGGCGGAGACCTTGTCGAAGCGCTGGTCGGCTTCCTCGAATTTTTTCTGCGCGTTGGCCAGGTGCTGGCCGGCGAGCGCGAAGCTTTCGCCGAACCCGGCGAAATCCTTCTGCAGGCGCGCGAGCTGGCCCATGATCAGGCGCGCGCTCTCCTCGACGCGCAGGCCCTTGAGTCCCAGCAGGATTGTCTGGAGATAGGCGTAGAAGCTGTTCGGCGAGACGGGGATCACGCGCCGGGCGATGGCGCTGTTGAAGAGCTTGCCCTCGCCGCCGAACTCGTCATCCTTGACGATGACCTCGTAGTAGACGTTCTCGGCGGGGATGTACATCAGGGCGAAGTCGAAGGTGCCTTCGTCGGGGCGGATGTACTTCTTGGCGATGGCATCGATGTGTGTCTGCACGTCCTTGACGAAGACGCGGCGGGCGGCGGCGCGCTCGTCGTCGCCCGTGGCGCGGACGAGGCGCTGGAAATTTTCGAGCGGGAACTTGGCGTCCACCGGGACGAGGCCGGCCTTGAGGCGGATGACGGCGTCCACCTTTTCGCCGCCCCGGAAGCCATACTGCAGCGTGAAGAAGTCCGGCGGCAGGATCTGCGCGAGCAGGTCGCCGAGGAACAGCTCGCCGAGTCCGCCGCGCAGTTTGGGCGCGCGCAGGATGTCCTGCAGGCTGGCGATGTCCTTGCCGACGTCGAAGATGCGCTGGGCGGAGGCGTCCAGCTCGCCGAGGTGCTTGGAAACATCGCCGACCACGCGCGTGGCGTGGTCGAGCCGCGTATCCATCGCCTGGCGCGTCTCGGCCAGCGAGGCGCTCATCTGGCCGGCGATCTGCTGGACGCTGTCGCGCAGCTGGCCGACCTGCGCGACAGTGGCCTGGACCTGGTTTTGCAGCAGCGCCAGGGCCTGGTCGTCACGCCGTTCCGCCAGTGTGGCGCGCAGGGTGTGGCTCAGCCACCAGCCCAGTGCGGCCAGGCCGATCAGGATGGCCGCGATTACGAGTGCCGTTTCCATCATCCATCAACCATCAGCCCGGCGGCTTACCGCACCAACATCACCGGCAGATCGGTCTGGTTGATGAGGTGGGCGGTGGTGCTGCCGATGATCCACTCGCGGATGAGGCTGTGGCCGTAGGCGCCGATGACGATCAGGTTGCAGCCCTGTTTGTGGGCGACTTCGAGGATCTCCTCCGAGGCGCGGCCCTCGACCACCAGGCGCGCGGCGACACAGCCGTGGGCGCGGGCGAGCTTCATGCCGGTCTCGGCGATGTCCTCGGCGTAGCGGTCGGAGGGGTGGGTGCGGACGGTCAGGATGATCAGCGGCACGGCGAGCGCCTGCGCCAGTTCGATGCCCTCGTGCAGCGCCTTGCTGGAGATCGCACTGCCGTCGAAGGCGGCGAGGATCTTCGTCACCGGCACGAACTCCGCCGGGGTGATGAAGCATGGCTTGCAGGAACGACGGACAATGCGTTCGACATTGGAGCCGAGCATGTCGCCGATCAGTTCCGCATGCTCGCCCTTCTGGCCGAGGACGAGCAACTCGGCGCCGACCTCTTCGGCGAGGATGATGCGGGCGGGGTGGCCCATGAGGATGCGCGCCTCGAGATCGAGGCCCGCCTGTCCGGCGCGTTCGGTGAGCGTCTTGATCACGGCCTCGCCCTTGCTGCCCATGATCCCGCGGAATTGTTCCAGCTGCGCGCTGAAGGGTTCCGCGCCCAGCATCCCGGAGATGTCGGACAGCATCGGCCCTTCGAGCATCCGTGAGTCGAGGACGTGCAGGCCCGCCAACTGCGCCTTGAGGCGCGCAGCGAGATGGATGGCGTATTCGCTGGCGACATCGCCGTAGGCCGAACCATCCGTGCACAGCAAAATACTTTTTATCATGGCTGCTCTCCCGTTGATCTCGCCGCATGATGCACCGGTCTTGCCCGGCTGTCGAGTCAGGAAGATGGAGGACGGTTTAGGGTGGATGGCTGGTGAAGAGGTAAGGCAGTCATTGATATTGCCGGTCAAGTCCCCCCAACCATTCGCCGTTATTCATCCGCCATCCTTTTCAACTCGGCCAGCACGGCGGCCGGGTGTTCACCGGCCTCCTTCACCGTGGCCCAGTGCTTGCGGACCTTGCCTTCCGGCCCGATGATCACCGTCGAACGGATGACGCCCTCGGTCTCCTTGCCATACAACACCTTCTTGCCCCAGGCGCCATAGGCGCGGTGCACGGCGCCGTCGGCATCGGTCAGCAGTATGAACGGCAGCTGGTACTTGGCCTGGAACTGCTGGTGCGCGGCCTGGTCATCGCGGCTGATGCCGAGGACGACCGCGCCAATCTGCGCGATCTCGGCATTGAGATCCCGGAAACCGCACGCTTCCTTGGTGCAGCCCGGGGTATCGTCCTTCGGGTAAAAATAGAGGACTACGGTTTTCCCGCGCAGGCCGGCCGTCGAATAAGCCTTCCCGTCCGAGCCGGGCAGCTCGAATGCGGGCGCTATGTTTCCTTCCAGTGTGTTCATAAGCTTTCCTTTGTCCAATCATAGCCCGTTTTCGCTGCCGCGCCAGTCGGCACGTTGCGGGGGTGGGGTGTGCATGCTAGAGTCGCTCTGCGCCGGAACGGGCGCGGGAATTTTCTTACCATGGGATTGCAAATCTGTGTTCTGGCCAGCGGCAGCAGCGGCAACTGCACCCTCGTGCGGTCCGCCGACACCGCCCTGCTCATCGATGCCGGCCTCAGCGCGCGAGAGACCGGCAAGCGTTTGTTGTCCGTCGGGGTGGCGCTGGAGCAGGTCGCGGGCGTCTGCGTGACCCATGAGCATGGCGACCACACCGCCGGCCTGCGCGTGCTCCAGCAGCGGCACGGCGTCCGGCTCTATGCCAACAGCGGCACCATCGAAGCCTACCAACAGGGCGAGCCGGCTGCCCTGGCCTGGAATGTGTTCCAGACCGGACAGCCCTTCACCGTCGGCAGTCTCCGCGTCGAGCCCTTCAGCGTGCCGCACGACGCCAACGAGCCCGTCGGCTACATCGTCGGCCACGGCGAGTTGCGCGTCGGCGTGGTCACCGACATGGGCTGCGTGACGCACCTGATCCGCGAGCGGTTGCGCCCGTGCCGCGCCATCGTCCTCGAGGCCAACCACGATGTGGAAATGCTGCAAAATTCCGACCGGCCGTGGCAGCTCAAGCAGCGCATTTTGGGGCGGCAGGGGCATCTCTCGAACGAACACGCGGCCGAGTTGATCGCCGACCTCGCCGGGCCCGGGCTGGAGCATATCTTCCTGGCGCACCTGAGCGAGCAGTGCAACGACGCCGGGCTGGCGCTGAAGACCGTCACGCAGCGCCTCGAAAAGCTCGGGCACCTCCATATCCGCGTCAGCCTCTGCTGCCGCGAGAGGGTCAGCGACATCTGGGGTGGCGTGTAGATTGCAATCACGGCAGCTTGATGCCGGCCGCGCGCATTTTCTTGCTCCATTCCAGATGCGTGTCCCAGGCCGCCTGCTGCAGCCGCGTGGTGTCGCTGGCCGCAAGGCCGGCCGGGGGCGGCAGGCCGGCGGGGTTCTTGCCGGTCAGCAGCGCGTAGAAGACGCACATCGACAGGTAACACCCGGCGCCGTTGGGATGGGAGCCGTCGTCTGCATGCAGCCTGAGCCCGGGCTGGGCGGCCAGCGCCTTCTCCCACGCCGGGCCGACCGCGGCGAAGAGCGCGTGGTGTTCCTGGGCCAGAGCCCAATAGGCCGCGGTGATCTGTGCCTGCGTGCCGCGTATCTTGCCGGTGTCGCTCTGCGGGTCGCGGGCCCAGGTGCAGTAGAAGATCGGTTCGGCGCCGCCGGCGCGGATTTCCCGCACGAACTTGGCGCCGCAGGTCTTCATCTCGTTCTGCAGGCGATAGGCGGCCTGGCTTTGGTCCTGCAGGACCACGTAATGGAAGGAGCCCGTGCGGATTTTCTTCACGGCCTCCGTCTGGCCGTCGCCGAAATGCCGCGCCCACATGAAGCCGCCGGGCGTCAGCGCCTCGGCGGTTACCTGCAATCCGCCGGATCGGGTGGCCGCCGCGCTCACAAGTTGCCAGACCGGCGCCGTGTAGCTGTTGCCGATCCACAGCACGCGGCACTCGCGGCCCGCCGCGCGCGCGGCCAACGTCAAGCCCAGCAGCAAAAACAGAATTTTCATGCGCGCAGCATAGCCCGGCAACGGCATTTTCCAAGAGAGGAAACATGTTATTTCAAGCTTTGGGGAAGTTCCCGTGCGTGTGGCTGGTCGCAAGGTCGCGCCTTGAATACAGGCGGCCGTCGTGTCCCGGAGGGGCGCTGCGAAAGTAGGCAGGCGCTTCAGCGCCTGTATGCAGAGGCAGAGTGGAAAAGTCCCGTAGGGACGGCGGAATGTTCTTCATTCCGTCGCGGCTTCCGGGCGAGCGCTCCCGCCTGCATTGCTTTGGTGTTGTGCCGCACAGGCACCGCCTTTATTCTCCACGCTTATGACCAACACCGTTATCACCGCCACCATCGCGGGCGTCGTCGAGGGCATCACCGAGTTTCTGCCCGTCTCCTCGACGGGCCATCTGCTGCTCGTGGAGAAATTGATGGGCCAGCAGCTGAGCGATCTCTTCAACATCGTCATCCAGTCCGGCGCGGTACTGGCGGTGCTGCCCCTGTTCCGCGCACGGTTGTCGCAGTTCATCTTCCAGTGGCGCGAGAAGGCGACGCAACTCTACATGGCGCAGATTGCGCTCGCTTTCATTATCACCGGCATCGGCGGCTTCCTGCTGAAGAAGGGTGGCTTAAAGCTGCCCGAGACCGAGTTTCCCATTGCGATGGCCCTGCTGGTCGGAGGCGTCGGCTTCGTCGCCATCGAGCTGTGGCTCAAGGGTAAAACGCAGCTCGGTGAGGTGACCTGGAAGGTTGCGGTCGCCGTGGGCGTGGCACAACTTGTTGCCGCGGTTTTCCCGGGCACCTCGCGCTCCGGTGCGAGCATTTTGTTCGCACTGTTGCTCGGGCTCGGCCGGCCGGCGGCGACGGAGTTTTCCTTCCTCGTCGGCATCCCGACGATGCTCGCGGCGGGCGGCTACGAGATTCTCCACAGGCTGCAGCATGCCGTGCCCGGCGCGCCGCCGGAGAACTGGACGATGGTCGCCATCGGCTTCGTCGTCTCCGCTGTCGTCTCGTTCATCGTCGTGAAATGGCTGCTGCGCTATGTCCAGACGCACACCTTCACGGCCTTCGGTTGGTACCGCATCGCCGTGGCCGCGCTGATCTTCGGCCTGCTCGCGACGGGGCAGCACTGAGGCGGCCCATGAACAAACGCCTGTTATCCGCATGTGCCGGCGCCTTGGTCGCGTTCAGTGCGCTGGCTGCGGACAACGCGGCGCAGACCGACTGGTTCCAGGCGGCGCGCATTGGCGCGTTCATGCACTTCCTTCCGGGCGGCGCCGCGCAACTGGCGCAGGTCAACGACTTCGATGTCGAGGCGCTGGCGCAGCAGCTTGAGGGGATGGGTGCCAAGTATTTCGTGTTCACCTTGGGTCAGAACTCCGGCTGGTTCAACGCACCCAACGCCACCTATGACCGCATCACCGGTTATCAGCCCGGCGAACGCTGCGCCAAACGTGATCTGCCGCTCGAGCTCTGCCACGCGCTGCACGCCAAAGGCATCCGCCTGCTGCTCTACCTGCCGTGCCAGACGCCGAACCGCGACGCGCGCGCGCAAAAAGCCTTCGGCTTGCCGCAGGGGCCGAAGGATCAGCCCCTTGATCTTGCGTTCGCGAAACAGTGGGCGGCCGTGATTCACGAGTGGTCCGCGCGCTACGGCGACAAAGTTTCCGGGTGGTGGTTCGATGGCGGATACCAGCACATTCACTTCAACGAAGAGCTCGCGCGCCTGTATGCCGACGCCGTCAAGCGCGGCAACCCCAAGGCCCTCGTCACCTTCAATCCCGGCGTCAAACTCATCCGCTACACGCAGGCCGAGGATTACACTGCGGGTGAGTTGAATGAGCCCTTCAGCGTGGTGCCCACGTCGCGCTGGGTCAACGGCTCGCAGTGGCACGCGCTGACCTTCCTCGGCGCGACGTGGGGGAAGCGTGACGTGCGGCAGCCGACCGGGCGCTGGCGCGAGTGGTTCCAGAAAGTCGCGGCACAGGGCGGGGTGGTCACGCTGGACCTGGGGCCGAACTGGGACCCGAAGACCGGCCCCATCGGCGCCATTGCCGCCGAGCAGGCTCAGCAGTTTCGGGCCATCGCACGGCCCTGACGCTAAACGGCTTTTTACTGCCTGCAATCGAAACGGAACCCGTTGGGCTGGCCGGGAGCGGCGGTACTCCTGCCGACGAAGATGCACACCAACCAACCCACGGTGCGCGGCCCATTCAGCGGAAGACGGGCGCAGCCTAAAACATATCAACCATTCTGAACTTCCTTTGCGGCGGCAGGAGTGCCGCCGCTCCGGTCAGCCGAGCGGCTGTGAAAACGCCGGGCAGGAGAAGGGTAGTCCGCCCGCATCCGCACGCACTTCGATCTGTGCTGGTGAGGAATCGCGCTTTATGCCGGAGTAATAGACCAGCCGACACCGGTTTTTACAGGGGCTGGAACGGCCCCCCAAAAAAGCCAAGGCTTGGAAAACCGGACGGTTCCGGGTTCCAAGCCTTGGAAACGATCGCAGGAGCCGCTCACGCAGGCGGGCGGCGCAGCGTTGTCATTACCACGTCGGCGATGCAGGCGTGTACGCGAGCGGGACCCCGGCCGGGCTGTGTTCCGCGAACGAGGGGCCGCGCCATGAAATCTCAAACGTACCCACGGATGGCGTGCTGCCGCTGAAAATCAGTTTGTCCACGCTGTTGTTGACGAACGCGAAATCGCCGCTGCCGGCTTCCGAGCCGCCGCCATCCCACGCGATGGTGAAGTCCATGTGGTAGCCATTCACGGTGCCGACGAGATTGCCCATGCCCGCCGGGGGCAGCAGCAGGTAGCCGGTGACGTTCCCGCCGTTCTGCGTCATGTCGCCCGCCGCCGTCGCGCCGTTGAGCGGGTTTTCCCAGAAGCCGGCCGCATTCAAATCCGCAGCCGGCGAACCGCCGCTATCGCCGCTGCCACCCCCGCAACCGACCAGACCCACGGCCATGACCAGCAACGCGGATCCCAGCACTGCACCCATCTGCCACTTCTTCATTTTGTGATTCCTGTTCCCGTGACGACACCATGTGACGCGAGACGGGGGCGGATATTAACGTAGAAAATAGGGGTGTAAAGTGAATTTTTATAGCGCTTTGTTTTATTCTGGTGCGCCTGTTCTAAGCCTCTGTCAAACCGGGTGGGGAGCGAGGCGTGACCGTGAAATGCGGCCTGATAACTGATGAGGGCCAGCCGGGCATCCCGATCTGTTTGGGCGCCGTGGGCACACCCGGGCACCCGGCTTTGACTCCTCAAGCGCGCGCAACTGTCTTTCGCGGCGGACGCTTCTCCCGTACGAAAGATGCTGGTGGCGCGCCGCAGGGCGTCAGGTCACGACAAACGCGGAGGTTCTCGGCACGACCGAAAGCGGGGTGCCAGACCTGGCTGCTTGCCAGCGGGTCTGGAAAACCAGATCCGCCGACGGCTTGCTCCGCCTCCTCCCGAGGTGGTCTGCGGGCCCCTTAAATCGGGCTTGCCTGCGGCATCGGCAAAGAGTAGTTTCCCGCGACATTTTCAGAACGATTGAGGAATTGAACATGCGTTTGTTGCGACATCTAGGCCGGTTGCTCAAGGAAATCCTGAGTTTTGCGTGGCATCACAAGGCTTGGTGGATCGTTCCGATGGTCCTCATCCTGTTGCTGTTGGCCGGCATCATCATTTTCAGCCAAAGTTCGGCACCCTTTATCTACACGTTGTTCTGAGAGCGACGGCGGTTATCCTGCGTCCGCTTGCCCCGCCCCGAGGTTTCGCTTGTGGCTCGGCGAGTATCAACGTTGCAATTACAGGTCTTGCTCCGTTGTTACACGGTAATCGGTGATGCATGGCCCGGCGACCGACGCGTTGCTGCCGACGTGGCCGGCCAACCCTTGCTGCACGGGCGCCTCTGCCGGGAGATCCGTGCCGCCAACGCCCAGTCCGGGTCTCATCATCGCGCCTCGCCGGCACCTGAACCGGACGTTGGTGGAGCGGCGGCACGCGCCGTCCGTGGCCGAGACCGAGCCGTTGCACGACAAGTCTGTCCCCAGCGCCCGTGCGGTCGCGTTCAAGGGGCACGCCGGGTTGTTGCCGCTGGCCGCCAGCCTGGCCGATCCGGCGTGCGCTGCGTTCTTCCGGCCGGACGGGATTCATTTCGACTATTGTGAGCAAGCGGAAAATATGCTACATGACCCGCCGCCGCAGCTGGGATTGCAGCGTATCGCCGCGGGGTGGGTTCGGAAAATCCGCGCGATCAGCTGTTCCCGGGGTGGCAGGAAAAGGTTTCCCGTGACCAACATGAGTGAGTCAACAAGCAAGTCCGCGGCCGAGTTGATGTGGCCGTGGAAATCCGGCGGCGCCGTCAAGGCTGCGCCCAAGAGTCATCTGACGATGACGTTGATCCAGACCGTGGTGCCCTGCGCCGTCGCCTCGTTCCTGGTGTTCTATAAGCACCACTACCTGCTCGGCGGGGTGCTCTATGGCCTGGGGGCGCTGATGCTCATCGCCGGCCTGTTTGTCCCGCCGTTGCACGCGGCCATCACGCGCTTCGGCCAGTGGCTCGGCCACGTCGTCGGGGTTGGGACCACGTGGCTGTTGCTCGTGCCGTTCTACTACCTCTTTTTCCTGCCCGCCCGCGTCGGACTGCTCCTGCAGGGCAAGGATCCGCTGACGCGTCGCCTCGACCGCAACGCACGCTCCTACTGGACCGACCGCCGGCCGCACACGGATGACAAACACTTCCTGAGACAATCCTGATGAATATCCTCGGCATCAGCGCCCACTATCACGATTCCGCCGCCACGCTCGTGCGCGACGGGAAAATCATCGCCGCCGCGCAGGAAGAACGCTTCTCGCGCAAGAAACACGACGAACGGTTTCCCGTCAACGCCATCCGCTACTGCCTCGCCGAGGGCGGGGTTGGCCCGGACCAGCTTGACGCGGTCGCCTTCTACGACAAGCCGGTCTCCAAGTTCGCGCGCATCTGCGAAACCTACTTCAGCATCGCGCCCAAGGGCCTCCAGTCTTACATGATGGCGCTGCCGATCTGGCTCAAGCAGAAGCTCTGGATCCCGCTGGAGATCGAGAAGTTTTTCGACGAGGCCGGCTTCAAGCGCCAGCCGCAGCTCTTCTTCCCGGAACACCATGAGAGCCACGCCGCGAGCGCGTTCTTCCCCTCGCCGTTCCAGAGCGCCGCGGTCCTCACCCTCGATGGCGTCGGCGAGTGGGCCACGAGCACCATCGGGCACGGCCGCGGCGGCGAGCTGACCATCCTCAAGGAGATGCGCTTCCCGCATTCGCTCGGCCTGCTCTACAGCGCGTTCACCTACTTCACCGGCTTCCGCGTCAACTCCGGCGAGTACAAGCTCATGGGCCTGGCGCCCTACGGCGAGCCGACCTACGTGGACCGCATCAAGGACAACCTGCTCGACCTCAAGGCCGACGGCAGTTTCCGGCTGAACATGGACTACTTCGGCTACCTCGACGGCCTGACGATGACGAACGACAAGTTCGCCCAGCTGTTCGACGGTCCGGCGCGCAAGTCGGAGAGCGAGCTCTCCAAGCGCGAGATGGACCTGGCCCGGTCCATCCAGGTGGTCACCGAGGATATCGTGCTGCGCATGGCCCGCGCCGCGCGCGAGCTGACCGGCGAGAAGAACCTCTGCCTCGCCGGTGGCGTCGCGCTCAATTGCGTCGCCAACGGCGTCCTGCTTCGCGCGAAGATTTTCGAGAACCTCTGGATCCAGCCCGCGGCCGGCGACGCCGGCGGCGCGCTCGGCGCCGCGCTCGCGGTCTGGCACATGGCCCAGAAGCAGCCGCGTACCGCCGACGGCGTGCACGACCAGATGCAGGGCTCCTATCTCGGCCCGAACTTCGACGGCGCGGTCGGGGAGTTCCTGAAGGCCAAGGGCTATCCCGCCGAACACCTCGCCGACCCGTTGCCGCGCGCCGCGCGCATCGCGCAGATCATCGATGAGCAGAATGTGATCGGCGTCGTGCAGGGCCGCATGGAGTTCGGCCCGCGCGCGCTCGGTAACCGCTCCATCATCGGCGACGCGCGCTCGCCGGAGATGCAGTCCAAGATGAACCTGAAGATCAAGTACCGCGAATCGTTCCGTCCGTTCGCGCCCTCGTGCCTCGTCGAGCGGGTGGGGGACTACTTCGAGATGGACGTGCCCTCGCCCTACATGCTGCTCGTCGCGCAGGTCCGCAAGGAGCGGTGCAAAGGCTTGGAAGACGTCGGCAAGCTCCCGATCCGCGAGCGCATCAACCAGGTCCGCTCCGACATCCCGGCGATCACCCATGTGGACTATTCCGCGCGTGTCCAGACCGTGAACCCGGACACCAACCCCGACTACTACAACATCATCAAGGCGTTCGAGGCGCGCACCGGTTATGGCGTCATCATCAACACCTCCTTCAACGTGCGCGGCGAGCCGATCGTCTGCACGCCGGAGGACGCCTACCGCTGCTTCATGCGCACCGAGATGGACTACCTCGTCCTCGGCGAATACATCCTCGACAAAAAGCAGCAGCCGCCGTGGCAGGAAAAGGCCAACTGGCGCCAGGATTACGTCCTCGACTGAGGCGGCGCGTTGGTAGGGGCGAAGACTTGTTTGCGGTGAGCCGTGTCCACCTGCTGCGTCTGAGTGGGTAGGGCGAGGCTTCCAGCCGAGCCGTCTTCGTTTCGGCTCCGCCGGAGGCGTCGCCCTACCATGCCCGCGTGGGATGCTTTTACTCTTCCACGGCCTGAAGGCGTTGCACGGCTGTGGGCCTCATGGAAGACGCGCTGTTCCGTTGCCCGGCCCGCATTCGCGGCGAGGCGTCGCCCTGCCAGCACCCGCTTTATTCCAAGGTCTCAAAAACGCTGTTTAGGCAGCGCGCCGCGTAGATGTGAGCGGCGAAATGGAATTTGTATAAAAGTGGCGGTGGAAAATGGGATGTCTGGGCAGCCGCTCTTCTTCCGCATATTCCCCTTTAAAATATCTTCTTCCGTTTTCTTCCCCCGCCTAATTCAGGTGGGGCCTGTTGC
>CAITZM010000040.1 GCA_903896925.1 uncultured Lentisphaerota bacterium | reverse complement strand
TCAAAATTCATCTGGCGGACGTACTCGGCGATACGGTCGAGCCAGTGGTCGTAGGCGGTGCCGTTCTCGCCTTTGCCCGAGTCGCCCATGAAGCCGTGAGGACGGTCCGCGAAGAGGTGGATCTCTGCCGGGATTTTCATCTTGCGGAGCTGGCGGTAGATCTGCGTGGAGCCGTTCGGCGAATAGACGTCCGCTCCGCCGTGGAAGAGCGCCATCGGACACGTCTTCGCGTCGAACTTGAACACGTCCGAGAGCTTGGCGTCGATCGCATCGCCCTCGCGCGTGTTGGGACCGACGAGTCCGTCCGTGAGCGCGTAGGCGGTGTAGACCGGCACCGCCCAGTTGAGGTGGCACGGAAGCTGGTCGAGCGCATCGACCGGCCCGTACGCCGGCGTGAGCGCGCTGGTCGCGAGCAAGACCGTCAGGTGCGAGCCTGCGGAGAACCCGAACGCGCCGATCTTCTCCGGGTCGAAGCCGCGCTTCGCCGCAGCGCTGCGGACGAGGCGGACGGCGCGCTGCCCGTCCTCCCACGCGCTCTGGTAGATCGGCAGCCCTTGCGGACGCGGCGTACGGTAGGTGAGGCTCGCGCAGACGAACCCGAGTTCGGTGAACTTCTTCGCGGCCCGGTCAATCCACACCCCGTCGCAGCAACTCTGATAACCGCCGCCGGAAATGAGCAACACGCATCCGCCGTTTTTCGCCGCCGGCGCCTCGTACCAGTCGAGATACGGCATCGCATGTTCCGCCGCCTTGAAACCCGGCGCTTTCGCCTCCTGGGTGGTCGCCGCGATCTGCTGGGCCTGGCCATCCGGGATCTTTCCTTCCGGCCACAGCGCGACCCGCTCCCCGGCGAACGTCAGAACGGCGGTCCCTAACCAACAACCAAGTGCCAACGGTATTTTCATCGTATCGCTTTCCCCATTTTTAAGATAAGAAATGGCTTGGGCACGCCCACTGGGGGCGCGCCGTTTTTCGACCGCACTCTGACAATGAAAAACGTGCGCGCATTTTTACGCGGCGTCCCGCAAACGCAAGCTTTTACGGGGCGATATTTCGCGAGGGAGGGCGGGTGCGGCGGTCGTTCGGCGCTGGCGGGTAAGATGGACGCGCGGCGGATAATGACTCAAGCGCAAACGGGACCGAGCTCATACTGGGCGTAGTCCGGGAAGACCTGCTCGGCCGCTACGGCAACATGTTCGGTAGATTCCGCCCGCCTGCCAAGCGGCGGGCAAGCCGCTGCAGGCGTGGATATTTTTTCACCACGAAGACACCAGGACACCAAGCTGAGTGTTCAGAGCCAACCACTCTCCCTTGGTGCCTTCGTGCCTTGGCGGTAAACCGCTTCCATTATCCATCACACGTAAACGCCGCGCCGCGGACCGAGCAGCGGGCAACCTCCCAGACGCGCTTGATCAGCTCCCGCCACGTCGCAGACGTCACGGGCCACAGGACCGGCGTGGTTAACCGTTGCCGTTCGGCTAGATGCCTTGACCCTGAAACAAGCGCTGTCTATGATCTCGATCACAACAAAACAGCCGAGCTGATAGACGACGTGGAATAATGATATCGAAAAAGGGAACAGTCATGAAAAAATGGTGCGTAATACAGGCTTGCTACTCCGATCAAAGTCTCGTCAGCGAATTGAATAAACTCGAGCGCGAGGGCTGGGTAATTTTTAATATTCTCAATCACGGAACGACGATCCTCTCGGAAAAAGATGCAGACGGCAAAATCATGCCGAATTTATCGGTCGTAGCATGGAGGTTGGATGATTCAACGCTTTTGTGATAAGGACACTGACGCCCATTTCTAATTGAGGAGACTCTCCATGAGCATGGAAAAGCACCCATTGATGGTATTGATGTTTTTGATGTTTGCCCTGAATTCTGGATGGGCAGAAACACCCGATGCATTCCGTCGAGCAGCGGAAAAAGGCGATGCGTCTGCTCAGTATGGATTAGGGACCAAGTATGTTGAGGTTCCTGAAAAACAACGAGATTATAAAGAGGCGGCAAAATGGTTCCGCGCTGCGGCAATTCAGGGATACGACAAAGCACAACTGATGCTTGGTCTTTTTTCACTGTATGGCTACGGGACTCCGCGAGATTATGCGACTGCGGTAGCATGGTTTCGAAAGGCAGCCGTGCAAGATAATGCTGATGCTCAAGTAATGCTGGCACGTTCTTATAGTCTCGGTCAAGGCTTACCCCATAGCGACATTATCGCCGTCGAATGGTTACGGAAAGCAGCGGCACGAAGTAATACCCAAGCATACATTCTCCTTGGTGATTCACTCTCCAATTGGACGGAGACACCCCACGATCTCATCGAAGCATATAAGTGGTATTCTTTAGCTGTTGCCAATGGATCCAAAGAGGCCTCAGTCTACCTCGAAAATATAAACAAACGCATG
The DNA here is from genome assembly GCA_903896925.1 of uncultured Lentisphaerota bacterium. Taxonomy (GTDB): domain Bacteria; phylum Verrucomicrobiota; class Kiritimatiellia; order CAIQIC01; family CAIQIC01; genus DP16D-bin41. Next base: position 48,648 of record CAITZM010000040.1, on the reverse strand, counting down.
ACGGTTGCACAACGGGAGGAAGGTCTCCGGCGTGCAGCGATCTTGAATTCTAAAATTGCTTTTCCTGGACAAAGCGACGTGAAAACTATTTCAACGGATACTCCATCAAGCAGAGCTACAATGGACTGCGGAAGGGGCATGCTGTATTTCGACAAGAAGGACTTTGCCGCTGCGGCCATATGCTTCCGTAAGGCGGCCGATCTAGGTCTCGATCTGGGACAAGAATTCTTGGGCGAGTGTTATTATAACGGTCAAGGAGTGCCTCAGAATTTCACCCAAGCTTTTGCCTGGTTTCAGAAATCTGCCGATCAAGGGTATGCCCCAGCCCAACACAATGTCGCTGTTTGCTACGAATCTGGTCGAGGTGTATCGCAGGATTTCGCACAAGCGGTGGTGTGGCATCAGAAGGCAGCGAATCAGGGTGATGCGAGGGCACAAAATGATCTTGGTATGGCCTACTACCTGGGCAAAGGTATTCCGCAGAATTTTACTAAAGCTGTTTTCTGGCTTCGTAAAGCGGCAGACCAAGGGTACGCGGTTGCTCAAAACAAGCTTGGTATCTGCCTAATGATCGGGCACGGTGTGCCACTGAGCCTCGTTGAAGCGGTCAGTTGGTACCGAAAATCAGCCGAACAGGGCAATCCGGATGGTCAGTTTAATCTCGGTGCATGTTTAGCGCAGGGACGTGGCGTTCCTCAAGACAACGTAGAAGCTTATATGTGGCTAAACTTGTCGGCAGCAAAAGGTTTAAGTCACGCGATTAAAGCTCGAGACCTTATCCTCGGCTGCCTGACAGCGGAAGAGATTGTGGAGGGACAACGGCGAGCATCCGAATTTGTGACGAAGTCCAGTTCTTTGCAAGAGAAGAAGTAGTCAGAGAATACACTCCAGTTGTTTCTTTCTTCAGCTGCACCGCCGTAGCGGCGTGCGGCTCAAATGCCACAAATATTTACGCCCACTTCATGCATCATTCGAGTGTTCATCTTTCGAGACAGGATATGATATAGGAATCTTAAATTCGGATAAGAAATTGCCTGGGCGCGCCCACCGGGGGGGGGTGCCGCTGTTCGACCGCACTATGACACTGAAAAAACAATCGCACATTTTTACGCGGTGCCCCTCAAAAGTACGCTTTTATGGGGGCGATATTTCGCGTGGTAGAGAGGGTGCGGCAGTCGTTCTCTGCTGAAGGCTAAGACGAACGCGCGGCGGTTGATGACTGGGCAGGGCCATTCGGCGCGAAACCATCATCCGGTGGCAGGCCAGCCACCCGGGCACAAACCCGCAGCTCATCGACCATGAGCCGCCCGGCTTTCAGGGCACCGCCCACGGAGGCAACAGCAGCGTCAGTTCGCCGCGACCGATGCGGTTGCAGTCCACCTCGATGCACGCGGCTTTCTTGACCTCGATGTTGAGCGGACCGCGCGCCACGGCGCCACCCACCATCCGCGAGATGTCCGGCTCGTGCCCCACCAGCGCCACGCGCTCCAGCTCGCGGTCGAGCTCGCGCAGCCAGCGGACCAGCGTCGCATGGTCCGCCCCCGGATTGAGCTGTGCGGTATGCGCGCGCGCTGCCTTCGGGAAAACCTCGGCCAGCAGGTCGGCCGTCTGCACCGCACGTACCGCGTCCGAGGAAACAATCAGCTCGGGGGCCGCATAGAACCGCGCCAAAAGTTTGAAAAGCCGGCGCGCCTTGCGCACGCCTTCCTCGGTCAAGGGACGCAACAGGTCGTCGCCCCAAAAATCCAGCGGATCCGCCGCGCTCGCATGCCGCACAAAAAGGAGTTTCATAAGCCACCTCGTGTGGACAATCTGCCACAGCCCGAAGGGTTTTCCAATCCTTGGAAAAACGGCGCAACTCTTTTCCAAGGCCTGAACAGGCGGCCGGCCAGGTCAGGGTTTCGCGAAGAACCAGCCGCGGGCCCAAGGATCGGTTTTGCAGAACTTCAGCAGCTGCTCGGCGACCTTCTGGCGGCCGGCCGTGCTGGGATGCGTCCCATCGCGCGGCGTCAGGTCGTTGCGGGTCCACATCAGACCGTCGCTGCGCGCCTGCAGTCCGTCGGCCCAGAGGTAGGGCCCCCAGAGCAGCAGCGGCGCTTTCACCTCGCCATGCGCAGCGTCCCAGTTCAGGTCCGCGGCACCCCGGCTCTGCGCCAGGATCAGCGCGCGCATCGCGAACGCGCCCTCGTAGGCGAACGGCTCCGGGTTGAGCTGGGTCGTGGCGTAGCCGGCGTAGATGCGGCTGGAGAGGAAGGCGACGCGCAGGTTCGGGAATTTCGCCTTGAGCCGGCGCAACCCCTCGGCTACATCGGCCTGCAGCTGCTTGGCGTGTTCGGGATAGGCCGCGGTCGGCCGCATGTTGGCCTGCTTGAGCCACACGACCTGCACCTGCTGCGCGGTGACGCCGGCGGCCTGCAGGCGCTCGTCCACCGTCTGCCACACGCGGCTCTCCGGCTCCGTCAGCCATTGCGCCGCGGCCTGTCCGCCCTGGGCGCCATCCACGATGACCAGTTTCGGCGACTTGTCCGCATCCGCATCGGCGAGCTGCTTGAAGCGCGAATATTCCATCGTCGTGTTCGACATGCCCACCGAGAGCAGCACGACCTTGCCGTCGTCGGCAGGCTGGCCCGCGGCGCCGAGCGGCCGGATTTTCGCCGTTTCTTTTTTCGCGGACGCGGCGAGCTCCGGCGGCGGCTCGTTTTTTCCGCCACCATAGAGCCCGCCATCCTCGCCTTTATATTTGCCCGCGCCGAGATCGCACAGCGGAATCAGGCCGACCGAATCTTTTCCGCCGGTCGCGGGGCCGGTCGCTTCAGTCGCCCCGCCACCACCGCCGCCGTTCTGCCGCTGCTGACGCAACGCCTTCGCCCGATCGAGATAGGACTGCTCGTCCGGCGTGAGTTTTTCGCCGCGCTGCGACCGCTGGAAGAGTTGCGTCGCGCGCGGCCAATCGATCTGACCGGCGCCCGGGCCGCTGCCCTGCGCCTGTTGCGCATGGAGCCGCTGGGCCTGTGCGATATAGGCCTGCTCGTCCGACGTGAGCTGCCCGCCCTGTTGCTGGCCCTGATGGAGCGCCTGCGCACGTTGCCAGTCGAAGGCGGCGGGATCGTCGGCGGCCCACGCGAGCCGCGCCGCGAACAGGAGCGCGAAACTGAACAGGTTGAACTTTATCATGGGCGATCCTTTTCACCAGACGCATAAGGCCCCGCTCCGCCGCGAAATTGCCGCGGCGGCCGGCGCGGTGTTACAATCGCACCATGCTCGGTGAAATCCAGCGCAGCTTTGCGCGCCAGGCCATGCCGCGCCGTGGCGCGCTCGTGCTCGTCGCCGTCTCCGGCGGCGCCGATTCCATCGCCCTCCTGCACGCCCTGGCGCAGTTGCGCCCGCAGCTCGGCATCCGGCTGGCCGTAGCCCATCTGAACCACGGCATCCGCGGCGCGGCGGCGGCGGCCGACGCCGCGTTCGTCAAACGCGTCGCGCAGCAGCTCGGGTTGCCGGTGAGCATGGAGCGCGCCGATGTGCCGGCCCGCGCACAGGCGGCCGGCCTTTCCCTGGAGATGGCCGCCCGCGCCGCGCGCTATGAGTTTTTCGCCCGCACAGCGCATCAGCTGCGCGCTGCCGCCGTGGCCGTGGCCCACAACGCCGATGATCAGGTGGAGACGGTGCTGCTGCGCCTCGCGCGCGGCGCCGGCCCGCAGGGCCTCGGCGGGATGGAGCCGGTCAGCCGGCAGGGCGGCCTGAAGATCATCCGCCCGCTGCTCAGTGTGACGCGAACCGCGATCCTCGCCTTCCTGAAGCAGCACCGGCTGCGCTGGCGCGAGGACGCGAGCAACCGCGACCCGCATTTCCTGCGCAACCGCGTGCGCCACGAAATCCTGCCCCTGCTCGAGCGCCGCCTGAATCCGCAGCTCCGCGCGGCACTGTTGCGCACGGCCGACTTGCTGCGCGAGGAAAACAAATTTCTGGACGGCCTCGCCTCGCGGGCGTTGCCGCGCCACACCGGAACGCAGCGCCCCACCCTGCCGGTCACGCGCCTGACGGCGCTGCCGCTGGCGCTCCGGCGGCGCGCGCTGCGGCTCTGGCTGATCTCCGCGGGCGTCGCTGCCGAGCAACTGGACTATGCCGCCATCGCGGCGGCCCTGGCGTTGCTCGAGCATCAGCGCGGCACGAAAGCCTTGGATCTGGGCGGCGGCTGGAAAGCCGTGCGCACCTATGCCCGCCTCACCTTGGAAAAAGAGGTGCCCGCGCCGCCCCCCGCGTGGCGGCTGGCCACCGCTGCGCACCGCGGCATCCTCAAGGAAAAGCCGACGCAGCCCGGCCGGCTGCCGGCGCGCGCGACCCTCAGCGCCGCCGCGGTCGGCGCGTCGCCGCTGCTCGTGCGCGCGGCCCGGCCCGGCGACCGCATGGCACCGCTCGGCATGCAGGGCACGAAAAAACTGCAGGACATCTTCACCGACGCCAAGGTGCCGCGCGAGCAGCGCCGGCTCATCCCGGTGGTCGAGTGCCGCGGCGTAATCGTCTGGCTGCCCGGCTACCGTGTCGCGCGCGGCTGGGAAGTGCCGACCAACCGCAGTCGCGCGCTGCTGTTACAACTCGCGCCGGAAAAATAAACCCGCGAGGGTCCGTCCTCAGCCCCCATGACCCGGCCTGGACACGCAGACCATTGCGCCACCGGGTGTTGACGATACGGCCGGAGTTGGGGCGCGTGGGACCGGTGCGCTCCGGACAGGGGGAAAACAAAACGGGCGGACCGGTGAAGGTCCGCCCGCTGGCTTACATCCGGCGCTCGTTAGGCCGTGGCCGCTACCGCGACCGGGGCCGCTGTCGGCGCCTCGACGATCACGTTGACGCGCTTGCTGTTCTTGTCGAAAAAGACGGTGCCGTGAGCGACGGCGAACAGCGTGCAGTCCTTGCCCATGCGGACATTCGCGCCCGCGATGAACTTGGTGCCGCGCTGCCGGACGATGATGCTGCCCGAGGTGACTTTCTCGCCGCCGTAGCACTTGACGCCGCGCCGCTGGCCGTGACTGTCGCGGCCGTTTCGGGCTGAAGCTGATTTACTTGCCATGACTACTTCCTCCGAAGGATACGCCGGTCAGCCGGCTTGGATTGCTGTGACGGTCAGGCGCGTGAGCGACTGCCGGTGCCCGATCTTCTTGTGATAGCCCTTGCGGCGTTTCTTTTTGAAGGAAACGGTCTTTTCGCCCCGGAACTGCTCGACGACCGTGGCGATGACCGCCGCGCCCGCGATGACCGGTGCGCCGACCTTGAGCTGCTGGCCGTCGGACACGGCGAGCACGCGGTCGAGCGTGATGCTCGTCCCGGCTTCGCCGGCGAGCTTCTCGACTTCCAATTCGCTGTTTTGTTTGACCAGGTACTGCTTACCCCCGGTCTCGACTACGGCATAGGCTTCCATGCGATCCTCGATTCCACGAAAAAAACCGGCCTTGAACCGTTCCCGGCCGGCGAAGGCGGAGAAAGTAGTGAAACCCGCCGCGCTTGTCAAGCTTGCGCCAAGCATTTTTCTAGACTGGCGGCGATGCCGTCGATGAACTGCTGCGGAGCAAAGCGTTCGGCCTGGCGGCGGATGGTCGCGCGCGACCACTGCTGCGCGGCGGCGGCGCGGAGGGCGGCGAGCAGCGCGGACTCGGACTGCTCGTGGAAGAAAACCGCGGTCTCGCCCTCCACCAGGGTTTCCATGGCGCCGCCCCGCGCGAAGGCGACCACCGGCCGGCCGCAGGCGTGCGCCTCGAGCGGCACGATGCCGAAATCTTCCTCGCCGGGAAAAACAAGCAGGCGGCAGCGGCGGTAGAGCTCGCGCAACTGCTCGTCGCCCTGCCAGCCGAGAAACTCGACATTGGGACCGGCGATTTTTTTCAACGCGTCGAAACCCGTGCCGGTGCCGGCGACCTTCAGCGGCCGGCCGAGTTGCGTGTAGGCGCGCACCGCCAGGTCCACTCGCTTGTAGGGCACGAGCGCCGAGACGATCAGGTCGAACCCGTCGGGCTCCTCCGGGCCGCCCGGCGTGAAGTAATCCACGTCCACCGGCGGATAGACGACATCGGCCTCGCGGCCATAGAAGCGCTGGATGCGGTCCTGCACGTGGCGGCTCAAGGTGACAAAGCGGTCCACGCGCGCGGCGGTGGCGCGGTCCCAGTGGCGGAGCGCGGCCAGCACGGGCGCGGCGAGCGCGCGCTTGAGCGGGTTGCGGCCGAGATACTCGTCGTGAAACAGCCACGCGTAGCGCATCGGCGTGAAGCAGTAGCAGAGATGCCGGGCGCCCGGCCGCACGCGCAGGCTCTTGGCAACGCAATGGCTGGTGCTGATGAGCACGTCGGCTTCCGGCACCGGCAGGCCGGCGACGGCCGCGGGATACAACGGCAGGAAATACCGGTAGCGGCGCGCGATGCCCGGCACGCGCTGCAGCGCCGAGGTGTGAATCGGGTGCGCATTGATCTCGGCGCAGATGCGGGCCGGGTCATGGATCAGCGTGTAGATCGGCGCGCGCGGAAAACCGCGGCAGAGCCACTCGAGCACGCGCTCGCCGCCGCGCATACCGGTCAGCCAGTCATGCGCCAGCGCGACGTTCAGACCCGACCATTTGGACGGAAAGGATGTCATGGGAAAAAGAAATGGGTGTTGGAACGCTGGAGCGCGGGTCGCCTGGGCTGCCTCATGTTTCCACCCGCACACCTTCGCAATCCACTTGCAAGCGATACAGGGGATGAGCGGCCATCTTCCGGCGCGTATGGCCCAAACCCACGGCGCAGTCGCCGAGGCCGGAGCCGGAGATCTTCGCGCCCTGGATGCCGGGCGCCGCACGCAGTTGCTGGCAGATTTGCTCCAGCTCCGGCGTATTGACGCCGAGCGCCGCCTGCAGGCCATGGTGGAAATTCATCAGTTCGCCCAGTCCGGACCAGTCCTGGCCCTTGAGGCAGGGCACCGCGCGCGCCACGCAGTCATCCATCAGGTCGAACAACCTGGCGAACAACGCCGGATTACGTTGGCGCTGGCGCTCCACGATCGCGATGACGGCCGGGGTCGGTGTCTTATAACCGGAGTAGACGGCGGTGAGCGGCGGCGCCACCGGCAGCACACGCACCTGCTGCGGCGCAGCGCGGTAGAGGACGATGCCACCGCACAGGCTGGCCGCCACATCGGCGCCGGAGCCGCAGCCTTGCACGCCGTGAATGAGGGCGCGCGCTTCCGCCAGGAACGCCGTCGGACGCCGCAGGCCCAGTGCGAACATCTCATCCAGCGCCCGCAGCAGGGCCACCGTCACCGCGGCCGAGGAACCGAAGCCGAGCTGGTGCGAAAACTCCGCCTGGATCGTGATATCGAGGCCGTGCGTCAGCTGCCGGCGCTGGCGGAGCAGCGTGGCGAGGACAAAGGTGAACGGCGGCCCGACCTGCAGAGCCTCGAGCGTGGTATCCAAGCGGCCGAGCGCCGAGCGGATCCGTAGGCGCCGGTCGCGGCGCGGCTGCAGGGTCACGCGGATGCGCCGGGCGATCGCGGCGCACAGCGCGCGCCGGCCGTGCAGGACGGCATGCTCGCCCATGAGCATGAGACTGCCCGGCGCAGAGACGATTATTTCACCCGATGGCATGGCCGGAAACTAGCATCGGCGGCCGTCGCTGACGATGAAAAATGTTTGTGGCCCTGCGCCGCTTGCGCTACAAACGCGCGGTTGCAGCGCTTGGAAATCTCATGAAAATTTTGTCATCGTTGTCCCTGCTGCTCTTGCTGGTGTTGCTCGCGCTCGCGTGGGCCACATGGGACATGCAGCGCCGCGAGGCCGCTGCGCCGCCGGTGGACCTGGCCGCGCTGCAGGCCGTGGACCTGACCGCGCTGCAGACCAAGACCTCGCCGTCATCCGCCATGGCCGTCTGCCCGTCCTGCCGAGGCAAACGGGTCGTCCACCTGGAACAGGTGGAGGCCTGTAAGACCTGCGGCGGCGCAGGCCGTATGCAAGCCGGTCGCGAAACAGTGCTCTGCGCGACGTGCAAAGGCGCCGGGAAAACCACCCTGGATACGCCGCAGGATTGCCCGACGTGTAAGCTGGCGGGACAAATCCCGATGGCCATGGCCACCCGGTTCAAGACCTGTCCCCACTGCCAAGGCGCCAAGACCAGCATGGTGGCTTATCAAAGCACCTGCCAGAAGTGCCGCGGGAGCGGAAGCTATGTCACCGCAACCAGCAAACGCACCATGGCCTGCCAGTTCTGCAGCGGGACGGGCAAGCTGGACCGCAAAGAAAAGTGCGCCTGTGCCGCTTGCTTCGGAGCAGGCGTGATCCCGCCACCCGCGTCAACTCCACCCGGGACTTGATTTCCACGGCCAAGGCACTAGTTTCACCAGTCAGCCCTTCGGGGCTTCAAGAGGAAAAAATGAACAGACATTATCTCCTGCTCGGTATGGCAACGTTGCTCGGCGCCGGAAGTCTCTTGTGCTGCAGCGCGCAGACTCCACCGCAGCACCTGCCGGTCCCGGTCTTCATCGCACCCAAGCCGATGGCACCCAAACCCTCGGCGGCCGAAGCGGCCAATGATGCGCGCCCCAAGGCGGTCTGGTGCCCTACCTGCCTTGGCCGCAAGACCGTAGGAGTGGAGGTCGAAGTGGTCTGCCGGACTTGCGCCGGCACGGGCAAGCTGAAGTCCCGACTCAGCGAGACCGAGTCCGCCTGCAACTTTTGCAAGGGCAGCGGCAAAGGGATCAGCATCGCCCAGACCAACTGTCCTGTGTGTCTGGCCAAGGGCGCGCTGGAGGCCACGGTGGTGGAACAATTCGTCGCCTGCACGAACTGCAACGGGACCAAAACGATCGAGGTGGACACCACGACTACCTGTACGATCTGCAAGGGCACCGGCAAGAGCGTCAGGAAGGGCTTGGGTTCCGGCGGCGGCTTGGGCAGCAAGAGCAACAAGGGCTCCACCGTGGAGCAAGCGTGCCCCTTCTGCGGAGCGGCCGGCATCATCGAAGGAAAGGTGCGGAAAACGTGCCCCACCTGCTACGGCTGCGGCCTCGTTCCGCCGCCGCCCGCCCCGCCGCCGGCGCCGGCGGCCGGTTGACCTCCGCTCCCCCGCCTGTACAAGGACTGGAAACCAGGCCTGCGCCGGCCCGCTGTTTTTTGTTTTTTCCGGCGGAAATCGGGCTACAATGCGCCGCCCTTCGGGGCGGACAGGAATTTTCGACCATGACAACAGACAACAGCACGCCCGCGGCAGCGCCGACGAACAAACACTTCGTCCGGCAGATCATCGAGGCCGATCTGGCCGCCGGGCGCAACGGCGGACAGGTGGTCACGCGCTTCCCGCCGGAGCCCAACGGCTACCTCCACATCGGCCACGCGAAGGCCATCTGCATCGATTTCGGCATGGCCCAGGAATACGGCGGACGCTGCCACCTGCGCATGGACGACACGAATCCGGCCAAGGAAGAGATCGAATACATCAACGCGATCAAGGAAGACGTGCGCTGGCTCGGCTTCGACTGGGGCACGCATTTTTACCACGCATCGGATTTCTTCGGCCCGATGTACGCGTTCGCCGAAGCGCTGATCCAGCGCGGCCAGGCCTACGTCTGCGCCGTGCCGCAGGACGACTGGAAGGATTACCGCGGCGTGCCGACGCGGCCGGGCAAGGAGAGCCCGTGGCGCAGCCGGCCGGCCGCGGAAAGCCTCGACCTGTTCCGCCGCATGAAGGCCGGCGAGTTCAAGGAGGGCGAGCTGTGCCTGCGCGCCAAGATCGATATGGCGTCGCCGAACATCCACCTGCGCGACCCGGTGATCTACCGCATCCTGCACGCGGAGCACCCGCACACCGGCAACACATGGTGCGTCTACCCGATGTATGACTTCGCGCACCCGCTCGAGGACGCGTTCGAGGGCGTGACGCACTCGCTCTGCTCGATCGAGTTCGAAGTGCACCGCCCGCTCTACGACTGGGTCATCGAGAACTTGATGGCCGTCCGGGCGGCAGGCAAGTTTGACAGCGCCGGCTGGTTCACCGAGGCCATCGCCGGCTACCAGGGCCCGCAGCAGAACGAATTCGCCCGGCTCGACCTGACCTATACGGTGATGAGCAAGCGCAAGCTGCTCGAGCTGGTGCAGGACCGTCTGGTCAGCGGCTGGGACGATCCGCGCATGCCGACCCTGTGCGGCCTGCGCCGCCGCGGCTACACGCCCTTCGCCATCCGCAACTTCGTCGAGACGGTCGGCGTCACCAAGTTCAACAGCCTGACCGAGGTGGCGCTGCTGGAGCACTGCCTCCGCGAGGACCTCAACAAGCTGGCGCTGCGCCGCATGGCCGTGCTCAAGCCGCTCAAGGTCACCATCGAGAACGCCTCGGAACTGCCCGCGACCGTCGAGGCGCAGAACAACCCCGAGGATCCCGCCGCCGGCACGCGGCAGATCCCGCTCTCACGCGAACTGCTGATCGAGTCCGACGACTTCATGGAAGTCCCGCCGCCGAAGTATTTCCGGCTCACGCCCGGCGGCTCCGTCCGCATCCGCAACGCCGGCTTCCTCACCTGCACGAGCGTCGAAAAGGACGCCGCGGGCGCGGTCACCAACGTCATCTGCCGCTGGTCGCCGCAAACCACGGCGCTGAAGGTGAAGGGCACGATCCACTGGGTCAGCGCGCCGCACGCCAAGCAGGTCGCGGTGCGGCTCTACGACCGCCTCTTCACGGTGCCGGAACCGGACGGCCAGGAGCAGGACTTCAAGACCTTCCTCAATCCGCAGTCGCTGGAGCAGGTCACCGCCTACGCCGAGCCCGCGGTGGCGGCAGCCCAACCCGGCGACAAGGTCCAGTTCGAGCGCGTCGCCTACTTCATCGCCGACGCCTACGACAGCCAGCCCGGCGCACCCGTCTTCAACCGCACCGTCACGCTCAAGGACACCTGGGCCAAGCCGCAGCCGGCGAAAAAGTAGCCCAGCCAGGCAGGTGGATGATCCGCGCTCGTTCCGCAGGAGGTCCGGCGGAGCTTGGACAAATCATCCGATGGACCCAGCCACCGGAAGTTGCACGCTCCGGTCTGAGCGTGTGACGCTCTCAGACCACCCACATCCGCGCCTTATTTTTCCGCGCCGGGTTTCAGCTCGATGGCGGATTCGAGCTGGCGCAGGAAGTCCTCGTGGCTGGCACCAATGCGGACGGCGAGGGTGCCCGGCTTGGCGCCGCGCAGTTGACGGGCGGTTCGCGCCACTCCCTCTTGAACCTACAGGTCGCTCTTCTCGTTCATGCTTTCCGCCTCACGCGGTATACTACTCGTCTTTCCTTGACCGTCTTCCCCGTCTCGGCCCCGGAAGCGCCAGGCCCGCTATATTGAAATCCGATGGCCGGCGGACATTCAGAGGTCAGTTGCCGAAGGGCCTCAAAGAGGGCCTGAATACTCTCGTCGTGTTCCTCGGTTCTTTGCTCCAGATCCCGCAATCGCTTGCCGAGTTTCGCTTTCGAGGCGAGGAATTCGCGCAGCCGGACAAACGCCCGCATGATGGCCACGTTGACCTCAATGGCCTGTTGGCTGTGGAGCACGCCGGACAGCATCGCCACACCCTGTTCTGTGAAGGCGTACACCCGTTTGGAGAACTTCAGATCGGGGGAGGATATCACAGATTGTGATATCCTCATGATCTCGCCTCGGTTCAGTTCGAGCATAAAGTCCGCTGGAAAACGCTCTATGTTGCGTTTGACAGCCTGATTCAAAGCCCTGGTTTCAACGCCATATAGCGCGGCCAAATCCCGATCGAGCAGGACCTTCTGTCCGCGGATGACATGGATCACCGATGCGATCCGTTCGAACGGAATGATGGCCGTTTTCTCGCTCATGACATCCTCCTGGGCCCGACACAACCCTCCGGCGCCTGCGCATCTTCTCACACCTTGTGCATTGTGTTGTTTCTTCGCGAAAAGTCACGCCGAAAGGCGGGCTTCACTTCGCGCTGGGTTTCCGCTCGATGGCGGATTCAAGCTGGCGCAGGAAGTCTTCCTGGCTGGAACCGATGCGGACGGCGAGGGTGCCCGGCTTGGCGCCGCGCAACTCGCTGGCGGCCACCTGCACGCGGAAATGGTTCCAGCCCTTCTGCAGCGGGATGGCGGTGAACTCCAGGCGCGTCCGGTAATCGGCGGGCGCGGTGCGCGCCGGCTGCAGCTCGCGGCCGTTGAGGAACAGGCGGCACCGGTCCGCGGCATAGCAGATGGTCGTGAACCGCGGTGCATCGGGGCCGTCGGCCAGCAGGTCATCGAGCGCGCGCGGGCTGCGGATCCAATAGCTGAACTGGACCGCATAGGGCCCGGACTCCACGCCGCCCTGCTTCAGCTCGTGGAGGACGAAGCGATCGCGGCTCGGGCTGGTCACCGGTTGCCACGCGAGGTCGCCGACGCGCGCGCCGGTCACGGGCCGTGCCGTCGCACCGGGCTCGGCGTTCCACGCCAGCGCCGCTTCGAGGCTGGACGCACCCCGGCGGCCGAGCGCGAGCGCGTTGACCAGCGCGTTGTGCTGATCGAACGCGGGTGTGACGGTCTCGGCGGCTGAACCCAGCTTGATACCGGCATTGGCCAGCAGCAGCCGCCAGAAGAGGTCGGCGGCACGCGAGGTCACCCGGTAGTCGAGCGAGCAGCGCAGCAGCTTGCAGTTATTGATGGTGTCCTCGACCAGCGCCGCGCCCGAGGGTTTGACCAGCTTTTCATCCAGCACGACCGCCGCGCACTTGGCGTGTTCCGGCGCGTTGTTGAACTGCGTCCAGTCGGTGGCGCTGGCGCGCAGCAACACGCGCGCCTCGCCAAGCTCCGGCCCATCCAGACCCTGCTTCATGATGAAACGCTCCGCGCCATCCTCGGAAAAATCCAGGTCCGCGCGGGAGCAGGAGGCCGTCCAGGGATGTGTGGCATCCGGCACCAGCCCGGTCGCGCTGCGCACGGTCAGGTGCAACGGCGCGGGCAGTTGCGCGGTGAAGGCGTTGGTTTGGCCCAGGAACCAGAGCATCGTGCCGCCGTTGACGCGGACACGATCCAGCGCACGCAACGCCGCCGCGCCGGTCACGGCGGTGAGGGTGTCCGCATCCACGATAGTGAATTGCAGCTGGAAGCTGTCGGTCAGCGGCACGCCGAGCGCGGTCAGGCGTCGCGCGAGCGGCCCGTGGCGGTCACCGAAGAACAGGACGTGCTCGACCGCCGGCACGGGTGCGGCGGGGGCCGGGGCCGCACGCTGCGGCCGGTGGTCCCACGCGCACGGCTGCGGACCGCCCTTGGCCAGCGCGGCCTTCTCCGCATCGAACATGGCGAGCGGCACATAGACCGGCAACGCCGGATCCCAGCCGGGATTGAGCGTGGCGACATAGGGCGGCAGCCGCTCGGGCTGCATGCCCGGCTTGCCCTCGGCGAACGGCTGCGTAAAGAACACGCCATCGGTGCGATCCGGCAGGCGCGTGAAGTTGGTGTAGCCGAAGTTGAGATGCTCGACGCCGAACCAGGCGGTCTCGCTGGCGGAATAGAAGGCCAGCCGAGGGCGGGCCATGCGCACAAGGTTGTCGTAGACGTCGATCGCCAGTGCCTCGTTGCGGCCCGCATAGCTTTCGTAGGCGCGCGCGCCGTTGAACTCCGCCAGCTGCTTCGGCCGCGCATAATAGGTGCCGCCCGACTCGCCGACCATCAGCGGCTTGTTGAGGTCCGGCAGCTGGTCGACCGGCGTGCCGTGGCCGAAGTGCTTGCTCCACACCGGCAGCGTGCCACGCAGGTCCTCATCGCCATCGCACGAGATCCAGTCGCGCGTCGGATCGAGCTGGCGCGCGCGCAAGCCCAGCTCCGCGAGCCGGCGATACCAGCGGTCCGCGTCTTCCTTGGAGACATTGTTCAGGTTGAAGATCGCGAACAGCTCGTTGCCGAAGCTCCACCCCAACACGCTCGGGTGATTGCGGTCGCGCAGCACCAGCCCGTCGTAGTGCCCGGCGAATCGCTGCCAGGCGGCCGGCTCCTCGAAATTCAGCGCGATCGAGCTGCCGAACAGCGCCGTCTCGTCGAGCACGACGATGCCGAGTTCGTCGGCGAGCTCGAGGTAATGGCGCGGATGCGGCTGCGCATGCGGCCGCACGGCGTTGCCGCCAAAATCCTTGATCAGCCAGAACCACGCCCACGCATAGCTGCGCGACAGCACAAACGGCCCGAACGGATGGAGCAGATCGCCAGTGAGCTGGAGCGGCTGGCCGTTGAGCAACAGCTTCTTCCCGCTGATGGCGAACTGCCGCCAGCCGAAGCGCGCGTAGTGGCTGTCCACCACACGCTCACCCTGCCGCACGGTCAGCACCGCCGCGTAGAGCTGCGGGACGCCGGGCGCCCACGGTTTCAGGCGACCGCCAACCGGCTCGCGCAGGACCAGCTGCGCGGTCTGCCCCGCACCGACCGTGACGCTGCCGGACTTCAGCGCGAAGACGGCCGGGCCGAGCTTCCAGCGCGGTTCCGGCGTGTCCTCCGACTGGTCGACCCACGGGAAAATATCGCCCCCGACCGTCACGGTCTGCTCGCGGTCGCCGTCGTTGCGCACGTTGACCTCGAACTCGAGCGCGTCCTGGCTCACGAGCGGTTTGACGAACACATCCGCGACGCGCACCGGCGGCAGGCCGAGCAGGAAGACATCCTGCCAGATACCGGCGAGCTTCTCGGTCTCGGAGCCGCAGGGATAGGGCGCGCGCATCTTGGGATAGCGCGCGCTCTGCTTGTCGAACAGCCGGTGCGCGCGCACGCCGACGAGCAGCTCGTTCGCTCCGTCGCGCCGCACCAGCCGCGTGATGTCCAGGTCGAACGGCAGGTATTTGTCGAAGTGCGCTCCGGCGGGCTGGCCGTTGACGAACACCTGGCACTCGCCGGCGACGGCCTCGAAATGCAGCACCACGCGGCGCTCCGCCCAGTCCGCTGGCACGCGGAACGTGCGGCGCAGCCAGCCCATCTCCACCTGGTCCCACGCCGCGGGATAGCTCGGGAAGTAGACCGAGTCCGGCCAGAGCGGGTGCTCCGTGCCGGCGCCGACGTTGCGGCCGCAGCCCCACGCGTTCACGTTCCATGGCGAGGGGATTTTGATCGGCGTAGCGTCCCAGCCGTTGGTGGTCGGCCAGGCCAGTTCCGGTGGTACGCCCGCGCCGCGCTGGAAGCCCGCCGGGACCGCGACGGGCTGGAACTGCCAGGCGCCGTTGAGGCACACTTCCGCCCGCAGCGGTTTTTCCTGCGGCTTGACGAACCCCTCCGCCGGCGCGAAGTCACCCGTAAAATCCACCGCACACGCCGCTGTCACCAGCAGCGCCACTGCCAGAACTCTTTTTTTTATGGTCATCGGTTGCCGTCTTCCCAAGCTTCGACGTGTCCGACTCAGCCGGAAAACCGGACGCCAGAGTTTTCCAAACCTTGGAAAAATGTGCGAGTTTCTTTTCCAAGGCTTGGATAGCTTCCTGCCTAGCGGGGAAAATCCCGTGCTTCCGTATGCGATCTTCACCCGCCGGGAACGGCGGCGTGACACGCCGGCGTCCACATGAAGGGCGCAGCGTCGCTACGAACGAAATTTATTTCGGGGCACCAGCGGTGCTGCTAGGATGCGCCGCGTGACGAAACGAAGGGAGTCGGCATGACAACAATCTGGTTAAGTCTCGGGCTGGCGCTGTTGGTGGGCTGCGCGTGGCTGTTCACCGCCACGAGCGCGCGCGGCATGGGCCGTCCGCCGCACGCCCAACCCGCCGTTGCGAGGCCCGCCACCAACGCGCTCACCGTCGCCGATATCAAGGGACTGAACCGCGAAGCCATCCGCGCCATGCTAAAACGTCTGGCCACCACGCGGCCGCCGGACGTAATACGTGACGGAATTATGATCTCTTGTTATTACGCAGTACCATCGCCCACCAACACCGCATATATCTGTCCAATTTGCGGCGAAAAGACGCTGTACACAAAGGAGCGGGTCGGCGAAGTGGAAGACACCATTCCTTCTTTCCGTAGCGAGGTAAAAAACATTCAAGCCCTCGTCGGGAAAGCCGTGACGCTGGACGAAACCATGTATTGTCGCCGCTGCCGACCGCAGGTCACGCAGCCCAAACTCTTATTGACGATTCATTTTAACGACGGCACCAGCCGATCGTTGAGTCAGGTGACATCAAGCCATCTGCGCGAGTTGCAAGCCTTCCTGAAGGGCGAGATCAAACTGAAAAACTCCTTTGGCGATGCGGAGCCGCTGCAACAGTATCTTCCGCACCTCGAAACCATGCTCGGCGAAAAAGCAACGCCCTGACCGTCCCACGCAACGGCAACAGATCATGCGACCTCGCTGTCTGCTGCGACTCCGACCGCGTCCCGTCAGGGACGCCGCGAAAGTAGCCCGGCGCTTCAGCGCCGGGGAACACGCCCCCCCTGTGGATAGTCCCGTAGGGACGACAGAAATAGGGTTGTGCAGATTGGTGGGGCTGGGTTCGCGGGGGCTGGAAAGCCCCGCCCACAAAAACAGGAAGCCGCACGCCGCGGAGACTGGGTTCTGCTTTGTCAATGCGCTCTGCGTGGCGGCACGCGTCTCGCGTGCCGGTTCAGGCGGCGTCCCGCCGCCTAGAAGAAAACGGGTGCGACCGCGTTCTCACGAACGCGGCTACAAAGACGGCGGCAAGGCCTTGGGCGAAGCCGGGGACGCCGTGCCCGGTCAGCCGGACCACACCTGATACGTCAGCCCACCGCCCAGCCTGTCCGGCTGGAGGCAGGAGCTCAGGAGTAAACCCGAGCTCAATGCTCGCACCCGGCACCCATCAAAGCGCGTGGCTCCGGCATGATACCTCTAACTTCGAGGTATCCACCTGAGGATAGGCCGGCGAGGCCGGGACGGGTGCGCATGCCGTCGTTGCCAAGCGGTCATGCGTGCCAAAGGCACCATCGCACACTTGTGCAAGTGTGCGATGGCCTTCAGCCTTCGGTCTTCAGCCTTCTTAAGCCTTCTTCCGCGGGGCGGCGTGGATGCATTCGCCGTGGAGGGCGTGCGCGGCTTCCATCCAGATTTCGCCGAAGGTCGGATGCGCGTGAACCGTGCGGCCGAGCTCGGCGCTCGTCAGTTCAGCGCGGATCGCGGCGGTCGGCTCGGCAATCAGGTCGGTGGCGTGCGCGCCGACGGCCTGCGCCCCGAGCAGCTGGTCGGTCGCGGCGTCGGCGATCAGCTTGACGAAACCTTCCGGCGTGCCGGTGGCCAGCGCGCGGCCGAGCGCGGCGAAGGGGAAGCGGCCGATCTTCACGGCGCGGTTCTGTTTTTTCGCGTCGGCTTCGGTCAGCCCGACGATGGCGACTTCCGGCATCGTGAAGATGACGCCGGGGATCAGCGCCTCGTTCTTGCGCGGCTTTTTGCCGCACGCGGCCTCGGCGGCGATGATGGCCTGCGAGGTCGCGGCATGCGCGAGCTGCATGCCGCCGTTGACGTCGCCGATGGCGAAGATGTTGGCGACCGCCGTGCGGTTGCATTCGTCCACCGGGATGAAGCCGCGCTCGTTGATCTTGAGCCCGGCGCGTTCCAGCTCCAGCCCGTCGGTCACCGGCTTGCGGCCGACGGCGACCAGCAGGAGCCCGGCGGAAAGCTTTTCGCCGCCGACTTCGGCGGTGACGCCGTCGGCGCCGGCCTGGATCTTTTCCAGCGCCTTGCCGGTGAGGATGCGCATGCCGAGCTTCTGCTCCATGTGCTTCTTCACCTCGCGGCGGACATCGGGGTCGAGCAGCATCAAGACGTCTTCGAGCAGCTCGACGATGGTCACCTGGACACCGAGCGCGGCGGCGAGGCAGGCGAGTTCGCAGCCGATATAGCCACCACCCATGACGATCATGCTCACGGGCAGTTTTTGCAGATCAAGGAAACCGCGGCTTTCGACGACGCGCTCGTGCTTCGGCAGGAAGCCGGGCACGACGGAGGTCGAGCCGGTGGCGATGATGAACTTGCCGGCCTTGATCCGCTCGTTCGATGTTGGATGTTCGGTGTTCGATGTTCGATGTTCGATCACGATCTGATCGTGCGCCTCGAACGCAGCCTGGCCCTGGAAGACCTTCACGCCGTTGCCGGCGAGCAGCGCGCCCACGCCCTTGCGCAGCTGGGCGACGACGCCCTGCTTGTGCGCCATCATCGCGCTGAAATCGGCGGTGACCTTTTCCGCCTTCACGCCGAGCTTGGCGGCGTCGCGCAGGTGCACGAATGCGTCCGCGCAGGCGATCAGCGCCTTGGTCGGGATGCAGCCGACGTTCAGACAGGTACCGCCGAGATTTTCGCGCTCGACGATGGCCACCTTCGCGCCAAGCTGCGCCGCGCGGATGGCGGCGGGGTAGCCGCCCGGGCCGGCGCCGATGATCACGACATCAAAATTTTCCATGACCAGTTCCTTCTCTCAAACCAGTTTCTTCCACAGCGCCACGTCTTCCAGCTTCGCCTTGAGCGCATTGACAAAGTGCGCGGCCTGCGCGCCGTCAATGACCTGGTGATCGCTGGAGAGCGTGATCTTCATCATCTGCCGGACGACTATCTTGTCGTCCTTGACCACCGCCTGCTTGCTGGTGCTGGAGACCGCGAGGATCGCGGCCTCGCCAGGGTTGATGATGGCGGTGAAATTCTCGACGTTCAGCATGCCCATGTTCGAGATGGTGAACGTGCTGCCGCTCATCTCGTCGGGCAGCAGCTTGCCGTTGCGTGCCTTCTCGATCAGCGCCGCGGAGCGGTCGTGCAGCTCCAGCAGCGTCAGGTCGTCGGCGTCGCGGATCACCGGCACCACGAGGCCGCTCTCCAGCGACACCGCGAGGCCGAGGTTGACCTTGCTGTGCCACCAGATGCTCTTGCCATCGGTGGAGCTGTTGACCGTCGGAAATTCCTTCAGGCACAGCGTCACCGCCATTGCGATGAAGTCGGTGACGGAGTACGGCAGATTTTTCGCCTTCAGCGTCGCGCGGTAGGCGACGAGGTCGGTCATATCCACCGCGACCGTGACGAAGAAGTGCGGCGTGCCGGTGAAGCTCTGCGTGAGCCGCTGCGCAATCACCTGTCGCATCTTGCTCATCGCCTTGGGCTTCTCGGCGACGGCGCGGTTGACGTCCTCGACCGTGATCTTGCCGGCCTCGCCCGTGCCGCGAAGCGCGAGCAGGTCGAGCTTCTCCTTCGCCGCCAGGTCCTTGGCGGTCGGCGTGATCTTGAGCTGCGCGTAGCCCCTGGCGTCGAGGTAGGCGAGCACGTCCTTCTCGACGATGCGGCCGCCCGGCCCGGTGCCACGGATCGTCGCGGGACTGATCACGCTGCGTTCCGCCAGCGCCTTCGCGCGCGGACTGATGCGCAGCCGCTGCGGAGCAGCGGGAACGATGGCGGATGGTTGAGGGCGGATGGAGGAAGAAGCAGTCGGCGCAGCGGCTGCCGCTGCTTTTGCCTGGCTGACCTCCGACTTCTGACTGCTGACCTCTGGCTGCGCCGCCGGCTTGGCGGCAGGCGCAGGAGGCGGCGGCGTGGCGGGGATCGCCTCGCCCTGCTGGCCGACCCACGCGACGATGGCCTGCACCGGTACGGTGCCGCCCTCGGGCGTGAGAATCTTCAGCAGCGTCCCCTCGAAAAAGCTCTCGACCTCCATATTGGCCTTGTCGGTCTCGATCTCAAAGAGGATGTCGCCCTTGGCGACGGCGTCGCCTTCCTTCTTGAGCCACTTCACGATGGTGCATTCCTCGGTGAACTGGCCCGGCTTCGGCATGGCTATCGGTGATGGCATGGGAAATCTCCTTTCAGAACAGGGCTAATGGTGGATGGCTGATGGTGATGATGCAGACCGTGGACACATATATCTTTCATCTTCCATCAACCATTTCCCATCTACCCTTTCTTACAGAATGCTCTTCGCGGCGGCGATGATGTCGTTCGCGTTCGGCAGGAACGCGGCTTCGAGGATGTGCGACTGCGGCGCGATGCCGTTCTTCGCACCCACGCGGATGACCGGCGCATCGAGTTCGTCGAACGCCTTTTCCATGATGGTCGAGGCGATCTCGCCGGTGAAGCTGCCGATGTGCACAGCCTGGCTGACGACGACGCACTTGCCGGTCTTGGCGACCGAGCGCAGGATCGTGTCCATGTCCAGCGGGATGAGCGAGCGGATGTCCACCACCTCGGCGCTGATGCCCTCGGCGGCGAGTTTCTCGGCGGCCTTGAGCGCGTCGAGAATCGCCGGTCCCCAGCCGACGAACGTGATGTCGGTGCCGACGCGCTTCACGTCGGCGACGCCGATGGGAATGACGTAGTCGGTCTCCGGCACAACGCCCTTCTCGGCGTAGAGCAGCTGCGACTCGACGAACATGATCGGGTTGTCGTCGCGGATCGAGGCCTTGATCAGGCCCTTCGCGTCGTAGGCGGTGGAGGGATAGACCACGTACATGCCCGGGATGTGCGCGAACATGCTCTCCAGCGTCTGCGAGTGCTGGCCGCCGTAGCCCTTGCCGCCGCCGACGGAGGCGCGGATGACGAGCGGGACCTTGGTCTGCGCGCCGCTCATGTAGTGCCACTTCGCGGCCTGGTTGCTGATCTGGTCCGACGCCATCAGCGCGAAGTCCATGTACATCAGCTCCGCGACGGGCCGCAGGCCGGCCATCGCCGCGCCGACCGCCGTGCCGCAGATGCACGCCTCGGAAATCGGGGAGTTGAAGACGCGGTCGCGGCCGAACATCTCCAGCATGCCCTTCGTCAGCTTGAACGCGTTGCCGTATTCGGCCACGTCTTCGCCGTAGATGATCACGCGGTTGTCGCGCGCCATTTCCTCGACGAGGCCTTCCTTGATCGCGTCGCGGTAGTTGATCTTGCCGTCCTTGTCGCGCTTGACCTTGGCGGCGTCGGCCTTGAGGATCTTGACCTGCTGGAACTCGGCCGGCACCACGTCCACCTTCGTGTCGGTGTACATGAACTTGAGCACGTCCTCCGCCGCCGGGTCGGCCGCGTTGGCGGCGCGCACCGCGGCGCGCGCGTTGCGGTCGCGGACCAGCTTCTCGCGCGCGGCGACTTCGTCTTCCGTCGCCGCCTTGGCGTCGAGCAGCTGTTTCTTGAACGACTCGATCGCGTCGATCGCGCGCCACGCGGCTTCCTCTTCCTTCGTGCGGTATTCCATGCGCGGATCGCCGAGCGAGTGGCCGTAGTAGCGGTAGGTGTTCACCTCGAGCAGCACCGGGCCTTCGCCCTTGCGGCAGAGTTCGGCGGCGCGGGTCACGGCCTCGCGCACGGCGAGGATGTCCATGCCGTTGACGATCTCGGCGTGCATGTTGTTGTCGGCGAAGCCCGCGGCGCGGCGCGCCAGGTTCTTCACGCCCATGACCTCGTCCTCGGCGCGGCCGGTCATGCCGTACTGGTTGTTCTGCACGAGGAAGATGATCGGGAGCCCGCACTTGTGGTCCTTGGCGAGGTGGTTGGTCCACTGCACCTGCGCGGCCCAGTTGAGCGCCTCGAGCACGACGCCGTTGGCGTAGGCGCCGTCGCCCGCGAAGCAGCAGATCACGCCGTCGCTGTGCTGATAGCGCATCGCCATCGCCGCGCCGGTCGCGATCGGCACGCCGCCGCCGACGATCGCGTTCGCGCCCAGGTGGCCGATGCGGAAGTCGGCGATGTGCATGCCGCCGCCGCGGCCCTTGCAGTAGCCGTCTTCCTTGCCGAACAGCTCGGCGATGGTGCGGTAGACGTGATCTTCCAAAACTTCCTCGAGCAGCGCCGCGCCCTTCTTCATCGAGCCCGGCACGCGCGAGGTGAGGGTCGCCTCGTCCATCTGGCGGATGGCGACGGAGCCCTTGGCCATGCTGTCGCCGTGGCCGCGGTGGGTGCTGGTGATCTTGTCGAGCAGGCGCAGCGCGCTGCACGCGCCGACCGCGGTGCCTTCCTGGCCGATGGAGACGTGCGTCGGGCCGCGGTAGTTGAAGGTCGGGATCGGCTCGTAGGCGCCGGAGCGCAGGCGGACGATCATGTCCTCGACCTCGCGCACCATCAGCATGTCCTCATAGAGGTCCAGGGCCTGCGCCTTGGTCAGGTGCTTGGCCTTCAGCTCGCCGGCCAGGTCGCTCTTGAATTGATAGGCGGAGATCTGCCCCAGGTCCGCGGTGAACGGCTTGAAGTCCGGCCGTTTGTTGCTCAGATAATTCGGCATGTCTGCATCCTTTCCTGTGATTGCTTCGTTCATACATTACTCAGGGCAGATGGCGGGTGGTGAAGGGAGGATGGCGGAACACTCCGCTTGTCCTCATCAGCCATCAGCCATGCGCCATCAACCATCCCATTAAACTTTTTCGATTTTCACTCCGCGCCGCGCCAGCTCCTTCGTCCACTCCGGGGCGAGGCGCTGGTCGGTGATCAGCAGGTGCACCTGCTCCAGCCGCCCGGCGCGCGCAAACAGAATTTTCCCGGCCTTGGAGCTGTCGGCCAGCAGCACGACCTCGCGCGCGCGGCGCATCACCAGCTCCTTCGTGAACGCCTCGCCGGCGTCGGTCGTCGTCAGCCCCTCCGCCGCAAAGCCCATCGTGCCCATGAACGCGCGGTCCACGTGCAGCTCCTCCAGCACCGGCCGCGTCAGCGGCCCGACCACCGTCTGGCTGAGGCGCCGCAGCTCGCCGCCGACGAGGATCAGCCGCGGCCCCGCGCCGCCCAGCTCGATCGCCGCGCGCAGCGAGTTGGTCACCACCGTCAGGTTGCTCCGCTCGCGCAGCAGGCGCGCCAGCGCCAGCACCGTGCTGCCGCCGTCGAGATAGATCGTCTCGTCCGGCTTGATGCGCGCCAGCGCCGCCGCCGCGATGCGCTGCTTCTCGCGGGCCGCAAGGGCGGTCTTGTCGTCGAACAGCGGCTCCTCCAGCCGGCTCTCGACGCTGACCGCGCCCCCGTGGACCCGCCGCAGCTCGCCGCGCTGCTCCAGCTCCTCCAGGTCGCGCCGCGCCGTCGCCATCGAGACGCCCACCTCGCGGCAGAGCTCCTGCAGGCGGATCACCCGCCGGGCGCGCACGAGGTCGCGGATCCGGTCGAGCCGTTCCGCCGCCAACGCTTTTTCTGGGGCTTGCTGGTGCATGTAAGAACAGCGACACATTATGATCGTTTATGATAGAGGTCAATCACAATCTTTCACATCCTTGCAGGCCGCCCGGGTCCGAGGGCCCCGGGCCGCCGTTCCTCCCCCGGAAGCGCGCAGGCGTACCGCGCCCCCCCCCACCCAGGGAAGACTCGCGCTGCAGGGACGCCGCCGGACGGGGCATGTCCTGCGGCGGCAAGACGGGCCGGTGGTCTGCGGAGGAGGACAAAGGCGCGGGCCGGAGCCAGAAACATCAGGGCGTGTCGACGCGCTCGAGCATGCGGGCGGCGAGGGCCTGCGGGAAGTAGAGGTAGACGCGGGCGCGGACGGTGCCGAGGCCGTAGGCGGCGGTGGCATCGTCGGAGGCAAGTTCGCAGTCGAGGCGCGCGAGCTTGCCGATGAGCGCGACGCGGTAGGCAATCTTCCAGCGGGCGTTGGCCTTGGTGGTGCCGCGAACGAAGTCGTAGCAGCGCCAGCGCGCCTGGAAGAGGGAGGTGGGCAGCTGGAACGCGGGGTCCTCGGGCTGCTCGGTCATCAGTTGAACGGCGCACACGCGGTCGCTCCGGTCGACGACGAGCAACAGATGGTTGAAGCCGTTGACGGGCGGAATCGTCAGGTCATGGACGAAGTACTGGCCGGCAGGGAACAGCGGTCCGGCGAGCGGCTGCATACCGCCGGCGTTCGCGCCGAACGCGCGCGCGGCCTCGGCGGCGGGCGCGCCGTAGGCCACCCGTTCATAGAGCATCAGGTTCTGGGTGCCGGCCTCGGTGTCGGGCGCATAGAGGCTGATGAGGTCGCGGAACTCCTCCATGACGGCCGTGCGCGTGGCGGGCTTGGTCTTCCAGGCGGCGGCCAGCGCAGCCTCATCCACGGGTGCGGCCGGCACGCCGGGGGGCGCAGCGGGCACCGCGGGCACCACGGGCGGCGCGACGGCCGCCACGGCCGGGGCACCAGTGGCGGCGAGCGGCGCGCTGGCGCTCGGGAGCAGGTTGCTGTAGGCCTCCGGCGGCGGCTCCGGCGGCAGGTCCATGGTCGGCAGCGGCGGCAGGCTGGACGCAGTGAACCCCGGCGGCGTTGCAACCTTCGAGGAGAGGCGCGCGTCGGCCAGGAGCTGGAAGCAGCGCTGGATGCGCCGGTCCACGTTGGACCGGTCGAACTGCGCCTCGCGGCTGGCGTTGAAGTCGCTGATCGCCTGGCGCAGGGCGAACTCGACGCGCTGGACCACCGGGATGTTCATCTTGCCGGTGTAGGAGCTGTAGAGGTCGAGCGCGTAATTGAAAAAATGCCCGGCGCGCTGGTAGTGCGCGGAACGCGGCACCTGGCCGGGTGCCAGGGGCGTCGGCGCGTTCGTGCGCGGCGCGGCGACCACCTGGGTGTCGGACACGGCCACCGGCGGTGTGTGCGTGACGGCGACAGGCTCCGCGTTGGTCGGCGTCGCGCGCGGTGCGGGCACCAGCACGGTGGCGGTAGCGCCGGTGGCCAGACCGACCTGCTCGACCGTACCGGTATGCTTGGGCGGCGGCCGCGGCAGTTTTTTGACGTCGCCCGCCTTGTTCAGCCGCAAGGTCGGCGGCAGTTTGTTGTGCAGCGCCAGGTACATGTAGGTCGCGCCGAGGCCGATGGCGATGAGCGAAGCGATGATGATGATCTGGATGATCACCAGCGTCCAGTTGCGCGGGCGGCGCGCGAGCGCCGGCGTGTTCTGCGCCGCATGCGACGCGCCCGGCTCGAACGCGCCGGCGGAGATCGTCATCACGTTTTTCTTCGGCGCGCTGACCTGCATCCGGCGCTTGCCGGGATTGGCGATGCGCCACGCGCCGCGCAACACGGTGCTCGCACCCGCGGGCGGCAGGTCGCCGTCCGGCAGGTAGCCCTCGCGGACCTCCTGCAAATCGGCGATGATGTCGTTCCACACCTTGGGCCGCAGCGTGCGGTCCTTGATCATCATGCGCTCGATCAGCGCGCCGAGCGCGGGCGTCAGATTCTGGTTGAGGTCGAGCGGGTCGAGCAGAAAATCGGTCTGCTGGCGCTCGAGCGGCGCGGTGCCGGGCGTATCGCCGAACGGCAGGCGGCCGGTGACCATGTGGTAAAGCGTCGCGCCGAGCGCATAGACGTCGGTGGCGCAGTCGAGGTTGGCCTCGCCGCGCGCCTGCTCGGGCGAAATATAGTTGGGCGTGCCGACAATGTATTCGTCGTGACCCGTCGAGCCGCCGGGGCCGAGCGCGCGGGCCAGACCGAGATCGGCGACCTTCACGGTGCCGTCATGGTCGATCATGATGTTGTCGGGCTTGATATCGCAGTGGATCGTCTTGCCCGATTCCCACGCGTAGCTCAACGCGGCGGCGACGCCGAGGGTGATGTCCAGCGCGGTCTCCTCGTCGAGCGCGCCGCGCTTGTGGATGCGGTGGCCGATGGTATAGCCGTCAATGAACTCCATCACGAAATAGACGGCGTCCACGGTTTCGCCGGCATCGAAGACCTGGATGATGCCGCTGTGCTTGAGCCGGGCCGCAGACATCGCCTCCTTGCGAAAGCGCGCCATGGCGTCAGCGTCCTTCCGCCATTCCGGCATCAGGATCTTGATCGCCACCGTCCGGTCCAACGAAAGCTGGCGGGCTTTCCACACGACGGCCATGCCGCCTTCGCCCAGTTTGTCCAGAATCTCGTACCCCGGCAATTCAAAGCCCGGTAAACTCATAAGCCGCACGCACCATAGACGAATTCGTCCCTTTGCGCAAATCCTTCATGGGGATAAGCAGGTTTTGTTCCATGTTTCCCCCGCTAAGGCACTGATTTCCAAGCCTTGGGAGCGAAAAGACCCCGCCCTGAGGAGCGGAGGTGGCGTGCGCATGATGGGGATCCGGTCTGGCGTCCGGCGGCCCACGGCCCAGACGGCAGCCTCTCCGGGCAAGTCTGGCTGACCTCGGACATGGGCATCCCACCTGGCGAAAAACCCGCTTTACTTCATGCCCTCGGCGCGCGGGGTGCCCCGAAAAGGCGCTATTTTTCTTCGGCGATCATCGTCAGCGTGCCAAGGCCCTTGCGCTTGACCGGTTTGCTCCAGCCTTTCCAGAGCAGGCGCAGCCGGTTGAACAGCGGACCGATCACGGATTCCGGGATCCATTCCAGGACTTTGCGCGCGACCCGCGTGCCGCCGACGAGGAACAACAAGCTGACGACGAGTTCCACCGCCCAGCGCGACTTCGGCAGCGGCTCCGGCCGCAGGCCGTAGTCCGGCGCGGCGCGACCAAACTTGCGGCGCAGCCGGTTGCGGATGTAGCTGCCGCGTTTCTTGAAGTCAAGCATGTGGCCGTGCATCGCCAGCGACGCGGCCGGGTCTTCCGGCTCGGTGTTCAGCAGGCCGTCGTGGCACATCTCGTTGATCACCGCCTCCATCACCGCAGAGCGCGTGGTGATGACGGAATGGCCGCCGCCGAGCGCCTCGAACCGCGGCGACCAGGCATCGCCGACCGAGAGGTCGCAGAATTCGTTCGTAAAATCCATGTTCTGGAGGCTGTTCTGCGTGATGAAGAACGGGATCAGGAAGTTGTAATAGATTTTTTTCGAGGTCAGCACCCGGCCGGCGGCGGTGCGAATTTCGAGGTAGCCGGGCCACTCGCCGGCGCGCCATTTGAGCGAGGTGACCAGGTCGCCCGGCGGCACGCGCCGCGAACGCAGGAAGCAGGTGATCGCCGCCGGGTAGAGCGCGGTGCCGGTGTAAGGCCCGAGCACAAATTTGATCTGCTGTGCGGCGCCATGGCCGGCGAGCTGCAGCTGGCGCAACGCCGCGGCCTGGTCCGGCAGGCAGACCATCGCGTACCGCTTGTTGGGCTCCAGGTGCGGCAGGATGTCGAGCGTCGCCACCGGGATATAGACCGACTGTGCTGCGGCCAGAATGTCCGCACGCGTCCGGGCCACGACCACGCGCGCCTGCAACGGCGAGGGCGTGCCCTGGCGCACGACGAGCGCCGCGTCAACCAAGCCGCTTTCCAGCAGATAGATCAGCGTGTGCGTCAGCACGCCCCCGGAGGCGCCGGCGCGGCGGACGGTCTCGTCGGCGGAGTGGCCGGTGCGGACGCGCTGAAAGCAGCCGAGCAGCCAGTTGTCCGGCAGATGTCCGTAATGCGCGCGGTAGAGCGCGGCGTAGTCCACGCCTTTGCCGGGGCAGACCTGCCACGCCAGGTCCGGCAGCCGGGCGCCGGCAAAGTCCGGCTGCGGGCCCAGCGGCGTATCGATCATGCGCGCCCGTCCGGCGGGATCGAGCGCCACGCACGCGCCGCAGCCCGTGCAGATGCCGGCGGCGACGACGTCCTTTTGAAGTTTTTCGGTAACTGTCATCATGGCGCAATGCTCCAAGGCTCCGTCAGCCGCCGCCGCACAGCTTGTCGGCCCCGACCTGGAGCACCTCGTCGAACGCGGCGGTCCGGCCGCGGAGGCCGTCGAGGACGCGCGCGATGCGGCGGCGGACGAGGTCGCCCTTGAACCACCACATCATCGGGCGTTTCCAAGAGAACGGCAGCGGGATCGCCTCGCGGCACATGTCCACCGGATGGAAATAGAAGACCGCCGGCCCGCGCCGCAGCGCCTGGCGCAGGCCGGCCTGGACCAGCCCGCTGCCGAAGAACCGCAGATAAGGCCCGCCCGCGCTTTGAATTTTGACCGGGCCGACCGCGAGAAACGGCCAGGGAAATTCGACGATCCCGCGCGCCACTGTGCCGCGCCGCAGCGCGCCACGGGTCGGGAAATAGGGCCGGGAATCCACGCCGTCAAGCTGCGGCTCGTCGGTCTTGTTGTAAATCGAATTCACCGACACCGACGAGTCGTAGGCGAAGCCCAGGTCTTCCAGCGCGTCGAGCATCCAGCCGGCGATGTAGGCGTTCGGCGCGCGGTAGCCGGTCACCGGCTGCCCGGTGAGGTCCTGCAGGATCTTGCGCGCCTCGGCCGTGCGCGCCTTGAACTCGTCCGGCGTGAAGTTCGGCCGTTTCGTGGCCGGGTCGAACTTCGGGTAGTGGGTCAGACCATGGCAGGCGATCTCGTGGCCGGCGGCGGCGCACCGGCGGAGCGCGTCGGGGAAGCGGCGCGCATACTCGGCGACCCAGAAGAAGGTCGCCCGGATGTTCCGTTCGGCCAGCAGCCCGAGCGCCACATCGAGGTAGGGCAGCCCGCGCTCCGGCTGCGGCACGGAGCCGAGCGCTTGCGCCACGTCGTTGCGCGTGCCGAAGCGCGCCGCGGCGGTCGGGCCGTGGTACCAGTCCTCGACATCCACGCTGACGATGACCCGGTTAGACATACAGGCGGTCGTTGTCATTGATGTCGAACCACATGGCGAAGACCAGCGACTGGAAGGAGAAGATCCCGATCAGCGTGGCCAGCGTCAGGTGGGCCATCCAGATTTCGTGGTGCGCAAAATAGGCGTAGAGAAAGCGCGCGGTCAGCGGGATATCCACCAGGAACGCGAACAGCGAGAACGCGTAGAGCAGGAACAGCGGATGGAAACTCTGCACGAGATACTTCTTGAACAGCCGCAGGATGAACAGCCGCAGGAGCAGCCCCGCAATGCGCGGAGCGACCCGGGAGATGTTCAGCTTCGATTGCTCGCCGACGGCGTAGTGCGGCGTGATGGGCACCTCGGTGATCGTGAAGTTGGCGATGTTCATCTTCTGGAGCAGATCGTTGTACACGCCATAGCGCGGGTACAGCGCGTGCAGTTCCAGGCTCTCCAGGGCCTCGCGACTGATGGCCACGAAGCCGGTCTGCGCATCCGAAACGCGCCAGTAACCCGTGGCGATCTTGGTCAGCATGGAAAGCCCCGCGTTGCCCACGTGCCGCACGCGCGGGATCGCGCGGTGCGCCGCGCGGTGCTTGAACCGGTTGCCTTTGCAGTAGTCCGCGCGCCCCGCCACCACGGGCCGGCACAGACGGTCCAGTTCGGCCGGGTCCATCTGGCCATCGCCATCCATGATCGCGGTGCAATCTGCACCGTGATCGCGGGCGAACTTGAACCCCGTCGCGACCGCCGCGCCCTTGCCGCCGTTGCAACCGTGGTTCAGCAGGACCACCCGGCTGGTCCCGCCAGAAGCTTCCGTGCAGGGGATGAACAGCTGCTCGGCCTCGCGCTCCATCTCCAGCGCCAGGTTTTCCGCCCGCGCATAGACGCCCGTGCCCGGCTGCCGCACGCGGCGCACCAGCGGCGTGAACGGCGTGCGGTCGGCCGCCATGAAAGCCTGCACGACCTGCGCCGTCGCGTCGGTCGAGGCATCGTTGACCACGATGACGAGGTCCACGAACTCCGGCAGCGTGGCCAGCACGCGGCCGATCTGCTGCGCCTCGTTGAAGCAGGGCACGACGACCGCTATGGATTTTTCGTTCAGCATCGTGAGCCGCTATGTTTCCAGATAAACCCGCCGGGCGCAAGACACGCTTTCCACATGCCGGCAGCGCCCTGGCGGGGGCCGAACAGCGCAGGCCCTGGCCTTGGTTTGGAGCAACACCAGACCGGGGGTCCCGACCCTTGGGACAGGCCCGCCTTCGGGCTTGCGTAAGGGCCCGCAGGGGGCGAATATAAGCGCGTTGTAGCACCAATCTGCGGTTGAGAGGGAGGCGCTTATGCCGGGACGCAAACAGGACTGGTGGTTGGGCGGTACCGTGGCTCTGCTGTGGGCGATAACGTGCGGCGCGGAAGAGCCGGCGACCAACCGGCTGACGCAATTGCAGGAGCAGGTCGTCCAGGCGCAGACGCTGCTCGCCGCAAGCACCAACGACGCAGAACGGGCGCACTGGCAGGAACGCCTGGGCCTGCTGGAGCAGGACCGGAAGAATATCGAAAACCGGCTGGCGCTCGATGCCAAGGAACAGAGCCTGGCCGAACGCCAGTCGCGCCAAGCCGACGCCCGCCTGCGTGAAATGCTGCGCGCCATCAGCACGGATGTCAACGCGCCCTCCAACGAACTGTCCCGGATTGACTTTGGCCTCCGCCAGCTCAAGGCGCAGCGCAGCGATCTGGAAAAGAAACGGCGCGACCCGGCGGCGGCCACCCCGGCCAACGCGGAACAGATGGCCGACCTGGAGCAGCAGCTGCGGGTGGCCGACGAGGAGATCGCCGCGCGCTTCCTGGAACGCGAAGTGGCGGAGGCGCGCGCCCACCTGGTCAACGAGGCCAGCCGGATGGATGAGGCCCTGCACAGCGCCGAGTTGAACCCGACGGTGACGATCCGCCTGCTGCGGGAGCAGCAGGCGCACCGGAACCAAGCCCTGAAGGGGCGGCAGGATCTCGAGGAATTGATCGCGCTCAACCGGCAGCGGCGCGAGGGTCTGGCGGCGGCGCTGGCGTTGGCGCAGGAAAAAATGGCGCACCTGGAGGTCGAGGAGGCGCTGCTCAACCGGCGGAGTTCCGGGCTGCGGAGCCTGTTCCGGAGCGTACCCATGTTGTTTTCAGGGAATGTGGAGAAAAAATATCTGCTCAAGCGGATGCCGTTCCAACAGCAGCAGCTCGCGGCCATGGACGAGATCATCGGCCTGAACACCAAGCTGCGCGACTTGCTGGACTGCGAGGGCACCTGCCTCCGGGAGGAGAACGCCGCGCTGCGCGCCCGGTTCGAACAACGGCTGGTATGGCCCGGGGGCATCCTCGCCGCCCTGCTGACGATCTACCTGTTGTTCGGCCGCCTGCTCGTGCCGCGGCTGCTGGCGAAGGACCACCCGATCGTGGGCCGGCGCGTCACCGGCTACCTCTGCAGCTTTACCGCCCTGGTGGCGCTGGTGGTCTTCTTCTTCGAGGATCTGCGCAGCGTGGCCACCATCCTCGGCATTGCCAGCGCCGCCGTGGTCATTGCGTTGCAGGACATGTGCTCGGCCTTCGCGGGCTGGTTTGTCATCATGTCGGGCCACAAGTTCGCGGTCGGCCACCGCGTGGAGATCGACGGCCAGCGCGGCGATGTGATCGACATCCAGCTGCTGCGCACGACCCTGATCGAGATTGACAACTGGCTGGGGGTGGACGAGCCGACGGGCCGCATCATCGTCGTGCCGAACAGTTTCGTGTTCCGCAGCAAGTTCTTCAACTACACCTACCTGCATCCCTACATCTGGTCCAAACTCGACATCACCGTGACCTACGAGACCCCGGCCGGGGAGGCCGAGGCCTTGTTCCGGCGCGTGCTGGAGGAGGAAACCCTGGAGGAATTCACCGCGGCGCGCGCGGCGGCCAAGACCGTGGAACATCGTTACGGGGTCGCCGACGCCACCTATCAGCCCAAGCTTTACGTCTACATCGCCGACAGCGGCGTCCAATTTCGGCTCGTCTACTGCGCCCACTACCGGAAGGTCGGCGCCACCCGCAACCGCATCAACACCCGGGTCATCCGCGAGTTCGAGGCCAACCCGCGCCTGCAGTTTGCCTACCCCACCGAGCGCCACATCCCGACGCCGGAAAAAGGCGGACTCCATGTCGCGCTCGACCGCTCAACCTGAGACCGGTACGGCGCGCAACAGGGAGTCCGCGGAGCAAGGCACTTACAGCGTGCCGTGGATGGAGCAGGAGGTCTTGGCGCCGAGGTTGGCCGGCAGCGTATAAGCACCGCCGCCCTTGCACACCGGATCGTCCTTGATGTAGGCGTTGGTGCCCACGAGCGAGGCCATGGCCCCGACCAAGGCGTTGGAATTGTCCAAGGCATACTGCTGCACCGCGCCGTCGATCAGGCGCAGGTTGTTCTGGCAGGAACTCTGCATGGACTTGGTGCGGGCGTTCATGAACGACGGCACCGCGATCGCGGCCAACAGGGCGATGATGGCCACCACGATCATGATTTCAACCAGCGTGAACCCTTTTTTCTGCAGCTTCGTTTTCATTTTTTTTCTTTCTATTTCATACGCTGGCAGCTCCGGCTCCTACGAATCCACATGAAACCGGACACAACCTGCCAACGAACAAGGGTTGTTTAAGCAGGGGCCATGCCAGTCCGGAATATATCGCCCTTTTCATCGATAACCGATGCAAAGCGCCCTGCGGGCCACCTGCCCGCTCGCAGACTTGCAAAGCTGACGAGGCAGATACCCTCCAAAAGCGCGCCTGCGGTCCCGCCGCGGCGGGCGGACGAACTGCCAGCATGGCCAACCTTGGGCCGGTGCACCGGCATCCACGCTGCGCCCCACCTGCCGCAACTCCCCTGCGGGCATTCAGGCTGGGTCCGCATACCGAAACAGCGCTGGACAGGGAAAGCCGCCTGCAGGTCGTTTGGGCTTGCGGGCAAGCGGCCGGGCGGGTAAAAACCCCGCATCTACTAGACCATGTCCACTAGCACGCCCAGACGAACGCGGTCCGCCGGCGAGTGCCCCTGCCGGGGCGCGACGCTGGCCAAGCTCGTGCAGCCCGCCATCCTCGCGCTGCTCGCCGAAGGCGGCCTGCACGGCTACGACCTGGTCCAGCGCGTGGCCACGCTGCCGACGCTGCACGGCCGGCGGCCCGATCCGACGGGCATCTACCGCATCCTCAAATCCATGGCGCGGCGCGGACTGCTCGCGGCCGCGTGGGACGCCTCGGCAAAAGGACCCGCCAAGCGCAGCTACACGCTGACCGCCGCGGGCCGCGACTGCCTCGCGGCCTGGGTGGAGACGCTGCGCGACTACCGCGACTCCATTGACGCCCTCCTGAAAACCACGCAGCGTGCCGCCGTGAGCTGCTGCAAAAAGACGGGGTACTGCCCGTGAAAAAAATCCCCGCCTGGTTCGTGGGCGAATTTTTTGGCACGTTTCTGCTGGTCTTCTTCGGCTGCGGCAGCGTCTGCGCGGCGGTGACCACCGGCGCGCAGGTCGGCGTGTTCCAGGTGGCCATCGTCTGGGGGCTCGGCATCGCCACCGCGATTTATCTGACCGGCGCGTTGAGCGGCGCACATCTAAATCCGGCGGTGACCCTGAGCATGGCGGTCTGGTCGGATTTTCCGAAATCACGCGTGGCGCCCTATGTCGTGGCGCAAGGCTGCGGCGCGTTCGCGGCGGCGGCGGTGCTGTATGTACTCTTCGCCGGAGCGCTGCAGACCTTCGAGCAGGCGCACGGCATCGTGCGCGGACATGCAGGCAGCGAAGCGAGCGCGATGGTCTTCGGCGAATTCTTTCCCAATCCCGGCGGCCAGCCCTTGACCGCGGCCGCGCGCGGCCGGACAGAACATCTCGCCGCGTTCGGCGCGGAAGTCATCGGCACGGCGGTGCTGCTGCTGGTCATCTTTTGCACGACAGACGAGCGCAACAAGGCACGCCCGCAGCTGCTCACGGCGCTGACCATCGGGCTGACCGTCACCGTGCTGATCTCGCTGCTGAGCCCGCTGACGATGGCGTGCTTCAACCCGGCGCGCGACCTGGCGCCGCGACTTTTTTCCGCGCTCGCCGGGTGGGGTGCGGAGCCGTTCCGCGTCAATGGACTCGGCTGGCTGACGGTGTATGTTGTCGCCCCGATGCTTGGCGGCTTGCTCGGCGGCGGCGTCTACCGGTGCTTTTTCAGGCCCGCCTATGCCGCCGCAGGGGAATAACTATGAGCAAGGCCCGTTACATCCTGGTCGGCGGCTTCCTCGGCGCGGGCAAGACGACCGCGATCCTCAAGCTGGCGGAACACCTCAAGGCGCAGGGCCAGCGCGTCGGGCTGATCACCAACGACCAGGCCGGCGGTCTGGTGGACACGGCGCGGGCGCGGGCCGCGCAGTGGCCGGTCGAGGAGATCGCCGGCGGCTGCTTCTGCTGCCGCTTCCCTTCGCTGATCGAGGCCTCGCAAAAACTTGCGGCGGCCGTGCATCCGGATGTCTTTCTCGCCGAA
Organism: uncultured Lentisphaerota bacterium; assembly: GCA_903896925.1. GTDB lineage: Bacteria > Verrucomicrobiota > Kiritimatiellia > CAIQIC01 > CAIQIC01 > DP16D-bin41. Next base: position 14,803 of record CAITZM010000040.1, on the reverse strand, counting down.
CCGGTCGGCAGCTGCACCGATCTGGTCGCGACGGTCGCCTTCCCGCTGCGGCAGCTGTATGGCGCGGACTGGCGCATCGCGCCGTTCAGCGTCGTCGTGGACCCGGTCCGCGCGGCGCGCGTGCTCGGCCTCGAAACCGGCGCGCAGTTCTCGGAGAAGGTCGTCTACATCTACCGCAAGCAGCTCGAAGAGGCGGACCTCATCGTCATCAACAAGTGCGACCTGCTCGCCGACGCCCGCCGCGCCGCGCTGCGGGACGCCCTGCACGCGCGCTTCCCGCGCGCCGAAATCTTTGAATGCTCCGCGCGCACCGGGGCGGGACTCGACGCGTGGTTCGCGCGCCTCGCCACCTCCGAGATCGGCCCGCGCGCGGCGATGGATGTGGACTATCAGGTCTACGGCCAGGGCGAGGCGCTGATGGGCTGGCTCAACGCAACGCTGCAGGTGTCCGCACCCGCGCCGTTCGACGGCAATGTGCTGCTGACCGATCTCGCTGGCCGGCTGCGCGCCCAGTTGCAACACGCGCTGGCCGAGGTCGCGCACCTGAAGATGACCCTCGCCCCCGGACCGGACCCGCTCGCCATCGGCGCCGTCAGCCTCGTCCGCAACGACCAGCAGCCGGAGCTGACCCACTCGCTGCTCGACCCGCTGACCAGCGGCGAGCTGACCCTGAACCTGCGCGCCGAGGCCACGCCGGAGCTGCTGGAACACGTTGTCCGCCGCGTCGCCTCCGGCTGGCTCGGCATCAAACTGGATATCACCCGGCTCGAAAGCTTCCGCCCCGGCCAGCCGAATCCGACGCACCGGATGGAGAAGCTGGAGTGATGACGGGACATTCAGCGCAGCGGAATTCGTCCAAGCACTTTGCCGGGACAAGCGGATCGCCGGCGGCGGACACAGTCCGCCGCGACAGCAGCGGATTTGTGGGCGGGAGCTCCTGCTCCCGCGGCACTTCGCCTTCGCCCCAGCGGGAGCAGGAGCTCCTGCCCACAAGAGCTAATATTCTTTCCATCACTCCAGTGCGCCAGTACTCCTTCACTCCCAGCTTTCTTCATCCCGATGTTCCGCTCTGCACTTCACTCCATCTATGAGCACCCAGCCCCATATTCTTTACTGCCACTGCGCCCAGGCCCGTCTGCTTTCGGATGAGGGCCGCCGGGTCGTGCTCGACAGGCTGTGTTTATCCGGCGCCGACTTCGAGGCCGTGCCCGACCTGTGTGCGCTGGCGATGCGACGCGATGTGCTCCTGCAAAAACTGGCGCGCGCCTCGGAGCTGATCGTCATCGCCTGTCACGCCCGGGCGGTGCGCGGCCTCTTCGCCGCCGCGGGCGCGCCGCTGCGCGAGGACGGCGTGAAGCTCCTCGACCTGCGCGCGCGGCCGGCGGAAGAAATTCTTGCCGCGCTGCCACCCTCAGCCGGTGGTGCTCGCGATGCCGCGCAGCTCGCCACCGAACTGGACGCTCAGGCCGAAACCAAGCCGGTCTGGTTTCCGGTGGTGGATTTCGCGCGCTGTACGCACTGCATGCAATGCCGCAGCTTCTGCCTCTTCGGCGTCTACGGCAAGGACGCCGACGGCCGGCTGGCCGTGCAGCAGCCCGGAAACTGCAAACCCGACTGCCCCGCCTGCGCGCGCGTCTGCCCGGAGCTGGCGATCATCTTCCCGCGCTACAAACAGGAACCGATCAACGGCGGCGAGGTCACCGCGGCCGATGCCGCCCGCGAACCGGTCAAGGTGGATGTCTCGGCGCTGCTGGGCGGCGACATCTATAAAACGCTGCGCTCGCGCTGCGCCTGCACCGCGCCGCGGTTCGCGCCGGACCGCGATGCCGCGCAGGCGCAGGAAGAGCGGCGGAAATGTCTGGAGCAGTTGCAGCGTGATCTGGACATTCCGCCGGAAGTTCTGCACTCTTTGTCCCGGCCCGGCGGTGTGCCGGGTGGTGAGCGGGAAAAAACGTCATGAGCGAATCGCCGAAAGCCAGCGCCGTCAGCCCCGTCGCTCCCCCGCACTTCCGCCCTCCGTACGAGAAGATTCCGCAGACCCGCGCCGAGCGCGAGCTGTTCGCCCAGTTCATCCGCGGCTTCGTCAAGGAATGGGCGCCGGTGCCGCCGCTGCCCGTCCGCGAACTGCTCCAGCTGGCCGACAAGGTGATCGAGCTGACCCAGGTCGCGCCCATCTACCGCGACTACATCGCCATCCTGATCAACAACGAACTCTGGCGCGAGGCGCTCGCCGCCGTGCCCTACGAGCGCCGCCTGCTCCTCCTGCCCAAGTGCCTGCGCAAGCAGGAGGTCTGCTCCGCCCCCCTTGACGAGTTCGGCCTGCTCTGCCAGCAGTGCGGCGGCTGCTCGATCCACGACCTGCAGGGCGAGGCGGAGCGGCTCGGCTACGCGGTGCTCGTCGCCGAGGGCGCGGGCGTCGTGATGCAGCTGATCCAGACCGGCCGCGTGGATGCGATCGTCGGCGTCTCGTGCCTCAACGTGCTCGAGCGCGCCTTCCCCTACATGGAGTCCGCGGCGATCCCCGGCCTCGCCATCCCGCTGCTGCAGTGCGACTGCGCCAACACCAGCGTGGACCTCGACTGGGTCCGGGACGCGATCCACCTGACCAGCGCCGACCAGACGCGGCGCCTCGACCTGACCGCGCTGCAGCGCGAGGTGGAGACATGGTTCACGCCCGCCGCGCTGGAAGCCCACATGGGCGCGGCCGAGGGCGACACCGAGCAGCTCGCCCGCGAGTGGCTGGCGCGCGCCGGCAAGCGCTGGCGCCCGTTCCTCGCCGTATCGGCCTTCCAGGCCCTGCGCGCCGAGCCCGGTGCCGCGCTGCCCGCGGCCATCCGCAAGCTCGCCATCTCCGTCGAATGTTTCCACAAGGCCTCGCTGATCCACGACGACATCGAGGATGGCGACGAGACGCGCTACGGCGCCAAGACCATGCACGCGCAGTACGGCGTGCCCGTCGCGCTGAACGTCGGCGACTACCTGATCGGCGAAGGCTATCGCATGATCCAGGAATGCCCGCTGGCCCCGGCGGTCAAGGACGAGCTGCTGCGCGTCGCCGTCGCCGGTCACCGCCGCCTCTGCCGCGGCCAGGGCCGCGAACTCGCGTGGGCGCGCACGCCCGCGCCGCTGACGCCCGCGCAGGTGCTCGACATCTTCCGCGAAAAGACCGCGCCCGCCTTCGAGGTCGCCCTGCGCCTCGGTGCGCTCTGCTCCGGCGGCGACTACGCGGCCATCAGCGTCGCGCTCGGCGCCTACAGCGAGGCGCTCGGCATCGCCTACCAGATTCGCGACGATCTGGAAGATTTCGGCGCCGCCGCCGAGTCCAACGATCTGCAGGGGCTGCGCCCGAGCCTGCTGCTCGCCCTCGCTTTCGAGCGCGCCCGCGGCGGCCAGCAGACGCTGCTCGACGCGCTCTGGCACCGCCAGCCGCCCGCCGGCCTCAACGCCGCGCAGCTCCAGGCGCGCTTCGCCGAGCTGCAGGCCGACGAGCGCGCCCACCAGCTCCTCGCGACCCACAAGGAGGCCGCCATCCGCGCGCTGCGCGACCTCGGCAACGCCAACCTCAAGGGGCTGCTCCGCCGCGTCATCGGGAAGATCTTCAACGATGTGGAAATCAAAGGCTGGTGCCATGAGTTTGAAACTCGCGATGCGGCAGGCCGCGCGCCGGGCGCCGCGGCAGCTGGGTGAGTCCGCCGCACTCGTCCGCGCCTTCCTCCGCAGCCGCCAGAATCCCGACGGCGGCTTTCAGGACCGCGCCGGCCGCAGCGACCTCTACTATACCGTCTTCGGCCTCGACGCGCTCGACGCCTTCGGGGAAACCCCCGACCTCGCGACGCTGGAAAGCTTTCTGCGCTCCCTCGGCGCTGGCGAGAGTCTGGATTTCGTCCACCTGACCTGCCTCGCCCGTTGCTGGTCCGCGCTGCCAGGAAAACTGGCCCCCGCCACGCGCCAGGCGCTGTTGAAAAAACTGCTTACCTTCCGCGCCCAGGACGGCGGCTTCGCCCCGACCCCCGCCGCGCCCCACTCCACCGCCTACGCCTGCCTCCTCGGCGGTGAGGCGTTGCAAACCCTGGAAGCTCCCGGTGGCATATTTTCCAAGGCTTGGAAAACCGCGCTGGCGCTGGTTGCTCCGATGAATTTCTTATCAACGCAAAGTCGCAAAGAGCAAACCAAAGGCGCAAAGGAAGCGGACGAATGTGGGAATAAGGAAGTCAGGGAATCGGAGCCGAGTGGCACGGCTGTCCTGGCCGTGAAGCTGAACGACTCCACTACCGAAAATCATAAATCTTTAATCATAAATCATAAATCATTCGGCTCCCGCCGAGTGCTCCGATTCATGGAACAGTTCCGCTCCGCCGACGGCGCTTATTCCAACGAGCCCGGCCTGCCGCTCGGCTCGACCACGGCGACGGCTGCGGTCGTGTCGGTGTTGTGCGAACTGGGTGCACCGGTGCCTCAGGAAGTCGCGCCGTGGCTGCTGGCGCGATGTCAGTCACGCGGCGGCTTCTGCGCCACGCCCCAGACCCCGCTGCCCGACCTGCTCTCCACCGCCGTCGCTCTCCACGCGCTGACTGCACTCGGCACCCCGCTCGACGCCATCAAGGAGCCGTGTCTCAACTTCGTGGATTCGCTCTGGGACAACGCCGGCGGCTTCCACGGCCACTGGGCCGACGACGCGCTCGACGTGGAATACACCTTCTACGCGCTGCTGGCGTTGGGACATCTGGCGTGATCGCAGCTTTCCGATAAACTCTGCTAAGTATTCACGAACGGTTGCCGGCAGCACTCTGTGAGTACATTTAATCGTATTGTTTTTACATGGCACATGCTGGGTTCGTTTCATGGCGAAGCTTCTCTTGAAAAAGAAAATCAGATACACGGATGAGGGTCTGGGCGCGGTGCGGGTGGTGCAGGATTTCCTGCCCAGCCCGGCTCAGCTGGCACAGCAGGCGAGAAGGTGAAGATCACCATCGCGTTGAGCCGTGCGAGCCTCGATTTCTTCAAGGCGCAGGCCGAGAAACACCACACCGCCTACCAGCGGATGGTACGCAACCTCCTCGACGCCTACGCGCTCCAGCACATGAAGCAGTCGTGATGCGGCCTTGCTACAAGCCTTGTTCCTCTCCGGATTCTAGCTGGGAGGGTGACGTCTCGTCATCCCTCAGTCGTCGGTCTTGCGGCGGCAGGAATGCCGCCGCTCCCAGTTAGCCTGAAACGTCAGCACCATCAGATCGCTGCTTCCCTTCTTTCCTCTGTGCCCCCTGTGCCCTCTGTGGTTAAATTCCGCCGCATGCATCCGGCCTTCCAGAAAACGTTGGGGCGCGTCCGCGAGCGGCTGCTCGCGGAACGCGGTCCGCACGAACATTGGGAGGGCGAGCTCTCATCGAGCGCGCTTTCGACGGCGACGGCGGTGCTCGCGCTCGCGCTGGTGGACCGCGCCGGACACGCCCCGCTGCTCCGCCGCGGGCTCGACTGGCTCCGCACCCACGCCAACCCCGACGGCGGCTGGGGTGATACCGTCCTCAGCAAGAGCAACATCAGCACCACGGCCCTCGCCTGGGCAGCACACGGGGTGATGAATGAACCATGTCCCCAAGCCGAGCAGTGGTTGATGAATGCCGTCAGCAGTCAGTCGTCAGTGGTCAGTTGTCAGAAGGATGATAGCGAACATCGAACACCGAACATCCCGGAGCAAACATCGAACACCGAACATCGAACACTCAACATCGAACCGCCGGCCGCCGAACAGCAACCCGCCCATCTTGGGCGTTCCGCATCGAACTCTCCGTCATCCTCCATCCACCATTCTCCATCAACCATTGCTTCTCCACCATCCACCATTCCCCATCCGCCATCTTCCATCGCGCCTCCGGCGCTGGTCGCTGCGATTGTTGCGCGCTATGGGAAGGATCGCACTTTTTCCGTGCCCATCCTGACGGCCTGCGCGCTGGCGGGGAAAATTTCGTGGGCCGATGTGTTGCCGCTGCCGTTCGAGTTGGCGGTGCTGCCGCATCAGCTGTTCCGGTGGCTGCGGCTGCCGGTGGTCAGCTATGCCCTGCCCGCGCTGATCGCCATCGGCCAGGTGCGTCACCATCATCTGCCGCCGCGCAACCCGCTGACGCGCGCGGTGCGCAATGGCGCGCGGGCGGCCTCGCTGCGCGTGCTGGGAAAAATCCAACCCGCGAACGGCGGCTTCCTGGAGGCGGCGCCGCTGACGAGCTTCGTCGTCATGTCGCTCGCCGGCATGGGCCTCGGCGCACATCCGGTGGCGGCCAGGGGCATACGGTTCCTGACCGCCTCCGCGCGTGCCGACGGCAGCTGGCCGATCGACACCAACCTCGCCACGTGGCTGACCACGCTGGCGGTCAACGCGCTGGGGAATAATTTTGAAGAATTCACCACAGAGGGCACGGAGGAGCAGAGAGGGCACGGAGGTGAAGACTTTTCAGGTAGGGGCGCAGACTTGCTGCGCCCGGCGCCTGCCACGAACGCAACGCACACAGGGCGCAGCAAGACTGCGCCCCTACCTGCTGCCGTCAAAGACTGGTTGATCGCGCAACAATACCGCGTCGAGCACCCGTTCACCCACGCCGCGCCCGGCGGTTGGTCGTGGACCGACCTGCCCGGCGGCGTCCCCGATGCCGACGACACCGCCGGCGCGCTGCTCGCGCTGAAGAAGTTAACCGCAGAGGGCGCAGAGGAAGACCGAGGTCACAGAGGGGAAAAACCTCTGTGCCCTCCTTCCGCCTCCGTGACCTCTGTGGTTAATGCTGGAATTCAGTGGCTGCTGGATTTGCAGAACGGCGATGGCGGCATACCGACGTTCTGCCGCGGCTGGGGCGCGCTGCCGTTCGACCGCAGCGCGCCGGACCTGACGGCGCACGCGCTACGCGCCTTCGCCGCGTGGCGCGATGAACTCCCTCCGGCGCTACAAGCGCGGACGGATCGCGCAACGAAGCGCGCCCTCCGCTACCTGGCCAAAGCCCAGCGCGCCGGGGGCGCCTGGTCGCCGCTGTGGTTCGGCAACCAGCATGCGCCGGGCGAAGAGAACCCGACCTACGGCACGGCTCAGGTTCTGCTCGGGCTGCAAGCGCTGCACGATCCGCTGGCGGCGACACTGGCGGCGCGCGGCGCGGCGTGGCTGCTGGCCGCGCAAAACCCCGACGGCAGCTGGGCAGGCGCCATGAACATCGAACACCGAACATCGAACATTCAACATCGAAGTGAAGAAGCGGAGTCTCGCGTCTCGGGTCCTATGTCTCGTGTCCAAGGCAACGGATCCATTGAGGAAACGGCGCTGGCGGTTGGCGCGCTGGCAGGCGTGGCGGGCGCAGAGTCGGCCGTTGAGCGCGGCGTGGACTGGCTGATCAGAGCGACTGACGGCGGCCGCGTCACGCCATCGGCACCGATCGGCCTCTACTTTGCCAAGCTCTGGTATTTCGAGCGTCTTTATCCGCTGGTCTTCCTCGCCGGCGCGCTCGAGCGTGTCGCGCAGAGCCAAGCAGCTCCAAATCCGTAGCTGTCCTCAATCCAAGAGCGGTTTTCGCATACGCAGGCGCAGTGTGAGCAGACAGGCTGGTTTCATCTGGTACTGACCTGTGCGCCTCCGGGCAGAATCGGCCCAGCTCGGAACGGCGGCAAGAGTGCCGCCGCTCCAGATACGCCAATCAGATTTAACTGCGGTTTTCAGCCAACAAGTAAACGATCTCAACCATCCACTCGTCGCTCAATGTGATCACGGTCCAACTTCCACGACAAGCCGGCCCACCGCCTGCTCACCGCGCTCGTTGGCGCGCGCGACGCGGACGAGGTAGGTGCCGGGCCTGGCAAAGCGATGCTCGGTGACGGCAAAGCCGTCCTTCGCCAGCGTCTTGACGCAGCCGTCGGACTTGACGGTGACCGGCGCGCTGCCATCGCCGAAGTCCCACGTCTCCGCGCCCTGCGTCGTGCGGAACGTGCGCACCTTGAACGTCACCGGTGCACCCGCCCGTACGCCGAGCGACGGCGCGTAGGCGGCCTGGATCGAAGGCGGGAGCTGGCCGGGCGTATCCTTGCCGATGATCTGCACGACGGCAAAGTCGTAGGCGACCGCGCCGGCGGCGTCGGTGACCTTGAGGATTTCGCTGTAGGTGCCGGGCCGCGCATAGCTGCGTTCGACCGTAGGGCCGGTCGCGGTGGTGCCGTCGCCGAACGTCCAGTCGTAGCGGCTGATGCTGCCCGCGGCGCTCCAGCTCTTGCGGCCGTCGAGCAGGACCTTGGCGCCAGCCCGGGCGAGCTGGTGCGGACGCGCGACGGCGATGAGCCGGGACGCGTGCTGCCGGATATAGGCTTCCCACACAAAGGCATAGGCCTCCTGGGTGCCCCACAAACCGGATGGCTGGCGGCACTTGATGTCGAAGTGCAGGTGCGCCCAGCCGCCGCTGCCGCCCTCCTTGCCGAGCACGCCGATGCGCTGGCCGAGCGTCACGGAGGCGCCCGGCTTGATCGCAGCATCGATCTCGCACAGGTGGCTGTAGCGGTAGTACCAGCCGCGGCCGTCGAGGACATAGACCACATCGGCGCGTTGATGCACCGGCGTGTTTTCGTAGCCGGGCAGCGTCACCGCGGCGGCGGAGACCACAAGCCCGGTCGTCGCGGCCACCACTTCCACCTGGCCCTCGCAGCCGCCGAAGTCCAGGCCGTCGTGGTAGTAGATTTTTTTGACCTCGGGCCGGTCGCTCCCGTCCACATGGCACGGCTCGTTGGCCATCTGCGTGCCGCTGGCGAACCAGCGCTGCCGGAGCGGGTAGCCGAACGTGCCGGGCTCCAGCCAGGCCGAGCCCGCCGGCCAGAGCCGCAGCCGCGCGTCCTTGCGCAGGCCCCACTTGTCCTCGTTGGCGTTCGCGTTGTAGCCGCGCGTCACCGGGCAATCCACCTGCACGCCGCCGACTGTGACCGGCAGCTGGTAGTTCGCCGATTTCAGCGTGCCCGCCACGCCGTTGATTTCGACCTGCACGCACGCCGCGCGGACGGCATCGCGCAACGGGTCGCGCTGTTCATCGAGCGCCAGCAGTTTCACGCGCACCTGCGCGCCGCTGGACAGCTCGACCTCCTGCGTCTCGCCGAGGTTGAGGTCCACCGCGCGTGGCAGCGGCACAGCCAGCACCGACGGCGCGAGCAGGCAGCCCAACAAACCGGTAAACAATCTGGTCATGACGGCGCACTTTACGCCCCACACCGCCGGTGCCAAGCCCGAATTTCCGGGCCACCTCCAAGCAAGCGAAATTCCACACCTTGCAAGGTGTGGAATTTCAGTTTGTACCCTGCACTTCGGCAGCGCCTGCGAACTTATTAAACCTTGGGAAAGTTATGCGTCCGTTTTCCAGGGCTTGGAAAATTTCGGCGGCGATGGGTACGGACGTCTGCTATAACGGCGCGGCGTTCGGCATAACCGGGAGAAGCTCATGAAAAAGTGCGCATGGTGGATGGCGGCGGCGGTGGGCGCGATGGTGGCGGGCGGCGCGGAGCTGCGGCCGCCCTCGGTCCCGCTCGTGGCGTGCGACCCCTATTTCAGCATCTGGTCGCCGGCCGACAAGCTGACCGACGCCGACACGACGCACTGGACCGGCAAGCCCCACCGGCTGACCGCGCTGGTCCGCATCGATGGCCAGGCGTTCCGCGTCATGGGCACGGAGCCCAAGGAGCTGCCGGCGCTCGAACAGAAAAAACTTTCCGTCCTGCCGACGCGCACGATCTACACGTTTGAAGGCGCGGGCGTGGCGCTCACGCTGACGTTCCTGACGCCGGCGCTGCCGGACGACCTCGACGTGCTGTCGTGGCCGGTGACCTACGTGACGTGGGACTTCCGCGCGACCGACGGCAAGCAGCACGACGTGGCGTGCTATTTCGAGGCCGCACCGGAAATCGTGGTGAATGAGCAGAAGCAGCGCGTCGAGTGGGGGCGCGAAGACGCGAACGCTTTGGCGGTGATCAAGTTCGGCTCGGTGGACCAGCAGGTGCTCGCCAAGCGTGGCGACGATATCCGCATTGATTGGGGGCACCTCTATCTGGCCGCTCCGGAAACGCAGGCCAAGCCGCACATCATTCCAGTCGATGCAGGACGAACGGCGTTTTGTTCTGGTGGCGAATTCCCGATGTTCAAGATGACCATGCCACAGCCGGCAGGCGAGGCGCCGGTCGCCGCGCTTTCGTTCGGCGGGCTCAAGGTCGGCGCGGAGCCGGTGTCGCGCTGGCTGCTGCTGGCCTACGACGACATTTTCGCGATCCAATATTTCAAACAGAACCTGCGCGCCTACTGGCGGCGCAACGGCGCGGAGGCGGGCGATCTGCTGAAGTCGGCAATGCAGCAGCGCGAGGCGCTCGCGAAGCGTTGCGCGGAATTCGACGCCGAGCTGATGAGCGATTTGACGAAGGCCGGCGGCGAGCAGTACGCGCAGATCTGCGCGCTCGCGTTCCGCCAGACGTGGGCCGGCGGCAAGCTCGCCGCCGACGCCAACGGCCAGCCGCTGATCTTCCCGAAGGAAAACCACAGCAACGGCTGCATCGGCACGGTGGACGTGATCTATCCGATGGCGCCGCAGTTCCTGCTCTTCGGCCCATCGCTGGCGAAGGCGATCATCGTGCAGAACCTCGACTACGCCGCCTCGCCGCGCTGGCCGTGGCCGTTCGCGCCGCACGACCTCGGGCAGTATCCAAAGGCCAACGGCCAGGTCTATGGCGGCGGCGAACGCACCGAGAAGAACCAGATGCCCGTCGAGGAGACCGGCAACATCTTGGTGCTGCTGGCGGCCGTGGCGCAGATGGACGGCAACGCGGACTTCGCCGGGAAGTACTGGCCCGTCTTGGAGAAGTGGGCCGCCTACCTCAAGGACAAGGGCTTCGACCCGGAGAACCAGCTCTGCACCGACGACTTCGCCGGCCACCTCGCGCACAACGTGAACCTGAGCGCGAAGGCCATCTGCGGCCTCGCCTCGTTCGCCCGCCTCTGCGAGCTGCGCGGGGAGAAAGCCAAGAGCTCGGAATTCATGGCGCTCGCCAAGCAATATGCCGCGCGCTGGGTCACCGAGGCCAACGACGGCGATCACTTCCGCCTCGCGTTCGACAAGCCCGGCTCGTGGAGCCAGAAATACAACATCGTCTGGGACCGCATCCTCGGCTTCGGCCTCTGGCCTGCCGAGGCGCTCCGCAAGGACATGGCGTTCTACAAGCAGTCGCAGAACTCCTACGGACTGCCGCTCGACAGCCGCAAGGACTACACCAAGCTCGACTGGACGCTCTGGACCGCGACGCTGACGCAGGACCGCGCCGACTTCGATGCGCTCTGCGGGCCGGTTTATAACTTCCTGAACACGACGCCGGACCGCTCGCCGATGACCGACTGGTATCAGACGAAGACCGCGAAGAAAGTTGGTTTCACGGCGCGGCCCGTCGTCGGCGGCGTGTTCCTGCAGCTGCTCTATGACAAGGCTGTGTGGGCCAAGTGGGCCGGACGCGACCGCGCCAAGGCCGCCAACTGGGCGCCGCTGCCCAAGACCACCTTGACGCATACGCTGGTCCCCACTGCGCGCGAGGACCGGAACATTTCCTGGCAATACACGACGCAGCCACCCGCCGACGGCTGGTTCAAGCCCGGCTTCGCCGACGCCGGCTGGAAGAGCGGCATCGCCGGCTTCGGCGCCCCCAAGACGCCCGGCGCCGTCGTGCGCACACCCTGGAAAACCGCCGACATCTGGCTGCGCCGCGAATTCGAACTGACCGGCCTCCCCGCGGGCCAGATCGCGTTACTGATGCATCATGACGAAGACGCCGAGGTGTTCATCAACGGCGTACCCGCCGTCCAAACCACCAGCTACCTCTCCGACTACGAAACCTTCGACATCGCCCCCGCCGCCGCGGCGACGCTGAAGGCCGGCAAGAACCTGCTGGCGATCCACTGCCACCAGCTCACCGGCGGCCAGTACATCGACGCCGGTCTTGTCCGCCTCGAAGCCGCCAAATGAACGGCCCCACGCCGTCTATTGGCCAAGGTTGAGTGAGCGGGGTGCGCGCGGAACCTCGACCAGCCAGTGGCGTGACGCCGCATCCACTGATGAACACCAGGCACCCGGCTTGGTAATCTTTGAGCGGCGCGAGCGCTGGCGGCGACCGCAGGTCGCCGCTACAGAGATCAGTTCCGCCAGAGGAGTCGCCCCTGCCCCGTGCTCGCAGACGGAAGAGCTTCCTTAAATAAAGAGCGGTTGAGCTGAGGGGGTATCGGAGGTGGCGGATTATTTTCCGCGCTGTTGGTCGAACCATTTCTGGGCCGCCGCCTGCACGGCGGGGGCGGGGTCGCAGGCGGCGCGATCCATGATCGGCGCGATGACGGTGTTGGTGCCTTTGCTGTAGTGCCACGCGCCATCCACGATGAGCGCGCGCATCTGGATGTTGGTGGAACCGCTGAACCCATCGAGGGTCCGGATGACCATGGGCACGCCCGCGGCGCCGGTGTCTGCGAGGAAGTGATACGTGCACATGCACGGCCCCCACGATAGGCTGCGCGACTGCGGCAATTCAGCGAGATACTTTTTCTCCCGCTCCGTGACCGACGGATTCACCTTGGACGCCATGCAGCCTGCCAGAAGCAGGGCCGGGAGTACAAAGAGAACGGTTTTCATCAGGCGCCTCGCAGACGTGACGAAACCTGAACAGAGGGATCCTGTGGCGCGGTTCAGGAGCGCTGCTTGATCAGCACAAAGGCGGGCTCGCCGAAGGATTTCCTGGCGGTCTTGGCTTTGGTAGCGTCTGCCATGGCGGTTCTTCCGACGCCAGCGCAGCGGCGGGCGTCAGGCCTTGGTGATCTTACCAGCCTTGAGACAACCCGTGCACACGCGCTTGGTCAGCACGGAGCCACCCTCGCGACAACGGACCGACTGCAGGTTCGGCAGGAAACGGCGACCCGTGATTCCCGTCGTATGCAGGCCGATGCCGCCTTTTTTCTTCTCCAGGCCGTGCCGGATGATGCGATTGCCCGCGCGCGGGCCTTTGCCACAAATGTCACACTTGAATGCCATATCACTGCTCCTGTCTGACTACCAAAGCGCGGGGACTATACGGAAGCGCCCCCCTGCCGACAAGTGAAAATGTCACCGTATCGGCGGTTTCCCACGGTGGCCGGCCCTGCGCGCAGGCGCGGAGGGCACCGGAACCGGCCGTTTTTCACGCTCTTTTACCGCCTGGGACGGCCTACACAAACGCCTGGACCGGGTGCAAGTCGTTGGCCATGCGATAGACAGCCCGGTTCTGGCGACGCCACCACCCCAGCCCTGCACAAGGTCACCCCGGCCAAGGGCGACCAACCCCGGACCGTCATTTCACGGTGAGCACCAGCGCGCCGTGTCCATAGAACGTGCCGGCGATCGCGGCGATCATCAGGCAGGCGAGCGTGGCCGCCAGCAAAGCACGGAAAGCGACGGCAGCCAGGTTCTTCGTCTGGTTCGGAGCGAGCGCGGCGGTGCCGCCGACGAAGATCGCGACGCTGGCGACGTGCGCAAAGCCGCATAGCGCATAGCTCGCCAGCACCGCGCTGCGCCCGTAGTGCAGGCCGCCGGTCGCCATCAGCCGCGCGAGTTCCTGATAAGCGGGAATCTCGGTCAGCACCAGCCGCATGCCGAGCAGGCGGCCGACCTCCCAGGCGTCGGCTGGCGGTACGCCGATCAGCAGCGCGAGGGGATAGAAGACATAGGCGAGCAGGTTTTCCAGCCGCAGGTTGCAGTGGACATGGCAGAATTTCTCAACCAGCACGGCGACACCGTCGAGGCCGAGGTTCAGCAGTTCCATCAGCCCGAGGAACGCGAGCAACAGCACGATGATGCCCATCACCAGCCGTCCGCCAGCGTTCGCCCCGTTGATCGCGGCCTCGATCAGGCTCGAGGGCCTTTCGTAGTGCGGTGCCACGATCTTCCCGAGCGTCTCGGGCTGTTCCGTCTCCGGCAACAGCAGCTTGGACATGACGATGGCCGCGGGCGCGCCCAGCAGCGAGGCGCTCATCAGGTGCCCCGCAATGGTCGGGAACGTCTGGTGGAGCAACATCACATAGAGGCCCAGCGTGCTTGAGGCAACCGTCGCGAAGCCGGAGGTCAGCACGAGCCCCAACTCCGAGCGGGTCATGGTGGCCAGGTAGGGCCGGACGACCACGGAGGCCTCGATGCCGACGAAAATGTTGCTCGCGGTGCTGAGCGACTCCGCGCCGCTGATGCGCATCAGTTTCGAAAACAGCCTGGTGAAGCCCATCACGACGTATTCCATCACCTTCAGGTAATAGAGCACGTCCATCAGCGTCGCGAAGAAGACGATGGTCGGCAGCGCCTGGAGGGCCAGGATGAAGCCGATGGAGCCCGGTTGGCCCGGCGGAGAGGCGAGCGGGCCGAAGCAGAACTTGATGCCCGCCTGCGAGGCGTCGAGCACCTTGGTGAGCGCGTCGTTCAGCCACAGAAACACCTGGGCGCCCGCCGGCACGAAGAAGATGAACGCGCCGAACAACAGTTGCAGCGCCAGGCCCCACGCCACCGCACGCCAGTTGAACACGCGGCGGTTGTTGGAAAGCAACCAGCCGATGAAAATCAACACGAAAAGACTGCCGAAGCTGATCAGATTATATCGGTCCATCGTTCACTCCCGCGCCGCGGCGCTTGCGCGGCAGTCTAGCAGAACCGCACCCCGCTTGAACCGCTTTTGATTGGCGCCGGGCACACCCCCCGGCCGGCGGCGCCTGTCCCGCGGTCAGCACCGCCGCCGGCATCGCACAGTTGTACAACTGTGCGATGCC
>CAITZM010000039.1 GCA_903896925.1 uncultured Lentisphaerota bacterium | reverse complement strand
GGGTCGCATCGAGGCGGCTCAGCTCTAAAAGAAATTTCAACGCACAAAAAAGGAAATTTCAAATGCACGCCGACACAATCGTACTTTTGTTTTGATTTTCGGCGGAAACCGGCTAATCTCTCCGCTCGCCGGTGGATGTAGCTCAGTTTGGCAGAGCACCAGGTTGTGGCCCTGGTCGTCGCGGGTTCAAATCCCGTCATCCACCCCACTTTCCAGTCCGTCCTTGATCCATGAGTTGGCACCAGTACAACCCGCATCTTCGGCGGTTGATGCGGTTGGGCAGAGTCCGCCGCAGGAGGATGGCCCTGGTCGTCGCGGGTTCAAATCCCGTCATCCACTCCAGTTTTACCCCTAGCGTGATGTTCCTTAGACAACCAGACAGTATAACTCCATTGATTGACAGGACGGTTCGGCGTGAAGATCCTGAAAATCCTGTCCATCCTGACTGAAAGACGGCCCAAGCTATTCGCGTCAAGCATGGCCGCTTATGGGATACCTCACCAGGTCGAAGACCACTGAAGGGGTGGCCTTGTGTGTGTCTCTCAACTCCGCGCGTCACACCAGTACATCTGCCCAAAACGACTGACTGACTTTTGACGGCGGCTGGAAAGCCGCCGCCCCCAGCTAGTCTGAACACGTTTCGTGCTGCGGGCGTTGAGCTGTGGTCCAACCCGCCAGCCTTTCCGGTCTCTGGTCTGCTGAGATGAAGGTAATGTGTGCTCAGTGGCGAGGCCGACGAGCGGGCACCATGCGTCTCACGGCAGGGTGTGGGCGTGGTGCAGGCGGCTGGAGCGGTGGCTGTAGGTGAAGTAGATGACGAGACCGAGGGCCATCCAGGCGATCAGCCGGATCCACGTGTCGCGGGGCAGCGAGGCCATCTGGACCGCCGAGAACAGGATGCCGAGGATCGGGATGAGGGGCACCCACGGGGTCCGGAAGGGCCGGTGCGCATCCGGCTTGGTGTGGCGCATCACGAGCACGCCGGCGCACACCATCGCGAAGGCCAGCAGTGCGCCGATGGACACGAGTTCGCCGAGGATGCCGATGGGGAACAAGCCGGCGGTCACCATGGCCACGAGGCCGGTGATGATCGTGGCAATGTAGGGCGTCTTGAAGCGCGGATGGATGTGGGCGAAGCTGCGGGGCAGCAGCCAGTCGTGCGCCATGGAAAAGAAAATGCGCGTCTGGCCGAGCATCAGCACGAGGATCACGGAACTGAGGCCGGCGATGGCACCGAGCTTGACGAGCGGCCGCAACCACGCGAGGCCCTTGCCCGCGGCGTCGATGCCGACGGCGATCGGGTGGGGGACGTTGAGCTGCGCGAAAGGCACCAGGCCGGTGAGCACGCCCGAGACGGCCACGTAGAGCACGCCGCAGATCGCGAGCGAGAGCAGGATGCCGATGGGCATGTCGCGCTGCGGGTTCTTGGCCTCTTGCGCCGCGGTGGAGACGGCGTCGAAGCCGATATAGGCGAAGAAGACGACCGCCGAGCCGCGCAAGACGCCGCTCCAGCCGAAGTGGCCGCGCTCCCCGGTGTTCGGCGGGATGAAGGGATGCCAGTTGGCCGTGTCCACATACCAGATGCCGAAGAGCACGAACAACAGGACCACCGCGAGCTTGATCATCACAATCACGCCGTTGAACGTAGCCGACTGCTTGATGCCGATGACGAGCAGGGTCGTGACGAACAGGACAACCACCACCGCCGGCACGTTGAGGATCGCGCCGGTCAGGTGCATGCCGAGCTTGTCGTCATAGGCGAAGGGCGCATTGCACAGCGCTGCGGGGATGATGACCCCGATGTCCTTGCAGAAACTCACCACGTAGCCTGACCAGCCGACGGCGACCGTCGAGGCGCCGAACAGGTATTCGAGGATCAGGTCCCAGCCGATGATCCAGGCGAAAAGTTCGCCGAGCGTCGCGTAGGAATAGGTATAGGCGCTGCCGGCGACGGGGATCATCGAGGCAAACTCGGCGTAGCAGAGGCCGGCGAAGGCGCAGCCGATGCCGGAGATGACGTACGCGAGGACGATCGCCGGCCCGGCGTACATCGCCGAGGCTTGGCCGGTCAGCACGAAGATGCCCGCGCCGATGATGCCGCCGATGCCGAGCAGCGTCAGGTGCCAGGGGCCGAGCACGCGGTGGAGCTTATGCTCGCCGCTGTCGGCCTCGCCGATCAGCTGCAGGTGCGATTTGGTGCGGAAAAAACGTTTCATGTGTTCCTGATTTTTGCCGCGGAGTGTGCCATGCCGCGCGCAAAATGCCAGCCGGAAAAACCCGCCGCGTGCCGCGCCCGCGCCCGCCGGGACGCTGGCCTTGAATCGCGCGACGCCGGGCTGTCGCGCCACTTTGAAAATGTCCCCTTGAAACTCTTTTAGAATGTCCCCATAGCCGGCGCCCGCAGAAAGGCGGGCAGACGCGATGGAGAGGATCGAAATGAACACAAGGGAACG
>CAITZM010000038.1 GCA_903896925.1 uncultured Lentisphaerota bacterium | reverse complement strand
GGCCACACTGAGCTCGCCGCCCGCCGCGGCCCGCGCCAGGAAGTTCGGCAATCCGCCGCGCGCCCGGCATTCCACCGCGTCCACCAACGGATAATCCGCCGCCTGCGCCGCCAGCCCGACCAGCGCCAGCGCCGCCAGAACCCAGCCAGATGATTTCTTCATGCGCGCTACCCTACACAAACCCCCGCCCCCCGCCAACAGTTTCCGGCCGGCGCCCGGCGGCCGCGGACGCCAAGCCTGGCCTTGGGCAGCCTCTTGCAAGAATGGGTCCTATCGGACCGATAGGACCTATCCGTCCGATGCCCCGTGCTCCCGCCCAACCGTGCCAGCCAACCCGCCCCCAGCGCGCCGCAACCGCCGGAAGAGTTCACCACAGAGGTCACAGAGGACGGAGGCGGTCGCAGAGGATTTCAACGCAGGCGCAAAGAAGATGCTGCAAACTGAGAGGCGCTTCCGCCTGCCAATCTTCAAGCTGTAATCAGATACGGAAAAAAAGTTCACCACGGCTCACAGCGGCAGACCGCTGCGAACCTCTTTCTGACCTCCGCGACCTCTGTGGTTAGCTTTTTCCCGGAGGCCTCACGCGCGGCGGAGGCGGCGGTAACGGCGGATGAGCGCGTTGGTCGAGGCGTCGTGCTTCAGCTCCGGCTCGGCCTTGTCTTGCAGCTCGGGCAGGATGTTCGCGGCGAGCTTCTTGCCCAGCTCCACGCCCCACTGGTCAAAGCTGAAGATGTTCCAGACGACGCCCTGCGTGAAGATCTTGTGCTCGTAGAGCGCGATCAGCTGGCCGAGGACCGACGGGGTCAGTTCCGCCGCGAGGATCGTGTTCGTCGGGCGGTTGCCCTCGAAGACGCGGTGCGGCACCAGCTCCGGCTTGGTGCCCTCGGCGGCAACCTCGGCGGCGGTCTTGCCGAACGCGAGCGCCTCGGTCTGCGCGAAGAAGTTCGCCATCAGCTTGTCGTGGTGGTCGCTCAGCGGGTTGAGTGAGCGGCCGAAGCCGATGAAGTCGCTCGGGATCAGCTTCGTGCCCTGGTGGATGAGCTGGTAGAACGCGTGCTGGCCGTTGGTGCCGGGCTCGCCCCAGATCACGGGGCCGGTCTGCCAGGCGACGCGGTGGCCCTGCTGGTCCACGTACTTGCCGTTGCTCTCCATGTCGCCCTGCTGGAAATAGGCGGCGAAGCGGCTCAGGTACTGGTCGTAGGGCAGGATTGCGTGGGTCTGCGCGTTCCAGAAGTTGTTGTACCAGATGCCGAGCAGGCCGAGCAGCGCAGGGGCGTTGTGCTCGGCGGGCGTCTCGGCGAAGTGCCGGTCCATGCGGTGGAAACCGTCGAGCATGGCGTCGAAATGGTCCGGGCCGATGGCGAGCATCACCGGCAGGCCGATGGCGGAGCAGAGGCTGTAGCGGCCGCCGACCCAGTCCCAGAACTCGAACATGTTCGCGGTATCAATGCCGAACTCGGCGACCAGCTTGGTGTTGGTCGAGAGCGCGACGAAGTGGGCCTTGACCGCCGTGGGATCCTTCAGCGTGGCCAGCAGCCAGGCGCGGGCGCTCGCGGCGTTGGTCATCGTCTCCTGCGTCGTGAAGGTTTTCGAGGCGACGATGAACAGCGTCTCCGCCGGGTCGAGATCGCGCACGGCCTCGGCAAAGTGCGTGCCATCGACGTTGGAGACGAAACGGAAGGTCAGGTCGCGGGTGCTGTAGTGCTTGAGCGCCTCGTAGGCCATGACCGGGCCCAGGTCGCTGCCGCCGATGCCGATGTTG
>CAITZM010000037.1 GCA_903896925.1 uncultured Lentisphaerota bacterium | reverse complement strand
GGCAGTAACGCCGGCTGGGTGGACCAGGTCAACTGGATGCCGTGCCCCTACGCGGAACATGTGCCGCTGATCTTCTATCAGGATCCGACGGGCCTGATCGCGAGCTGGGTGGTCGGCACCAACGCCAGCTTCCAGTTCGCGCGCATCCTCGCCAACACCGGCGGCTGGGCGCTCAAGTGTGCCGGCGATGTCGATGGCGACACCGTCAGCGACCTGCTCTTCCAGAACGCGGCCGGCGACGCCGCGGGCTGGTTCATGAAGGCCGATGGCTCCGTGCGCAGCGCCAGGTACTGGTTCAACCTGAGCGGCTGGGACATCAAGGCCTGCGGCGACTACGAGGGCCTCGGCCGCGGCCAACTGTTCTTCCAGAACGCCGCGGGTGTGGCGGCGTATTGGCGGCTCGACACCAACGGCAACTATCTGGCGGCCGTCCCTGTGGGCGTCATGTCCGGCTGGAAACTCCGTGGCGCGGGCGACCTGGATGGGGACCATAAGGCCGAACTGTTCTGGCAGAACGCCGCCGGCACGGTGGTGATCTGGTACCACAATCCCAACGGCACCATCCGCGGCGGCACGCCGTTCAACACCGGCGACTGGGCGCTCTGCGGCGTGGCGGACATCGATGGTGACCACGTCAGCGACCTCGTCTGGCAGAACTCCGCCGGCCTCACCGGCGGCTGGTTCATGAACACCAATGGCACCGCCCGCTCCGCCAGCTACTGGTGGGGCACCGGCGCCTGGAAGCTCAAAGCCGCCGGTCGGTGACCCGCTCTTTCCGGGGGCTTTTCAACAAAAGCAAACGAAGGTAACCAAGGGCCTTCGTTTGCTTCGTTGGCTTCTGTGTGCAATTACTGCCTCCATCTCCTCGTGGATGCGGCCTCCGGTCGCATGAAGGCACTGCTATGGCCTGCCTCAGCCGTCGATGGGTCGCGAAAAGTTTTGACGCAGGGGTGGGCGCGTGGTAGGGATGCCTCCGTTGTTGCAATTTGCGCCACAACATGCGGAACACGGTGCGAATCCGTGGCGGTCCCGCCGCTGTAATCGGGTACGCGGGCTGCGGTCCTCTTGGTGGGGACGTCACTGTGCCGGCTGCAACCGGCCCGGGAAGACAGCAGCGCTGGCGGTTGATCCGGGAGCCAGAACACCTGTTGGGCGCAATAAAATAGAGCGTGGAATCCGATGGCAAAAGATTCCGGTTGGCCGGCATGGTGTCGGCGCACCGGAATCTTTTTTTGTCGAAAAAATAGGAAACGAATATGGAACTGTTGGAAACGACCTTGCAGCGCATCCGGCCGGTGTCGGAGACCACCTTGGCCGCGGCGCAGGAGCGGCTGGACAACCTGACCAAGCCGCGGCGTAGTCTGGGCTATCTGGAGGACATCGCGGCGCGCTATGCCGCCATCCAGGGCGTGCTGCGGCCGCAAATGGGGGCCAAACGCGTGTGCGTCTTCGCCGGCGATCACAAGGTCACGGCGGAGGGCGTCAGTGCCTATCCTCCGGTGGTCACGCAGCTCATGGTGAAGAATTTTCTCGGCGGCGGCGCGGCGATCAACGTGCTCGCGCGCCGCGCGGGTGCCGAGGTCGAAGTGATCGATATCGGCGTGGATGGCGACCTGGGTAACCTGCCCGGGCTGCTCGCGCGCAAGGTGAAGAGCGGCGCCGACAACATCGCGCGTGGCCCGGCAATGACACTGGCCGAGTGCCGGCAGGCGGTCGAGATCGGCATCGAGCGTGCGCAGGCCGCCGCAGCGGCGGGCGTGACGCTGCTCGGTACCGGGGAGATGGGCATCGGGAATACGACGCCTGCCGCGGCCCTGTTCGCCGTGTTGCTCGGTGTGCCGGCGGCGGAGGTGACCGGGCCGGGCACCGGGTTGGATCCCAGCGGTGTCGCTGCGAAGGCCGCGGTGATCGAGCGGGCGCTGCAGGTCAATCGCGAGCATTGTGTCAGCCCGCTCGGCGCCTTGGCCGCGGTCGGCGGGCTGGAGCTAGCGGGCCTGTGCGGGCTGTGTCTGGGCGCCGCCGCGGCGCGCATCGGGGTGGTCGTGGATGGCTTCATCGCCAGCGCCGCGGCGCTCGTGGCCTTGAGGCTGGAGCCGGCGGCGAAGGATTATATGTTCTTTGCCCACATGAGCGCCGAGCCCGGGCACCGGAAATTCTTTGCGAGCGAGGGCCTGCGGCCGATCCTCGACCTCGGCATGCGGCTGGGTGAAGGCTCTGGCGCCGTCATTGCCATGCAGATCATCGAGGACGCCGCGGCGGTCATCCGGGAAATGGCCACCTTCGCCGAGGTCGGCATTGCGCCGGGCGCGTGAGCGAAGCAAGGGAGTGATGGCATGAGGGAGTGGTGGCGTGGGGGGAAGAAAGATGGCGAAAAATGAGTGAGCAGAATCTTGGTGCTCCAGTACACCAGCACACCAACACTCCCGTGCTCGGCGGGCTGGTCACCGCGCTGCGGACGCTTACGGTGTTGCGCGTGCCGGGGCGCGACGCCGCGACGCTGGCCTCGGCCCTGCCTTGGTTTCCGCTGGTGGGTTTGCTTGTGGGCGGCGGGGTGGGGCTGGTGTTGGCTGGCGTGGCGCATGGCTTGCATTGGCCGGCAGGCGCAGCGGTGCTGGGCGTGGTGTTGTCCGCGGCCTTGACCGGCGGCCTGCATTACGATGGCCTGGCCGACACCGTGGATGGCTGGCGCGGCGGGCGTACGCTGGCGCGGCGGCTGGAGATTATGAAGGATTCGCGCATCGGCGCGATGGGCGCGCTTGCGCTCGTGCTCGTGTTGCTCCTGCAGGTCGTGGCGCTGACGCGGCTGGCGGAGTTGGGCGGCGGTGCGCTGCGGCTGGTGCCGCTCGCCTTCATCCTCTCGCGCCTCGCCATGACGCTGCACGCGGTCAGTCTGCCCTATGCTCGTGCCGAGGGCGGCACGGCCGGGTTGTTCGTCAAGGGCGCGCGCGGCTGGCACTTCATCACCGCGCTCCTGTCGGCCGCCATCCTCTGCGGCGCGTTGGCGGGCGCAGGTGGCCTGCTCGCGGTCGTCAGCGCCGCGCTGCTCGCGGTGGCACTGCGCGGCTGGATGCGGGCGAATTTCGGTGGCATCACGGGCGATCTGCTCGGCTGTGGATGCGTAATGGTGGAGACCGTGCTGCTGCTGGCGCTCGCCGCCGCCGC
>CAITZM010000036.1 GCA_903896925.1 uncultured Lentisphaerota bacterium | reverse complement strand
TGCCGCCGCTCCAAAGCAGCCGGGCCAGCAATCCAGCCGCGGTTTTCGGGAGCCTTGGAAAACGGCACGAGGATTCGCGCTTGTGCGGCGACAGCGTCTCATTACAATGCGAAGCATGATGAAAACCACAGCACTGTCCGGGTGGCGTGCCGCGAAATATTCCCTCTGGATGCTGACCGCCTCCTCCGCTCTTGTAGCGACGGTGGCGGCCGCGCCGGCGCCGGAGATGGAAAAGCTGCTGCTGTTCGGCGGGGCCTCGGCGACAGGCTGGTCGCCGGCGGAATCCACCGTCGAGGTTTCCAAGACGCACGTGAAAATCAACGAGACCGCGCTGCACTGGCACGTCACGGTGGATTATTACGGCGGCGAGGCCAAGTATCCGATCGGCTGGCCGCGCTTCGGGCGCACCCTGCCCGAGGGCGCACAGCGCGACTGGTCGGCGTGGGATTTCCTGCACATGTGGATCTTCACCACCTCTTCGCGGCCGGCGCTGCCCAAGGAACCGGTCGGCCTGGGCCTGCACGCACCGGACAAGGCCCATACCTATGGTATCAGTCTGGCGGACCTGAAGCTGGGCGAGTGGGTCGAGGTCACCATCCCCATCGCGAAGATTCCGCAGCCCGCCGATGTCCGCAACCTTCAGTTCCATATCTCCGAGTCGAATTACCAGCACGCCGACCAGCTCGACCTCTGGATCGATGATCTGGCCTTGCTGCGCTATGCGCGACCGACGATCCTGGCTTTTGCGGCGGAAACGGCCGTGCTGTTTACCGATGCGAAAGTCGTGACCGCGCAATTCCAGTTGGCGGGCGTCAAGCCCAACGAAACCGTGCGCGTGACCTGCGAGTTGCTGCGCGACGGCCAGGTGGTGGCGCGCGCTGCGACACAGGCCAAGCGCGGCGCGCAAAGCGTCGCGATCGGCCTGGCACCCGGCGTGCTCGCGCCCGGTGCGTACGAACTGACGGCCCGCGCCGCCGCTGGGCAGCCCACGCCGCCGGTCGCCTTGCGCGTCGTCGCATCGCCGTGGGGGAAATGATCATGCGCATCCTGCCCTTGCTCGCCCTGGTCGCCTCCGCCCACGCCACGCCGCTGCTTTACGACATGGGCACGCCGAAGTCGGAGGTCTGGTCCGGCTTCACCAAAGTCACCCCCGGCAGCGTCTTCAGCGAGCAGGCTGGCTTCGGCTGGCAGACCAAAGACGGGCTCGCCGCCTCGGCGCGCGCCTATCGCGAACCGGTCGAGAACAAGAGCCGGGGCCACGAGGAGCCGCCCCCGATCTGGACCAATCCAATCACCGAGGCCGCCGTGGTCGGCTCCGGCACGAACGCGTTTCTCCTTGCGGCGCCGCCGGGCGATTACAACGTCTATGTGGTCTGCGGCACCAGTGACTCCAAGTATCGCGCGCAGTACTTCGACTTCACCGTCGCGGTCGGCGGACAAAAGCAGCGCGTGCAGATCGAGGGGCCCTGCCAATATCGCGTGCTGCGGTTCCACGCCACGGTCCGCAACACGGAGCGGCTGTTCCCGCTGGCGGTCCGTCTCGACCCCAACAGCAAATGGATCGTCAACGCCGTGCTGGCGTGGACCGACGCCGACGCCGCGCGCGTCGAGAAAGACATCATCGCGCCGTTTGAGGAATGGACGTTCCGCATGCCGCCGGCGGAATGGGCCAAGTGGAAACAGGACCCGGAGCCGCCGGCCGGTCCGCTGCTGCAGCCGCAGGCGGCCGACGAGCAGCGCGGTTTTGCCGTCTGGTCACGGCACTATCTCGAGTGCGTCTATCCGCACACCAACCCGCGCGCCGAGGAACTCAACCCCGAGCTGCGCGCGTTTGCGACGCCGGGCGAATACGAGCCGGTCAACTTCATCGTCCGCCCGCTGCGCGACCTCGCCCACGCGCAGGTCAGCGTCAGCGCCATCGGGCCGGTGCCGGCGGAGAATATTTCCGTCCGCCGCGTCCGCTACATGCTGGCGCGGCCGAATTACACGGTGCTCCATCGCTGCCGCGTGGTGCCCGATGTGCTCGAGCGCTTTGAAGGCGGCAACCTGAAGGCCGACGAAAATGCGCGCTTCTGGCTGACGCTGCGCGTGCCCGAGAATGCGCCGGCCGGCGAGTACACCGGCCACGTCACTTTTACCTGCGACAGCGGCAAGGTCGTCGTGCCGGTCAAACTGCGCGTGCTGCCGTTCAAGCTGCGTGACGATCCGTCGAAAATCTTCGGCATCTACTATCACCATCCCCTCTCCCAGATGGTTCAGGCGAAAGACGCTGTCTCCCGCGACTATTTCCGCCGCAAGGCCGAACTGGAACACGCCGACATGATCGCGCACGGCACGCGCAACGTCGTGCTCGATTTCTGGTGTGCGCCCGCGGACAAGGATGGCCGGTTCGACATCAAGTGGGACACGCTCGCCGCACAGCTGGAGCTTTGGAAAAAAAACGGTTTCACCGGGCCGGTCGCGCTGGAGATCAACACCGGCGGCGTGTACGAGAAATACACGCACGAGCGGTTCGGCTCGCACATGCACAGCGTGAAGGATCCGCCCGGGGAGTTTTGCCGCGAGATGACGGCGATGGTGCGCGCCATCGAGGCCGGCCGCAAGGAGCGCGGCTGGCCGGAGTTCCTCTACTATCCGATTGACGAACCGGGCACCGATCCGGCGTCGGTGAACTTCATGGTCAAGGTGCTGCAGGCGTGCAAGGCGGCGGGCGTGCGAACCTATGTGACGGCCGACCCGACCCACGAGCCGTTCGCGCCGCTGCGGCCCTGGGTGGACATCTGGTGCACGCAGCCGTTCGCGCCGGACCGCGCGACGCTGCTGGCCGACTCGCAGGCGCGCCACGTCGAGTACTGGTGCTATCCCAACCACGTCAATGGCGAGAACGATCACACGCCGGTCGCCGGCGCGCGGATGACCTATGGTTTCGGTTTCTGGCGCAGCGGCTTTCGCACCCTGATCCCGTGGATCTACCAGGCGAACGTCGGCGACCCGTGGAATTACCTCGACGGTTCCTCGATGGATTTCTTTAACCGCAGCGAGCCGGACGGCACACCGGTGCCCGTCGCGATGTGGGAAGCCTATCGCGAAGGCTACGACGACTACCGCTACGTCTACACGCTGGAGCAGGCGATCGCCGCGGCCAGGCAGAGCGGCAAGCCCGCGGCGCTGGCGGCCGCCGCTCAGGCGGAGCGTGAGCTCAAATTCGTTTGGGACGCCATTCGCGTGCAGGAAAAGTACAAGCACGACGACCTCTGGTCGCCCGCCGAGTTCGATGTCTATCGTTGGCTCATCGCCCGGCAGATCATGACCATCGCCGAGGCGTCGCGCTGACTGAGCGAATGAAGCTCGTGCCGCTGCCCGGCGGCAAATATGCACTCGTGTTGAGCAACGGCTACACCGAGCATTTACTCGCCGTCCTCGACAGTGTCACGGAAAAGATCGTCCAGCGCGTGCCGATCGCCGAAGGCTGGCTCGGCCTGGCCGTGAGCCCGGCCAGGCGCACCGTGTATGCCTCGGGTGGCAGCCGCGACAAAATTCTCGTCTATCGGTTTGCCGACGGCGTCTTGACGGCAAATGAAGAAAAGCAGCCACGGATTTTCACGGATGCCACCGATGGCCAGAGCGGGCATGAGGCAAGCCGGACACACCGAAGAGCAAACATCCACAGGTTTCACAGATGACACAGCTTCCCGGAGAGGCGGAAGATTTGATTGGAGGGCGTCCTCCGCAGCGGAGGATCGCGCCGAAAGTAGCCACGCCGAGCTCCCACCGCGCAGCCACAACCAAACATAGTTTTGATATGGATAGAGAACGGATTGCTCCGTCGTCCCCCAACCAAACCGGACAGGCGGATTTCCCGCATCCGGCTTTCTAGTTCGTGGCGGTTGATGGACTGGCTCAGGCACTCAACTCAGGGCGATCAGAAGAGTCGCACCAGCCACGCAGGCTTGCGCCCCGCTCACCTGTTGTGCAGGCGGTCCACTGTCAGAACGCTCCGGAACACCACGCCCGCTCCTGCGGCGCCTCCGGGCGAACAGCCTTGCGGCACTACCCGGCCCCTTACAGGATGTTGTCCCAGCCACGCCCAACACCACGTCCCTGCCTCCCTTCGCTCCACGGTCGTTACCCGCTTCTACGCTACTACGGAGGCTCTGACCCCGGCCGGCCCTTGCGCCACCAGCCGTGGTTCCCTGATTCACGTCGCTCGGATTTCCGATCATTCTGTCTCCAACCATCTGCGGTGCTCAGCCCCTCGTCATCTGCTGGCTCAACGGGGGTCGCTCGCTGACGCTCGGGCTTCGCCATTGCCTAGCAGGCTCGCCAGCACCGCCGACCGAATCGAGTTCACTGTGCGCGGTTAGCCGCGAGTCGTTACGGACTGATCGTTCACGTTCAGTTGCTCTCCACCCGGGGATATAGCCCCGGCGCAGTTACTTTCAGTTACTGGCCTTACAGTGTCAGCCAGGCAGGGACTCACACCCTGCTATCCAAGCGCGCTCTCAGGTGCACTAGGCCGGGTCACCGACCCGGCGCACTCGCCCCACCCTCCAAGCAGCCCCACCGTCGCCACGGTCGCTACGCCCCTGGCCCAGCCCAGCAGGGACACGCTGCGGCAGAAAAGCAACGAACTGCTCGCCGCGCTGCGGATATGGAAGCAAAACCGCAGAGGTCACCGAGCTAAGAGGAGGACACAGAGGACGGAAGGTGAAAGGTTCTAAAACCTCTGTGACCTCTCATGACCTCCGTGACCTTTGCGGTTAAATCTTTCCGACGGCGCGTGCATGGATTTCCATTGTCCGGGAAAAGCCGGGCGTGTAGTTTGCGCGCCAGCAACCGGGGCAACCATGATGCAGAACAGGCGCAGTTTTGTGGCGAGGCTGGCGGGCGTACTGGCCCTGTTGGCGCTGCCGTTGTTCGGCGGCGAGGCGGGGTGGCAAAGCGACTGGGCTGCGGCGTTCCGGGTGGCGAGCTGCGCCCCTGCTGCAGCAGGAAGCAGCGTCTTCGTGGCGTGCGGCGAAGTGCACGAACCCGAATACAGCCAGCAGTTCCCCGCCCAGATCGCCGAGTGGAATGCGATGCAGCCCGCGCCCCGGTTCGTGGTGCTGCTGAGCGAACTGTTCGTGAGAATCAAGAGTTATGGCTACAGCGCGGACACCTGTGTGGGTGGCTTCGCGCTGTGCAAATGACATGGCGATGGCATGGCCCGTAATGGGTACGGGTGTCAGTCACAGGAAATAATCAGATGAACACTGAAAAAGTGCGGGACCATAAACAGCAGGCTGGAAGAGCAACGTGGGCGGCCCTGTTGCTGGTGGCAAGCTGCGGCTGGGGTACGCTGCCGGCGCTGGCCGACCCGCAGGCGACCGCCCTGCCGGAGGTGACGGTGCCGGGCATCCGCCCGAGCCAGGAGCTGATCGGCCCCTACAACCAGCCCCGCTGGACGGCCCGCGGGAGGTTCTCCTCGGGCACCGATATCTACGTGCTGCCGCCCTATGCGTTCAACATCGATCTCGATTACACGGGCACCATCCCCAAGCACGGCGAGACGAAGAATCTCTTCACCCAGGAATTCGAGCTGGGCCTGCCGCATCGCATCCAGCTTGCGTATGAGAACAATTTCGTCCTGCAGAAGGAACACTCGCAGGTCACGCGCGAGACCGTCGAGGCGCGCTATGCGCTGGCCGACTGGGGCAAGCTCCCACTCAACCCGACGCTGTTTGGCGAGTACCTGTTCGGCGTCGGCAAGGACTATGGCGACGACGAGGAGGATGCGCCGGAGCGCATACCTGACGCCATCGAGTTGCGTTTGTTGCTGGGCGAGCAGTTCGGCCGGAACTGCCAGTGGGCGCTGAACATCTTTCACGAGTTCGAAACGGGCGGCGAACGCGAGTGGGAAACCGGT
>CAITZM010000035.1 GCA_903896925.1 uncultured Lentisphaerota bacterium | reverse complement strand
CACCGGCGGCAGGAACGTGGCGGTGTACGTGATGTTGGTCACGGGCACCGTGAGCGTGCGGCTGGCGTTGGTGTTGCCATCGTTCCAGCGGCTGAAGGCCCAGTTGCCCGCGGGGATAGCCGTCAGCGTCGCGTTGCTTCCGACGAACTGCACCCCGCCGCCCGCCACGCTGCCGCCGTTGGTCGGACTAGCCAGCAGCGTCACGGTGCTGATGCGGGCGAAATTCGCCGTGCACGCCGACGCGCCAGCCGGCACCGTGTAGGCCCAGGGGTTGTTGGTGACCGTGCCGTTCCAGTTCACGAACTGCCAGCTGTTCGAAGCCGTCGCCGTCAGCGTGATGTTGGAACCGGCCGGATAGAGTCCGCCGCCGGTCGCGCGCCCGCCGTTGCCCGGACTCGCGAGCACGGCGACCGAGCCCAGCGGGATAAAGTTCGCCGTGTAGGTCGCGCCGCCCTGCGGCACCACCACCGTCCGCGGGTTGTTGTTCACCGTGTCATCCCAGCCGGCAAACCGCCAGAGGTTCGAGGCCGTCGCGGAGAGCAGCGCGTTGCTGCCCACCACGTAGGTGCCGCCCCCCGTGACGCTGCCGCCGTTCACAGGGCTGGCCTGCACCGTGAGCAGCGCGGTCGGCGCGAAGACAGCGGTGTAGCTAGCGCCGCCTGCGCCGACCACCACGGTCCGCGGGTTGTTGGTCACCCCGTCGCTCCAGCGCAGGAACGTCCAGCCGTTCGACGCCGTCGCCGTCAGGACATCGTTGCTGCCCACGAAGTAGACCCCTGTGCCGCTGACAGAGCCACCGTCATTCGTGTTGGCGCCCGCCGTGATCGTCGCCGCGGCCGCGAAGTTGGCCGTATAGGTCACATTGGTCAACGGCACCGTGATGGTCCGGGGATTCACGGCGCTGCCATCGTCCCAAGCCACAAACAGCCAATCGTTCGAGGCGGTGGCCGTCAGCAGTACGTTGCTACCGACGATATACGTGCCGCCGCCATCCACACGGCCGGCGTCAGCCGGATACGCCTCGCCCGTCACCGTGCTGACCTGTGCGAAGTTCGCCGTGCAGGCCAGCCCGTTGCTTATCACTGCGAAGGTCCACGGGTTGTTGGTGACGGCGTCGTTCCAGTTCAGGAAGACCCAGCGGTTCGAGGCCATGGCCGTCACGGTGGCGTTGGAGCCGAGCAGATAGAGGCCTTCGCCGGTGAGACTGCCGCCGTTGGTCGGGCTGGCGAACGTAGTGACCGTCCCCAGCGGCGCGAAGCTCGCCGTGTAGGTCGCCCCACCCTCCGGCGCCACCACCGTGCGCGCCGCATTCGTGACGCCATCGTCCCAAGCCATGAACTGCCAGAGGTTCGACGCCATCGCCGTCAGCAGCGCGTTGCTGCCGACCACATAGGTGCCGCCACCCGTCACGCTCCCGCCGTTGACCGGGTTCGCCTGCACGGTCAGCACCGCGGTCGGTGCGAAGATCGCCGTATAGGTCGTGTTTGAGGCAACCACGATGCTCCGCGGGTTGTCCGTCGAGCCATCGCTCCACCGCAGGAACGTCCAGCCGTTTGACGCCGTCGCCGTCAGCACGCTGTTACTGCCGATGAAGAACGTGCCGCTGCCGGTGACGCTGCCGCCTGCATTGGTGTTTGCGCCCACGGAAATCGTCGCCGCCGGCGCGAAGTTCGCCGCATAGGTGATGTTCGTTCGCGCCGCCACCACGCTCCGGGCGCTGTTCGTCACGCCATCGCTCCACTGCGTGAACAGCCAGCCGTTGGAGGCGCTGGCCGAGAGCAGCACCGGGGCGCCCCAGGGGTAGACGCCTCCGCCCGTAACGTTGCCGCCGCTGACGGGATCCGCCGTGCCGGTGACCTGTGTCAGGACGATAACGAAGCCGGCCTGCACGTTGGTGCTCACACCCGAGGGGCCGCTGGCGATCAGGGTGACCGTGTTGGTGCCGGCGAAGCTATAGGTATGCGTAAGATTGGTGGCGCTAAGGCTGGTAGTGCCGCCATCGCCAAAATCCCAACACCGGTTGGTGATGGTCCCGGTCGAGGTATCGGTGAACGTCACCAGCAACGGCCCGACGCCATTGGTCGGCGCAGCGGAGAAGCTGGCGAGCGGCGCAGGATAGACGCCCGTGCCGGTCAGGTCATTGGTGGCGCCGCCGCCCTGGCTGGCGAAGATGACCTGGCCGTTGAACGGCCCCGCCGTCAGCGGCGCAAAGCTCACGACGACCGCGCCGGTGCTGCCGGCTGCGACGCTGAACGAACCGCCGGAGACGATCGCAAACGGGCCGCCCACGCTGTAGGCCGTACCGATGAGACTGCTGCCGCCGGTATTGGTGATCGTGAAGGAGGCTTGGGCGGTCGCGCCGAGGGTGACGGCGCCGAAGTCATACGCCGCAGGCACGACAGCGAGCGCCGTGGGCACGCTGCTGGTGTTGGTCGGCGAGCTGCCGAAATTGAATTCGTCGAGATTACTGTAGCCATCGCCATCGGCGTCGGCAGAGATCAGGGTGTAGTCGGGCAGCAACACCGGCGGATGCGCGGCCACGAGATTGCTAATGTTGGCGGCGGTCAACACGGCCGGGAAGAAGGCCACTTCATCCAAGGCGCCGCTGAAGAAGCTGGCGGGGTTGGAACTGCCGTCGGCGCCGAGGCGGAAACCGGTGTCGTAGAAGTTGGTGAAGACCGCGGTGGAACTGATGGCCTCGATGCCGCGGACGTTGAGGATATTCGCCTCGACTCCGTCAAAGTAGAAGTGCGGGTAGTCCGTGTTATCGGTGCTGCTGAACGCGGGCACGGCGATGGCCAGGTGATGCCACTGGCCGTCGCAGAGGCTCCCCGTGGCGAGATTGGAAAACGCCACGGAATATTCGAAGGTGCTGGCCGAGGCTTCCGGACGCAGATAGATACGCGCGGTGTGCGCGACGGTCGAGGTGCTGTTGTTGAAGGCGCGGTTGAGCGTGATGCTCAACGTAGTGTTGGTGGAACCCAGCCGCGCCCCGCCGGCCAGAAACATCTGGCGGTTGGTGATGGTGGTATTGAGGAACGCGGTGAAGGTGAAGCCCCTGGCGAGATTGGTGCCGATGCCGTTGGCGACACCGCAGCTGACCGCCGCACCGTTGGTGAAGGCCGCGGGGGTGCCCGCGCTGCCGTTGGCGGCCAAACCGAGCGCCGTGTTGTTGGTCTCGAGTCCGGGCCAGGCGGACGGACGGGGGCCCACGGAGGCGAGCGTGTAGCTGCCGCCCCGGTTCGTCAGCACGCCGGTGATGACGATATTGGTGCCGGTACCATCCACGCCGAAGAGATTGGTGCCGGTCAGCTCGCTGCACCGGAAGTGGAACAGCGGTTTGAGGCTGCCGATGGCGGCGGGGGTGTCCGTGTAAACCGGCGCGACGGGAACCGCGGCCGGCCACCAGAGCTGCTGCCATTTCTGGTAGGGCGCATCCTGAATCGTGACGGTGGCGGTGCGGAGCGAACCGAGCCACGCGGCGTTGGTGGCCGTGAGGGTGACGGTGAACTTCCGGTCGCCCTGAATGATGCTGTTGTTGAGGATGGGAATCGCAATCTGTTTGTCGGCCGTGTCGCCGTCGGGCCAGGTCAGCGCACCGCTGGCGTCGGTATAATTCTGGTCCGCCAGGGCGGTGCCTGCCTGGGTGGCGTAGTTCACGATCAGCGCGCCAACGAAGGGGGCCGTGCGCCGCACGGTCAACAGGGCATTGCCGTCGCCTTCTTTCACCGTCAAGGCACTGGCGAGGAACGCCGCCTGGCCGGGACCATCATCGTCCGTGATGTAGACGTATTGGTAGTAGGGACTCCCCAGACTGGCCCCACCCTGCGGATTGCTGAGAAACATATAGAAATACTTCTGCGTTTCCGGGAGCGTGTCGTTGATGATCGGCACGTTCAAGGTGCGGTCGCTGGTGTCGCCGTCGACCCACTGCAGCGTGCCGGTCGTCTGGCTGGCGCCATCCACACCGCGATAATCGCCGCCCAGCGTCGCGCTGCCGTTGTACAGCCTCCAATCCACCGAGACCGCGCCGGCGCCCGGGCCGGACCGGCGGATGACCAGGGCGGCCGTGCCCACGCTTTCCGTGACTGTCTGGGACCAGGCGCCGACAAGGGCGATGCTGTCGCCAACCGGGACGCTGACGGTGAGCGTGGCGACGACGCTGGTGCTCGTGCCGCCCACCGTGCTGCACACGGCGCGGAACTGGTTGCCGTCGTCCGACCCGGTCACCGGGCCGTAACTCAAGCTGGTGTTGGTCGCGCCCAGCAGGTCCTGCCAACTGGCGCCGCTGTTCGTGCTGACCTGCCATTGGCAGTCGACGGATGTGGCCGCATAGACGCCAAAGCTGGCCAAATCGCCAACCGTAACGCTGTCGTCGTAGGGCCCGGACAGGCTCGGTGCATAGAAGGCTTGCCCGCCGGCATCCACCGTGAACGACTGCGTTTCGCTGACCGTCGCGCCAGCCTGGTCGGTCACATCGAGGCGGACCACATAGGTGCCCGGCCCGGAAAACGCGCCGGTGACCTGGGCTTCGAGAGGGGGCGCAAGCGTCAGCGTCTGCCCTGCTGGCGTGCTGACCACGGACCACTGGTAGGTGAGCAGCGGCGCACGCCAGGTGCCCGCGGAGGTCTCGGCATCACGCACGGTCGCCACCAGGCTGACCGCCTGGCCGGCTGCGGACTGGCTGACGGTGAACAGGTGGCTGCCGCTCGCCGCCGGGGGTGCGTTGGTGATCACGGTGAGGCTGGCGGTGGCAGACCCGGTGCGACCGTTGATGCCGGTGGCGGTGATGGTGACGTTGGTGTTGCCCAGTGTCGCGAGGAGCGAGCGATACGAGGCTTCCTCTCCGCTGGCGTTGTCGAGCGTGAAGGCGCCGGTCGCATCGGTGACGGTCCAGCGCACGGTCGGCAGGCCGTTCGTCGCCGGCGTGATCTCCATGCGCCGGCCAAACTGGTCCTTGCTGAAGACGAAGACATCGCAGGGCAACCCATCCAAGGCGGTGGTGCGCAGCCCCGTGGACAACGACAGGCCCGAACTCGTCTGGTTCACCGTCACGGCGAGGTTGGTCACAGCGCTGTCGCTCGCCCCCGCCACGCGCAGGCCAAACACATAGTTGCCGGCGCTGGTGAACGTGACGGTGGTGTTGGTCACCGCCAGCACCCCATTCGTGGAGAAGGTGACGGACTTCGGGCCGCTCAGCAACGACCAGTAGTAGGTGAGCCCGGCCACCTCGCCCGCTGTGCCGCCGCCGATGGTCGCGGAGGCCGTCAGTTTCACGGTGGTGGCGGTCACCGGCGCGGCCGAGGGCGTGAGCGCCAGGATGACCGGCGTGCTCCCGGCCACGCCGGTCCCGTAATTCGCCACGACCGCGCGGTTGAAGATGACAAAATCCTGGCTCGTTCCCCCGCGCAGCTTCGCCTTCCAGGAAACCCACAGCGCGTTGTTCAACGCGAAGCGCATCCGCAGCACATGCCAGCCCGCCGCCAGCCGGCGCGGACCGAAGACATAGTTCCGGTCGGTCAGCGCCTGCCCATCCAGGAAGCAGGCGCGGTTTTGCGTGTATCCGCCGTTGCCAAAATCGTAGCCGATCTCATACCAGTCGTCAGCCGGCGCGTAGAGCCAGCAGTCCAACTGAAACCCGGGCCTCGTCGCGTAGTTAAAGGTCAGGCCGAAAATGCCGTTGCTCGCGATCAACGAAAGGCCGTTGGTCGCATCGCCCACGAGGTTGGTGACCAGGCCCGGCGTGGACGTGTCCCAATTGAAGGAGGTGTTGGTGGTGGTGTCGAAATACCGCACGTCCGCCATCACCGCGCCGGGCGTCGCGCCGGCGGAGGCGGCCTGCGCCGGCCACAGCGGCGAGGTCGTGAAGGGCGCGCTCCAGACCTGCTGGCCGTTGGAACGCGTGCCCACCGCGAGCAACACCCAGTCGTTGGTCAGCGGGGCGAGCGTGGCACTGTTGGTCAACGCCAGCGTCACCGTCGCGCCGCCCGTGGCCACATTGGTCAGCGTGCGCCCGTTGGACTGCAGCGCGAGGGAACTTAAATCGCTCAAGCCCGCGGGCGCGATCGTGAAGCTCGCGGTGGCGTCGGGGTTGACCGTGGCCGGGCCGGTCAGCGTGATGGACCGGCCGGCGTTGTTGACGATCAGGTTGAATTTGCCTTCGCCCTGCGTGCGGACCGGGTCGGCATTATAGGCCACGGCGCGCAGGTCGTGCCAGCCATCGGCGAGGGCCGTCGTGTCCAGCGAAAAACTGCCGGTGCTGCTGCGGGCTGTGCGCAGCCCATCCACAAAGAGATCCAGGTTCGTCTCCAGCAACTTGCCGCCGGTCGGCACCGCGTTCACCGTGATGCCGATAGTGCCGCTCACCGTCGCCCCGTTCGCCGGCGCCGACACGGTGACGGACGGGAAATCCGCATAGGGCTGCAGCAACGGGTCACCGACGCACACGATCTCCGCCGGCTGCTGGAGCGACTGCCAGAAGGCCTCGGCCAGCGACGCACCGGCGCGGAAATGCGTGTGGATATGCGCGTGGGTGAATTTGGAGGCGATGGCGTAGGGCTCCCCCATCGTGCCCGACGACCCGTCTACGCCGGCGCGCAACCACGCCGCCACGGTGGTCTGCCCGGGGTTGAAGCTGTCCAGCACGCCGCCATAGCTGGTGAGATGGTCCACCCAGGCGCCCGGCAGGAACGTGTCGCCGTTGACCGAGAAGGTGGCGATACCGACGATGCCGCCGACGATGTCGGTGCGGTCGTAGATCCACGGATTGGAGTTGGTGGAGCTGCCGGTGACGATGTAGTTGAGGCCGCGCGCGGTCCAGACCTGGTCCACGTCGCCGATTTCGGACTCGCGGGTCGTGCTGCGGATGTCGTTGTTGAGCGGCCAATAGATCGTGCCGCCGGGCTTGGCGGCGTCGTGGGCCTTGGAGCGCTCGATGAGGTTGAGGATTTCCAGGGTGCTGTTGCCGGATTTGCCGGGGAAGCCAACGGCGCTGACCGGCCAATATTGTTGTCCCGCAAAGCTCATCGCCGGCGTCAGCGCCGCGGTGCCGGCTGTCGCCGGCCCGGAAAACCCCGTCGTGCCGGCATAGGCATTCTGGTAGCCGTTGGCCGCCGTGGGGAAATTGGCCTGGCCGTAGTTGGGCGAGAGGTAGAGGAAGCTCTGGATCGAAAAGATGTAATTGCCCGAGACCTGCTGCGCCGAGTCCAGCGGGGTGATGCCGGCCAGCGCGATGCCTTGGAACTGCCCGTCGAGCCCGCGCGCCGTGAGGTTCTGGCGGAGCCAATAGGCGAAATCCCACGCCGTCGTGCGCGAGAAGCTCGTCGGGAACGCGTAGGGGAACATGTTGCGTTCCGGAATGCCGCGCACCTGCTGGTAGCGGTTGGCGATGGTGACCGACCGCGGGTCTGTGGGATTATAGACTACGATGTAGCCTGTCGGTCCGCCGCCGGCCTGGGCACGCGGCGCCGGCGCCAGCAGCAGGCAGGCACCCAGTAACGCCCCCACCCAGCGGGAACTGACGCAAACATGTTTCATGAACAAAATCCAAGCGCCATGCCGCCAACGCCTCAGCGACTACGACTACTGGGCACGTAGGGCGAGCCTAGCCCTCTGCACCGCTGCTTACAAACTGATTTTTTATTCTGCACGGGCGCAACTTGGGAGGCCATGGCGCCTGAAGCACCAACCGTTTCCACGCCTTGAGAAATGGGAGGGGGCTCTGTCCAAGGCTTGGAATCGACCCTGCGGCAGAGCGCCGCCACCGTTGCGAGCGACGCCCGCGGGGACAGGGTCAGCGCGCGGGCACCGCGGCGAGGGTGGCATGCAGCTCGGCCGCGTTGATGGGCTTGGTCAGGATGGCATCGAAGCCGCCCGTCATGATCTGGCGCTGTTCAGCCGGGTCGCTGTGCGCGGTGAGCGCGATGATCGGCGTCGCGGGCCAGTGGCGCTCGGCCTCGAGCGTGCGGATCGTGGAGGTGGCGATGCGGCCATCCATCTCCGGCATCTCGATATCCATCAGCACCACATCGAAGCGCCCCTCCTGGGACTGCACCAGGCGCAAGGCTTCCAGCCCGTTGCGCGCCGTCAGGACCGTGTGCCCGGCCTTTTCCAGCAGGTAGGCGATCAGCTTCTGGTTGGCAGGATTGTCCTCGGCCACGAGCACGCGCAGACCATGAAGGGCGGAGGCCGCAGCCGCGCCCGGAGCCGGGGCAGGCACCGCCACAAGGCTGGGCGCCAGCGGCAGCTGGATGCTGGACGTGCTCCCCTGCCCTTCGCGGCTGGTGATACTCAACTTGCCCCCGTGCGCCTCGACCAGTTCGCGGGTGATGACCAGGCCGAGGCCCGTGCCGGGTTCGCCGCGCGTGCCCACGCGCGAAATCTTGGAATAGCGGTTGAACAGCTTGGGCAGCATGGCGGCGGGGATGCCGATGCCGCTGTCGGCGATTTCGAAACAGGCCTGCTTCGCGTGTTCGTCGCGACCGGCGCGCAGCTCGACACAGCCGCCCTCGGGCGTGAACTTGATGGCGTTGGAGATCAAATTGGTAAAGATCCGCGACAGGGCGGTGCGGTTGCCGAAGACGAGCGCGCCGAGCGCGCCGGTGGTGGAGAGAAACCTGAGCTCGACCCGCTTTTCTTCGGCCAAGGGACGGAAGGCGCCGGCACACTGGCCGAGCAGCTCGGCGGCGTCAAGCGGCGTGAACTCCAGGCTCTCCTTGTGGGCCTGCGCGCGGCCCAGGTCGAGAATGTCGCTGATGAGTTCCAGCAGCTGCTGGCCGGAGCCGCGGATCTGCTGGACCATTTTCGTCTGCTCGTCATTGAGCGGCGTCTGCCGGAGGAGGATGTCGGCGAAACCGAGGACGCTGGTCAGGGGCGAGCGCAGGTCGTGCGAGCAGACGGAGAGGAACTCGTCCTTGAGCTTGTCGAGCTCCTTCAGTTGCAGGAGGCCGGCGCGCAGGTTGCGGTCCAGCTGCTGGCGCTTCAGGTAGACGAGCAGCCGCGCGGTCAGCTCCTCCTTGATAAAGGGCTTTTCGAGGTAATCGGTGGCACCGGTGCGGAAGAGGCGCAGCTTCGTCTCGTGGTCGGCCGTGCCGCTCAGCACGATGACGGGCAGGTCCTTGAGGCCGAACTCCTGGCGGATGTGCTGGCAGAGTTCCTCGCCGCTCATGCGCGGCATATGCTGGTCGGTGATGACCAGGTCCACCGCGTGGGTGTGCTTGCGCAACAGGTCCAGCGCCTCCTGCCCATCGGTCGCCTCGAGGACCGTGACGCCGAACTGGCGGACGCAGGCGGTGATGATGTAGCGCGCGAGCGGCGAGTCCTCGGCCACGAGCACGGTCATGTCGCTGAACACGGACGCGGGTGCCACGAGCAGGCGCGCGGTCAGCGCGAGCTGCTCGGGGACCGCATCCTTGCGGACGAAGTCGGCGGCGCCGAGCTCGAAGCCGCGCTGGCGGTTGGCCAGCGAGTCGTTGGCGGTGACAAGGATGACGGGGACGCCCGCGTTGCCTTGCGCCGCAAGCGCGGCGGCATGGGCCGGCGAGCGGACGGCTTCCAGCATCGCAAACCCGTCCATGGTGGGCATCTCGAGGTCGAGCGTGAGCAGCGCGATATGCGGCGTGGTCAGCAGCAGGTGCAGCGCGGTGGCGCCGCCGGCGGCTTCCAAGGTCTGGAAGCCGGCGGCGCGCAGCAGTTCCACGATCACGCGGCGGCTGAAGTTGTTGTCGTCCACCACGAGCACGAGCTGGCCGGCGGCGGCAGCTGGCATCCCTGTGCCATTTTGAAAGGTATCAACCACGCGGCAAGGTTAGGCGGTACGCTGGGCGGCGTCAAACCCATAGATGCCGCGCCGGCTCACTGGAAGGCGGCCGCGCTGATGCGGATGCGCGCGAGGGCCTCGCGCAACTGATGCAACCGATCCGGGGCATCGAGCAGCGGGCCCTGCTGGAGCGCGCGCTCCAGCTCCTGACACAGCGCCTGCATCTCGTTCATGCACAACGAACCGGAGGCGCCCTTGAGGCTGTGCGCGACCTGGCGCATCTGCTCGCGGTTGTTGACAACGATCGCGGCGGCAAACTGCTCCAGCCGTTCATCGGCGTCGCACAGGTAGGTTTCGAGCAGCTGCTGCAGGAAGACATCGTCGGCGCCCGTGCGCTCACGGAACTCGGCCACGTCGAAGACCGCCGGCGCCGTGGCGGCCGGGACCGCGGGCGCGTCGGCCAGGTAGCGTTCGACCATCGCCGCGAGCTCGCGCGGGTCGATCGGCTTGACGAGATAGTCGTTCATGCCTGCATCCAGGCAACGTTCCTTGAAACCCTTGATCGCGTGGGCGGTCATGGCGACGATCGCCAGATGGCGCAGCGCGGGCTGCTGGGCCGCCAGCGCGCGCAGATGCTGGGCGGCTTCGAGCCCGTCCATGACGGGCATCTCCACATCCATTAGGACCAGGCTGTAGACTTTCTCCTGCACGGCGCGCAACACCTCGCGTCCGTTTTCGACCACGTCGGCCTCAAACCCGAGGCGCTGGAGCATGGCCAGGGCGACCTTCTGGTTGGTCTTGTTGTCCTCGGCCAGCAGAATGCGGCCGCTGCGCGGCGTGACAACCGGGAAGGTGGAGGCGGCGACAGGGTTCGCCGACCGCTCGCCGGTAAGCACCGTGCGCAGGGTCTCCAGCAGTTGCGCGCGCCGCAGCGGCTTGAGCAACACCGCCGCAAAACCGTGCTCATGGATCAACTGCTGACGCGACCCCTGCAGGCGGGAGGTGATCAGCACCAGGCGCGTCGCGCTCAGCGCCGGCTCGTGGCGGATGATCTCGCCCAACTGAACCCCGTCCATGCCCGGCATTTCCATATCCACCAGCGCGACGTGGAACGGTTGGCCCGCCACCTGCGCCTGCCGCAGCAACGTCAGCGCCGCGGCGGCGCTCGCGGCCTCGGCATAGCGCGTTGCAACCTCGCCCAGTTGCAGCCGCAGCACGCGCAGGTTCGTCGGATGATCGTCCACACACAGGACCGCCACCTCGCCCGGCCACGCGGCCGGCGTCTCCGGCGGCGCGGGCTCCCGGGCCGGCTGCAGGGTGACGGAAAACCAGAATGTCGAGCCATGACCTTCGGTACTCGTCACGCCGATCTGTCCGCCCATTAATTCTGCGAGTTTGCGCGAGATGGCCAGGCCGAGGCCGGTGCCGCCGTAGCGGCGTGTGGTGGAGGAATCCACCTGCACGAACGGCTGAAAGAGGTGCTGGATCCGCTCGGCCGGGATGCCGATGCCGGTGTCGCGGACCTCGACACGCAGTGGCCACGCAGCGGCCGCAGCAGCGTCCGCCAGCAGCACCTCCACGGTCACCTCGCCGCGCGAGGTGAACTTGATCGCGTTGCTGATCAGGTTCAGCAGGATCTGCCGCAGCCGGTCCGCATCGCCGTGCAGCCGCGCCGGGAGGCGCGGGTCCACTACGATGTTGAATTCCAAGTGCTTCTCGAAGGCGCGCACGGAGACGACGTCGGCGAGGTCCTCGCACAGCTTGCGCACATCGAAATCGAAAGCATCCAGGTAGAGCTTGCCGGACTCGATCTTCGAATAGTCGAGGATGTCGTTGATCAGGGTGAGCAGCGTCTCCGCGGAAGTGCGCACGGTGTCGGCGAAGTCGCGTTGCTCGGCCGTCAGCTCCGTGTCCAGCAACAGGGTGATCATGCCGATGACGCCGTTGAGCGGCGTGCGGATCTCGTGGCTCATCACGGCAAGGAACTCGCTCTTGGCTATGCTCGCGGCCTCGGCCTGCAGCGCCATGCTGTTGGCGCGCTCGATGGCCTTCTCCAATCCGGTGTTGGCCTCCTCGGCCACCGCGTTGGCCTCCGTGAGCTGGCGGTTGAGCGCCAGCAGCTCGGTGGTCCGCCGCCGCACCTCCGCCTCGACATCGGTGAGGGAGGTCTGCAAGCGTTGTTGCTCTGTCTTATGCGCCGAAATATCGCACACGAACACGGCCAGTTCGTCGTCGGCAATGCGGCTCAGGCGGAGTTCCAGCCAATGCGTCGCGTCCAGCTGCCAAACGCAGGTGCGGGGCCGCCCATCGCCCAGGGTCTGCGCCGCCACATCGGCCAGCGTCCGGGCGCAGGCCTCCGGCCAGAGCTCCGCGACGCGCCGGCCGACGACATCCGCGAGCGGCAGCCCCAGCCGGCGCAGCAACGACGCGTTCGCCCACAGGCAACGCCCGGCGGCATCCTGCCGCCAGAGGCCTTCCTCGATGCGATCGAGAAAGGCCTCGTGCTGAAGTTGGTCCGTCATGTTTTCCGCCGCACCGTTGTCACAGGCCAAATTCATCTCATTTTTCCCCTGTGCATGGCAAGTTTCAAGCACAGCCGGCTTCAACGCGGTCCGCTGCCGCCGCCCCCGTGCCGTTCGCAGGCAACCTGCGGCGGTTGGGACCGGGCGGCCGGCCGTTCAAGCGGGTCGCGGCGGACAGCGCGGACGGTTGGAGGCTCATGGGGCGCGCCGGCTGGGCGCAGCGCGGAGCGAAAATGCACCGTGCACCGGACGTGACCTGGCGGCGTAACACGCAAAAAGGTGCACATAAATAATTTTGCATTATAGTGTCTTCAAATCTGGAATAAACATGACACCTGAAACTCCTGCCGCGCTCGATCCGTTCGTCATCTTCGTGAACGTGGGTTATGGCATCATGCTGCTCGGCTTCGTCCTGCGCGACGTGCTGAAGTTGCGCACGGCAATGATCATCGGCCAGATCTTCGTCATCATCTACAACTGCCATCGCGGCGTGCTTCCGTCCGCGGTCTGGAACAGCCTGTACCTGGGCATCAACATCGTCTGGGTTTCGCGCATCATCCAGGAACGGCGGCCCGCAAAAATCCCTGGCGAGATCAGCGACCTCTACGACAGTATTTTCGCCGCACTCACGCCGAAGGAATTTCTCGCCTTCTGGAAGGCAGGCAGCGTGAAGCCGTGGGGCGGCGCAGTGGTGATCAACCAGAATGAAGCGCCCCAAGATATCTTCCTCGTCCTCGAGGGCGCTGCCCACGTCGAGTCCGAGGGGCGAACGCTGGCCTTCCTGCGGCGCGGCCGTTTCTTCGCCGAGATGAGCTTTCTCACCGGCCGACCCGCCTCGGCGACCATCCGGGGCGACGGGCAGCTCAACGCCATCGCCTGGCCCCAGCAGTTTTTGCGAGACTTGAAAACAGCGAAGCCCGCCCTGTTCCTGAAAATCCAAGGCATCCTCGGCAGTGAACTCGCCTTGAAGCTGCGCGCAGCCAACGAGGCCATCAGCACCCCGTCCACATGAACACCCCGCCCTCGCGTTGCTAGAACGCCGCGGTGGTCGCACACGCCCGGACCAGCGCCCTTGACCAGGCCGCCCGCCGGCCACACGTCGACGCTTCCATAGGGAAAGGCGAAAACCGTAGCAAAAAACAGGGTACTAAACCTGTTTTGAAGGGGGATTTGCTGGAGCCAACGGTCGGATTCGAACCGACGACATTCGCATTACGAATGCGATGCTCTGCCAGCTGAGCTACGTTGGCCAAAAGCGGGCGCATGATAGCGGCCGCGCGCGCCATGTCAAGCCGGCGCGCGTATTCCTGATGGAAAAGCGATGCCATCGGTTGCGCGCCTCAGCCGGCGCCGAGCAGCGCGGCCAGTTCCGCCGGCAAGGGCGCACCGGCGCGAAAAACTTCCAGTTCCCGGCCGCAGACCTCGGCAAAATGGTGGGCCAGACGTGCGCGGACCTGCGCGGTATCTGGAGACTGGGCGCCGAGCAGGCGCGCGAGCGAACTCACCCGTTCGCCAGCCAGTCCACACGGCACGATCAGATCAAACCCTGCGAGATCCACGTTGACGTTGAAACTCATGCCGTGCAGGGTGACCCAGCGCTTGAGCCGGAAACCGATGGCCGCGATTTTGCCGTCCGCAGTCCACGCGCCGTTCATGCCCGCACGCCGGAACGCCGTCACGCCAAAATCCGCCGCCGTGCGCAGCGCGACTTCTTCGAGGTTGAAGAGATAGCCATGCGCATCGGCCTCGTGCGCGCCGAGGCGCAGGATCGGATACATGACGCACTGGCCGGGGCCGTGGAAGGTGACATTGCCGCCGCGGCTGGCGCGGGCCAGTTCCACACC
Organism: uncultured Lentisphaerota bacterium; assembly: GCA_903896925.1. Taxonomy (GTDB): domain Bacteria; phylum Verrucomicrobiota; class Kiritimatiellia; order CAIQIC01; family CAIQIC01; genus DP16D-bin41. The sequence continues at coordinate 4,281 of CAITZM010000035.1, read as the reverse complement.
CTGGGCGTGCAGCTGTTGCGGCGGAACACGAACCCCGTCGTCGCGCCCGCGCTGGCCGAGCGTGACAACCGGCGCGTGCTCCACAAAGAGCACGGTGTCAGGAATGGAGTCCGCCAGCCGGGCGGCATGCAGGCGTTCCTGCAGGGCTACACCGGTGGCGTAAGGTAGCAGGGCGTCGCGGAAGACGGCCCAGGCTTTCATGGGGGCGGGCGGCGCGCGGCCGCTCACTCCTCGGCTTCGGGGATCATGTCCTCGTAGGAATCGGCGTCGAGGAGCATGTCGATTTCGGAGGCGTCATCGGGCCGCAGCTTGAAGATCCAGCCATCGCCAAAGGGATCGGAGTTAACGAGTTCCGGCTGTTCTTCGAGCTTCTTGTTGACCTCGATGATCGCGCCGGCGACCGGGGCGTAGATATCGGCCGCGGCCTTGACGGATTCGACGACGGCGACCTCACTCTGGGCCTCGACGTTATCACCGACGCCCGGCAGCTCGATGTAGGTCAGATCGCCCAGCTGTTCCTGGGCGAAATCGGTGATGCCAATGGTGGCGACACCGTTTTTTTCGAGCCGAACCCATTCGTGGGTCTTCGTATAGCGCAACTCTGTCGGTACGTTCATGGTTTCCTTCGTCTCCGTTTCGAATGCCGAAAAGGTCGGCCGCGCTTTTACAGTAGTACCGCCCCGCCGACAACATCTTTTTCAGTTTTTTTTCGCCGCCGCTTTCCCGCCTTTTCCCAACCATGAGAAGCCAACCGGACGGGCCCGGGGTTGGCGCGGCCGGCGGCGACGATAACGACAGGCGGCATTTCGGTCGCAGCACGCCCACGAGACGCCGGGGTATCCCGACCGATTAGACCAGTAATGAAAGCGGTTTTGTGGTGCAGCCGCGCGAGCCGCAAAAACCCTGCTCCGCCGGGAGCAGCCCTCCCAGACAGGGCGCGGCTGGCCAACGCCGCAACGCAAGCCGGGAAATTGAAGCTGGCCTTTTGTCCAAACCTTGGAAAAAAGCTCGCGTGTTTCCCCAAGCCTTGGGAAGCTTGCCCCCCGTGAAAGGAACTCCATGAAGCCCACACCTGCTTTGATCATCAGCCTGCTGGCCGGCTCTCTTTTGACGCACGCTCAATCCGCCCTCCCGGCGGTCATCCCCCACCCCGCCGAGATGAAACTGACCGGCGGCGAAGTCAGCCTGACGCCGGAGCGGATCTTCTGCGACCGCCAGCCGGCGCAACTGGCGCAGTTCGGTGCGGAAGGCTATCGCCTCGAGGTGACCACCGCCGCCGGCGCGCGCATCACCGCCGCGACGGAGGCCGGCATGGCCTACGGCCTGAGCACGCTGGCGCAACTGATGAGCAACACCCAGGCACCGTGCCTCGTCATCACCGACCAACCGCGCTACGCCTGGCGCGGCTACATGCTCGACGTCTCCCGCCACTTTGCGCCGCCCGCGGAGATCAAGGCGTTGCTCGACGAGATGCGCCGCTACAAGCTCAACCGCTTCCACTGGCACCTGACCGATGACGAGGGCTGGCGCATCGAGATCAAAAAGTACCCGCTGCTCACGACCATCGGCGGCATCGGCGACAAAACGAACCCCAAGGCTGCGGCGCAGTTCTATACGCAGGCAGAAATCCGCGACATCGTCGCCTATGCCCGTGCCAGCTTCATCACCATCGTCCCCGAGATTGACATGCCCGGCCACGCCTCCGGCGCGGCGCGCGCCTATCCCGCGCACGCCGGCGGCGGCTCCGAACGTCTGCCGGATTTCACCTTCAATCCCGGCAAGCCGGAAACGCTGGCCTTCCTCCAGGACATCCTCCGCGAGGTCAAGGAACTCTTCCCCGACTGCGGCGTGATCCACTACGGCGGCGACGAAGTGCATTTTGGCTGGGGCAAGTGGGACACGCTCCCCGCGGTGCAGGCGCTCAAGGCGCAGGAACACCTCGCCGACAAACAGGCGGTGGAGAAATGGTTCAACCGCACCATGGCCAGATTCATCAACACCCTCGGCTGCGACGTGGGCGGTTGGGACGAGATCCTCGACGCCGGCACCGACCCTGCACACACGGTGATCTTCTGGTGGCGGCACGACAAACCCGCGCAACTGGAGCAGGCCTTGCAGGGCGGCTTCAAGGTCGTCCTCACGCCGCGCCACCCGTGCTACTTCGACTTCCTCCAGAACCCCGCGCACAAGGTCGGCCGCCGCTGGAACGGCATCAACGAACTCCAGCGCGTCTACGGCTTCCCGGAAACCTCCACGCTCCCGGCGGCCCTCGCCGCCAGGGCCGCGGCCAGCCCGCAGGTGCTCGGGATGCAGGCCTGCCTCTGGAGCGAGACCTGCGCCACCCGCGCGCGCCGCGAGTTCCTGACCTACCCGCGCCTGCTCGCTCTCGCCGAGTCCGCCTGGACGCCTGCCGCCCAGAAGGATTTCGCCGGTTTTTCCGAGCGCCTGAAGATCCATCTGCCCCTGCTCCGGCAGCGCGGCATCGCCTGCTATGACCCCTTCGCCCAAACGCCCGAAGTCATCGACCAGCCCACCAACGCGACCTATATTGACCACCCCGAGACAAAACAGAAACCTTGAGCGACAATAGCGACGCGGTTTGGGTGCGATGGCTTCCCGCCCGGCGGCATCCGCAAACAATGGTTTTGACAACGAAATACTTCCGGCCCATGCTCCCGACCACGCTTGCGTAAACCCGTGGAGTACGGGAGCTCAAGACGGGCCGGGTATCGGAATCATGGAGACCCTATGAAGAGTAGCTACACGCTCGCCGCAGGACTATGCGCACTCCTGGTCATCGGGGTCACCTTGGCCGCTTCCGCGCAAGAACCCATCCCTCTCGACCAGGCGATCAAGGACGGCAAAGTCAAGGCGGAGATCAGCGGCACGGGCGGCTCGACCGGTGACTCCATAATCCTGACGGTCCAACGCCAGACGCCTGACACGCTCGTCCTCACCATGGCGGCCGGCACGGTCTTCAAGAACGTCGGCGGGAATGCCCAGAACATGGCGGGCGCCGCCATCAAGGGCGAGCGTGTGGGCGACAAGAAATACCGACGCTCCGCCACCATTGTGCTTGAGGACTCCGCCCGGCACACCTACATCATCGAGGCCTATTGCCTCGACTTCCACAAGGCGAATCCGTCCACCACCGACGCCTTCACCATCGCGCCGGCCGACGCCATGGCCCAGCGGATCATTGCCGCAGGCAAGCAATCCGGCGGCGGCATCAAAGTGATCCAAAGCGCGCTCTGGATCTACCGCGACAAGCTGACGGACAGGGAGTTGAAGAGCCGCTTCCCCGTCACCGATGAGGAGGTCGCCGCCGCCCGCGCCCTGCTCAAGCAAATCCAATAGGGTCGGAAGGGGTGGCACATGCACCTGGTACGCGTTCAAAGACGGATCATTTTCTTTGCGTTCCTTACCGCAGCGCTGACCCTGCTGCCCGCGCGCGCAAGCACCTATGCGGAAGCGGTCACCCGCGCACAGGACTTTGCCACGCTCCCGACCGATGGCAACCTGCTGACGCTCGACTATCCGCAACTCGTCACCACCAACGTCGCAGGCACCACCTACCTGAAAGGCCTGACGCTGATGCGGGGCAACACCTGGACCAATTTCTACATGCGCAACGTCGGTTGGACCAACTCGTGTTCCAACGCCGTGGGCTACGAAGCGTGGATCACTTTCGAGCCGGAACTCAAAGGCTACCTGGGCGCGCGCACCAACGAATACGATGTGAACTCCGCCGCCAGCATCGCCGGCCGCGCGGAACAGGCGCTGGGCATGACGAACAATGCCACCCACCTCTTCGCCGTGGACCTCTGGGTCGCCGCCGCCAGCTTGTTCCGCCCCACGGTCAACTGGTCGCCGACCAACTCCGCCACCTTCCGCGACTGGACAGGCCAGGACCAGAGCGGCCCCGCGTGGTTCGGCGGCGCCTACGGCGAAAACTATTACGACTGGTTCACCAACCGGCAGCAGACGGTCTATGCCGGCAACAACGCCTTCCCCTGGACGGGCCTCGGCTACACCTTCGACTGGTACTACGCCACCAACAGCCCCGCGCTCGCCGGCCCGTCCGAGTTCGTCATCGGCGCGCAACAGACCTACTACGTTGGCGGCGGCACCCCCGTGGACCAGTTCTTCGCCATCCCCGAACCCGGCGTCGGCGCGCTCTTCCTCGTCGGGGTTGTGCTGGCGCTGGGGCGGAGACGGAGAGACACCTGAGCAGTCATGGGAGTGCGCACGGTGTGACGCCTTCTTGAGGACCGGCAGGTT
>CAITZM010000034.1 GCA_903896925.1 uncultured Lentisphaerota bacterium | reverse complement strand
GTGTCATGATCGTCATGCAGCGTCGTTCCCTTGTGTTCATTTCGATCCTCTCCATCGCGTCTGCCCGCCTTTCTGCGGGCGCCGGCTATGGGGACATTCTAAAAGAGTTTCAAGGGGACATTTTCAAAGTGGCGCGACACCCCAAAGCGCCGCCGCGCGCGTTCCCTGTTGCCGCGCGCGGCGCACTCTGCTAGCATCGCCCCACATTTGAGCGCAATGTGACAGACAAAGATTCCATTTCGATCCTGGCGGACCATGTCGAAAAGATTGCCTGTGCCAACTGCGGGCACCATCTCGACGTTTCCTCCCTGCCCATCTTCACGCTGTTCAACTGCCCCGAGTGCCACATCCAGCAGATGGTGCCCGGCAAGCTCGGCAATTTCCTGCTCCTCGAGGAACTCGGCCGCGGCGGCATGGGCGTGGTGTACCGCGGCGTGGACCAGGCGCTGGGCCGGCCGGTGGCGATCAAGATCATGCACAAGTCGCTCGGCGACGACCCGCAGTTCCTGGAAAATTTTCTGCGCGAGGCGCGCTCCGCCGCCGCGATCAACCACCCGAACGTCGTCCAGATTTTCTCGTTCGGCCGCGAGAAGGGCCAGCCCTACCTGGTCATGGAACTCGTGGACGGCGGCCGGCTTGACGCCTACATCACCTCCAGCCAGCCGCTGGTCGAGCTGCAGGCGCTCGAAATCTGCCTCGAGGTTGCCGAGGGCCTCAAGGCCGCCCAAGAAGCCGGCCTGATGCACGGCGATATCAAGCCGGCCAACATCCTGTTCGACAAGAAAGGCACGGCCAAGGTCGCCGACTTCGGCCTCGCCGGCTTCATCCGCCAACAGAAGGCCGGCGACCGCGATATCTGGGGCACGCCCTTTTACATCGCGCCAGAAAAGGCGCGCCGGCTGAAATCCGACCAGCGGGCCGACATCTACAGCCTCGGGGCCACGATGTTCCACGCCCTGACCATCCGGCCGCCGTTCGATGGCGACACCCCGACCGAAGTCGTGCTCGCGCGCCTGCAGCTGCCGCCGCCCGACATCAGCGTCGCCCGTCAGGATCTGCATCCCGACACGGTGCGCATCATCAACCGGATGCTCGCGTCGGACACGCTACTGCGTTACCCGAACTACGCCTCCTTGATCTCCGACCTCACCGCCGCCAAGGCCAAGATCTCCGCCGAACCGGCCAGTCCGGGCGTGCCCGGGCATCCGGCCAAGGCGCCCGCCGGCAGCAAGCTGTGGGTGTTCCTCGGCATCGGCGGACTCGTGCTGACCGTGGCCGCCGGCGTCACCCTGTATCTCGTGCTGAACAGCAAGAAAACCGTCGAGCCGCCGCCGGCCCCCGCGGTCGTCGCGCCCGTGCGCGGGCCGAGCATGAACCCCTTCAATGCCGACGAGGATGCGCGCCTCGCCGAGGCCATCCGCCCCCTCGCGCGCGGCGCCGTGCTCGCCGTGAACAACAACCTCGAGGCGCTCGGCCTCAACGTCCTGACCAGTCCCGAGCAACGCGCCTGGATCCGCGTCTTCCAGGCGATCACGCTCCTCGCCGACCGGCGCGAGGCCGACGCCGCCGAACTGCTGAACGTGCTGCCCGCGCCGCCGACGCTGTCCACCAACCTCCTCAGAGAGCCCTCGCGCCTGCCCCTGACCATCGGGCAGTACCTGCTCAAGCGCGCCGGCGAGGACAGCCTGACCGTCACCAACGCGCTCACGCCCGCGTGGTATCCGCCGCTCACGAAATTCGCCGCCGGCCTGCGCGAGTGGATGAGCGCCACCAACCGCGTGGGCGCCGTCAACCGGCTGGAAGCCTATCAGCCTGCGGGTCCCAACGAGCCGGGCTGGCCGTTCGCCTTCAAGGGCCTGGCCGAGCACTGGGTCAAGCAGAACCACGACCTCGACCGCACCGCCGAGGAGGCGCGCGCGCTAGCCAAGGCCCGGAAATTTTCCGAGGCCCGCAAGCTGCTGGAGGACTTCAAGGGCAAATGCAGCCCCTCGCTGCTGGGCACCCTGGGTTACCACCAGAAGAAGCTGGCCGACGAGGAAGCCGAGCTACGCAAGAAAGAGGATGCGGACAAGAAGAAGAAGGGCGACGAGGACAAGAAGAAAAAGGAGGCCGAGGCCAAGAAAGCGCAGGCCAAGCCCGACTCCAAACCCGCGCCCAAGCCGGAGCCGGTGGTGGCGCCCCCGGAGATCAAGGCCGCCTTTGCCGCCACCGAGACCAAGACCGAGCCCGCGCGCCTGGCCATCGACGGAGACGTCCACACCAAGTGGTCCTCCCTGCCGCGCGACAACCAGTGGTTCATCGCCGACCTCGGCAGCCCACACAAGATTTCCGGCGTCGTCATCTATTGGGACGAGGCCTACTCGCTCGACTACAAGTTGCAGGTTTCCTCCGACCGCCAGAATTGGGCGGTGGCCCAGACGGTCAAGGACAGCAAGGGCGAGCGCGCCGTCCACCAGTTCAAGCAGCCGATCGAAGGCCGCTATCTGCGCGTCTACAGCCTCATCCGCTCGCCCAAACACCTGCACACCGCGATCAACGAAATCCAGGTGCTCGTGGACGGCCACAAGCCCCCGCCCGCCGCACCCGCGCCCTCGCCCTGAATGCTTCCAAACTAGTCCGGCAGACGAACGCAGGACTCGATGTCGGTGTCGTCGAATTCCGCCGCGCCGATCCGTAAGCGCAGGTGTCCGGCGCCGTCGGCGAAGGGCAGCAGTTGCGCCAGGATCAGCTTGCCGACAAACTCCGCCGGCACCCCGAACAGGGTCACGCGCACCCGGCTGTTCAGGATCAAACCGAACCGCCGCTCCAACTCCTGCAACGCCGCGGTCTGCTCCGAGGTGAACGCATGATAGCCGCGCTCCGCCGGATCGCGGGGCAACGCGGTCCGCGGCAGGGCGGCCGGCGGCGACGGCGGTGGCGTCGGGCGGTTGAAATCCAAGGCCAGTTGCGCCGGCCCCTCCACCGCCCTCTTATCCGTACGTCGCATCGGCGCCCCTACAGATAGGCCGCGCCTTTGAGGGCGAGCGGCAGTCCGGCGGCGATGAACAGGACCGCGTCGGCCTCGGCCGCCAGGGCCTGGTTCAGCCAGCCGGCGAAATCGCGGAACTCGCGGCCGAGCGGATACTCCGGCACGATACCCAAACCGACTTCGTTGCTGACCATGATCAGGCCGCCGGTGCGCGCGCGCACCGCCGCGAGCAGGGCCTGCTGGCGCGCAGCGACGCCCGCCGCGCCCTCCTTCACCAGCACGTTGCCCAGCCAGACGGTGAGGCAGTCGAGCAGCACACCATCGCCCTGCCCCGCCGCCCGCGCTAGCGCGCCGGCGAGGTCAAACGGCTCCTCGACGCACTGCCACCGGGCGTCGCGCGCCGCCTTGTGTTTGGCGATGCGCGCGCCCATCTCCTCGTCGGTCACTTCCGCCGTCGCCAGAAAAACAGGCCGCGACCACGCACGCTCGGCGAGCTGCTGGGCGTAGCGGCTCTTGCCGCTGCGCGCGCCGCCGAGCACGAGGATCAACCGGCCTTGGTTTGCATCAGACATTGGGCCAACCTTTCGATGGACTGCCGGGCGGCAGCGTACTCAAAAACCTCGAGCGTGACCACGCCGGAGAAGCCGCGCGCCGCTTCCAGGCATTGCTCCAGCCGGCCGGGCACGAGTTCCGTCAGCGGCAGATGGTCGCGCCCGTCGCGCTCGCCGTGCAGATGGATCACCCGCGCCCGCGGCAGCCAGGTGCGCAGAAACTCCGGCACGTCGCCGCCCCCGCGCCAGACGTGGCCCACGTCGGCGCAGACGCTCAAGCCAAATTCGTCGAGCAGCGGCGCGCACCAGTCGAAGGGATAGTTCAGGCTCTCGACGCAAAACAGGGCCGGCGGCGGCCCGTCCGCGAGCAGGCGGGGCAGCTCGGCGGCCACGTCGCGCTGCCACGCGGCGACGCGCGCGGCGGAGTCGCCCGGCCCGACACCCTCGAGGTGCAGGATGTAGCCGTGCACCGGCAGCGGCGCGAGCAGCGTGATGACGCGCCGCAACTGCGCGACATGCGCGGTGCGTTCGGCGGCGTCCGCGCTGCCGAGCTTGCGGTCGGTCGGGAAATGCACGGTGTAGGTCAGGTTATGCCGGTGGCCCAGCTCCGCCAGGCGCGCCACGACCTCCGGCGACGGCAGGTTCGCCGTCTGCTCCGACTCGAAGAGCACCAGCTCGATATCATCCACACACCCGGCCAGCCGCTCGACGTTCGGCAGGATGTCGGCCGGATAGACATAGGAGGTGACCCCGACGCGGAAGGAGGCCGGAGAACGAAGGATGGGAAAGGCAGGGAACAGGGCTAAGGGTGGATGGTTAAGGGAGGATGCCGGAGAAACCATGGTGGATGAAGAAATCATGGTGGATGGAGAAGGGTTAATGGAGGAGGGGGAAAGCCCCGCGCTGTTTTTCTGATCAGACTTCGTCATGTTGCGCCTTTCCCATCAACCATTTTTCATCAGCCATTCACCATCAGCCATTCCCATTCACCATCAGCCATTCCCCATGCTCCATCATCCCTGTCCTCTGCACCATTCACCATGCACCCTGTTCGATGGCTTCCGCCACCCACGCTTGCAGCGTCGGCAGCCGCGGCTGGTGCCCGAGCGCGCGGTGGAGCTGGCGCAGCGCGGCGGGGATGTGCCGGGCGAACGAGGCCTGCTCCGGCCGTGCGGACAGCTTGGCGAAGGCGCCGAGCGCCTGCACGAGCCGCTGGATGGCGGCCACCCAAAACAGCTCCACAGACACGGCGTGCTCACTCGCGCGATTGTAGACATTCAAGAGATGCAACTGCACCTCCTCCGGCAGATCGGCGTAGGGATCACAGAACAGCGAGGCGAGATCGTAGGCCGCCGGGCCCAAGCGCATCCCCTGGAAGTCGATCAGGTACGGCCGGTTGTCACGCCAGATGATGTTGCTCGACTGCAGGTCGCGATGGACCAGCACCTGTGGCTCGTTTTCCAAGTGTTTGGCGATGTCGGCCAGTTCCGCCTGAATGCGCACAACAGCTTCTGCCGGCACGCGGGCACGCTGCGTCAACATGTGCTCGGAAAAATAGTTGTGCTCCCAGTGGTAGAGCACCGGCCTGAAGTCCGGCATCCGCGGCAGGCCGACGCGCCGGACCTCCAGCGCGCCCTTCGTATGCAGCAGCACGACCGGTCGCAACACCAGCTCGTAGAGCGCCAGCAGATCGGCGCGGGCCAGTCCCTTGGAGAGATTCAGCAGGTCGCGTTCGCCCACATCCTCGACGACGGTGAGATGCTGCTCCGGGTCGTCGTGCAGCACGGCCGGCACCGGCAGGCCGAGGTCCTTGAGGAAGCGCGCGTGCAGGGCGAAAAGTTTGTTTTCCTCCCGCGCCGGATCGTAGCGCATCAGGATCGCCGTCCGCGCGCCGCTCATCAGCCACATGAACGTCCGCTGCGAACCGCGCATGCCGTCGGTGGCCACGGTCGTCTGCGCCAGCTCAAAGCCCACCGCGCGCACCGCCGCCTGTTCCGCAGCGTCGAGCCAGCGGTCGGCGCGGCCGACGAGGCCGGTCACGTTGCGCTCCACCACGGTGTCCGGCCCCACGACGGCACCGAACACGTCCACGTGCGGCGCGATCTGCGCCCCCGGCAGGAGCACGCAAAACTCCACGCGGGCCGACGGCGCCACCACCACGCCCTCCGCGCGGGCGACGAACCCCCTGCCCTGCGTCTGGTCGGGGCCGGCCCGCTGCGCCATGACCGGATCGAACAGCGCACCGCCGCGCCGGCCTTGCCGATGCAGGGCCCTGACCGCGTCATGCACCGCCACATAGTCCATGGGTTTGCCGGCATCCGCCCAGAATGCGTCGGCCACCGTCACGCCGCGCACGGTCTCGCCGCGGGCCAGCGCCGCCTGGTAGGTGGGCGTCATGCTCGCGAACACCTCCTGCTGCGGGAGGAAGTCCAGGATGCGTTTCGTCAGCAGATGCAGACCGGTGAAGGTCAGCAGATCCGGCGCGCCGGCGCGCGGGCTGGTCAGATTGACGATGCGCCCGTCCTGCACTTCCACCGTCCGCGGGCCGAGATAAGGCATCAGCCAGAGCGCCGCCAGAGGCTGGTGCTGCGCAAAGTCGGCGAGCAGCGGCTGCGGATCGAGGTCGGCGGCCACATCGGCGTTAAACAGCCAGAACGGCTCCGCGTCCGGCAGGAAGTGGCGGGCGCGGACCAGCGCCCCGCCGGTGCCGAGGATGTCCGGCTCGATGGAAAACTGCACCTGCAGATCGGCGCGGGGCGTGGTTTCGAGGTGCGCACGAAGGGCGTCGGCGCCGTGGTGCAGGTTGATGAGCACCTCGCGCACGCCGAAGCCGGCGAGCAGATCGAGCGCGCGGTCGAGCAGCGCACGCCCCCACAGCGGGAGCAGCGGCTTGGGCACCTCGCGCGTCAGCGGCAGCAAACGCGTGCCAAAGCCCGCCGCGAGCAGCACGGCCTTGCTGGGACGGAAAATTTTCACGCGCGGAGCGTAGCGGGTGCGCGCCGGTTTTCCAAGGATTGGAAACGGGAACAGCGCGGTTTTCTATACCTTGGAAGAGCTAGGCGTCAACTTTTCCAAGCCATGGATATTGCGCCAAGACCGAGGGCGAGGCTATCTGACCAGCCGGGATGGGGCGGTGTCCGCACCGCCCCGCACGGTTCAACCGTCATGCCTTCGACGCAGACAAGCGTGCAAGGCGCACGCTCGGCGGCTCTCCTGCAGCGGCTGGAAAGCCGCCGCTCCCGGCTAGACCAAGCAGCCCTCCGCCTGGTTGAAGCACGCACCTTGGTGGCGCGTGGCTGCTCAGTGAAGAACTTAAGCCGTGTGCATTACGGAGGGTGCAAGCCTTCGGTTGATTTGATTGGCCGACTTCGGTTTTCAGGAGCCTTGGAAAACCGCGCGCCTCCCGCTATCATCCGCGGCGCTCGCGCAATGGCGGGCAGGATGAAAAGCAAAACAAACCGGAGAAAACTATGCGTAGCATGTGGATGCGGTGCGGGCTCCTGGCGGCGGGCGTGATGCTGGCGGGCAATCTCATGGCGGCCGACGGCAAGAAGTGCGTCGTGGTCTGGTCGGAAGGCACCGCGCCCAAGGCGCAGTATCCCAACGACATCAACGGCGCCGTGGCCGAGGGGCTGAAGAGCCTCGCGGGCTGGGAAGTGGTCATCGCCAACCTGAGCGATCCCGAGCAGGGTCTGCCGGACAGCCTGCTCAACCGCGCCGACGTGCTGATCTGGTGGGGCCACAAGAAACACGGCGACGTGAAGACCGAACTCGTCCAGAAGATCGTCAAGCGCGTCCAGGAGGACGGCATGGGCTTCGTCGCGCTGCACTCGGCGCACTTCGCCAAGCCGAACATCGCGCTGATGAGCATCGCCAAGACCAAGCAGGAACTGCTCGACACCGTCAAGCCCAAGGGCCGCGTCGCCGCTTGGGGTGCCTACGTCAACGACTGCACCGACCTCAAGGTGACGACGCTCGCCAAGGATCACCCGATCGCCAAGGGCGTGCCCGCGGAATTCAACATCGTGCACACCGAGCGCTACGACAACCCCTACGCGGTGCCGACGCCCGAGCAGGTGCTCTTCGACGGCGTCTACACGAAGAAGGACGGCGGCAAGGTGCCCTCGCAACTCGGCTTCACGTGGACCATCGGCAAGGGCAAGATGGTCTACTTCCAGATCGGCCACGAAACGAACCCCGTATTCTTCGACCCGGTCATCCGCACCATCGTCGGCAACGCCGTCGTCTGGGCGGCGCCGGAGAAGAAATAACGGACAGAACGAACCACAGAGGTCACGGAGGAAAGCGAGGACACAGAGCAGGCCTCTGCGACCTCTTTATCCTCTGCGTCCTCTGTGGTTAAAATCAGGATATACCATGAACCAAATTAAAATCGTCACCCAGCAGATGCTCGATGATCTCAACGTGGCCGCGGCGGCCGCGCCGCGCCGGCGCAAGAATTTCAACGTGCATTACAGCGAGCAGTCGCCGTGCAACCGGCTCTACAACGCCGGCGAGCCGGACACCTACATCCAGCCGCACTGCCACGCCGATCCCACGAAGGACGAGACCATGCTGATGATCCGCGGCGTGATGGGCGTCGTGTTCTTCGACGCGCAGGGCCACGTGACGCAGACCACGCGGCTCGAAGCCGGCGGCGCGAACGTGGCCGTCACCATCCCCGCCGGGCAGTTCCACACCTCCGTGATGCTCGCGCCCGGCTCGATGATCTTCGAGGCCAAGGCCGGCCCCTACGCCGCGCTCCAGCCCCACGAAAAAGGCGCCTGGGCCCCCGCCGAAGGCACGCCCGAAGCCATCGCCTACCTCGCGCAGCTCAAGCATCTTTTCAACTAGGCGCTCTCGCCGCCGCCCTGTAGGGGCTGTGCTTGCACAGCCCGCCTGCGATGAGCCGGGCGCAGCCGCGAGCGTCGGCCAGCGACGCCCCTACACCGCCGCGCGCAGGCGGGCGGCGAGCGTGGTGATGCGCTGTTTGACGTCGGTGCGGTGGATGGCCATGCCGATCGCCTTCTTGGAGCCGACGAGGACGACGAGCTTGCGGCCGCGGGTGATCGCGGTGTAGAGCAGGTTGCGCTGGAGCAGGACGAAGTGCGAGGTGTGCATCACCACCACGACGCACGGATATTCGCTGCCCTGGCTCTTGTGGATCGTGGTGGCATAGGCCGGCAGCAGCTCGTCCAATTCCTCAAAGTTATAGACCACATCGTGCTCGTCGAACACCACGCGCACCTCGTGCTCCTCGCGGTCGAGCGCCCGGATGCGGCCGATGTCGCCGTTGAAGACGTCCTTGTCGTAGTCGTTGACGATCTGCATCACCTTGTCGCCGACACGGAACGCCCAGCCGAAGCGCTCGATCGACTCGCCGTGCGGGTTCAGCGCGGCCTGCAGGACGGCGTTGAGCGCCCGCGCGCCGAGGCCGCCGCGCTGCATGGGCGTCAGCAGCTGGATGTCGTCGAGCGGCTTGAACCCGAAGCGCCGCGGGATGTTGTCGCGGATCAGCTTGATCAGGCGCTCGGTGGCCTGCTCGGGTTCGTCGGCCTCGACGAAGTAGAAGTCCGAGGGCTTTGCGGCCGGCGCCGCCTCCCCCTCTTCCTTCTTCTCGGGAAATTCCGGCATCATGCCCTGGTTGATGCGGTGCGCGTTGGTGATGATCGCGCTCTCCGCGGCCTGCCGGAAGACTTCCGTCAGCCGCACCACCGGGATCGCGCCGGACGCGATCAGGTCCGCCAGCACGCTGCCGGGGCCGACGGACGGGAGCTGGTCCACGTCGCCGACGACGATCAGCGCCGCCCGGCTCGGGATGGCGCGGATGAGCTGGTACGCCAGCTGCAGATCCACCATGCTGGCCTCGTCGACGACGAACACGTCGCCCTCCAGCGGGTGCTGCTGGTCGCGCTTGAAGCCGTTCTTGGAGGGGTCGAACTCCAGCAGACGGTGGATCGTCTTGGCGGGCACGCCGGTGACCTCGCTCATGCGCTTGGCCGCGCGGCCGGTCGGCGCGCAGAGCACCACGCGCATCTTCTTGACGCGGTAGATGCGCAGGATCGAATGCACCAGCGTAGTCTTGCCGACACCCGGGCCGCCGGTGATGACCATGACCTTGGAGCGCAGCGCGGTGCGGATCGCCTCGCGCTGCGCCGGCGCGAGCTCGAGCTTCGCCTGCCCCTCGACCCATTCGATCGCCTTCTCCACCTGCTCGATCGGGCAAGGGTGCGGGCCGCGCAGCAGCCGCGCGAGCGACGCGGCCAGCGCGCACTCCGCGTAATGCAGCGTGGCCAGGTAAATCAGATCGCGACCCTCGGCGTCGCGCTCCTGCACCAGCAGGCCCGCCTTGACCTCGTCGGCGATGGCGACGTCCACGATCGGCAGATCCACGTCGAGAATGCGTGCGGCCTCGATGGCCAGCGCGTCCACCGGGAAGGCGCAGTGGCCCTCGCCGGTCAGCTCCTGGAGCGTGAATTCCACCCCGGCACGGGCGCGCAGCGGCGAATCCTTGGCGACGCCCATTTTCGCGGCAATCTCGTCGGCGGTCTTGAAGCCGACACCCCAGATGTCGCGCGCCAGGATGTAGGGATTGCGCCGGATGCGCTCGATGGACTGCTGGCCATAGGCCTTGTAGATGCGGAACGCCCGGCTCGTCGTCACGCCGTGGCTGAAGAGGAACGCCATGATCTCGCGGATGACGCGCTGCTGCTGCCACGCCTCCTTGATCGTGTGACGCCGCTGCGGGCCGATCCCCTCGACCTCCTGCAGCCGTGCGGAGAAGTTCTCGATGATGTCGAAGACATCCTTGCCGAACTTCGCGACCAGCTTCTTGGCATAGACCGGGCCGATGTTCTTGATCAGGCCGGAGCCGAGGTATTTCTCGATGCCCTCGAGCGAGTCGGGATGCGTCAGCCGGATGTTCTCCGCCTTGAACTGCCGGCCGTGCGTCGCGTCGGTGATCCAGCGCCCGTCGGCGTCGAGCCACTCGCCCGCGTTGACCTGCGGCGTCGTCCCGATCAGCGTGGCCGGTTCGCGCCAGCCCTTGATGGTGATGCGCAACACGGCAAAACCCGTCTCCGCGCTGTGAAAGGTGACGCGCTCCACGGTGCCGGAGAGGTGCTCCAGCGGCCCGTTATTCTGGATCGGCGCAGGCATGGGCGCAGTGTAGCGGCCGCGCCGCAGAATGGAAGCGGGGAAACAAAAAGCAGCGGGAGGGCGAACGTCCTCGCGAGCCGTTTTGCCGTTCGGATTGGGTTCGCGGGGTTGGAAAACCCCGCCTACAAAATCAGAAAGCAATACACGGCGCTGTACAGGCTCGGCCAGGCCTGTGCGCGCTGCGTGGCGGCACGCGTCCCGCGTGCCGGTGCAAGCGGCGCCGTGAGGATATGGGGGGTGCGAGGTGGTCGGGCGGGACGCCCGACTCACCGGCAGGTGGGACACCTGCCGCCACATGGTCAGGCCGCTACTTCAGCGTCTTGCGCAATTCGAGCGCATCGTGGGCAAAGTCGCGCGGCGTGATCAGCGAGATCGCGCGCGGGCCGGCCACAAAGTCGGCATCGCTGAGGATGTAGGCCCGCTGGTCGTCCACCATGACGCCTACGACGCCACCCTCGGAGGTGACGACAAAGTCGCCGGCCTCGGGTCGCTGCGCGGCGGTGCTGATGAGCTGGGTGCTCAGGAAGTTGATGAAGCGGTTGTAGGTGCTGCGCAGCGCCAGATAGCCGGGCTGGGCCAGGTCGGGCGCGAGCTCCACCGCGAAGCCGAGGCCCTCGCCGGTGCGCTTGAAGAGGTAGAGATCGCGCGCGCCGCGCTTTTCGAGGCCCTTGCGGCCGAGCAGCGCGGCGGCCTTGACCTGGCTGGCGCCGTTGAGCGCCGTCAGGATGCCGGGCTCCTGCCGCAGGTCGAACAACACGAGGCGCGGCTCGCCGCCCAGCGGACGCGCGGGCCCGTGCAACGGCTGCGGCACGGCATGGCCGGGCACGAGCGCGGTGAAGGTCATGCGGTCGAGGTCGTCATCAAGGTCGCGCCAGGTGACACCCAGGTCGCCCGCATGCAGGATGAGCCAGAACCGGTCGCCGGAATACACCATCGGGGCGTAGGTGGTGGTGCTGAAGGAGCTGGGCGCGGGGCCGGGCGCGTTGACCCCGCCGACCTTGGCGGCCGTGAGGGCGGAGCGAACGCCGACGCGCGCATCGCGGAACTTGGCGAACGGGCCGATCTGCCGCGTCTCCATCTCGCCCAGGCGCGAACCCAGCCCGCCAATGCCGGCCTGCAGCTGCACCTGCTGCTGGCGTACGGCGCGCAACTCGGCGCCGAGCGCACCGCCGTCGAAATTGTTGGTCGCCAGCGAGGTCAACTGGCGCGTCAGCTGGCTGTTGAGATTGTTCAGTTCCCGGATGCGGTCGCGGACGAGCTCCTGCTCCGGACCGGTCTGCGCCGGGTTCTGGGACCGGACCATCGCCGTCAAGCCGGTCACCGCGCCCATCAGCCGCGCCTGGTCGCCGGCGATCTGCTGCGCGGTGCTCTTCCACTCCTTGGGCAGGTTGGCGGCGAACAGCTGGAACTGCGAGAGCGAGTTCTGCATGTCCGTTTGTCCGCGCTGGATGGCGTCGGCCTTGCCCTCGATGCGCGTCTGCGTCGTCGTCAGGTTGCGCAGGTCGTCGCTGATGGTCTGCTGCTGGCTGGCGAGCGTCTGCGTCTGGCGGCGGAGCAGATCGGCCTGCTCGGCGATGCGCTGGCGCAACTGCAGCGCCTGTGCGGCGAGTTCCTGGCGGTGGGCCTCGGCCTCCTGCAGCTTGCGCTCCGTCTCGGCCTTGGCGGTCGCCAGCGCGTCGCGCGCGGCGGTGACGACGCTCTTTTCATCGGCCAGCGTCGCGGCCTGCTGGCGCGTCGCCTGCAGGGCCGCGTCCTGCCGCGCGCGCTCGGCGCGGAGGTCGCCCACCGTGCTGCTCAGCTGCGCCAGGTTCTGCTGCTTCTGCTCGAGGTCGGCGTGCTGCTGCGTGACCTGGCCTTCCAGCTGCGCCCGGGCGGCGGTCAGCTCGCGGCCGCGCAGCGCCATCAGCGAGAGCGCCTCGGCCTGCGACGAGATCTTCGTCTCGGCCAGCTGCTGCTGGTACTCGCGGGCCCACTGCTGCTCCATGTCGAGGATGGCGGCGGGCGCGAACTCCGGCGCGGTCTCCGCGGCGGTCGGCCCGCGCGTGGCACCGCGGGTCGGCAGCCCCTCCTCGCGCGTGCCCGGACCGCTGACGAAGAGCAGCAGGGAGCTGACCAGGAAATCCATGATGATGACTAGGAGGGAGGGCCTCATGGCGCGCTCAACCTTTCTGGGTGATCAGTTTCTCGCGCAGCGGGTACAGATGCCCGACGCGCAGGATGACGGCAAAGATGATGCCGATGAAGGTGGAGGAATAGGCCAGGAAGCGGCTGACGCCCGCGCCAAAGGTGCTGATGAGGATGAAGGCGAAGATCGTCAGGGCCAGACCGCAGTAGAGCGGCAGGTCGAAGAAGATGTCGAGGTTCTCCAGCCGGCGCAGCTTGAGCGACGCATCGGCGAAGGTGTCGGCCTCGACCTCGCGGAGCTTGCGGCGCGCGATCCACAGGCACGCGCCCTGCACGATCATGATCACCGCCATCAAGATCGTCAGCGACAGCACCTGGTTCTTCTCCACGAAACTCGTCGAGCTGGCGACGGCACCCGTGCCGCCCGGCACCGCTGCGCCGCTTTCATCCACCGCACCCGCCGGCGTGATCGCCGGCAGCACCAGCAGCAGGCAGACGGAAATCGCGGCGAGCACGATGACGGACCAGTAGATCCCGCCGACCTGCTCCTCGGAGACGCGGGCGAGCGGCGTCGCCGGCAGGAATTTCTCGCGGAACAACTGGCGCGGCAGCAGCAACACGAAGACGAGACCGCACAGCACGGCAATGACCGCGTACTTGACGAACGTGGCGCCCCAGCCGTGCCGCACCTGCTCGGCGCGCCACAGCATGAGGCCGCTCTCGCCGAAGAGGAACGGCGGCGACCGGCGCACCGAGTTGAGCTGGGCGACCGGCAGCGCCGGGTGTTTGGCCAGGGCCGCAACCCCCTTGGGCCCCTTGCGCACGGCGGCGTGGAGCGAGTCAAAGCCCTTGGCGCCATGCTGCAGGACAAAGCCGAGGGCGCGGGCATTCGCGTCGGCCCCGCGGTCGCCGGCGACCAGCAGGATCTGGGCAAGCCGGCGCGCGCTGCGGGGCGAACCGCCCGCGATGCGCGTCAGGGCCTTGATCTGGTCCACGCTGCCCGCGTTGCGCAGCAGGACCTCGAACTCCGCCCACGTCTTGCACTGCCGCGCGAGCTGATAGATCGGCATGATGGATTCCTGCGCCGCGCTGACAGCCAGCGAGGGGCTCGCCGCGGCGCGCACAAACAGGAACGCGTCGGACAGCTGCTGCGACAGGCCACGGTTGAGCACGCCTTGCGTGCGCGCCGCGATGCACAGCCGGATCGCCGGGCCGAGCGGGGGGAAGGCGGCCACGAGGGTCTGCGCACCCTGCGCGGCGTTGAGGAACGGATCGCTCGCACCGGCGGGCAGCGGCAGGTCGACCGCGCCGGCGCCATAGATGAAGTAGTCGGCCACCGAATTGCCGGACAGGCTGTCGAACCAGTTGGCATCGGTCGGCACGGTCAGCAGGCCGAGCGCCTGGAGCTTGCCCGCCGGCGTCAGGTCCTTCTGCAACGTGGTCACGAAGCCCTCGCGCAACTGCAGGCACTGCGAGTCGTCGGCGAGCTGCTGCTCGATGCTGTAATCGATCAGCAGGACCGCCTCGCCGTGCAGCCCGGCCTTCCACGCCATGCTCGCGGCCTCGGCAAAGTCGGCCTCGGGCAGGCTGACGTACTCCGCTTCCGGCCGGTCGGCCAGCGGATCCGGCAGTTGCAGCAGGGCATAGAGGCCTGTGACCAACGCCACGATAATCAGTATGCGAAGCAGTTTCATGTTTGCGTTCTCCTGTCGCGACCGTTTCTCACGCGGCCGCGAACCGCACGGCCAAAATACGCTGCACGGCGGGTCTTTCCAATTCAATTTTTGCCCTCAGCGCAAAAGTCGGAGCGGGGCGGGCTCCCGTCAGGGGGTTGCCGTGGCCGGTGCTGCAAGGGCTTTATCCAGGGTCCACTTCCATTCCCAGCCGCCGCCCCATGCGTGGTGCGAGGAGCCATCGGGCTGCTTCGTGACCTTCACCCCCGTCTTGACCCGCATCGCGGCGCGCAGGCGGTGGTCGGTGAGTTGAATGACGAAGAAGCCCTTGTCGGTCTGGCCGTCGTTGATACAGTCCCACGCCTTCGCCTCGCCCTCGGGCGCCCAGGTCCGGACGCCGGTACCGCTGTGGCCATAGAGATAGAGCACGATGTTGTAGTCGCGCGCCGCGTCATAGAGGTCTTTCCAATCCTCCTTCGTCCACCAATCGGTGTCGAAGCCGCAGTGGCTCATCAGGACCACGGGCCGGCCGCTCGCGCCGACCTTGGCGGCGAGGTCCTGCTTGAGGAACGTGAGCGCGCCCTGCGGATCGTGCCAGACCGGCGAATATTTGACGCCCGCCCGCTGCCGGTCCGCCGGATAGAGGTTGAGCTGCACGAAGTGGACGTCGGCCCAGTCCCACGCATAATGCAGCCCGTTCGAGGAGAGGTTCGAGATCAACCCTTTGTGTTGGCGGATCAGGTTGCGCTTCCTGATTTCGCCCTGGGAACTGAAGCCGGACTTCTCCTTGCCCTCCGGCGGGCCGTCGTGGTTCCCCCACCCCTCGAAGGCCGGGAACTTGAGCAGCCCGTCGGTTCCGTCGAGGCCGAAGTCGGCGCGGAAGAGCTGGTATTGCTCCGCGCTGACAGTCCGCCCGTCCAGGCGCTGGTCGCCGTCATCGATCAGGTCGCCGAGCACGACCACGCCGCGCGGCGGGGCGATCTGGCCGCCGCCGAGCTTGTGCGGCCAGGCGAGGCGCGCGATGCGGTTCATCTCCTCGATCGTGGCACGGTGGAGGTCGTTGTGCTGCCCCAGCCGGTGGTCGGCCTGGCGATAGTGCGGATCCGAGGTCGAGAGGAAGGTGACCTCGCGCGCCGGGCCGGCGGACACGGCGCAGAGCTGCGCGCAGAGCGCCAGCGCCCACACCGCGCTGCGCATCAGGCTACCCTTGGTCATATGCATTCGATCCCACATGGTTCCGGCCGCGCGCTTATAGCGCAAGCGCGCCGCAGATTCCAAGGTTTGACATGCTTGACAAGCGTTTTACCTGCCGGTATGTCTGCGCGTCATGTTAAGGGGTGCCAGTCCTGTCAGCCTCAGTCGTGCCGCACCGGCCGGTCGAGCGCCAGCCACGCTGAACGCAAGGCCGGAAAGAAAGCCCCACCTTTGAAAGGAACATATCATGAAGAACAACAAACTCCTGTCCCATCCGGTCGCGCTGGCGCTCCTGCTGGCGCTGGGCGCTGGCTGCTCCACGACCCAGTCCGAGCGCTCGCAGCGCGCCGTCAGCGACCTGCAGCAGCTCCACAAACTGCTCGCGGCCGGCGACGAGCAGGTGTCCACGCTGAACAAAGCACTAACCACCGTGGCCCAGGCCCAGCCGGATGCGCTGCGCCCGGCCTTCGCCACCTTCGAAAAAGAACTCCAGCGCACGCAAAAGCTGGCGGCCAAGGTCAGCGATCAAATTGAGGACCTGAAGGATCATGCGGAGGCCTACCTCGCCACCTGGAAGAAGCAGGCCACCCAACTCGGCAACGCCGACTTGAAGACCATGAGCCTGGAGCGCCAGCAACTGGTGCAGCAGGATTTTGGACGCGTGATGGCGGCGGTCAACACCATGTCCACCGCCGGCAAAACCTATGGCGCCGACCTCAAGGATCTCCGGACCTTCCTCGGCAACGACATGACACGGACCGGCAGCGAACTGGCCAAGCCGTTTCTGACCAAGGTGCAGGCCAGCAGCGGGCCGTTCCTCCAGTCCCTGCGCGCCGCCCAGGTCGAGGTGGACAAGCTGGCGACCGTCCTGCAGCCCAAGTAGCCAACCCACATCGCGCCTTCATCGGTCATGCCACGCAGCACCAGCCCCCAGCCCTGCCCCACCCTTGGCGGGCGGGCTGTGCGTACCTGGCGCGGTTGGGTGCGCCTGCTGGTGGTGTGCAGGAAAGAAGCCGGTTTGTTTTTTTCCATGGCTTGGACACGACCCACAGGTCTGCCTGACACGGACCAACTTCCAACCCTTCAACATGCGCGTTGCAGGACGACCTTCCGCCGTCGGTATGCGGCGACCCGCCGTCCAGTTACGACCACCCGAGCCCCGGTGGTCACAATCCGACCTCCCAACGCCGCCACCCGACGGCGGGTTAGCCACCCGACCACCAACCGTCGCCATCCGATGGCGGGATGCAACAATCCGACCTCCAAACGTCGCCGTTGGGCGAGGGCTGGCGACCATGAGACGGCGCATCGTCGCAACCGGACGGCGGAACAGGATGCCCCCACTCCGCAACATGGTTTTGCAGCCTGCAAAAGCGTTTTGCAGGGAGGGGAAGGCGAAAAGCGTGGCGTGACGCGGGATGAGCTTCTATCCGCTTGGTAGGCCGGGTCTCCGCCCCGGCGAACCCAAGCCCACACCCACGCACAAGCGCAACCCTGCGCTGGGCGTTGGGTTTGTTTGGTCGGGAGGACGCGGCTGCGGTGGCGTTCGTGTGCGCCGGGTCGGAGATCCGGCCTACAAGGGAAGGCGCGGTTGTAGGCCGCGTGACCTCACGCGGCGCTTGTGCGTCGCTTGCGGTGCATGGCTAGCGCGGAGATGAACATGGGGCAACCCCGCCCGGTCGATGACCGGGCCTACAAAACTTTTAAACAGCGCGACCGATGAACCGGGCGCAAACTTTGCCTGTCAGGGACAGGGTTATCATTAACAGCGCGGGAGTACTGTTCCCCTGCTATTGGCAGGTCAACTGTTTGGTATGAGCCTCTGCTTCCACGGGTGGTTCGCAAACGACATCCACCTTGAAAGTCTGAGTGACCCGCGCGGAGCCGTGCTTTCTAACGTCAGGAACAAAGTCGACGCTCACGGGGGTTACGTGACGCTCTTTCACGGTAACCTCAACGGTATTTGTCCAATTTCCGCACGTCATAATAAATTGCTGTGCGCCTGGCGGGGAGGCGATGCGCTGGCGCTGATGCACCGTTAACATCCCACCATTATACGGACCAGACGGAACGTATTTGTTGATCTCTGTCGTTTTCAAGTCGCTTTGCTTGGCGCCGTGGCGTTGCACCCTGAACGCGTAGAAGAGAGGGTCGTCATTGGGCTCGTAAAACTCGACAAAGCCTTTGTGCACACCGACCGCGGCATCGTCAATCAGCGTGTAACCCCTGCCGATGACCTCAGGACCCGTCATGCTGGAGATCAGAGCTTGCCCTGCTTCGGGGCTCAAGCGATGAGCGATGCCTTCTATATCAAGATCGAAAAAGACTTGTTCCTCCGTCTCGTGCAACAACTGCATTTTTCTCCCGACCCAAGTGATTATATTCTTACGGTCTGCATCGCACAGCCAGGTTAGATATCCATTATAACCCAACGCCCCCACCAGGCGCTCGTTGCACCTGATCTCTAAAGTCACGGCAGAACCCAGCATTGTTTTATGACGAGCGACATATACACGAAACTTGTGCGCCCCACCCGTCGCGCCATCCAAGGCAATGAACTGGCGTGTCGAAGCGCAGCCATTGAGCAGCGCTGCCATGAAAAGCCAGACCACCGCAGCAGCTGCTTTCCCCAAGATGCTTTTCACAAGGCTCCTCCTTTTTGAGCGAGGGGCTCGATGCTTGCATCCGGGGCCCCGTACGCGTGGTTCAATGCGTTTTGAAAGTTATTCAGATAATATAAATCCACCAGTGCCTCTGACTCTCGAACGCTTTCGAGGGTCAGCTCCCAATGGGTGATGGCATACTCTCGCACATCGGGCAGTGCACGCGAACCGATCTGGGTCTCGACGAGTTTCTCAAAATCAACAACTGTTCCCCGCGACATGGCGCGTAGATAGACGACCTTATTTTCTTCGACGAGCACCTCCCTGCGCAGGGGCTCCTCTTGTGAAAGTTTCCGGAAAGTGACGACATACGAACCTGGCGCCAAAGACAAGGTAATGGGCACATCCATGGTCACCGGGCTTTCGCGTTGCTCGCCTTGCCCGGGCGACTGCCCAGCCGCCTTCGCAACCGCCGTAACGAAGAGCTTGGCGCCTGCTGGGAGTTGATTAGCATGGTAGACATGTAGGACGCCCTTTCCGGGCACTACCGGCGGGCGGTAGGCCCCTATGCGCTGCTTATTTTTTGCAGTTGTTGTCGCGGATGCCTGTGCCAACTGGCCTTGGATAGTATTGGGCTGCAAGTCCAAAAAGCCGCCGGTCATAGCATCAAGCACAATACCCATCCCCAAGCATAGTGCGTCTGGTATGAGGGCCGGCGCGGCGGGCCAATACCAGCAGGATTCGATCACCTGCTGCTGGCCAAGGTGACCATCTTTCTCCAAGCCGATATCGTGCCTCGTCCGGGACAGCTTTGCTAGGGCAGGCGTCTGAACCGCTTGGCGGACCCCATCGATATAGATGGTGGCCCCACTGGGTTCCGACTTGATCGTCAGAGTGCTCATGGGTCCTCTGATCATCGTGGCACAGCCGCTATTACTTTGAGCCAAGCAGATCAAGAAAAGCCCTATGGCTAGCCTTTTTAGCGACCCGTCGCGGTCTGCACGTCCGCTGGTGCTCTCTTTTGTAATCTGCATCTGTACCCCGTTGATTGTCCGTTCAACAAACCGATGGTTCCCTTATGCGCCGCAACCACATTCAAGCCATCGCACAACAGGCCTCCTGCCTCACGCCAATTTTCTTGCGAAAGGCATGGCGTTCGTCGGCGTTGCTGGAGGCCTCGAAGAGCGTGCCGAAGATTTCCGGCTGGACCTTGCGCCATTCGCGCTTGGAAATCTCGCGGAGCTTGACGAGTTCGAGGTCGGTCAGCTCGATGGCGGATGCGTTGGCAAAGACACCGCCGTTGAAATAGCGGATGTCCTTGTACCGGCCACCCGCGGCCGGTTGGGGCGAGTTCATCGCGTTGAACAGGCCCTGCACGAGGTCATAGGTGTCGGCCGGACGGACGCATTCTTCCAGCAGCAGCGTGACGAAGGCCTGCGGCAGCAGGCCGATGTCCTCGGCAAAGAAGCAGACGAGCAGTTGCAGGATGTAGCGCTGGGCGTGGGCGCGCTCGATGCCGCGGTCGATGAAGCTGCGGAAGACGCCCGCCATTTCGCCGGCCGCCTGCGCCGTGATGGGCACGCGGTCGTTGCCGAAGCTGGGCTGCGGCTGTTCGGGATAGAGGAAGGCGAGCGCGTTGCGCTGCGACGGGAGGTTCGCCAGCGTGATGGAATCCATCGGCTGATCCATCTGCGTCTCGAAATCGAAGACCAGAAATTCGTCGAAGTTGCAGAGGATGACGTAGCGCGGGCGGTTGGGGACGAGACGGGTCCAGTACTCGAAGGCCTGGCGGTAGTGTTTCTGCAGCGGCTCGCCGCGCTTCTTCATTTCGGTCAGGACGACGGGCTTCCAGACGAGGTCGGCAAAGGCGGTGCCGCCGTCGCTTTTGTGGACGCGTTCCTCAAAGAGCGCGCCGGCCTCCTTGGCGCCCTCGTGTTCGAAGGCCTGGAAGAGCCGGTCGAGAAAGATCTGGGCCTCGCCCTTTTCATCGCCGGTGATGTGCTTTTGGCACCAGTCCACAAATCCTTGGAGCACCTCGCTTCGCGTCATGCGCGGGAGTGTAGCAAAGAGGCCGCGCGGGTCAACGTAGGGCCTCGTGCCTGCTGGATGCGCGCCGCAAAGGGTCATCTCCTGCTGAGCCATTTTTCCAGGCTGATCACCGGCAGGATCACGGCGGCCACCAGCGCCGCCCGCAGCCAGGCGGCTAGATCCAGGCTCGTGCTGCTGAAGAGGGCTTGCATGAAGGGGAAATAGGTGAAGCCCGCCTGGAGGAGCAACAGGATGCCAATCCCCAGCCAGACACTGGGATTGGAGAACCACCCCAGTGCGGCCAGTCCGTCGCGCAGGCTGCGGCAGTGGAGCAGATAGAAGATTTGAAAGAAGGTGATGGTGGTGATCGCCATCGTCTGCGCTTCGGCTTGCGCGGTACTGTGCGTACCTGCCGGAATCACCGCGTCCAACGACCCGACGCGCCGCAGATATTCCCACAGATAGAGCAGGCAGGCGCCGGTGGCCATCAACACGGCGACCACCACCGTCCGCATCAGGATAAAGCGCGAAAAGATCGGCGCATCCTTGGGGCGCGGCTTCCGGCGCATGGCTGCGGGCTCCAGAATCTCAAAGGCCACGGGGAGCGAAAGCGCCACGCTCGCCACGAGGTTGATCCACAGTATTTGCGTCGGGGCCATGGGCAACAGCAGTTCCGCTCCCAGCCCGGCCACCTGGACGGTCGGGAAGAAGAACAGCGCCGCCGTCAGCGTCAGCGCCAGGCCCAGGTTGGTCGGCAGGATGAAGGCCAGCGCCTTGACCAGGTTGTCGTACACCCGGCGCCCCTCCTCCACGGCGGCGGCGATGGAGGCAAAGTTGTCGTCGGCCAGCACGACCTTGGCAGCGTCCTTGGCCACGGCGGTGCCGGTGATGCCCATGGCGATGCCGATATCCGCACGCTTGAGCGCCGGGGCATCGTTCACCCCGTCGCCGGTCATCGCCACCACGTTGCCGTCCGCCTGCAACGCGGCGACGAGCCTGAGTTTGTGCTCGGGCGCGACCCGCGCAAACACATGGACCCGCCGCGCGACCGCGCGCAGCTCGTCCTCCGAAAGCGCATCCAGTTCGGCGCCGCGCAGGGCGACCTCATCGCCCTGCAGAATGCCCAGTTCGCGCCCGATGGCAGCGGCTGTCAGGGGATGGTCGCCCGTGATCATCTTCACCGTGATGCCGGCCTGCTGACAGACCGCGATGGCGTCAATGGCCTCCTGCCGTGGCGGGTCAATCAGGCCCATGAGGCCCAGCAGGGTGCAGCCGCTGGCGACATCCTCCGGCTGCAAGTGGCTCTGGCCGGCCTGCGGCGTATGCCGGGCAAACGCCAGCACCCGCATCCCCTGCTCCGCCAGGATTTGTTGCGCGTCCTGCCAGGCCTGTTGCCCGGCGCTGTCCAGACTGCATTTGGCGACGATGACCTCGGGCGCGCCCTTCAGGAAAACAGCCTCCACGCCCCCACCCCGGTGAAGCGTCGCCATGAATTTTGTATCGGATTCGAAGGGGATGACGTCGATGCGCGGATGCTGCCGGCGCAGGTCTCCGGCCGGCAGGGCCGCCTTGTGGCCGGCAACGACCAGTGCTGCTTCCGTCGGATCACCGGCGATCGTCCAGCGTGAATCCTGCTGTTCCAGCGCCGCATCGTTGCACAGCACGCCGGCAAGCAACAGCTCGTGCAACTCCGGCGGGAGTTTGGCCAGCGCGTGCCCGTCATGCTCCAACCGGCCGGTGGGGGCATAGCCGACCCCGGAGAGGCGATACTCCTTCCCCTGGCACCAGACCGCTTGCACGGTCATTTCATTGCGGGTCAGGGTGCCCGTCTTGTCGGAGCAGATCACGCTCGTCGAACCCAGCGTCTCCACCGCCGGCAAGTGCCGGATCACCGCCTGCCGGGCCGCCATGCGCCGGACGCCGATGGCCAAGGCAATCGTGATGATCGCCGGCAGGCCTTCCGGGATGGCCGCCACCGCCAGGGTGATGGCCGTGAGCAGCGCCTCGGTGGCCTTCGCATGCTTCACCAGATAGCCGTAACCAAACAAAACGAGCGCCAGTCCGGCCACGATGAAGGTGATCCATCGGGTGACTTGCGCCAGCTGGCTTGTCAACGGCGTCGTCAGGCTGGTGGTCTGGTTGAGCAGCGTGTTGATGCGGCCCAACTCGGTGCCGCTGCCGGTCGCCACCACCAGGCCTGTGGCCGTACCCTGCGTTACGGCGGTGCCGCTGTAGGCCATGTTCACGCGGTCACCCAAGGCGGAGGCGGCGCCCACCGCTTCCACGCTTTTGCTCACCGGCACCGATTCGCCGGTCAGCGCGGCCTCGTCCACGCGCAGGTTCTTGACCTGCAGCAAGCGCAGGTCGGCGGGCACGCGTTCGCCGCTGGCGAGTTGGACGATATCGCCCGGGACGAGTTCCACGGCCGCCACCGACTTGGGTTGCCCGGCGCGCAGCACGGTCGTGTTCTCCGGCACCATCGCCGAAAGCGCGGCGATCGCCTGGCCGGCGCGATGCTCCTGGATGAACCCGATGATGCCGTTGATCACCACCGCACCGAAGACGACCCCTGCATCCGTGAATTTGCCCAGGGCCACCGCTATCGCTCCGGCCGCAATCAGCAGCCACGAGATCGGATTGTTGACCTGCCGCCAGAGGATCAACCAGAGACCATCAGCCTGGGCTTGTGCGAGGACATTGGCACCGTATTGCTGCTGTCGCGCCACCGCTTCTTTTGCATCAAGACCATGTACCGTACTGCCTAAAGCTGCGAGCGCCTCCGCCCCTGATTGCAGATGCCACGCACCGGAATCGGGTACTAGCTGACGAGCATTGAGGTTCATAATATCGTCACCTAAAGCGGCATACTGATGCACAAATTATCAGAAACATCAAGCGACCCATGTCATCCCGGCTGCCGGGGCTGAGGGTCCTTGGGCGGCACGGCGGGGGCTGCGAACCAGCGCGCAGGAGCGACGATCTTCGGATCGGAGGTGTCCCCCTCGTAGGCCGGCGTCATGATCTGTACACCGTACTTGTTGAACGCATCGAGTATGTTCCGGTGCAGTTCGGAATACAATGCTTCCATCCGGGCAGGCTCGGCGCAGGGCACATTCAGTTCGTAGACCACCGCGAAGTCACCGAGTTCTTTCAGCAGCACGAAGGCGCGGTCGTGTTGGACGCCCCCGGTCGCCCGCGCAGCCTCCAGCAGCATGGCCTCGACCTGGCGCCAGGGCACCTCGTAACCGATGCCGACCCGGGTATGCAACACGAGGCCGAGCCGGCCGGCCAAGGCGCTGTAATTGAGCACCTCGTCGCCGATCAGCTTGGCATTGGGAATGGTGACTTCCTCGTTCTTGAGCGTCCGCAACCGGGTCGCCATCAGGCGGATCTCTCTCACCTCGCCCACATGCTCGCCCGCCTTGATCCGGTCCCCCACCCGGAAGGCCCGGCGGTAGGTCACGCTGTAGCCGGCGATGACATTGCCGACCAGGGAAGAGGCCCCCAAGGAAATGAGCACGCCGAAGAAGACCGAGAAGCCCTTGAAAGCCTCGGACGAGGAACCCGGGATGTAGGGATAGGCCACCACCAGGGCAAACGCGATGATCAGCAACCGGGTGAGCCGGTAGGTGGGCAGCGCCCACTCCGTTTCAAAGCCAGCGATTTTCACCTGCCCTGACTCGATGCTTTGGAAGATGGTTTTCACCAACCGCATCGCAAAGCGCACGATGACGAAGAGGACCGTCAGGAAGAAGAGATTCGGGAGCTGGCTGAGGCCGCCGCCGATGATCACCCGCAACGGAGCGACCAGTTGCCTCAGCAGCGAATCGCTCAGCCCGCGTGTCCAGGGAAAGAGGTGCAGGATTTCGTACAGGAAAAGGTAGGACACCAGAATGGCGAGCAGAATTTCCGTCAGCCGCAGCAGGAACTGCAACGCGCTCCAGATGTGCTGCCGCCGGACAATCTGGACCGATTGGATTTGAACGTCGCGGAGCCGGAGGGCGACCTTGCTGTTGATGAACCGGTTCAGATAGCAGGACAGACGGAACACGAGCCAGAGCAACAACAACCCCGCCACAGCCAGCCCCGCCGCCAGCAGCAGCTTGCCCCGCAGCACCGCGGATTCGCGGTCATGGCGATACCGTTTTATGGCCCCGGCAATCTGCTCCTTTACGATCAAGCCGTAATTGGCCACCGTGAGACGCTCCTGCCGGGCCTCGGACTCGAGGAGGGTGCAGATCGGATATTTTCCACAGGTGATTTCCACCCGACCTTCGGACGGGGTCAAGAGAACGCTGCCGGGATCGATCGCAGGGTCTTGCGCGATCTGACAAATGGCCTGCGCCACAGCGGCAGCTCTTTTTTCCGCAGAATAAAAACTGATGCCGCGGACCTCAAACAGGGTCACGCCATCCACGACCACCGGTGCCATGCTGAGATCATCGTTTGTTTGAATCGCCGGTTGCTGCGCGAAGCCCGGCAGGCAGGAAAGCAGCACAAGCGCCGTCAGCAGGCTTCTACGCAGTTTCTTATGCATGATGTGTTGCCCTTAAAAAGCCCAAACCGCTCACCGTGGACACGATTCTGCATTGTAAGCGCTGCTTTGGAAATGACAAATGCGCTGTGCCGCTTTTCGCTTCTTTACAAGGCGCCGCTGACTAGCGATTATTTTATTGTGTCAGCGCGCCGGAGTTCGAGCCGGGCGTGGCCGCCCAAGGTGGCCTGGGCTTTGTATCCGGGTGGTCCTGAACAGGCTCGTCTGGCTTACCGACGACAGTTGACGAAAAATCGGGGACAGCAAGGCTATGCATCCGACCACGCTCTTTCTTGTGCTGCTGGGCACCGCGCTCGCGGTCTCGGCGATAGGCTTTGTCCGGCTGGTCTGGTTCATCAGCATCGGTTACGGCTATGCCATCGCGGCGCTGGCCGTGGTGCTGGCTGGTCTGCTGCCCACCGCGGGACTGACCATGCTGTTGGCGGCGCAGTTGGCACTGCTGTTCATCTATGGCGCGCGCCTCGGCACCCATTTACTGCTGCGGGAGAAGCAGGCGGCCTACCGGCAGGCGGCGCAAAGCAACTACGGCGAGGTCAGCGGCGGCTGGGGCCTGAAGTGCGCCATCTGGCTCGCCGTCGCCCCGCTGTATGTCGCGATGTTTTCCCCGGCCGTCATCCACGCGCTGGGTACGGGACACGCGCCGGTGCCGGCCCTGGCCGGTCTGGGCGTGATGGCCGGCGGACTGCTGTTGGAAGGCCTGGCGGACTGGCAAAAGTCGGCGGCGAAGCAGCAGGCGCCCGGGCGTTTTTGTGACCGTGGTCTGTTCGGGTGGGTACGCTGTCCGGCCTATCTCGGCGAAATCCTTTTCTGGCTCGGCAACTGGCTGACCGGTGCGGCGTTTTGCGCGACGTGGTGGCACTGGACCCTGTCGCTGGCCGGTCTGCTTTGCATCGTACTGATCATGCTCGGTTCGACCAAGCGCCTGGAGGCCGCACAACAGCGCCGCTACGGCGCGCTGCCGGACTTCCAGCGCTACTGCCAGACCGTGCCGATTCTCATTCCCTGGATACCCCTCTACTCGGTACAACAGCTGCGTTGGACACTGGGGTGAAAAGAACTTTCCCGAGGAAAAACCCATGATAAACAAATACCTGGATATCGGATCCATACTGGTGGCCATCGTCACGCTCGTGCTATTTGGCGCGGCGCTGCTGGTCAAGGGACTGACGCACGATCTATTTCTGGAAGCAGGCGTATTTCTGGTATCCGTCAAGATCATGGCCACGGCTTACAAGCACAGCCTTGCCGTCCGGCAGTTGAACGAGAAACTGGATAAGATCCTGGTGCTGCTCGACCAGAAAGGCGCATGAGGCGCACGCCATGAGAAAGCTCATAAGAGCGCTCTCCGGAACACCCTTCCACTCAGGGGAAACAGATCGAGAGAATGCTCCTGCCGCGCGCCAAGGCAGGGCCGATATCGTCCTCAACGGGACAAAAAAAGGGTGCCTTTTCCATGCATTTGGAAAAGGCACCCGAGGAAGCCACCGGCACGCTTAGGCCGGCTTGTTGATCGCAGCGGCGAGCGCCTGCGCCACCGGCGAAGGCGGCACGGACCCCGCCGGACGCGGGACCACAGGCACCGCCGGACGCGGCACGTAGGGCACGGACGGACGCGGCGTGGTCGGCAGCGCCGGACCCGGCACAGGCGCACCGCCGCGGCTCTTGGTGCGCGGGATGAGCATCATCAGGATGTTGCGGCCCATCAGACGCGGCAGCTGTTCGGTCTGCGCGATGTCCGACACGTCGCGGATGACGCGGTTCATCACCTCGAAGCCGATTTCCTGATGCGCGCTTTCGCGACCGCGGAAAAACAGGATGACCTTGACGCGGTGGCCGGCGCTGACGAAGTCGCGCAGGTGCCGCACCTTGGTATCGTAGTCATGATCGCCGACGTTCGGGTGGAGTTGGATCTCCTTGACCCGGGAGGCGGAGGCATGCTGGCGCGACGACTTGTCGCGTTTCTCCTGTTCATACTTGAACTTGCCGTAGTCCATGATGCGGCAGACGGGCGGCTGGGCGGTGGGCGAGATCTCCACCAGGTCCAGCTGGGCCGCCTGCGCCCTCATCAGGGCTTCGCGGGTCGGGACGACGCCGACTTGCGAGCCGTCCTCCCCGATCAAGCGGACCTCGGGAACCCGGATCCGCATATTGATGCGCACTTGTGTTTGTATGGCTTCTTCTCCGCTGTAGGCAGCACGCGTGGGCGCGCGCGCCGCCGGTTTCTATTGCTGCTCGACCACCCGCACCGGTGGCGGCTGCCCTCCGGGGCGGCCCTCCGCACGCAGCCGCTCCAAAAACGCCGCCGGTGTCATCACACCCTGATCGCCGGCCGAACGGTGGCGGACGGACACCATCCCCTGCTCCGCTTCCTTCGGGCCGATGATCAGCATGTACGGAATCTTTTCCAGTTGCGCGGCGCGGATCTTCGCGCCGATCTTCTCGTTGCGCTCGTCCACCGTGACGCGGAAGTCCTCGGCGCCGAACTGCTCCGCCAGGCTGCGGGCCAGTTCGTGCTGCTTATCCGTCAACGGCAGCAGGCTCACCTGCACCGGCGCGAGCCACAGCGGGAAGGCGCCGGCATAGTGCTCCACCAGGATGCCGAAAAACCGCTCGATGCTGCCGAACAGCGCGCGGTGCACCATGTAGGGCTGGTGCGGCTGCCCGTCGGCACCCGTGTAGCTCAGGTCAAACCGCTCCGGCAGGTTGAAGTCGAACTGGAAGGTGCTGACCTGCCATTCGCGGCCGATCGCGTCGCGGACCTTGAGGTCGATCTTCGGCCCGTAGAACGCGCCGCCGCCGGCATCCACCTCGTAGGGCACGCCCGCGGTCTGCAGCGCGTGCTCCAACGACTTGGTCGCCTGCTCCCAGCGCGCCGGCTCGCCGACCGCTTTTTCCGGGCGGGTCGCCAGGTAGGCCTTGATATCTTCGAAGCCAAAGATGCTCCAGATGCGCTTGGCAAACTGCATGACGCGCAGGATCTCCGCCTCGATCTGCTCGGGGGTGCAGATGATGTGCGCATCGTCCTGCGTGAAGCCGCGGACGCGGAACAAGCCGGCGAGCACGCCGGCCTTTTCGTAGCGGTAGACCGTGCCGAGTTCCGCCCAGCGCAGCGGCATATCGCGATAGGACCACTTCTTCGCCTGGAAAATCTTGATGTGGAACGGGCAGTTCATCGGCTTGACGAAGTATTCCTCCTCGTCAATCTTCATCGGCGCGTACATGCCCTCGCGGTAGAAGTCCAGGTGGCCGCTCGTCTCCCAGAGGTTCGCGCGGCCGATGTGCGGCGTGAAGACGATCTCGTAGCCGTTCTTCAGATGCTCGCGCCGCCAATAATCCTCGATCAGCAGGCGGACGCGCGCGCCCTTCGGGTGCCAGAGCACCAGGCCGGGGCCGACCGTCTCCTCCGTCGAGAACAGGTCCAGTTCGCGCCCCAGCTTGCGGTGGTCGCGCTTTTTCGCTTCCTCGATCTGGTTGAGATAGACACGCAGTTCCTTGTCCGAACCGAACGCGGTGCCGTAGAGGCGCTGCAGCATCGGGTTGGTTTCCTTGCCGCGGTAGTAGCTGCCGGCGACGCTCGTGAGCTTGAAGGCCCGGATCGCGCCGGTAGCCGGCACGTGCGGGCCGCGGCAGAGGTCCATGAACTCGCCGCAGCGGTAGAAACTGATCGTCTCCCCCTCCGGAATATCCGCCAGCCGTTCCAGCTTGAACTTCTGGCCGCGCTCGCGCAGCATCTGCTCCGCGTCCGCCCGGCTCAGCTCGACCCGCTCGAAGGGCAGGTTGGCCTTGATGAGCACGGCCATCTCCGCCTCGATGCGCGCGAAATCCTCGGTGTTCAAACGGTGCGGGAGATCAAAGTCGTAATAGAAGCCGTCGGCCGTGGAGGGGCCAATGTCGAGTTGGACATTTTCGAAGAGGCGGCTAACCGCCGCCGCCATGACATGCGCCGCGCTGTGGCGCATCCGTTCCTGATCCGAAACCATGTGGTCGTTCATCCGCAGTGCTTGCAAACCTTTCCCGTGCGCCGTACTACAGCGCAACAACGGAGCGCAGTGTAGTGCTTTTGAGCGCTGCGTCAAACGAATTCCGGCCGCCGGGGGCTGTTTTTCCGCGGCTTTCGCCACCACCGAAACGACGCGGCGCCGCAGCGTGGCGCGTTTCCAGGCGCCGGTTGCGGGCCCTGCGCCGGTCCCGCTGAGGGCCAAGCAAGCCGGTGCCGGGCCAGCGCGCCCGGGTTCCACCATCCTGCTTGACAACTTTCCATACCGACTGGTATGGTCGAACCATGAAAGCGAAGCCGGCCCGGCCCCCTGCCGCCCAGATGCCGCCACGCCTCGCGCAAAGCGCCTTTGAGCTCTTTGCGGAACGCGGCTTTGCCCGCGTCAACCTCGACCAGATCGCCGCCCGCGCCGGCGTCACCAAGGGCAGCCTCTACTGGCATTACCGGTCGAAGCACGAACTGCTGCTGGCGGCCTGCAACCGCTACTACCAGCAATGGCACGCGGCCGTGCAGGCCGCGATCGCGCCCCGGCCCGATCCCCTGGACCGGCTGCGCGCGGCGCTGGAGTTCAGCGTCCATTCCTGCGTGCTGGATACGCAAAACCGCATGTTCACCACCAGCCTCTTCCTGCTGATGCAGGAGGATGCCGGCGCACGGGCCGGCTGGGCGCAATTTTATGCCGCGGTGCGCGAGTTCTATGTCGGGCTGGTCGCGACGGCGCAGGCGGCCGGCCGTTTGCCGCCGGGCGACGCGCGCCGCCGCGTGGACCTGATGCTGGAGGCGATGGAGGGCCTGAAGCTGCGCGCCGGCTTCGAGCCGCAGGTCGCCCAGCCGGCCGAGCAGCAGGCGATCCTGGCGAGCCTTCTGGGCATTTTCCAGACGGGCGTGCCGCAGACCATGCCGGCCGGTATGGAACCGGCGACGGCACACCTGCACCGCCACCCCACCCCGCCCGGACGGACGCAGCCTACAGCTTGTACCCCACCCTCAGAAAGGAGCTAGCCATGCAGATCGGATTCCACACGGATGCCTTCAATTCGAGCTATAAAAGTTTCGAGGCGTGCCTCCAGTGGGCGCAGGCCAACGGCGTCCATCACATCGAGTGCGGCCTGATTGACGGCGTGAGCTGGATCCACGGCCTCGGTTACCAGCCGCACGTGGCGCTCTACGAAGACCCGGAATTGCTGCGGCAAAAGATGGCGAAGATGGGCGTGCAGTTTTCGCAGGTGGACGCGGCTTATCCGCTCTCTGGCAAAGACGGGCCGCTGCGCGGCGTGCCCTACGTGATGAAGTCCATCGCGTGGGCCAAGCTCGCGGGCGCGCCGAGCGTGGACACGACCGACGGACTCCATGCGCCGGCAGGGCTCTCGGACTCGCAAGCGCTCGACCTGATGAAGTCCGAATACGAACAGATCATCGAGGTCGCCGCGGCGCACAAGATCTGCGTCAACATCGAGCCCCACGGCTACTTCACAACGAAGCCGGAGATGATGGAAAAGATGCTCGCGTTTGTGGACAGCCCCTGGCTGGGCCTGAACATGGACACCGGCAACACGTTCATCGCCGGCCAGGATCCGGTGGCGTTCCTGAAACGGTTCCTCCCCAAGGTCCGCCACGTGCACGTGAAGGATGTCTCGGAATCGCTCGCGCTTGCGGTGCGCGGCGGGCAGACCGGCATCGCGGTGAGCCAGTGCGCGCTCGGCGAGGGCGTCAATGCCGACAATATCAGGCGGTGTCTCGCGCTGCTGCGCGACCACGGCTACGCGGGTACGTTGAGCATCGAGTGCGAAGGCCAGGGTGGCCCGATGCTCGAGCAGAGCCTCGCGTGGCTGCGCAAGACGGTCAAGGACCTCGGTATCGAAACGCCATAAAGAAGGGACGCCTCATGAGCACCCATGCTGACGCGACCGCCTCCGTCTCGACCGCCGACCGCCGCGCGTTGTTCTGGGCGTGCTTCATGGCCATCGCGGCCACCGCGGCGATCTTCGCGGTGCGCGGGCAGGTGATCGGCGCGTGGGCGCATGAGTTCGGCCTCACCGAGACACAGAAGGGCGAAATCCTCGGCGTGGGCCTCTGGCCGTTCGCCGCGGCCATCGTGCTGGTGAGCCTGGTGGCCGACCGCATCGGCTACGGCAAATGCCTGTTCTTCGCCTTCTCCTGCCACGTCGCCTCCACGTTCATCCTGCTGTTCGCCAAAAACTATTGGTGGCTCTACATCGGCACCTTCCTCGTCTCCGTCGGCAATGGCTCGGCGCAGGCGATCGCCGACCCGTTGGTCGCGTCGCTCTACCGGCACAACAAGACGACGTGGCTGAATATTCTGCATGCAAGCTGGCCGGCGGGCATGGTCGCCGGCGGCATCGCCGGCATCGCGCTCGGCGTCGGCGGCGGACTGGACTGGCGCTGGCGCATCGGCATGCTGCTGGTGCCGATTGTCGCCTACGGCATCCTCATGCTCGGCCACCGCTTCCCGGTGCACGAGCGCATCGAGGCCGGCGTCAGCGACCGCGAGATGTTCCGCGAGACGGGCGCCATCGGACTGCTGCTCGTGCTGGTGTTCCTGTTCGGCGAATTCGCGCGCCTGCTCGCGCTGCCGTGGTACGCGGGCGTGCTCGCCGCGCTCGTGTGCGCAGGCCTCTTCGGCGCGTACACCCGCTCGCTCGGCCGGCCGATGTTTCTGTTCCTGCTCTTCCTGATGATTCCGCTGGCGACGACGGAGCTTGGCACCGACAGCTGGATCACCTCGCTGATGGAAGGACCGATGAAGGCGATGGCGTTGAACGCCGGGTGGGTGCTGGTCTACACCTCGTTCATCATGATGATCCTGCGCTTCAGCGCCGCGCCCGTGGTGAGGCTGCTGACGCCGCTCGGCGTGCTGATCGCCAGCTGCGTCCTGGCGACCGCGGGCCTCATCGCATTGAGCCACGCGACCGGCATGGCCATCCTGCTGGCGGCGACGCTCTACGGCGCGGGCAAGTGCTACCTGTGGCCGACAATGCTCGGCATCGTCGCGGAGCGCTTCCCGAAAGGCGGCGCGCTCGCGATGAACGCAACCAGCGCCGTCGGCATGATGAGCGTGGGCATCGTGGGCACCGTGTTCCTCGGCCTGATCCAGGACCGCGCCGTCGAGACCCGCCTGCACGCCGAACAACCGGCGCTGCACCAGCAGGTCGTCATCAGCAAGCACAGCGTGCTGGGCGCTTACCAGGCCGTGGACCCCGACAAAGTGAAAACCTTGGAGCCCGCCCAGCAATCCGCCATCCAGGAACTGTCCGGAGCGGCGAGCAAGGGCGCGCTGACCACCACGGCCATCTTCCCCGCCGCGATGCTCATCGCCTACGCGGGCTTGTTCCTGATCTTCCGCAGACGGGGCGGCTACAGTGCTGTCGCCCTCGCCCCTCCACCCGCAAACAAAACATGAGGTAACCATGAAGGTTGGCATCAACATGCTGCTCTGGGCCACGCAGGTCACACGCGACCACGTGAGGCAACTCAAACAGGTCAAGGCGGCCGGCGCCGATGGCGTAGAAATCCCTCTTTTCGAAGGAGAGGTGGCGCATTTCCGCGATCTCGGCCTGATGCTCGACGACCTCGGGCTGGAGCGGACCACCGCCATGGCGATGGTCTCCCCCACCGCCAATCCGGTCAGCGATGATCCGAAAATCCGGCAGGCCGGCACCGACCAGATGAAATGGCTCATCGAGTGCGCCGCCGCGCTCGGTGCGCCGGTGATCTGCGGCCCGATGTTCCAGACGCTCGGCGTGTTCACCGGCTGCGCCCCGACGGAAACCGAGAAACGGCGCGTGGTGGCGATGCTGCAGGAAGTCGCGCCGCTCGCCGCGCAGGCCGGGGTGGTGCTGGCGGTCGAACCGCTCAACCGCTTCGAGGCACACATGGTCAACACCACGGCGGATGGCGCGGCGCTCGTCAAACGCGTCGGTCATCCGAACGTCGGGCTCCTGTATGACACCTTCCATGCGAACATCGAGGAGACCGATCCGGTCGGCGCCATCCGCAAACACGGCAAGTGCATCCGGCATTTCCATTGCAGCGCCAACCACCGCGGCATTCCCGGCCAGGATCACGTGCCGTGGCTGGAATCCTTCCGCGCCCTGCGCGCGGTGGGCTACGACGGCTGGCTGATGATCGAGGCGTTTGGTCGTGCGCTGCCCGGCCTCGCCGCCGCCATCAAAATCTGGCGTGACCTGTTCCCGTCAAACATCGCCGTCGCCAAACAAGGCCTGCCGTTTATCCGCAAAACCTGGAAAGCCAGCGCGCGCAGCTAGGAGCACAGCATGCAGCAGTTCACCCGCAGGAATTTCCTCGCCACCACGGCGGGCGCGCTCGCCGCGCCGCTCCTCCTCCCCTCCCGGGCGCTGGGCCGCGGCGGCTACGTCGCTCCCGGCGACAAGATCGCCATCGGCTCCATCGGCCTCGGCAGCCGCGGCAGCGACCACCTGCGCGCGCTGCTGCCGCGCAGCGAGGTGCAGGTCGTCGCCGTCTGCGACGTCTTCCGCTCCAAGGCGGAGGCCGCCCGGAAGAAAGTGGATGAGCATTACGGCGCGCCGGGCTGCCGGGCCTACCAGGATTTCCGCGAGATGCTCGCGCGGCCCGACCTCGACGCCGTCGTGATCGCCGCGCCGGAGAACTGGCACGCGCTCATCGCCATCGCGGCCATGAAGGCCGGCAAGGATGTCTACTGCGAGAAGGCGCTCTCGCTGACGGTCGCCGAAGGCCGCGCCACCTGCGACGCGGTCCAGCGCTACGGCCGCGTGTTCCAGGCCGGCACGCAGCAGCGTTCCGACCGCAATTTCCGGTTCGCCTGCGAACTGGCGCGCAACGGCTACCTCGGCAACCTGCAGCGCGTCACGGTCGGCGTGCCGAGCGGCAAGCGCGTGCTGCACCTGCCGGTCACGCCGGCGCCGGCGGACCTCGACTACGATCTCTGGCTCGGTCCCGCGCCGTTCAAGCCGCACCGCGACAACCTGTGCAACTACAACTGGTACTTCCTCACCGATTATTGCGCCGGCTGGATCCAAAGCTGGGGCGTGCACCACATGGACATCGCGCTCTGGGGCGCGCCCGCGCTGACCGCGTCCACGCTCGCGGTCGAAGGCACCGCGGAATTCCTGACCGAGGGCGATGGCGACGTCTCCTTCGGCTGGGCGGTCAACCTCACCACACCCGCGGGGCTGCGCCTGCAGTTCCACGACGACGCGAGTTCGCCCTTCGGCCATGGCTGCCGGTTCACCGGCGACCGCGGCTGGGTGCACGTCACCCGCGGCGGCATCAAGGCGGAGCCGGCCGACCTGCTCCAGACCGTGCTCAAGCCGGCGGATGAACACCTCTATGTCTCGCGCGAGCACCAGACGAATTTCCTGGAGTGCATCCGCAGCCGGCGCGAGCCGGCGGCGCCCGCGCGGGTCTGCCACGCCGCAACCACCGCCACGCTCGTCGCCGACATCGCCTCCCGCCTCGGCCGCAAGCTCACCTGGGATTGGAAAGCGGAGCGTTTCGTCGGCGATCCCGCGGCCGACCGCCTGCTCAACCGCACGATGCGCAGCCCGTGGCACGTCTAGGTGGAAAATCCGAAACACGAAACTCGAAATCCGAAACAAAATCGAAACCGGAAATTCAAATGAAGCTCACATCGACAAATGGCCCACAAACGCCGCGTGAGGTCACGCGGCCTGCAAAATCCTGGCGAAAATTCCTGTCTTTTTGTTGTAGGCCGGGTCACCGACCCGGCGAAACAG
>CAITZM010000033.1 GCA_903896925.1 uncultured Lentisphaerota bacterium | reverse complement strand
TGCAGGATGCCGCCGCTGATGCGGGTGCCGCCGGTGTAGAGGTTGTTGCCGACCAGCGCCAGCGTGCCGGTGTTGGTCTTGACCAGCGGCGCGCCGCCGTTGAGCTCGCCGAGGTTCATGATCGTGCCCGACTGGAGGTAGTTGGTGACCTGATAGGTCGCGCTGCCGATGCTGAAGCCGGCCATGTCCAGCGTCGCATTGTTGGTCATCAGCAGCCGCGCGGAGCCGAGGCCGCCGCCGCGCGTGATGTTGCCGCCCATCGTGATCGTGCCGCCGTAGAGGTCGAGCAGGCTGTTGGCCACGCCCGTGCTTGTGCCGCCGTTGGTGGACATCAGGATCGGACCAAACCGGACCGTACCGCCGCCGATGTGGATTTCGCCGGACACCACATCCGCCTGGGTGTCCGCCGTCGTGCGGTGGGCCATGACGACATTGGTGGCCGTCAGCACACCGGTGTCGAAGTACAACGCACCGGAGCTGCCCAAGGCGGCCGAATTCTGCATGCCCGCACCGTTGGTAAAGCTGCCGAGCGTCAGGTAGGCCGCGTGACCGCGCGTATCCAGCAAGCCGTATTCGATCGAGCCGGTGGCGATACGCCGCGCGCCCAATTGCAGTTCGACGGCGCCGATGGAGCTCTGGGTGTTCGTGATGGTCAGGGTGCCCGTGGTATCGCCCGCATTGAATTGCACAGCACCGCTGCCGCGGGAGGCGCCGTCGTAGCCGCCCACGATGAAGCTCGTCGTGTTGAAATAGTTGGACCCGCTGCCGAGGAACAGCGTGTTCGTACCGGGCGACGAGGACAGCCCGCCCACCGCCACCTGACCGGCGACAATCGCGTTGTTGGTCGCGAGGTAGAGGATCGAGGTGGTCGGCGTTGCGTCGGCACCTGCGTTATTGACCGCACCGCCGACGCTGAACGTGCCCGCGTTGCCCAGCGCGACCGAGAGCGCGCCCAACTGCCGCAGATCGTTGGTGGCGGAGTTGTGGGCCGTGCCGTTGTTCGTATACGTGCTGATGCGGA
Organism: uncultured Lentisphaerota bacterium; assembly: GCA_903896925.1. Taxonomy (GTDB): domain Bacteria; phylum Verrucomicrobiota; class Kiritimatiellia; order CAIQIC01; family CAIQIC01; genus DP16D-bin41. Next base: position 110,808 of record CAITZM010000033.1, on the reverse strand, counting down.
AGAGACCGCCATTGGTGATGACACTCAGCGTACCGCCGCCGGTCATGGTCAGCAGGGTGCCCGAGCTCGCCAGGTTGGCCGTGGCGCCGACGATATAATTGCCGTTGACCGTCAGCGTCTTGCCGGCGGCGATGCCGATCGAGGTGCTGTTGGTGAAATTGCCGGTGAAGCCGCCGATGGTCTCGCTGAAGCCGTTGAGATCGAGCGTGCTGACGTCGCCCGCCGGGGTGTTGAGCAGCGAGATCGCGCTGTTCGAGGAGAAGGCGTAGTCCGCCAGCGCCCGCAGCGTGCCATTGCTGAGGAGCGTCGCGCCGCTGTAGGTGCTGCCCGCGCCGCCGAGTTCGAGCACGCCGCCGCCGATCAGGTTCAGGCCTCCGACGCCGGTGACCGGGTTCGTGCTCGACAGCGTCAGGCCGCTGCCGACGTTGAACGTGCCGCCGCCAACGCCCAACTGCACGGCGCGGTTGTTCAGCGTGAAGCTCGTGCCCGGGATGAACGAGGCGTTGTTCGAGACGATCAGCGCGCCGCCGCCGGCGCCGAGCGCGGTCTCGTTGGTGACGCGGAGCGAGCCGCCGGCGATCACGACGCCGCCGCTGAAGCTGTTGCCGTTATCGGCCAGCATCAGGTAACCGGAGCCCATCTGCACGACCTGGCCCGAACCGGAGATCTTGTTCAGGTTGGTGATCGCATCGGTGTGGTTGAAGATCAGCTGGCTGTTGTTGGTGATGTCGCCCTGCACCATGCCGCTCGCGCCGCCGTTACCCAGGGACAACGCGCCGCCGTTGATCAGTGTGCCGCCGGTGAAGTTGTTCGTGTGGAGCAACGCCACCGTGCCGACCAGGCCCGGCGCGCCGACGGTGAGGTACGCCGTGCCACCCAGATTACCGAGGACGTTGGTGATGGACAACGTGCCGCCGCCACCGCCGAGGTTGTAGTACGTGCTGCCCAAGCCATCGTTCTGCGGTATGTAATTGGCCGGGTTGTTGGTGACATTGAAGCCCTGCGCCGCGCCGAGGAAGACGTTGTTGAGCAGCGGTACCGTGAAGTTCAGGTTGTCGGCGCTGTTGGAGGGTGTCAGCGCCAGCGCGCTGCCCTGCGCAAAGTAGACGCGGGTGGTCAAGACGCCCAGCGCGTTCGGCTGGAGCAGCGCCACCGCGCCGCCGGCGTTGTTGGTGATGTTGATGCCGGCGCCAGCCATGGAGTTGCTGATGTTGAACTGCAACAGGCCTCCGTTGATCCATGTATTGCCGCTGTAATAATTGCTGCCGCCGAGTATCAGCGCGCCTCCATCCACCTTGGTCAGCGCGCCATTGCCGAAGAGATTGCCCGTCAGCGTCATCATGGTGTTCGTCTGGGCATCGAACGTCGTCGTCCCGTTCCAGTTGGTCAGGTTCATGGGCAACGCCGAACTCCACGATGCATAGGAGCCGAGTGTGCCGCCCCCGAGATTGATCTTGGCCGTGACACCCCCAGCGGCTGTCATGTTGCCGCCCATGAAGAGCGCACCGCTGGCCAGGTTTAGCGTGCCGGTAATGGCAGCGCCCGCACCAAAGGTGACCTGCTTCAAAAGGGCGGTGCTCGCGCCGGAAATGTTCAACGTGCCATTCGTGTTGCTCCACGGCAGGTAGGTTACCCCGTTGGTCACAACGAGCAGGCCATCTACGAGATTATACGTACTATTGCCCAGCGGATACTCGCCGATGACCAGCGCACGGAAATTGTTTACACTTGTATCGCTGCCGTTGATGATGACCGAGCCGCCGGTTTGATTGAACACCCCGTTGCTGTTACCGCTGTTGGCCCCCAAAACGACCATGCCACCGAGCACCAGCGAGGCGTTATTCACATTGACCGTTGAAGCATTGGCGCCGAGGCCACCCATTTGATTGATGCTGCGTGTATTCGTCGTCACAGCGGACACCAACGAGCCGCCATTGATGTTCAGCAACGTCCCGCTGTTGACCGTGACAGTGTTGCTCAACACCGCCGTGCTGCCATTGAAGGCCAGCACCGAACCGGCGTTGTTCAGGGTCACCGCGCCGCCGAGCGTCGTCATATTGTTGCTGAACGCCAGCGTCCCGGCGTTCGCGTTGACCGCACCCGCCACCAGCGTCGTACCCGTGAAGCTCAACATGCCCGCGCCGGACTTCGTCATGGCACCGAGGTCAGCCACCGCACCGCCGACGGTAACGGTGTTGGCCATGGTATCGAACGTCGCCGTATAAGCGGTGTTCGTAACCCAGATCGTGCGGGTGGCCGCGAGCGCGAAGCTGTTGGAGAACTGCAGCGTGCTGGAAGCGCCGAAGGTGATGTTCGTCGAGGCCGTCGCAGGCACCAGGCCCAAGGCGAGATCGGAGGCGATGTTGAGCGTGCCGGTGTTGAGCAGCGTGCCGCCGGAGTAGTTGTTTAGGGCGCTCAGCACCAGCACGTCCGTGGCATCTTTGCCGGACATTTTAAGCGTGCCGGGACCGCTGATGGCGTTGGCGAAGGTGCTGGTCACGTTCGCCAAGCCGAAGACAAAGCTATTGGTGCCACCCGTCAGGGTGATCGAGCCGGAGTAGAGGTAGTTCGACTCGCCTACGACGCCCGCGTTGGCGTTCAGGCCGATCGTCGCGCCGGGGTACATGGTGATCGGGGTATTGCTGTACACCTGGTTGGCGGCGATGGCCTTCAATTCAAGCGAGCCGTAATTGTAAATGCCCGAGCTGTACGCCGCCGCACCCGCGCTCTGCATGGTCAACGCCGCGCCATTGGAGATGGTCAGCGAACCGCCGAACGTATTGAGCGCGCCGTAAATTAGGTACGTGCTCGGGAGGCCCGGCACCACCGCCACGCTGACGTTGCCGCCGGCGATCGTCGTGTTGAGCGAGCCGTTATTGTCCGCCATGGTCAAGGTGACCGGCGTGGCGCTGCTGTTCGTGATCATCGTCCCGGCATTGCCCGTCATGTTGCTGAAGGACTGGTTGAACCCGCCCATATCCACGATGCCCGTGGTCATGGTAAGGCCGCCGACCACATCGTTGGTGCCCAGGATCAGCAGGCCGGCGCCGGTCTTGGCAATCTTGCCCGGGCCCGTGATCAGGCCGGCGATGGTGTTCGTATTGCCCAGCGTGTCGAGCGTCGCCGTACTGCCGGCGTTGGTCACCCAGAGCGTGCGCGTGTTCGCCAGCGTGAACGAGTTGCTGAACTGCAGCGTGCCGCTGTTGCCGAAGATCAGGTTGGTGGAGACCGTGGCCGGCAGCGCGCCCAGCGCCAGGTCGCCATTGATGTTGAGCGTGCCGTTGCTGATGAGCGTGCCGCCCGAGAAGGTATTGATGCCGGACAGCGACTGGATGCCGGTGCCGTCCTTGACCAGACGGAGCGAGCCGCCGTTGAGCGCGTTGTCGCCGATCGTGCCGCCGAAGGTGGCCGAGCCGCTGTTCATGCCCACCTGCAGGGTGGCGGGCGTCGTCGCGCTGTTGGTCACCAGGCCATTGCCCCACAGCTTGTCCAGACCTTCGAACCGGCCGTTCAAATCCAACGTGCCGCCCGTGCCCACGGTGAGGTTGGCCTGATTATAGATCTGATCGTTGCCCGAGCCGCGGATGACCAGCATGCCGCCGGTGCCGATGGTATTGGTGCCGGCGATGGCGTGGACGGTGTTGCCGCTCACCTTGTCCAGAATCACGACGCCGTTGGTGATGTTCACGGTGCCGGCATTGTTGTCCACCGTGCCCGTCAACACCAGGGTGCCGCCTTGGATTTGCATCGGGAGGGTGTTCAGCGCGGCCCACAGGGTCGCCGTGCCCGAGCCGAGCTTGGCCAGGATGCCCGCCTGCTGCCAGATGGAATTGGTGACGGTCAACGTCTGGCCCGCATCCACGTTCAAGGTGCCGTTGTTGTTGCTGATGCTGCCGGTGCGCAGCGTAAAGGTGCCGCTCGCCTGCAAGGCGCCACTGCTGAGGACCAGCGCGTTACCGGCCGCACCCAGCGCATCGGCGTTGGTGATCATCAGGCTGCCGCCGTTGATCACCGTCGCGCCGGTGTAGGAGTTGGTCTGCGCCATGAACACCGTGCCGCCGCTGCCGCCGTAGGTCACAACGCTCAGGACGCCGGCGTTGACGGTGTTGCTGATCTCGCCCGCGCTGGAGGCGTAGGTCATGACCGCGTTCGACCAGGCGCCGAGCCGGTAGTAGTTCGTGCCACCCGCTTGGAACGGCGTGTACGCGCCCGTGTAGGTCATGTTCGAAACCGCGCCCAGGATCAGGTTGGTGAAGTTGCCCGCGCCCAGCGTGAAGTTGAAGTTTTCTGTGCCGGAGTTGGCCGAGAGCCCCAGCATACCGGCGGAGTTGCTCGTGATCAGCGGCAGCAGGGTGCCGTTGATGTTGCCAAAGTTGCCCGCGACCACCGCGCCGGCCGCGACGGTGATGTTGCTCGCCGTCGGCATCGTGGAGAGGTTGTTGAATTCCAGCAACCCGCCATTGACCAGCGTCTGGCCGTTGTACGTGGTCGATCCACCGATCACCAGCGCGCCCGGGCCCGTCTTGGTCAGGCCCGCCGTGCCGGAACTGTTCTGCACGCCACCGCTCAGCTGGATGACGCCGCCACCCACGCTGCTGATCGTGCGGTTGGTGCCGTTGAAGTCCAGGTTGTTCATGAACGTCAGGTCATGGGTCGCGTTCGTCGTGTTGAGCAACAGCACCGCCGGATTGAAGTAGCCGCTGCCCCAGACCAGCGGGGTCGGGCTGCCCACGCCGCCGAGCGCCACGGTCAGGTCGTTGCTCATCGCGCTGAAGCCGCTGGCGCCGCCGACGAGTTGGATGTTGCCGGCGTTGCCGCCGAGGTTCGCCGTGATGGAGGCGTTGTTGACCGGCGCCAGGCTGCCGCCCGCCAGCACGATCGCGCTGTTGCTCGGCAGACCCACACCGATATCCGCGAGCAGCAGGCCGCCATTGACATAGGTCGGACCGTTGTAGGTGTTCGTGGCCGTCAACAGGAGATTGCCCAAGCCCACCTTGGCCAGCGAGCCCTGGTAGTAGTTGTTCAACCCGGCATCGCTCAAGACGCCCGCATAGACCGAGTTGGCATTGTTGGTGCCGACCGCCAGCACCACGCCACCGCCGGTCTGGCTCCAAAGCGTGATGCCGCCGTTGCCGTAGAGGTTCGGGATGGTGAAGGCATTGCCGTTGATGAAGCCGAGGCCGTTGTTGACGTTGTTGGTGATCGTCCGGCCCGTCGCGGCGAAGGTCGTCAGGCCCGCCGAGGCCAGCAGCAATTGACCGCCATTGATCGTCACGCCGCTGGCAAAGCCGGTGGTGTTGCTCAGGATCAGGTTGCCCGCCTTCACGGTCGTCGGGCCGGTGTAGGTGATATTGCCGCCGCTGAGCAGCTGCGAGCCGGCGCCGTCCTTGACGATCGAGAGCGGGGAGGTCGTAACGCCCGTGGCATCGCGCAACCAGGCCGAGGAGCCGCCTACAAAGGCGTAATTGCTGCCGGGGGCCGTGACGATCGTCAGCGTCGCGGGAGCGTTCGCGGTGCTGTCAAAGGCCGCTTCAACGATCAGGTTGGCGTTGGTCAGCAGAATAGCGCCCGTCAACCCGGCGACCGTCTGATTATTACCCATCATGCTAAACCGGATATCGGCACCGGCTGTCGCCGAGTTTTGCAGCAGGCTCAGCACCGTGTTGGAACTGAACTGGTTGGGTGCGAGCGTACGCACGGCTACGCTACCTGCGGCCGTGCGCGTCAAGGTTAAAGGACCCGAGATGGCCTGGCCGCTGACGTTGCTCAGGTACAGGGTGGAGTTTTGCAGGGCGACGACGCCGCCGGTGCCGGTGTTGCTGCCGGCCAAGGTCAGGGTGCCGCCGTTGACCATCGTCACGCCGCTGCCGCTGATGGTGTTCGTGAACATACCGGTATTGAGACCGAACATCAGCACGCCATTGTTGGTGACAGCGCCGGTGCCCAAGCTGACCGTTGCCACCGTCGCGGTGCCGAGCGCGCCGATCAGCGTGCCGCCATCGTAGGTGTTCGTGCCGTTCATCGTCAGGGTGCCGGTGTTGAGGCCGCTGAAGGCGACGAGGTTCGTACCGGTGCCGTTGAGGAAGTTGTTCATGATCACCAGCGTGCCGCCGCCGCCGCCGAGCAGGTAGGTCCTGCCCGCGGGCTGGATGTTGGCGGTGTTGGTCCACACGCCGTTCGCCGCGCCGAGCGCCAGGTTGGGATAGCCGCTGAAGCTGACGTTGGACGAGACGTTCGGCGCCACGAGCACGAAGGCGCCCGCGGAGGCCGGATTGACCTGGGCGAGCAGACCCGTATCCAAACCGGCGTTGCCGGCGAAGGCGCCGCCCGTCACCACCGTGACGTTCGTGCCCATCGAGGCGACGGAGCCGTACTGGACCACGCCGTTGCTGACGGCCGTCTGGCTCCACCCGTTGGTGCCGGTCAGGATCAGCGTGCCGCCGCTGCCACCGCCGAAGGCGATCAGGTTGGTGCCGACGCCGGCGATGATGTTGTTGGTCAACACCAGCGTGCCGCCGCCGCCGCCGAGGCGATAAATGGTGCCGAAGTTGGTGAACACGCCGCTGTTGGTCCAAGCCGTCGCGCCGTAGGCGCCCAGACTGAGGCTCGTCAGGCCGGCGCCGGCCGCGCTGAAGTCGAGGTTGAGGTTGTTGTTGGAGGTCAAGACCACCGTGCCAGCCGAGGCGGTGGCGATGCGCATCAGGAACGCCTGGTCCAGGTTGGTGGTAGAGACGTAACCCGCCGCGCCACCCGCGCCGATCGTGAGCGTGCGGCCCGGGGTCATCGCATTCGTAGCCCAGAACTGCACCACGCCCGCGTTGGCATTGATGCCGGCGAAGGTGTTGCTCGAGCTGTTCATGATCAACGTGCCGCTGCCGAGCTTGGTCAGCGTGCCGGCGCCGGTGAAGGCCTGGTTGTTGGTGACTGCATAGATGCCGGTATCCAGGAAGGATGTGCCGCCCACCGTGGCTGCGTTGAAGGCATTGCTCAGGCTGATGGCGAAGCCGTTCGTGGCGCGCAGCGTGCCGCCGTTCAGGTTGAGCGTACCACCGCCCGCACCCTTGGACAGTGAATTGCCACGCATCACCAGCAGGCCGCCGCTCGCCAGGTTGAGCGTGCCCGTGCCGCCGCTGGCATAACCCACGACGATGCTGTTCGCATTGAAGACGCCGCCGTTGAGGTTTAGCGTACCATTGCCGCCGTTGGCCAGATACATAGCATTCGTTGAATAAACAGAAGCATTATCCTGGATGGTCACCGTGCCCGTGCTGTTGCCTTGGTCGGCTATGTACCAGATCGAACCGCCCAACGTGGCGGCGCCCGTGCCGCGGAAGAGCTCCGTACCCGACGAACCGCCACCATAGCCGATGATGTTGTAGCCGGTGTTGATATTAAGCAAGGCGCCGCTGTCGATGATCAGGGTGCCGGCATCCACCGCGACGCGCCCCGTACCCGAGCCCGTAAGCGTGGCGTTGCTGACGATCATAACACCCGGGCCCCACTTGACGAAGTTATTGCCATTGTTGCCGCTGACTACGATGGCGTTGTTGAAGGTACCCGTCGAACCGGCGCCGATATCGTTGGTGACATTGGCGGAGGCGGTGTTGAACGTATAGGTCTTGAGCGTGCTGAACGTCGGCGCATTGGTGATCTGCAGGGTGCCGCCACCGAGCAGTGTGACAGGGCCGTAGCCGAGGTTGGCATCGGCGTTGACCGAGAGCATGCCGTTGGTGACGATCGTGCCGCCGTTGTAGTTCTGCGGCCCGAGCACCACCACGGTGCTCGCGGCGCCGACCGAGCCGACCAGCAGGACGCGGTTGCTCAGGGTGCCGCCATCGCTGAACGCATTGTCGCTGCCGATGACCAGCGAGCTGCCCAAGGCGCTGCGGACCAGCAGGTTCGAGCTGCCGTTGGCCGGCGTCAGCGTGCCGGTGAAGGTCGCCACCTGGCCCGGCGCCACGCCGAGATAGAGGTTGGTATAGGCGCCCGGCTTGATGTCTTCGCTGTTGGCGCCGCCCATGAGGGCGAGCGTGCCGGCGAGCGAGTTGTTCGCGAGCAGGCCGCTGGAGAGCAGGCTGCTGACCGAGCCGAACGCGCCGCCGATGGCGACGCCGCCGCCCGCGGCCAGGTTGATGCTGCTGGCGCCGTTGTTCGTCGGGACCGCGCCCGCCATGAACAACACGGCGCCGTTGCTGATGGCCGCGCGGTCGAACGTCAGCGCGGTATTCGTCAAAACCAGCAGCCCGCCGCCGTTCTGCACGACCGCGGCGAAGTTGCCGGAGGCCGGCGCGGCGATATTGACGTTATAGAAGTTGGTGACCATGTCGCTGCGGTTGAAGCCCAGCCAGCTCGTCGTGTTCGAGAACGTGATATTCGGGGTCGGCAGCGAACCCGTGGTGCCGCCGCCGCCGATTTGCAGGTTGCCCGCGGCGACAATCGTGGCGCCGTTGTAGGTGTTGCTGCCGCCCAGCGAAAGCGTCCCGGTACCGTACTTGGTCAGGCCGCCGGTGCTGGCATTCGCGCCGAAGCTGACCGTTCCCACCGTCGCGGTCGCGGTCATGCCGCCGCCGAGCAGCTGGACGGTCAGCAGGTCGGTGGGCAGATAGCCGGAACCGGCGCTGGTGATCAGGATGTTCGTGACCTGGCCGTTGCTGAAATCGATCTGCGCGATGGCCGTGGCGCCCTGGCCGGAGCCGCCCAGGAGCTTGACCATCGGCGCGCCGATGTAACCTAAGCCATTGGTCGTTCCCATGGCGATGCTGGTCACGCCGTACCCTGTCGGTGCCAAGAGGCCCTGGTTGATGGTCAGGTTCTGGTTGTTGTCGTCCACGATCGCGCCGCCGTCGTAGACATAGGCCGCGGTCATGTTTTCCAGGAATTTGCCGCCGAACGTGGTGCCGCTGGCCGCCTTGAGTATGCCGCCGTTGAAGCCGACGATCTGCACCGCCGTGTTGCTCGCCTGCACGTTGGCCACGGTCGTCGTGCCGCCGTTGAGGTTGAGATAGGCGAAGTTGCCCGCGTTGTTGCCCTGGTTCATGAACAACTGCTTGTTGCCCACGTTCACCTGTGCATCGTTAAACACGTTCAAGGCCCCATACCGGCCACTGACATTGTTATAGCCCATGCCAAAAACTTGGTTCGCGCCGGTGTGGTTGAGGTTGCCGCTGAAGACGTTGACCACGCCGCCGACGTTCTGGCCGCTGGTGGCGTTGCGGCCGATCAGGAAGTAGCTGACGTTGGACACCGTGCCGCCGTACATTTCGAACACGCCCACGCCGCCGCTGTTGGTGAGGCCGGCCGCGCCGACTTCAATTTCGGAGCTGATCAAGGTGCCGCCGGTGATCTTATAATAACCGTAGCTGTTGCTGCCGTGATTGCCCAAGGCGAAGTTCTGCTGGTTGGCACCCGCGGTCTGGTTCAGGACACCGCCGGTCTGATAGATGGCGCCCGCGCTGTTGATCATGTTGCCCATCTGCGCCCGGTTGATGGTCAGGTTGGTATTGACCACGACCACGCCGCGATCGCCCACATCGTAACCCACAATCAGGTTGCCCAGGATGCCATTGGAGGCGCTGGGGCCGCTGAACGCCAGGTTGCCGGTGCGCACATACACATTGTTCAGCGTGCTGGTGCCCGCGAGCACCACGGTGCCGGCGCCGATCTTCATCAGCGAGCCGTTGGCGCCGCTGATGGTGCCATTGAGGGTGAAGGTGTTCCCGTTGTCATCCAAGGTGCCGGTCATGTTGCTGGCGACCTGCAGGAAGCGGCTGGCGTCCAGCGTGATGTTGCCACCCGCCTGGAGCGCGCCACCGTTGAACAGGATGTTCGTCGCCCCATCCACGATGGTGCCCAGCGCCAGGTCGGAACCGACCTGCAGCGTGCCGGAGTTGAGCACGGTGCCCGAGAAGGCATTGAGGGTGTTGGTCAGCATGACGGTGCCCAACCCGCCGCCAATGGCCAGGCTGCCGCTGCTGATGACGTTCGAGTAGTTGAGCAACCCGCCGCTGATTGCGCCGAGGCGGTAGACATTGCCGTAGGGCGTCAGCACGCCGCTGTAGGTCTGCGTGCCTGTCGCGCCGAAGTAGGTGTTCGACAGGTTCGCGGCGTTGAAATTGAAGTTCTCCGTGGCGGTCGTCGCCGTGAAGGCCACGAGGCCCGTCGAGGCGCCGTTGACCCGGCCCAGCGTGGTTTGCAAACCGTCCGCTACCGTGAAGTCGAAGGCCACGGCGGCGTTCGCGCCCACGGTGATGTTGCTCGCGAGCGGGACCGCGTTGGTGCTGGCAAACTGCAGCGCGCCACCGGCGACGACCGTGCCGCCGCGATAGGTGTTGGTGCCGGCGAGCACCTGCCGGCCCGAACCGCCGACCCACAGGGAGATGTTGTTGGACACATCGCCATCGGCAATGTTGCCGCTGAAGGTGCTGTTGCTGCCCGCCAGCGTGGCGATCTGCAGCACGGCGCTGTTCACGCCGGTATTCGTGATGACGCCGCCACCGCCGTTATAGTCGTTCAGCTGGGAGATGTTTTGCATCGCGCCGTTGAGATCGACGGTCGCGCCGCTGGAGATATAGAGCGGCGTGGCCGCCGGCAAAATGCCGCTGGCCGTGGTGAAGAACGTGCCGTTGCTCAAGTCCGTGGGGGCGATATAGTCCGCCAGAAGGGCCGACCCGCGGCCCTGCGGATCGTAGCCAAACCCGAGCATGCCGCCGGAGCCGAAGAGGCCATAGCTGCCGGCGCCACCAACGCCATTCTGGAGGCGCAAGTCGATCGTGTGCGCCCCGGGTGTCATCACGTAGTTGGTCACAAACGTGGCATTTCCGCCGGCATTCAACAGGAGATTGCCATCGATCCGGAGTTGGGCGGCGTCGTCGATGTTCAGCGCGAAGCTCCACGTGGTGTTGGAGCCGGAGTTGTTATAGACGTTACCGCTGTAGCCGATCATGCCGTTGGACGGGAAGTTGGCCGGCCAGATCGGCGTCACCAGGGCGTAGCCGGAGCCGGTGTTGGTCTCGGAGTAGCGCGGATAAGTCGTGGTGGTGATCCGTGTCAGGCCCAGCGGCGCCCAGGTGTTGTTGGCGTTGGTCCACGACTCGACCAGGCCGATGAAGTTGGTGCCCGTGGGCGAGAGCTGCAGCGTGCCGGCATTTACGATGGTCGCACCCGTGTAGTAGCTGCTGTTCGTCAGCGTCAGCGTGCCGCTGCCGGTCTTGGTAAACGCGAGGGCCCCGGTCATGCTGCCGCCAAAGACCGTCGAGGAGTTGTCGCCGCCGGCCGTCAGCACCATCGCGCTGTTGGTGTTCAGGACCGTGCCGCCGCCCGCGAGCGAGCCGATCGTCTGGTTATAGCCGGCCAGATTGACGATGCCGCCGTTGGAGACGATCAAGGACGAATTGGCGCTGAGGTAATTGATCCCGCCGGGCTGGAGACTCGCACCCTGGTTGACCGTCGTCGGGCCGCTATGCGTGGCGGCCGCGCCCAAAATCACCGTGCCGGTGGAAAGGCTCGACCCGTTGCCGATGGTCAGCGAGTTACCACCGCCGATGGCATTGCCGTAGGTCCAGGTGTTGCCGCGGACGGGGCTCAGTTGATAGGCGCTGCCCACCGGCGTGTACGTGCCACTGTACGTGGTGTTGGAGGTGCTGCCCAGGAAGGCGTTGGCCAGACCCGCGCTACCAAAATCAAAGGGGTCCGCGGCCGTGTTGGGCGTGAAGGCGATAATCCCTGTCGAGGTCGTGCTGAAGCGACCCAGCGTGGCGCTGGCGCCGCTGTAGTCCAGCGCCGCGACACCCGCGTTGGTCACCACCACGCCGCCGGCCGCGCTGACCGGCAGGGAAGCCGCGGTGGCAAACTGCGCGATGCCGGTGCTGATCGTGGCCGCACCCGTGAAGCCGGCGCTGCTGCTCTTGAACACCGTCAAGCCCGGGCCGGTATGCGCGAAGGCTCCGGCGCCATTCAAGCCGCCGATCTGGTTCGTGCCGGTAAGCGAGGGCTGGAGTTCCAGCCGGCCGTCGTTGATGGTGGTGGCGCCATTATAGGTATTGGAGCCGGTCAACGTCAGGATGCCGGTGCCGAGCTTGGTCAGGCCGCCGGTGGTGTCGTTGGCCACCCGGGTGATGGTGCCGGCCACCGCCGGGGTGGTGAAACCGCCGCCGAGCAGCTGCACATTCAGCGAGTCGGTCGGCAGGTAACCGTTGCCCTTGCTCGTGATCAGCAGGTTCGTCACTTGGCCGTAGAACGGACTACCGGAATTCAAGTCGACCTGGGCGATGGCCGTCAGGCCGGTGCCGCTGCCACCGGAGATGATCACGAACGGCGAGCCGATATAGCCCGCGCCACCGCTGGCCATGGCGATGTTGGTCACGCCGAAGCCGGACACGCCGACGAGGTTCTGCGCGATGGTCACCCAGGAGTTGGTGGTATCGATGATAGCGCCGCCGCCATAGATGTTCGCGGAAGCGCCCGAGCCGAGCGCCATGAACGCGGCGTTGGTGGTGTTGACCTGCGCCTGCAGCGTGCCGCCGTTGAAGTTGAACTGCGCCGCACCGCCGTTGATGCTCGCGACCTTCGAGGCGATGAGCAGGCCGGCGTTCAGGTTGAACGTGCCGTTGCTGCTGTTGGCATTGTTGATAAGGCTGAGGCCGCCGGCGTTGTTGGTGGCGATGAGGACGGATGTCGGACCGAGCAGGTTGATCATGCCGTACGCGCCGGCCTGGTTATTGATGGCAATGCCCACCGGCTGAGCCGCGGGACCGACCATTTGTCCGCCATAGAGGTTGATGGCACCCTTGCTGCTGGCCGCCCAGCCACCCGCGATGATGTAGCCGGTGGTGCCATTGACCGTGGCGGTGCCACCGAATTGATCGTAGACGCCAATATCGCCGGTACCCGCACCGCCGCCCGCCGCCAGTTGGCCCGCCAGGATGGTGCCCGCATTCAACCGATAATAGCCGTAGCCGCCGTTGATGCCGAGCGACAGGGAATCGGTGCTACCCACACCCGAACCGGCTTGCAGGTTGCCGCCGTTTTGAATGACGGCGCCTGCCGCGCCGCTGGCGTTGCCGACCTGCAGCCTGTTCATGTTCACGTTGGTGTTGATCGTCAGCACCGCGCGATCCCCGAGCAAGGCGCCGAGCGCCATGACGTTGTTCGTGGTCTGGCCGTTGATGGTCATCTGTGCGTTGCCGGAGAGCGTCACCGCGCCGAGTGTGTTGGAGCTGCTGCTGGACAGGGTCAGCGAGCCGCCGCGCACACCGACGGCGCCGGTCAACCCGTTGGTGTTGTTCAGGATGACGTTCGCACCGTTGACATAGAGGCCGCCGGAGAAGCTGTTCGTCCCGTTGAGGAAGATCTTGCCCGCGCCCGTGCCGGCCAACGTCAACGTTACGTTGCCTGAGCCATTGTTGACGATGGCGGAGTTGTTGGTCAGATCGTTGGCGGAATTTTGGAACACCACCAGGTCGGCGGCCGCATTGACGCCGCTGCCGGCCATGAAGTAGCCGCTGTTGACGTTAGTGCCGATGGTCAGGGCGCCGGCGCCCGGGGCGAGCAGCAAACCGCCCGCGGCGGTCGAGTTCGCGCTCAGGCGCAGCACGTTGCCATTGCCGATGTTCAACACGGTGTCGCCCGGGTTCGCGAAGTTGATGTTCTGGACCACCGTCGTGCTGCCCACCAAGCTCACCGTGCCCGCGCCGCCGCCCGTGATCTTGACGTTGGCCATCAAGTTGTTGGAGCCGCTCAACAGGGTGCCACCGGCCGACACATTCGTGTAACTGCTGAAGGCCACGGCATTGCTGTTGCCAGCCGCATAAGTGCCCCAGTCCGCGCCGTTGACGGTGATATAGGAGGACAGGGTACCCGCAGGATTAGTCGTGGTGGCGTTGCCCAGGTAAATCAAACCGCCATTTTGCGGCACCAAGTTGATCACGCCATCACCCGAAGCCCGGTTGAAGGCGGTGAAGTTCACCACCAGATTGCCGCCGGTGGTGTTGCTGGCGATGATCGCGGTGTTGCCCGGGATCGTGCCGCTGGTTAGCGCCAGGTTGATCTGCGAGAAGTTCTGCGTGTTGTTGCCGGAGCTGGCGCCGATCACCTGCAGCGTGCCGCTGTTGCCGATGTTCAGGTTCTGCGCGGCCGTACCATTGCTGATCAGGTTGGTGGCGATGGTGCCCGACTTCGAGAAGTCCAGAACCAAGGCGCCGCCGTTGACGAACGTGGCCCCGGTAAAGCTGTTGCTGTTGACCAGCGTCAGCGTACCCGTACCGTCCTTGTAGAGGTTGACGCCACCGATGAGGTTGCCGCTGACCAGCGTATTGCCGGCGCCACCGATGTAGAAGCTGCTCGCGCCGTTGGAGACGCCCGCGGCAAGGTTGAGCGTGCCGGCGTCCGAATTGATGCGCGTGCTGCCCACGGAGGTGACCGGGCCGCGCCAGGTGTTGGAGCCCGCGATGTTGCGCAGGGCACCATTGTTGGCGACACCCGTGCCGCTGAGCGTCAGCAGGTCGCCCAGTTCGGCGGTGATGTCGCCGGAGAGCTGCAGCGCCGCGCCGCTGACGACCGTGACGTTGCTGCCCACGCCGTTGAGCGCGGTGTCGCTCGTCATCTTCAGGGCGCCCTCGGTTATCACGACGCCGCCGGTGATGTCGTTCGCGCCGTTAAGGATAAGGACACCCGGGCCCGCCTTGGTCAGGTTGCCGCCCACGGTCAGCCCGCCCGCCGTAAAGACGTTGCCGGCATTGTCGATGTCGAACGTGACGCCGCCGCCGATCGTCGAGTTCAAGGACGGCAGGCTGGTCAGCCCTGTGCCGCGCACCTGCAAGGTGGCGTTGGTGAGATTGACGGGGCTGGTCGTGGCCTGGTTCAAGCTCAAGACAGCGTTGCTGTTCACGTTGATGCCGGCAGGGAAGTTCAGCGTGCCGTTGAGCGCGACCGTGTTGGTGGCGCCGGTGCCCGGCAGGCCGATGGTCAGCGTGTTGCCGGTCAGATCGTTGGTCAGCGCCAGCGTGCCGCCGCCGCCGCCGAGGCGGTAGTTGTTGCCATAGAAGCCCAGCGTACCGGTGAAGAGCGTGGGCGTGCCGGGGACCGCACCGACGAAGAGGTTGGTATACTGCCCGTTCCCGACTCCGGGCGAGGTGAAGTCCAGATTGGCATTGGCGTTGGCCGGGCTCAACGCAATCGCGCCCGTCGAGTTGGACGTGATTTCGCCGCTCGCCAGCCACGCCGCCGCATTGGCATAGGCGCCGGTCATCGCGAGCGCGCCGCCGGCGTTGATGGTGACGACGCCCGGGCCCATGGCAGCGGTCGAGGCGAAGCCCAGCAGGCCGTCGTTGACCCGCGTGCCGCCGCCGTAAGTGTTGGTGCCGGTCAGCTGCAGCGAACCGGGACCCGCCTTGGTGAATGCGCCGGAGGTGTTGGCGGCGATGCTCGCCGCGCCGAGGAAGTAGTTGGTGTTGCCGCCGCCCGTCAGCAGCACGCCGGGCGCGGTGGTGTAGCCGTAGCCGGCGGAGGTGATCACGACGCCGGTCACCGTGCCGCTGGCGTAGTCGAACTGCGCGATCGCCGTGGCGCCGGTGCCGCCGCCGCCAATGATGGCCACGCCGGGCGCGCCGAGATAGCCGGTGAGCGTCCCGCCCCACGTGACGCCGGTCACGCCAGCGCCCGCCGGGGCCTGGAAATTCTGGTTCAGGGTGAGGTTGAAGTTGCTGACGTTGAGCGTGCCGCCATTACCATAAATATAGACACCGTTGAGTGCATTGTTCCCCGTGCCGAACAGGTTGACGCCGTTGGCCTGCAACGTGCCGCCGTTGAAGTTGAGGATACCGAAGGAGTTCGCCTGATTCTTGTTGAGCTGGGCTGTCTGCAACACGCCATTATTCAAATTGACGATGGACGTGCCGCCGGCCTGCTGGTTCATAACCACGCTGTTGCCGTAGGTGTTCACCACACCCGTGCCATCCACGGTCAGGATGCCCACGCCGGTGGGACCGCCGCTGCCATCGATCATGTTCAAGTTGCCGGAAGGGAAGAGCACCTGGCCGCCGGTGACGTAAACCACGCCGGTACCTTGGCGGGCAATACTGAAGTTACCACCGTTCTGACTCATGTTGCCGCCGGTCATATACAGCAGGCCCAAGCCATAGCCGCCGACCTGGAAATAGCTGTTGTTGGTCAACATGCCGCCGTACAGGCCGTAGTAGCCATAGGCGCCTTTCTGGCCGGGATTCGAAGGACTGCCCACGCCGGCATCCATGCTGCTGCCGCCCATGGTGACGTTCGTACCGCCCAGTTGATAGACCGCGCCGACGCTGCCGGGATACATACCCACGCCCAGCCGGTCCTGAACATAGGCGTTATCTTTGATGATCATCAGGCCCGTGCCGCTGTTACCGATGAACAGACCGCCGTTGGGATGAAAGGCGGCCGCCGTGCCGATCAGCCGGGCATTGCCCGCGACGATCAAGGTGCCGTTGTCGCCGCTGGCGCCGCCCACGTAAGTGGCCGCCGATGGAATGTTGGCCGTGCCCAACGACACGGCGTTGTTGCTCAGGATGACCGTGCCGCTCCTGACGTTCAAACCACCCGTGCCGACGATGGTGTTGGTCACCAGGAGGGTGTCCGTGCGCATAAAGGCCAGCGAGCCGTTGTTGGTGATGTTGCCCGTCGTGCCCAGCGTGCCGACGACGCCGCCGTTGCCGATCTGCAGCGTACCGCCGGAGATGGTCAGCGGACCGTTGCCGCTGTTGGCGCCCGCCAACACCAGCGTGCCGGCGCCGGTCTTGGTAAAGCCGTTGTTGATGGTGTAGGAGTTATACAGCGTGACCGTATTGCTCGGGTGGTTGATATCAAGCCCCGAGACCGCCGAGTTCAGGTTGATCGGGTGGCTCTCCAAACCGGTGATGCCTGTGCCCATGATCTGCAGCAGGCCGCCGTTGAAGTTGAGCACACTGCCCGCGGCGCCGAGGTTCACATCGGCGGCGACGGACAGGGTGCCGGCGTTGATATTATTAGTAAGGAAGGTGTTGTTGCCCAGCAGCGTCAGGGTGCCGGACGAGGTCTTGTTCAGTTCGGCACTGCCCAGCAGGTCGGCGGCGACCACGCCCGCGCGGCCGTCGAAGCTGTTGGTGCCCGTCAGGATCAGGGTGCCGTTGCGCACGGTACCGCCCTGGAAGCTGATGGTGTTGGTCGTCGTCTGGCTGTAGCCGACGAGATCCAGCGTGCCGCCGGCCACGACGAGGGCGCCGTTGGTGGAGAGCGTATTGTTGCCGGCCGCGAGGCGCATCGTGCCGTTGCTGAGGAACGTGCCACCCGTGTAGGTGTTGGTGCCGGCCATGACCAGGGTGCCGACGCCTTGCTTGGCCAACGCGCCGCTGCCGCTCAGCCCCGTGCCGACCACATACAAGCCAAAGCCGTTATTGACATCCAGCGTATTGGTGCCGGCGATGGGACTGTTCAACGGATTGACGCTGCCGTTGATCGTCGTGCCCAAGACCTGCAACGCGCCGCCGTTCAGCGTCAGCAGGCTGCCCGCCGCGCCATAATTGGCGTCCAAACTCACCGCCAGCGTGCCGTTGCTGAGGATCGTCCCGCCGGTGTACGTGCTCACGCCGGACAGCGTCAGCGCGCCGGTGCCCACCTTGACCAGCGAGCCGCCGGCGCCATTGTCGCCGATACTGCCCAAATAAGTCGTATTGGAGTTATTGCCGCCCACACTCAGCATGACCGCCGCGCCCGTGCCGTTGGTCAGGACCGCGCCGCCGACACCCGCCAAGGAACCCACCAGGAAGTAATTGCCGCCAGAGAAGCCCAGCCCGTTGGGGGCCGCGAGGCTCACCGCATTGGTGACGGCCGCACCCATCTGGCCCAACACCAACTGGCCGCCGTTGACCGTCAACGCACCCGTGCCGCCGGCATTCGCCACGCCCAGCACCAGTTGGCCGTTGTTGACGACCATACCGCCGGTGGAGAGGTTCGTGGCCGCCAGCGTCACCGCGCCCGCGCCATTCTGCACCACCTGGCCCGCGCCGGAGATGACGTTGCTGACCACGTAGGCATCCGACCGGTTGAATTGCAACTGCGCGCCGCTGCTGATGGCGACCGTGTTGGTGTAGGTGCTGAGGCCCAGCGAGCCCGTCGTCCCGTTCGTGCCGATCTGCAGGATGCCACCGCTGATGGTGGTGCCCTTGCTGTAGTTATTGGTCCCATTCAGAATCCACAACCCGGCATCCTGCTTGGTGATCGGCAGCCCGCCATTGATGACGTTGGTGTCCAAGATAGCACCGTTGACTGTGCCGATGCCCGCGCCACCCAAGTTCAAAGCGCGCGACGGTTGATCAGGGGTGATGGTGCCGTTCAGCGTCAGTGAGCCGGCGCCGACGGTGATCCACGTGCCGCCGCCGCCGCCCGTCAAGGTGAAGTTACCGTTGATGATGTTGTTGCCGGCCGCGTTGGAGACAGCAGGATAGGTCGTCTGGCTGGTGGTGAACGAAAGATTGACCGGCAGCACGATGGGGCCGACGCTGCCGTCGAGCGCCAGCGTCGGATCGTAGTTCGTGTTGCGGCTGATGGTGACCGTCTTGTTGCTCACACCCAAGGCCTGCGAGTTGTTGATGACCACGGTACCGTTGACCAAAGTGACGTTGTTCGTGAAGGTGTTGACGCCCTGCAAATACACCACGCCGCGCCCGGAGGCCGCGATGCTCAGCGTGCCGTTGCTGTAGATCGGGCCGCTGAAGGTGGTGACACCCGCCGGCGCGTTCAGGGTGGTGTTCGCCTGCATCGAGATCGGATTGGTGTAAATCGCGCCGTTCAGAATGTTGGAGATCACGCCGCCCTTGATCACCAGTTCGCCGGTGCCGAGCGCGTTGCTGTTGTTGAGCAGGAGCGTGCCCTGCATGTTGGTCGTACCGCCGCTGTAGGTGTTGTTGCCGCCCAGCGTGATGGTGCGGGTGGCGCTGTCGTTGCTGAAGGCGACGGCGTAGGCGCCGGTGATCGCGCCGTTGAAGACGCCGTTGCCACCCCACGAGGTGAGGCGCGAGTTACCGAGCAGGCCGACCGTGCCGCCCCACGTGCCCGCCATGCGCATCGCGCCCAAGGAACCTACACCTTCCGTCCAGCCGATACCGCTGATCAACGCGGCGTTGGTGTAGGTGCCAGCGTTGGCATACAACTGCCCTCCGTTGGTGATCACGACGACCGAAGGGTTGCCCAGCATGAATTGTGACGCAACATTGACACGGGCCCGGTCGATGACGGTCGGTCCGGTCTGCACGCTGTTGACGTTGGTCGGCTGGTAACCGCTCGCCCCCGAGCCGCCCACGCCCCGGAAGATGTTGGTGCCCGTGCCGACAAAGCTGTTGGACAGTATCAGCGTGCCGTCATTGCGATAGAAAACCAGCGCTCCGCTGGTGCTGTTGTTGGTGATCGGGCCCAGCACATTGCCGGCGGCGCCACCGCTGCCGATCTGCAGGGTGCCCGCGGTGAGCAGCGTGCCGTTGGTGTAGGTGTTGGCGTTGTTCAGCACCAGCGTGTAGGCGCTGCCGCCCATCGTCAGCCCGCCGGGCCCGCTGATCACGCCGCTGTTGGTGATGTTGCCCGTGCCCGTGCCGGCGAAGGTCGTGTTGTTCGAGAGGATCATGCCCACATTGAACGTGAAGTTGCTCGTGCCGTTCTGACTAATGGACGGCAGCGTCGCGTTGTTAAGGACAAAGAGCAGGTTGCTGCCATAGAGCGCGGTCGCCGGCGCGTTATTGAAGGTGAATTGGTTGAGCTGGAATCCGCCGTTGGCCGCCGTGCCGAGGTTGTTCGTCATGGTGAACGGAGAGTGGTCGCCGGTGTAGCCGAAGGTGAGCGAGTAGTTGCTCGCACCGCCCGCATTCGGCGTCGCGTTGGCACCCAGGTTGTTGGTCCAGCCGAGGGTCCCATCCGGAACGGCCGAGTTGGTCCAGCTGAAGCCGGCGCCAACGGCGGCCGACCAGTTGGTCCACCAGAAATTCGTCTGTGCCGACGCGGTCAGCGCGCTGAGCGCCAGCCCCGCGAAAAAGCAAAAAACAAAAGAAAGATTAGTTTTCTTTTTCATACACACGCCCTGTTTTTTTGTACACCACCCGACCGATCCGAAAAGAACACGCGGCTTTCTACCTTATAGCCTTTTGTGAGGTCAATGAAATAAGGGAAGAAAGAATACCTTTTAAAAGCACCACCACAGGTTGTTGGCCAACCAATTAACCCTACTGGCTGTAGAGGCATTGCGGCACCTTTCAAGGCCCATCCTCTACGGTCCTACGGCACCTGTCTGCGCGAGAGCGGAACGGCGCCGCTGACGGACCCGCAAACCGCCGCGCTCACACGAAGCGCACCCATCCAAACCACCCACAGCTTGGATCCCGTCTCAGACCCTGCCCGCCCATTAGAGCAAGAAGGATGCCGTGATAATGCACGGAGCCATGAAGAGCCCCACCCCCGCCGCTGCCACGCACCCGGATCAGGCGCGCCAGGGACGGGCGCGGGCCTGCGTCTGGGCGACGGCGGCGCGCGTGAGCTGGCAGTCCTCGGCGATGTCGAAATCGAACATGCCGGCGAGCGCGAAATCGGCGCCGCTCTTGAAGGCGAACGGGAACGCGTCCTGCGGCGGGATCGCGCCGGCGGCCATGATCTTGAACGCGATCCACGGCTTGGTCACCGTCTGCATGAACGCGACGGTCTCCTCCGGGTTGCGGCACCAGTAGCCGGGGACCTCGGAGGTGGATTTGACCGCCTCGCCGGCGTGCGGCGCGGTGGGGTATTTGTGGTGGTGCAGCGTCTTGATGTAGAAATCCACCGGCCATTTCTGCTCCTCGACGAGCTGGATGGTCTGCAGCTCGTGCGCGCCGATGCCGCACGGCAGGCCGAGGGTTTTGGCGTCGTCGAGCGCGCGGCGGAGCACGTCCATTTTCTTGTCGCGGAAGCAGCGGTCGGCCTGCTCGCCCCAGAGGTAGACGGCCTCGGAACCGAAGTCCGCGACCTTCTGCAGGTCCTCGCGATACTTGGCCGGGTCCTCGATGTTGCTGGTGCAGTAGAGGATGGTCTGGATCTTGCCGCCGTTCTTGCGGTGGTCGGCGAGGGTCAGCATCACGGAGGGCGTGACGTTGACGGAGAGGGTGTTGATGCCGCTGGCCTCGGCGAGCTCGACCGTCTCGCGGATCTTGGCGTCGGTGTTGTAGGACCGGACGAGCTTCTTGATGTAGCCGAGGTCGCGGGCGTGCTGGTAGCGCGTCAGCAGGTTGCCGCCGAGGATCAGGCGCGTGACGTTGAGTTCGCCGATCTTCCCGGTGGGCAGCAGGGGTTGCGGCGCGGGTTTCGCGGCGGCGGCCGCGGGAACGTCGGCCGCGCGCGCGGCACCGGCGGCAGTCAGGCCGGTGGCGGCCAGCACGGTGTTGCGGATGAAGCTGCGGCGGTTCAAGGACGGTTTCATAAGCATTTCCTCTGGGCGGTTGCGGGAGCGCGCCACGCATATAGACAGACGGCGGCCGCAAGGCAAGGCTGATGTGGAAGGCCAGGGAAGAACAGAAGAACATCGAACACCGAACATCCAACATCGAACATCGAAGAGGAAGCGGGTCGGCCCGGCTGCGTCCCGCAGGCTGCGAAAGTGCAGGAAGCCCTTCGACGCGCCAGCTCATCCGCGGCTGGCCTGCCATGAGCAAGTGAGCGCAGCGAACGCGTCGAATGGCGGAGGGGGAGGGATTTGAACCCCCGGAGCCCGTGAGAGCTCTCACGATTTCGAGTCGTGCGCCTTAAACCACTCAGCCACCCCTCCGGTGACCGGCGCGGAAGATAGCTGCTTGCCGCGCGCCGTGCAACCCCGGAATGCGGCTTCTGGTCTTTGTGGGCGGGGTTTGCCCGTCTGCGCGCGGCGCTGCGTCGGGCAAGCCAACCCCGCGCGCCCAACCCCACCCCCCCCCGACCACGTGGCGGCAGGTGTCCCACCTGCCGGTGAGTCGGGCGTCACGCCCGACGATCCAGCAACCGCAAAGCCTGCCATCGGCCGTGCTGATACAGCAGCCCGTGGACGCGGCCTCACGCCGCGTAACACCCACGCACAAGCCAAGCGGCGGGCCTGTCCCGTGCAGCGCTTGGGCGCAACGGGAACGCCGCTTCCACGAAGAGCCAAGCCATTGGCGTTCGGCCCAGGCTGCGGCTCCTGGTCTTTGTGGGCGGGGCTTTCCCGGCTGCGCGCGGCGCTACGCCGGGCAGGCCCGCCCCGCGCACCCAACCCCCAACAGCGCCCGACCCCGTGGCGGCAGGTGTCCCACCTGCCGGTGCGTCGGGCGTCACGCCCGACCACCCCAGTCCGACCACGGCCATCATGATGCGCCCAGCTCCTTGAAACCGGGCGTTTTCTTCGCCGTGGCATGGGCAGCTTGCCCGTGCTGCATGGGCGGGACGCCCATGCCACCAGTGTTTTCCCCTGATTTTGTGGGCGGGGTTTGCAACCCCGCGCGCCCCAACCCACCCCAACCCGCGCAGCGGCGGGACGCCGCTGTCACGAAGAGCCCGGCCGGCCGCCGGCGCGTTGCCGCTTGCAAGGTTTCCGACAGTTGCGCTGGCGGCGCCACAGAAGCGGGCGCCGGACGGGCTCATCGAAAACTCATGGAATTTTCGGCTTGCGTCGCGGCGCTTCATGGGTACACTACCGCGCCCTTTGCAGGCTCGTCACGAGTTCGGCGCCGCGTCGGCGTCTCAATTTTCCTCGTCGGGTTTTCGCAAGCGTAGAGAAAGGTAGCGGTGTTTTTATGGCTAGGAAGTATCCGTTGGATCACGTGCGCAACATTGGCATCATGGCGCACATCGACGCAGGCAAGACGACCTGCAGCGAGCGCATTTTGTTTTTCGCGGGCAAGACCCACAAGATCGGCGAAGTCCATGACGGCACGACGGTGCTCGACTGGATGCCGCAGGAGCGCGAGCGCGGCATCACCATCACCTCGGCCGCGACCTCGCTGGAGTGGGACAACCACCAGATTTCGCTGATCGACACCCCAGGGCACGTGGACTTCACGGTCGAGGTCGAGCGCAGCCTGCGCGTGCTCGACGGCGCGATCGCGCTGTTCTGCGCCGTCGGCGGCGTCGAGCCCCAGTCGGAACAGGTCTGGCACCAGAGCGAGAAGTACAACGTGCCGAAGCTGGCGTTCATCAACAAGATGGACCGTACCGGCGCGGACTTCTTCGACGTCCTCGGGCAGATCCAGAAGGACCTCGGCGCGAACGCCGTCCCGGTGGTCATTCCGATCGGCAAGGAAGAGTACTTCAAGGGCATCGTCGACCTGGTCACGATGAAGGCGATCTTCTACGATGAAGAATCCGAAGGCCGCAAGTTCCACGAGGAGGCGATCCCGGCCGACCTGGTGGACGTGGCCAAGAAGTGGCGCGCGTTCCTCGTCGAAAAATGCGCCGAGCAGTGCGACACCCTGCTGGAAAAATTCCTCGAGACGGGCGACCTGACCGAGGCGGAGATGTGGGACGTGCTGCGCCGCGCGACCATCTCGCGCCGCGTGGTGCCGGTCTTCTGCGGCGCCGCCTTCAAAAACAAGGGCGTCCAGCAGCTGCTCGACGGCGTCGTGCGCCTGCTGCCCGCGCCGTTCGAAAGCACCCCGATCGTCTGCTCCAACGACCCGGCCAACACGCGCGAGGTCAAGGATGACGCGCCGTTCTCCGCGCTGGCGTTCAAGATCATGGCCGACAAGCACATCGGCAAGCTGACCTACGTCCGCATCTATTCCGGCACGCTCAAGGCCGGCGACAACATCCTCAACAGCTCGCGCGACAAGATGCAGCGCGTCGGCCGCATCCTGCGCATGCACGCCAACCGGCAGGAGCCGCTGGACGCCGCCTATGCCGGCGACATAGTCGCCGTCGTCGGCCTCAGCGAGACCAAGACCGGCGATACGCTCTGCGATTCGGAGAAGCCGATCCACCTGATGGCGATCGAGTTCCCGACGCCCGTCGTCTCGATCTCCATCTCGCCGGAATCCAAGGGCGACAACGAGCGCCTCGGCGAGGCGCTGCACCGGCTGGCCGACGAGGATCCGACGTTCACCGTGTCGTTCGACCAGGAAACCAGCGAGACCATCATCTCCGGCATGGGCGAGCTGCACTTGGAGATCATCGTCGACCGCCTGAAACGGGAATTCAATGTCCAGTCCACGGTCGGCCGCCCGGAAGTCGCCTACCGCGAGACCCTGACCCACGGCGTCGAGGGCCAGTACAAGCACGTCAAGCAGTCCGGCGGCCGCGGCCAGTTCGCCGACGTCTGCCTGCGCCTCGAGCCGACCGGCTCGGGCAGCGGCTTCGAATTCGTCAACGACGTCGTCGGAGGTCACATCCCGCAGAACTTCATCCCGTCGGTCGAGAAGGGCGTCGTCAAGGCGATGCTGCACGGCCCGTTCGGCGGCTACCCGGTCGTCGATCTCCGGGTCACGCTCTACGACGGCAGCTATCACGAGGTGGATTCGAACGACTTCGCCTTCCAGGAGGCCTCGCGGGCGGGCTTCAAGATGCTGTTCCTGAAGGCCAACCCGACGCTGCTCGAGCCGGTGATGGCCGTCGAGGTCGTCACCCCCGAGGAGTTCATGGGCCCTGTCACCAGCTCCGTCTGCCAGCGCCGCGGCCGCATCGAGACGATGGAAGCCAAGGGTGACTTCCGCATCGTCAGCGGCCTCGTGCCCCTCGCCGAGATGTTCGGCTACGCCAACGCGCTGCGCACGTCCACGCAGGGCCGCGCCTCGTTCTCCATGGTGTTCGAGCATTACGAGCCCGTGCCGTTTGCCATCATCGAGGAGATCGTCAAGCGCCGCCGCGAGCAGAACAAGATCCGCTGAAGCAGGGCGGATGGCGCACGGTAGAGGGCGGAAGGGACCCGGTCCCCTTCCGCCCTTTCTTCATCTGCATCACAATCTTTATTACGTGGGAGTTCATCATGGGCTTGCTCGAAATGTTATTCGGTCCGCGGCTGCCGCAGATCACCGCAGATGACCTGCTGGGGCGGCTCGCCTCCGTGCAGGCGCCGGTCCTCCTGGATGTGCGCACCGCGGTCGAATTTTCCAGCGGTCATATCGCCGGCGCCCTCAACATCCCGCATGAGCAGCTGCCGGCGCGCGCCGCCGAACTGGAGACGCACCGGGAGCGCGACATCGTCATCTACTGCCGCAGCGGCGTCCGCGCCGGCCACGCCGCGCGCGCCTTGCAGAAAAGCGGCTTCGTCCGCCTCGCGCTCCTGAGCGGCCACTTCCAGGGCTGGCAGTCCTCCGGCCACCCCCTCGCCCGCCACCCCTGAGCGGGGAAATAATGTTCCCGCGGGCATCGTGCCCCGGTCAGACGCAGCGTGATCGTCCTCGTCGTCGTCCTCGATCAGCATTAGCGGGATATTTCGTGGCAGCGGCGTCCACGATGTCCTGCGGCGGCGTGGCCGAGGTGCGGGTTTCGTTGGGGCTGGGTTCGCGGGGTTGGAAACCCCGCCCACAAAAATCTAAAGGCAATTGTTCGGGTTCTGCCAGGGCTGCGCTCTTCGTGGAAGCGGCGTCCCGCCGCTTATCCCCAGCGCGCCGCACCAAAGCAACTCCGCAACGCACAAGCTAAGCGGCCGGCCGGGCCCGTGCAGCGCCTGGGCGCAACAGGGCGTCCGCTTCCATGTGGCCGGAAATTCTTCTCGTCGGCCCGCGGGGCGGACCTTATGCTGCCGCCAACCGTGGAGCCTGAACCATGAACCCGCATATCCTGGTGGCCGAGGACGACCCGCACATCCGCGAGGGGCTGCAGGCGACGCTGGAGAGCGAGGGCTACCGCGTCACCACCGCGCGCGACGGCGCCGAGGCGCTGCGCCTCTTTGAGAAGACCAAGTTCGATCTCGCGCTGCTCGACGTGATGATGCCGGAGGTCAGCGGCTTCGACGTCTGCCGCGCCATCCGCCGCACCAACCGCGCGCTGCCGGTGGTCATGCTGACGGCGAAGGGCGAGGAAATCGACAAGGTCGTCGGCCTCGAACTGGGCGCCGACGACTACATCACCAAGCCGTTCGGCGTGCGCGAGTTGCTGGCGCGCCTCGCGGCGGTGCTGCGGCGGGCGGCGCTCGCCACCGACCAGCCGCAACCGGCGCCGACCGCCACACCGCCGGACGTGTTCGCGTTCGGCGCGGCGCAGGTCGACCGCAAGCAGATGCGCGCCACGCGCGGCAAGAAAATCGAGGACCTGACCGCGCGCGAGCTCAAGCTGATCGAGATCTTTCTCGCGCATCCCGACGAGGTCCTCTCGCGCGACCAGCTCCTGAACACCGCGTGGGGCATCCACTACCTCGGCACCACGCGCACGCTCGACCAGCACATCGTCCAGCTCCGCAAAAAGATCGAGAAGGACCCGGAACAGCCGGCGGCGATCCTCACGGTCCACGGTGTCGGCTACCGTTATCAACCTGCGCGATGAAACCTCCCTGGATCTTCTTGGTGCAGGGTTTACTGGCGCTGGGCACGGCATACGGCGCGGAGACGAACAGCCCGGCGCTGGCGGCGCGCCTGGCCGAGGTGCAGACAAGGGCGCCGCGCGACTTCACCGTGTTCGCCGAGCCGCCGTTCGTCGTCGCCGGCGACGAGCCAGCGGCGCGCGTCCGCCAGCATGCGCAGCACACGATCCGCTGGGCGGTGGACCACTTGAAGCAGGACTTCTTTCAACGCGACCCGGCGGAAGTCATCACTATCTGGCTGTTCAAGGACAAGGCAAGTTACGAGAAGCACACCGCAGCCCTCTTCCACGACAAGCCGACCACGCCGTTCGGCTATTATTCCGAAGCGCACCACGCGCTCATCATGAACATCGCCACCGGCGGCGGCACGCTCGTACACGAGATTGTCCACCCCTTCATGCGCGCGAATTTTCCCATGTGTCCCGCGTGGTTCAACGAAGGCCTGGGCTCGCTCTTCGAGCAATGCGGCGACCAGGGCGGCCACATCCACGGCCTGCCCAACTGGCGGCTGCCCGCGTTGCAAAAGGCCTTGCGCGGCGGCGGCGTCCTGTCGTTCCGGAAATTCACCGCCTTGAGCGACGAGGAGTTTTATGGCGGCGAAAGCAACCCGCACTACAACCAGTTCTACCCGCAGGCGCGCTACCTCTGCTACTACCTGCAGGAGCGCGGACTGCTGACCAGGTTCTACCGCGAGTTCACCGCCCATGCGGCGACGGATCCCACCGGCTACGCCACGCTTCAGCACGTCCTCGGCGAAACGGACATGGACGCTTTCGCCCAAAAGTGGTCCGCGTTCACGCTCGCGCTGCACTTCCCGTGAGGGTTGTCCGCGCCCTGCGCAAGAGGCCGGCGCGTACTCCTTGATTGCACAGTTGTACAACTGTGCGATCAGGCCCTGAAAGACGGGAAAATTCGCGCATGTAGAGCGGTCGCTGTGTGCCCGGTTGCCGCACGCGTGAGCGTGCGGCCCGCCCGCCCCGCCACCCGGCCGCGACCCGCCTCACGCCGGCCTGCGCCCCTGAAAGATATTCCCTCATGCTGAACGACGGCACACGGCTCGTCCAAGCCCGGGTGGAGTCAGCCAGGGTGCTGTCGGGGTGGGCCGCGTTCTCACGAACGCGGCTACAGGAAGCGGCGGCCGTGCGCCCGGGCTTTTGCCGGGGCAAACCTTGGAAGCCGGCCACGCGCTTTGTCCAAGACGTGGACCGCCGCGCCCGGCGGCGGTCAGAGGCCCGGCAACACCGTGACGCCCTCGACGACGCGGCAGACGTGCACCGCGAACTTGTCGGCGTAGGCCGGACGGCTGCGCGGATACCCGGTGTTGATCGCGGCCGTGAGCGCCTCGACCGCGTCGGCACGGACGAGCGCGCCGCTGGCGCCCTTGTCGCCGCCGCCGAGCATGCGCTCGCCGAGGACTCCGGGCACGCTGCGCGCGATGTCGCACATGGTCTCGAGCTCGGGGCCGGAAATTTTGTAGTCGTCGCGCAGGCCGAGGCCGTCCTGGCGGAAGATGCGGCCGACGGTCTCGATGTCGCCGCGCTTCCACGCATCCATCATCTGGTAGAAGCGCTGCTGGGCATGGTAGATGTAGTTGAGGCGCTCGATGAGGTTCGGATACTTCGGGCCGAGGGCGGTGACGATCTTCTGGTAGAGCGCCTCGTCCCTGACGTCGGCGAGGCAGCTGATGCCGTAGACGGGCTTGGCCAGCGCGGCGAGCTGCTCGCACTCGGCGCGGCGGACGCGGTAGGTGGATTTTTCCAGGCCGGGCCGGACGGTGCCGGTGTCGAAGCTGACGATGCGGAAATCGGTGGCGCCCGCGCCGAGCGGGATGTAGCTGATCTTGCGGTTCTGCGGATCGTAGGCGGTGCCCATGCCCTCCTTGGCGAAGAGGATCATGATCTGGTCGAGCTTGCCGCACGGCGAGCCGATGTAGTCGTTCTCGACCGCCTGCGCGAGGTCCACGATCGCCAGGCCGTCGGGGGGCGTGAGGCCGTTGACCTCGAAGAACGTCAGCATCAGGTTCAGCGTCAGCGAGGCGGAGCGCGACATGCCGCCGCCGGGGATGTTGCCCCACAGCACCGCGTCGAAGCCCTGCTCGCAGCGGTAGCCGGCGCGGCGCAGGACGAAATCCACACCGAAGGGGAAGCGCGCCCACGAATCGGCGCTCTGCACGGACTTCGGCGGCGGCACACTGCCCAGGGTGAACTCGACGAGGCCATCCTTCGGGAAGTTGCCGCTCAGCAGGCGGACGCGGTCGGTGCCGTTGGGTTTGTACGTCATCCAGATAAAACGGTCGGTGCCGACGCCGAACAGCTCGGTGCCGTTGTAGTCGCCGTGCTCGACACCCAGGCAGAAGCGCGACGACGTGCGCCGCACCTTGCCGCCGGTCAGCTTCAAGCCGGATTGCTTCGCCAGTTTCGCCAGCTCGCTCATCGCCTGTTGGTCCATCGGGTCGCTCATAGTGTCCTCACGGGTTGAAAAACGCGTTACTGATAGCGGAAAACACGGCCCCCCGTCAACGCGGGAAGCCGGCCGCCACCGGGCCGCCTCAATCGGGCTTCGTAAAGACGAACCGCGCGTAGCCAAAGGCGAGCAGCTCGCCCATGACGGTGCGGACGCCGGGGCTGGAGCGCCACCAGTGCGCTTCGTCGTAGTCGCGGCACGGGATGGCGAGAATGCCGATGGTGGCGTCGGCGCCGAACACCTGCTGCACGAGCAGCCGCGTGCGGCGGGAATGCGCATCGAGCGTGATGACGTTCAGCTTCGCCGGCAGCTTGCCCTCCGCGGCCAGCTTCTTCTTGAGGGTGAGGGCCGAGGTGTACGTGCGGTCGCGCGCCACGAACGGCGCGGGCACGGCCTCGAAGCAGTTGGTGTCCAGGCCCATCTTCGCGAGCGTCGCGGCGCCCAGCTCGGCGGCGGTCTTGTACTCCATCAGCGGCGCGCCCTTGTCGATCGGGTTGCCCGTGACATAGATCTTGGCGTAGTGGTGCGTCGCAAACTCGTTCGTCACGACGTCGAAGACATAGTCCGGCGCCCAGCCCTCGACGACCAGGAAACCGCCGGGCTGCGAGTCGTGGATCGCGAGGAACGGATGGATGCCGCGCACAAAGCCCAGCAGCGCCAGCGCCACCAGCGCGAGCACGACAAAGCGCCCGCGCCAGGTCAGGCAGAGACACTCTTTCCGCCGCAGCAGGCCAAAGAAAGTTTTCATGTCGTTCACCGGAAGAGCGGCAGAACCTGTTTGAACTGCGGGGTGCCGGCCTCGCGCAGCCATTCGTACACGGCGGCTTCGGTCGTGGTGAGCACCGCGCCGCGGTCGCGCAGGCGCTCAAGGGCCACCGCGCCATCGCTGTCGCGGCGCGAGCAGACGGCGTCGGCGGCCAGGTAAACGTCGTGGCCGCCGGCCAGCAGGTCGAGCGCGGTCTGCTGGACGCACACGTGCGTCTCGACGCCGCAGAGGAGGACACGCTGGCGGCCCGCGTCCTTGAGGGCGCGGGTGAACGCATCGGCGCCGCAGCAGGAGAAGGTCATTTTTTCGATGGGCGCCAGGCCCGCCGTGGCTTCGGCCAGTTCCGTGCAGACCGGCCCGAGGCCTTTGACGTACTGGACCGTGAACAGCACCGGCACCTCCAGGAGACGCGCGGCGCGGATGAGCTTGTCGGCCGCCGTCACCACGGCGGCGCGGCGCGCCATTGCGGCCATGAGTTTTTCCTGCACGTCGATGACGACGAGCACGGTGTTCCGGGGGGTCATGCGCCAGTCAGACATGGGAGCCATCCTTCCTGTCACTTCATCTCGTGGCGTCCGGTGCGGACCCACTCCGAGGGGGTCTTCTTGCGGGCGAACGCCATGCGGAGGTAGACGCCGACCTTCCAGGCGACGAAGACGGGTGCGGCCGCGAGGCGCAGCCAGACGCCGGCGGGCGCCTCGACCAGCGCGAGGCCGGTGCAGACGTAGATGACCAGGCCGAGCAGCGCGCCGCTCCAGAGGGAGCAGACGAGCCAGCCGAGGGGCGCGGCGTGCAGCAGCGCGAGGACCAGCGCGACGAGCCAGCCGGCGGCGGTCAGCAGCACGAGCAGCGTCAGGGGCGGGACGAAGAGATCGAGCGCGCCGTCGAGCTTGGCCAGGTTGTGCTCGCGCACGCCCTCGCGCCAGAGCGGGAGCGCCCAGTTCTTGAGCAGCGGCAGGCGGCCGCCCTCCCAGCGCTTGCGCTGGCTGTCGGCCTGCTCAGTCGTCGTCGCCATCTGCCCGAACACCTGCGCGCCGGCGGCGAACTTCACGCCGATGCCGTGCCGGAGGTACATCAGCGCCAGCTCGATGTCCTCGACCACCGACGTCGCCGGGTACCCGAAGCGCTCGACGAGCTGCCGGGAGAAGCACATGCCGTTGCCCTTGAGCCCGCAGGGCAGGCCGAGCTTGTCGCGGCCGAGCGGGCGCAGGAAATGGAACGCGGCGAGCGCCACGGTCATCAGCGCCGTGCGCCAGCTGTCGCCGGGGTTCTGCACGCCGTAGTAGCCCTGCAAGGCCTGGTGGCCCTCGCGCAGGCGCTCGTCCATGAACCAGAGGAAGTCCGCGTTGAGCACGCTGTCGGCGTCCATGATGACCAGCGCGTCCCACGGCTGCGCCCGCTCCTTGAGCGGGCCCTGCATCGCCCAGTTGAGCGCCTGGCCCTTGCCGCGGAGGGTCGGATCGTTCCGCACGAGCGCGGTCGCGCCGCCCTTGCGCGCGACCTCGGCGGTCATGTCCTCGCAGTTGTCGGCGATGACGACGACCTCGTAATGCGTCGAGGGATAGGCCTGGTCGCGCAGCCGGTGGAGCACGTCGCCGAGCAGCAGCTCCTCGTTGTGCGCCGGGATCAGGATGATGAAACGCGACTGCGGCGTGCGCGGGCCGTGGAAGACCCCGCTGATGCGCTGCCGGTCGGGGTGCAGGCACGCGGCGACGGTCAGCACGAGCAGGTAGAGCGCCGCCAGCACGAACGGCGCCGCCAGCGCCAGCAGCAGAATTTGAAGGACGCACCATAAGTTCATACCGACACCCCCCCATAGCGTTCCGTGAAACTGCGCCCCCTCACCCGCCCGGCAGCCGGGCGACCTCTCCCCCGGAGGGGAGAGGTAAAAAGACCGGCGTGCAACGGCATCGGTTTGGTTCCACCGCTCAAGGGCCCAACACCGTCTGCAGGAGAAAACAGGCCAGCTTCATGCCCGGCTTGTGGCCCCCTCAGAAGTGCTGGCCTGGCTTCCTCTCCCCCGGGGGGAGAGGATCGAGGTGAGGGGGCAACCGCAGCACGCCCTAGGTCGGACCGTTCGTTCCACAACAACCGTCTCATGGCTTTTTAACCTCGAAGGTGCGGATGACCTTGGCCGGCACGCCGGCGGCGAGCGAGTTCGGCGGGATGTTCTTGGTAACCACGCTGCCGGCGCCGATGACGGAGTTGTCGCCGATCGTCACGCCCTTGAGCACGATCACGCGCACGCCGAGCCAGACGTTCTTGCCGAGGATGATCGGCTGCGAATCGCTCGGTTTGTCGCGGTCCTCGATGCTGTGATAGTCGTTGTCCATCAGGCAGGCGTAGGAGCCGAGCTGGCTGCCGTCGCCGATCTGCACGAGCTTGTGCGCCGAGATGCTCGCGCCGTAGTTGAGGAAGACGCCGCTGCCGATCTCCAGCCGCCCGCCCGGGTGCGTCACCAGCTCGCTCTTCACGGTCGTGCTCAGGAAGCGGAACTTGTCGCCGATGATCATCTCGCCCAGGTTGATGACGCTCGGCCGGCCGTAGACGCGCGGCAACCTGCCGACCTGCGTGCACTTGCGCAGCCGCCACAGCCCCAGCAGCACGTGCCAGGCATTGTCGAGTTTCCAGGCGAGGCTCATGTCCGGCTCCTTGCTTCCGCCGCGCGGCAGGTTTCCGTGATGCGCGCGACGAACTGGTCGAGCGTGCGCTCCTGCAAGGCCGAGGCGCGGCCCTTGGCGGCGATGGCGGCGGCCTCAGCGGGGTTCGCGATCAGCCGCAGCACGGCCGCGCGCAGCGCCGGGGCGTCGCCGCACGGCACGATCACGGCCGCGCCCTCGTCGAGCGAGTCCAGGATGCCGGCCGACGCCGAGATCACCACCGGCCGGCCGCAGGCCTGCGCCTCGAACAGCGAGGTCACGCCCGCGGGCCAGTCCACGTTCATCAGCGGCACGACCACGACCGCCGCGTTCCGGTACAGCTCGCGCAGCTCGACGCTGCTCAGGCCCTTGCGCAGCGTCACGTTCGCCGGGATCTGCCGGTCGCTCGTCTGGTCCGAGCGCTTCGACCACGGGCTGGAGGCGACGACGGACACGGGCACGTCGGTGTCGGCGAGGGCCTGGAACAGGGTCGGATAGTCGCGCAGCTCGCGGCCGACGGCGACGACGCCGCGGCCCGGCCCCGGCTGCGCCGCGGGCGTGAAGAATTTCTCGTCCACCTGGAAGGCGATGCGCCGCACCTTCTCCGGCGGGACGCCCAGCTGCTCCTGCGCGAAGCGCTCCTGCTGGCGGCTGTAGCAGAGCATGGCGCCGATCTGGTTGAAGGAGCGCAGCAGGCGCAGCAGCCGGCTCTTCTGCGGCGTCGTGATCCGGTGGCCGATCAGCGCGAGCGTCACGCCGCGCCGGAACTTGAGCAGGAACGCGAGCGGGATCGCCGTGTTTTCCGCGGTGACGAAATAGAAATTTCCGCCCTTCCAGAACGCCAGCCACGCCAGCGCGACGGCCTTGCCGGCGCCTTTCGCCAGCAGCCGCGTGAACGCCGACCCGCGCGGCACGTCGGAGAACGAGAGCAGCTGCGCGTCCAGCGCCTTCGCCAGCTCGACGAAGTCCTGGCGCGGCGATTCGGTTTCGCCCTTGAGCCGGTTCAGCACGGCCTCGACCTCAGCGGTCACCACCACAAAACGTTTTCCAAAACCATCACTCATAATGCACCTAAACTTCACCGGCAGATAAACGCTTCAAATCCGAAACTCGAATCCCGAAATCCAAAACAAATTCAAAGCAGCAAATCCAAACCCGGAAAACCCGCCGTTTCGCGCCTTGGATTTCATATTTATTCAGGGTTTTGTGCTTCGGGCTTTGGATTTATTTCTTCTGCATCAGGCTCTCGTAGGCTTCCAGCAGCCGGTCGGCCTGCTTGTGGCTGTCGAACTCCGCCAGCGCGCGGGCGCGGCCGAGGCGGGCGAGCTGCTCGCGCTCGGCGGGGCTGTCGAGCAGCCGCTGCATCGCGCCGGCGAGGCCGAGGAAGTCCGAGGGCGGCACGAGCACGCCGCAGTCGCCGACGACTTCCGCGATCGAGCCGTGCAGCGTCGCGATGACCGGCGTGCCCGAAGCCATCGCCTCCGGCAGCACGTAGCCGAACTGCTCCAGCCAGCCGGGCCGCGCGGTCGAGCCCAGCACGAACACGTCGGCGACGTTGTAGGCCGCGTGCATCTGGTCGTAGGGGAAGCGCGTGAAGATCACGCGGTCGGCCAGGCCGATCCGCGCGGCCAGCTCGCGCAGCCGCTGCTCCTCCGGGCCGGAGCCGGCGAAGATCAGCCGGAGCGCGCGGCCGGGCCGTCTGAGCGTCAGGCTCTTGAACGCGTGGAGGATGTCATAGACCCCCTTCTCCCAGCGCAGGGCGGCGACGGACACGAACACGAAATCGTCCGGCCGGAGGCCGAGCTTCTGCTGCCAGTCCGCGGGCTTCGCGCGCGGCTGGAAGCGTTCGGTGTTGATGCCCGGCGGGAGCACGCGGACCTTTTCCGGCGGCGCGCCTTCCAGCTCGAGGCAGCGCGCCGAACGCGGCGTCATGGCGAGGAACAGGTCGGCGCCGGCGATGACCTCGTATTTCATCCGCCGCTTGGCCGCGAACCGCTCGGCGGCGTAGGGCCGGTTCTCCCAGACGGTGATCACGAGCTTGGTGCCGAACTTCTGCTTCGCCTGCAGCGCCTGCCACGAGAACGCGTTGAACGTCTCCATGGTGTGGGCGATGTCGCGACCCGCGAGCGCCTGCTCCAGGCCGTAGTGCCAGTAGTCGCGCCCGTTCGTCGCCTGCAGGAAGAGGTCGAAGTAGAAACCGAGCTTCGGGCTGATGCGGGCGGCGAGGTCGTCGATGCAGCGCAGGCGCTTGATGGGCACCTTGATGATGTTGGTCGGGAAGCGGTTGATGAGGATGTGATAGGCCTCAAGATCCGCACGCCCGAGCAGGTGCTCGTAGGTCTGCATCTCGAACTGCGACAGATAGGCCCCGCGGATCAATCCAATTTTCATGCCATGCATTCCCCGTTACGGTGCGCAGCATAGCCGCTGGCGGCCCATTTTCCAAGGCTGGGAAAGCCGGACGATCACTTTTTCCAAACCTTGGACCCGGAGCGCCGGCGCCCCGGGCCGGACGGACGGCGCATTTCTCCATTGAAATCCCCGCGCGGTTCGCCGCATACTGCCGCCGTAGGGAACCGGGGCACCACGCCCGCAGCGGCAGGCGTTTGGCTCCGGCCCCCGTTGGCAGGCCATTAAATAGGAACCTATCATGGCATGGCACATAGCATTCGACGAGCCGACCCGCGTCGTCGAAACCACCTATGCCGGGCTGCTCGGCATCGAAGAAATCCGCGCCGCGGCGCTGGCCACGCTCGACGCCGGCCGCGCCCACGGCACCCACCTGTATCTGGGCGACTGCCTGACCCTCGAGCACGCCGCGACGCTGTTCAACATCTATGACCTGGTCCGCTTCTACGAGTCGCTGCCGCTGGATTTCATCATGAAGGAAGCCATCCTGCTGCCGCTCGCGCCGGACGCCAGCGACGATTTGAAGTTTTACGAGACCACCGCCAAGAACCGGGGCTACAACGTGCGCGTGTACAACGACCGCGCCGAAGCCCTGCGCTGGCTCCTCGAAAAATAACCCCTGGTCCCACGAACCCGACCCAGCCAACAGCCGCCGGCGCGCGACCCAAACCCTCTTCGTGGGCGGGGCTTTCCAACCCCGCGAACGATGCCAAAAAGATAATCTGGCCGGGCAAATAACCGCACGGATCGAGTCCCTCCCAAACAAAACCCGGCTTTTGACGGCGGCTGGAAAGCCGCCGCTCCCAGTTAGCCGGAGCACGCTGGCTGGTGCGCTTGTCGGGGCAAATAAAGGTCTTGGTGCATTTCCGCTGTTTGGCAGCACTCAAGCACTCCACGACTCCAGCGCAACGCTATTTCATAAACCCGGCGCCGACGATGTCCGCATGGTCGCTGGCGATGCCGTCGCCGGCATCGGTGATGACCAGGCGGAGATCCTTGAAGCGCGCATCGAGCGCAACATCGAAGGCCCACGCGCGGACCGTCTTGGACGACAGCACCGGCGTCCTGGCCAACAGCACGGGCGGCTCGCCCATCTCCTTCACGTCGCCATAGACCTCGAACGTCACGCTGGAACGGGCGTCGTCTTTCTTTTCATCGTCGAGGCCGACGACCGCGACAAAGCGCTTGGCGCCCTTGGGCACCGCATAGACGAGCAGCGCGTTGGCGTGCGCGCCCAGGCCGCGTTCGTATTTTTTCCCGTCCACGGTCAGCGGCTTGCCGTCGCAGGACTTGTTGATGCCCAGCTTGCCGTGGCCGTTCTTCGCCTCGCGCGGCTGGAGGTCGGCGAGCGGGAGGTCCGGCGCGGGCGGCGGCGCGGGCCGCTTGAGCTCGGCGGGCGTCTCGACCTCGACGGACGCCGGGGCGGAGACCACCCCGCCCCAGCCCAGCGCGGCCACGGCATAGCGGAGTTTCTTGCCGCGCGGAGCCTGCGTATCGGTGAAACGCGCGGCGGCCGTTTCGTTGGTGACGCCGTCATCGCGCGTGATGCGGTAGCCGCCGGCGCCGGAATCGGCCCACGCGAGCGCGACGGTTTCATACTCGGCGGCGGCCTGCAGCCCGGTGACGACGGCCGGCGCCGGCGCGGCGATGGCCGCCGGCTCGAAGGCGATGGACCACTTCACCTCGGCGCTCGTGGCGCTCGTCAGCGTCAGGCGGATATTCGGCCCGTCCTGCCTGACCGCGGCGGGCGCCAGCGCGCGCCACGACTTGGCGCCCACCGGCACGCTGACGCGCAATTCCAGCGGATCGTTGGCGACGACGCGGCAGACGCCGGAGAGCGTGCGCGTGGCGGTGTCCCACTTTTCTTCGAGCGCCTCCACCATGCCCTGGGTCACGTGGCGCGAGGTGCTGAGGAGCTGCGGATGGTCGCTGGCGGGCCGCACGGCGAAGACGCGGCACGACGCGGGCGGCAGCGTGGCGCGGAGTTCGCCGCGGAAGGGCGCGACGAACTTGTTCGCCCAGAAATCGAAGGCGACATACTCCGGCGCCGGCGGCA
Source organism: uncultured Lentisphaerota bacterium (assembly GCA_903896925.1). Taxonomy (GTDB): domain Bacteria; phylum Verrucomicrobiota; class Kiritimatiellia; order CAIQIC01; family CAIQIC01; genus DP16D-bin41. Next base: position 73,990 of record CAITZM010000033.1, on the reverse strand, counting down.
GGCCGAGCCGCTCCGCGGTGCAGGCGATGGACACGGATTGCTTCTGATCCCAGTTGAACAGCGTGACCACGTCGCGGCGCGGCGCGCGGCGGGTGTCGGTGAGCAGCCAGATGCGCGCGGGATCGTTCTCGAAGAAATCCACCGGGCGCGGCAGCAGGCCGTGCGCGGGCAGGCAGCGCTTGAGGATGTCGAGCCGCTCCGCCGGCAGGTCGGGCAGCCAGTCGCTGTTGTAGAAGAGGTCGCCGGTGATCGCGGTGAAGGTCGCGTTGACGCGCGCCTGGTCGAGCGCCGTCTTGGCGCGGACGCTGACGCAGTCGGGGTCGTTCTGCCAGACGCGGCCGTGGAGAAAGTAGTTGCGCGAGGCGTGCGGCGCGCCGATGTGGCCGGAGCCGGTGTCCGGGCCGACGCGCATCGCGTCCACCAGCCCGAAGGCGCCGCCGAACGAGCGCATGTTCTGGGAGACGCAGCAGCCGAGCAGGAACACCTTGGGGCCGGCGGCGGCGCGCACGAGCTTGAAGCCGTCGCGGTAGGCCTCGATCTGCGTCTTGTCGGGGTCGGCGGGCACGGCCTCGCCCATCTCGTCCCACTTGTAGCCGTTGTTGACGTACATCAGCCGCGTGCCGGTGCCGGTCCACAGCCCGTCCATCTTGAAGAGCGTGTAGCCCCACTCGTGCGCGATGCGATGGACGAGCTTCGTCAGATAGTCGCGCGCCGCCGGCACGGTCATGTCGAGGCACCCGCCGCCCCAGCGCGCCTCGAACGGCTTGCCGTCCTTGTCGTGATAGAACCACTCCGGGTGCTCCAGGAAGATGCCGTCCTGCGGCGTGCCGGCGAAGGGCATGAACCAGATGCCCGGCGTCAGGCCGAGCTTGCTGATGGCGTCGGCGGTCGGCTTCATGCCGTTGGGATAGGGCCCCTTCTCCTTGACGTTCATGAAGTCGCGGCACGGCCCGTTCTTGCTCTTGCCCGCCTGCCAGTGGTCGTCAATCTGCACGAAATCGAAACCGAACGGCTTGAGTTCCTTCGCCGCGAATTCCGCCAGCACCGCGAGGTGCTGCTCGTCGCACGCGCCGGAATATTTGTCGGTGTACCAGGTGCAGAAGCCCGACGGCTGCGGCGGCAGCTTGATCGCATACTGCTGCGCGAGCGCGTCGGCCCACGCCTCCAGCCCGAGCCGCGCATCAGCGAACCAGCCGACCGCGAGCGTCTCCAGCGCCTCCGTCGCGCCCGCCTTGAGGCGCAGCCGGCCGTAGTCGATCTGCGCTTCCAGGCGCAGCTGCCCGTTCGTCACCGGCGAGAACAGCACGCCGCTGCCGCGGTCGTGCGTCAGCCAGCCGGCGACGAGGCCGGTGCGGCTCTGCGGCTCCGCCAGCGCGAGCCACGCATAGCTGCCGGTGTTCTTGTCCGGATCGAGCAGCCCGCCCGTGCCGTGCGCCTTGACCTGCGCCAGCGGCACGCCGAGGTCGGCGCGCGCGGAAAAAGTTTTAAGGCTGCGGATGTCGCGGCCTGCCGCGCCGGCCTGCACTTTCGATTGGAGCAGCGCGAACGGGAGCCGGGGATAGAGCGCCACCTGCGCCTCCGCCAGTACGATGGCCTGGCCCGCGCCGAACACCTTGTCGGTCACCGCCACGACCCGGGCCGGGCCGGCGGCCTCGCCGAGCTGGCCGTCGTCGAGCACCGCGCGGCCCTGGGCGAGGAGCGTCAGGCGGCCGCTGGCGGCGTCGTAGCGCGCCTCCAGCGCCTCGTTGCGGATCGTGAGCACTTCGCCGCGCGCGGCGCAGCACCACCCCGCGAGCAACAGACCGGCGCAAAAACTTTTCATCGTCGGGACCTTTCGTTGGACAAACCCGCGCAGCTATAGCAAAACCCCGCGTAGGATTCCAAGGCTCGGGAAAAGAGAACAAGGAGCAGAGTGCACCGCCAAGACGCCAACTGCGCCAAGAAGACTAAAACAACGGCGTCCGGATGGCAGGGCATCCTTCAGCTGAAGGACGCCGCCAGGCAAAGCACCCAAAACGAACATGGCGGATCGGCACGAGACCACAAGCCCAGCAGCCTGACGACGCGAAACTTGGAGCGAGACACTTTCCAGCCGGAGAGACGCAGGGAACACCCAAGCACCTTGTCGGCTCACCTATCTGTAAGCCTCTTTGCGGTCGTCAATCGTCAGGATGAAGACAATCTTCTCCTCTTCATCAATCAGGTAGAAGATGCGGTAATTCCCGATGCGATAGCGCCAGGTCAAGGGATCGTAGCCTTGGAGCCGCTTGATGTTCGGCCCGTAATGCGGCTCCTGGCGTAATTGGGGGTAGACGTATTCGGCCAGTTTCTTGTCGAGAGAGCGTCCCCGGCGCTGGGCCAGGGCCTGATTGGCCTTCTTGAATTCTTCGGTCTCAAATAGGCGGTACTCAGACAAAGCTGCCTCTCTTGCCCTTGGCGTCTCTGAGACCCCGCTTGAGGCTGGCATTCAGGGCTGCATTCCCCTGGATTTCCGCCATTTCATAGGCCTCCAGTGTTTCAGTTTCACGGATAAACCGCAGGGCGGCGGTTTCAATGAAGTTGGACAAGGACCGGTTGTCGCGGTCGGCGTAGGTCTGAAACAACCGATAAGCATCGTCATCCAGCCGCATGGTAATGGTCTTAGGCATTGGGTCACCTTGTATTCTTTCTCTGGACAAAAGAATACATTGTATTCTTGCGGCGTCAACCCACTTCAGGGCCGGCGGCACGGCCTCAACCTCCCCCACGGAAGCCCGACGGGCGATGTCCGTGACTATCCGTGGCTTCTGCCCTGTGCGTTCTCCGGTGCTGATTTTTTTCGGTTCTTGGCGTGCTTGGCGCCTTGGCGGTTAAGTTTCCGCTGACTCCGCTGCCGCTGCCCACTGTGCTTGTGCTGATTTTTCTGGCGGCGCGCTCGGCGAGCGCGCCCTACCACCCGCACCAGTGCTTCGTTGCGCCTTTACGTTAAGAGCCTCTGTGACCTCAATTTTCTCTGAGCCCTCTGTGGTTATTTTTCACGCACAGTCAACGTATAACGGTCCATCATTTCGCGTAGGCGCGGACGTCGTCCACGGGCAGGACGGACGGATCGGGCGTATCCCTGATCGGCCAGCTGCTTTGTAGGGGCGCAGACTTGCTGCGCCCGCTGCGTGTCGCCAACCGAACGAAAGGGCGGCCTTCAGCTGAAGGACGCCCCTTCTATGAGGAGGACCGCCCTCACGGCGCGCGCTTGACGAACTTGCGGACAAAGTCACGGACCGAGCGGGTGAAGGTGAACTCGGCGGTCTCCGGCAGGCTGTTGGTGGGCGCCTTGATCCAACTTTCGATCACGTATTGGTCGGGCTTGCCGTCGATGAAGGCATAGTCGTAGCCCTGCTGCATGATCGCGGTGTACCACGTCGAGTCGTCGGCGAGTCCCTTGTGCGCCAGGGCGGGCATGCCGGCCGCCCAGTAGATCAGGCTGAACGGCAGCTTGCGCTGGCGGCAGAACTGCTCCAGCTGCCGCACCTGCTTCCACGAGCCGTTGGTCTGCGCGGTGAAGCAGATCCAGTTGACGTCGAGCCGGTAGAAGTCCAGCCCGCGCACTCTTTTCTCCGCGAGCCGTTTTTCCAGCGCCTCGATCCAGCGCATGTGGTCGGGGATGGGAATCGAAGGATAGGTCTCGATGTCGCCGATGCGGATGTCCGGGAAATTCGTGCGGACGCAGGCGATGTAGCTGGCGGTCTCCTCCACGGCGTAGTCGTCGGGCTTCTTGATGTGGAAGCGGCAGCAGCAGAGCGGCTCGTCCATGGCGATCGCATAGATCTCGCCGCCGAGACGCTGGACGCGTTCCCAGTTGGCGCGCTCCTTGGCGAAGCAATCCGCGCCGGTCTGGCCCCACGGCTTGATCGCGCCGACTTCCATGCCGAACTTCAGCTTCCACTGTTTGAGCTGCGCGAACCACGCGCGCAGCTCGTCATCGGTGAACTGCCTTTTCGTGTTCAGGTCGGAGATGAACAGGACGTCAATCAGCGCGCGCGTCTCGGCCCACTGCTCCGGGTGCGCGAACAGCTCGCGCATAGGCCGCCCGTTATCCTGTCCCGGCGGGCCCATCCAGACCTCCGGCGCCGCGTGGGCCGCGGCGAGCAGTGCCGCCGCGGCCAAAAAGAAACAGGTTTTATTCATGTTTCGTCCCAAGTGTTGCCGTTTTCCCAAGGCTTGAAAGAGATAACGCTCCAGTTGCCCCATCATTGGAAGTTTTATTTGCCCTGACAGTCTGGCATGGGCTCCGAATCAGGCTTTCAACTCGTGGCGGCACGCGTCTCGCGTGCCGGTACAGGCGGCGTCCCGCCGCCTGGGTGCAGGCTCAGGCCCGCTGCTACTGGGTACGAGCCGTCGGGCGGGACGCCCGACGCACCGGCAGGCGAGTCGCCTGCCGCCACGGTGGTCGCTCCGCAAGTTGCATCTGCAGGATCGGCGCCGTGCCGGGGCAAACGGCCGGCGGCGCGGGTCACTTCTTGTCTTTTTTGCCCCAGACATCGAGCTCGCGGGTGACCTCGACGTCGCTGGTCTTGTCCTTGAGGTAGCGCTTGAGCAGGCCGGCGAGCTTGTCCACCTTTTGCGACAACACCCCGACCTCGAGCTTGAGGTAGATGACCCATGCCAGCAGGAATAACGCCGCGACGCACAGGATGAAAACATTCATAGGGTCCTTCGTTTGCCACCGACCACGGCAGGGTTTCTAGCGCAGCCGTCCGTGGGGAACAAGCCGATTCCACCGCGGTGCGCCCGCACTTTCGCACGTTTTCCGTTGCAATCGGGAGACGCCTATGGTTTATTCGCGCGGCTTTTTACACGAGGACATAGCTCAATTGGTTAGAGCGCCGCCCTGTCACGGCGGAGGTTGCGGGTTCGAGCCCCGTTGTCCTCGCCAGTTTCCCAGCCATAATTCCCACAATAAAACCCGCGTTGCGGCGTTTCCCCTGTGCAGGTTTTCCAAGGCCCGGAGAACGGCGCGGCCTTGGACAGACCCCGGGAGTTGACCATGAAAAAACGAGCCGCTTGGTTGACCTTGCTGGTGCTGGGGGCCGCGGCCACGGGCCCGGCCGGGGCGCAGCAGGGCGCGTCGGTCAGCGTTGATTTTGCCGTCACGGTGGGTCCGTTCAAGCCGGTGCACGGGGTCAACAACGGGCCTTACACCATCACCGCGGCCACGGAAAACCTGCGGCGCTTCCACCAGGCGGCGGGCTTTCCGTTTGTCCGGCTGCACGATGTGCCGCTCGCCTATGGCGCACCCTATGCGGTGGATATCTCCGCCGTCTTCCCCTGCGCGGACGCCGACCCGGAGGATCCGAAGTACTACACCTTCGCCAAGACGGATGCGGTCGTCGCGGCCATTGTCACCAACGGCGCGCAGGTGATCTACCGGCTCGGGCAGAGCATCGAGCACCGCGAGAAATTTCACACCAACCCGCCCAAGGATTTCGCCCGGTGGGCGCGCGTCTGCGTGAATATCGTCCGGCACTACAACGCGGGCTGGGCGGATGGTTTCCGCTACGGGATCAAGCGCTGGGAAATCTGGAACGAGCCGGACATCCGGCCGTGCTGGACCGGCACGCAGGCGCAGTTCTTCGATTTGTATGTCAAGGCGGCCAAGGCGCTCAAGGCGTACGACGCCTCGCTGCTGGTCGGCGGGCCCGCGGTGACCGGTCCCGGCTCCAAGCTCGTCAAACCCTTCCTGGACCATTGCCGCGCGCAGCAAGCGCCCTTGGATTTCTTCTCATGGCACTGTTACGCCACCAAGCCGGAGGCCATCAGCGGCGCCGCGCGGCAGGCGCGCCAGCTGCTCGACGAGGCGGGTTTCACGCAGGCGGAGAGCTATTGCACGGAATGGCGCGAGATGAGGGGCTGGGACTGGCGCAACTGGGGCAAGACCCGGCAGGGCGCCGCCGATACCGAGGCGCTGTTCGAAAAATTCAACGGCGCCCAAGGAATGCTGTTCTGTGCCACGGTGCTGATGCAGCTGCAGGATGCGCCGATCCACATCGCCAACTTCTACACCGGCGACACGCTGCCGCGCTGGGGCCTGTTCGACCGCTACGGCTTTCCCTGCAAGGCCTACGCCGCGTTTCCCGCCTACCACGAGCTTTTCAAACTCGGCCAGCGCGTGCAGGCGCAGAGCGACCTCGCCGCCGCCCTCGTGCTCGCCGGCGTCGCCGCCGATGGCCAGTCCGCCGCGCTGATGGTGACCAGCCTGGCGCAGGACGGCGCGGCGCGGCCGGTGACCTTCGCGCTGGGAAACCTGCCGTGGCGGGGGGCCACCCGGTGCGAGGTCTTGCGGGCCGATGAGCGAACCGATTTCGCGCGCGTGGGCGAAGAAACCCTGCCGGCGGGGACGGCTCCATGGATGACGAAAATCCCGCCGCAATCCGTCACCGTTTTCAAGTTCACCGCGGCCGCGGCCCTTCGATGACCGCCTGAGCCTTGGCCGCTGCCGGGGCTGGCCGCGTTCTCACGAACGCGGCTACAGAGTGCGGACTTCACAAAATCATGATTACAAAATCATGTCCCGACAGCCTTCTGCCCGAGCTTTTGTTGCTGCGTAGCCGTACTCGCGGGAGTGCGGCCCGCCCGCCCACAGCCGAAAGAAATTTCCACAGCTGAACGACGGCACACGGCTTTTCCAAGCCCCGGAAAATCCCCCGGTTTTTCCAAGGCCCGGAAAAAGTCTCGTTTTCTTTTCCAAGGTTTGGAAAACTGCGCCGCCTTGAATTTATCCGGAGAAAAACCATGAAGAAACGGCTGGGACTGTTGGCGGTGTTGATGGCGGTCGCGGGCGTGGCGCGCGCGGAGGATCTGGCGGCGAACTTCGTGAATCCGCCGCCCTCCGCCCGGGCGCACACGTGGTGGCACTGGATGAACGGCAACATCACCAAGGACGGCATCACGGCCGACCTCGAGGCGATGGCGCGCGTCGGCGTCGGCGGCGCGCAGATTTTCAACGCGGACTGCGGCATCGTGGCCGGCCCGGTGGCCTACAACACCGACGAGTGGCGCGCGCTGGTCAAGCACGCGGCGGCCGAGGCGCAGCGGCTCGGCGTCGAGATCTGCATCCACAACTGCGCCGGCTGGTCGAGCAGCGGCGGCCCGTGGAACACGCCGGAGCACGGCATGCAGATCGTCGTCACCAGCGAGACGAAGGTGCAGGGTCCGGCCAGGTTCGCGGGCGTGCTGCCGCAGCCGCCGACGAAGCTCGACTGCTACCGTGACATCGCGGTGCTCGCGTTCCGCACGCCGGCCGTCGAGGCCACGCTGATGAAGGGCGCCGGGGTCAAGGTGACGACCACCGCGAAGAAGGGCGAGGGCGAGAAGCTGCTGGATGGCAAGCCCGGTTCCGCGCTCGCGTTTCTGCCGCCGACGGCGGCGAAGCCGCAGTTCATCCTGTTCGAGTTCGCCCAGCCCTACAGCGCGCGCACGCTGACGCTCACGCCGGCCGGCGGGATGCGCGGGCTCCACGGCAAGCTCGAGGTTTCCGACGATGGCCAGAAATTCCGCGCGGTGGAAAGCATCAGCATCGGCCGCGGCGGCGAGCAGCGCGTTTTCACCTTCACGCCGGTCACGGCGCGGTTCTATCGCCTCCTGTTCACCGGCATCGATGCCAAAATGAAACAGTTCTCGATCGGCGAGGTCGAGCTGTCGCCGAAACTCGGCATCGAGGGGCTGGCCGGCAAGGTGTTCCTCGATCGCGGCGGCGAGGTCTATATGAACGCCAGCGCGCAGGCCCAGCCCGGCGAGGTCGTCGCGCGCGACCAGATCGTGGACCTCTCCGCGCAGCTGGCCAAGGACGGCACGCTGGCCTGGGACGCGCCGGCCGGCCAGTGGACGGTCGTGCGCTTCGGCTACACGCCGAACGGCCGCAGCAACCACCCCGCCCCGAAGAGCGGCACGGGCCTCGAGGTGGACAAGCTCTCCGCCGAGGCCGCGCAGGCTTTCTGGGATGGCGGCATGGCCAAGCTGCTCAAGGAACTCGGCCCGCTCGCCGGGAAGTCGTTCAACAACGTGCTGATCGACAGCTACGAGGTCGGCACGCAGAACTGGACGCCGAAATTCCGCGAGGAGTTCCAGCAGCGCCGCGGCTACGACTGCGTCCGCTTCCTGCCGGTGCTGACCGGCCGCGTTGTGGACAATCCCGACGTCACCGAGCGCTTCCTCTGGGACTTCCGCCGCACGATCGCCGACCTCTTCGCCGCAAAGTATGCGGGCAAGTTCGCGGAGCTGGCGCACCAGAGCGGCCTGCTCTTCTCCTGCGAGCCCTACGGCAACTGCCCCTCGGACGACCTGCAGTACGGCAGCTACGCCGACATCCCGATGGGCGAGTTCTGGCCCGGCGGCGGCAGCCCCGGCAACGCGAAGTTCGCCTCGACCCTCGCGCACGTCTACGGCCGCAAGTTCGTCGGCGCCGAGTCGTTCACCGCCTCGCCGGAGCAGGGCAAGTGGCTCAAGGATCCCTATTCGCTCAAGGCGCAGGGCGACCTCGTCTGGTGCGGCGGCATCAACCGCTACATCTTCCATCGCTACGCGCACCAGCCGTGGACCGCGCCGAACCGCTACCCCGGCATGACGATGGGCCAGTGGGGCACGCACTTCGAGCGCACGCTCACGTGGTGGGAGCAGGGCCGCGCCTGGCTCACCTACATCGCGCGCAGCCAGTACCTGCTCCAGTCCGGCCGGTTCTTCGGCGACGTGCTCTTCTGCGCCGGCGAAGGCGCGCCGAACAGCGGGCGCGGCGGCGGCCTGCCGCCGGGCTACGACTATGACATCTGCTGCGCCGAGGCGCTGCTCAACCTCGTCAGCGTCCAGGACGGCCGCATCGTGTTGCCCAGCGGCATGAGCTACCGCGTGCTCGCGCTCGCCGACGAGGGCGCGATGACGCCCGCCCTGCTGCGCAAGCTCAAGCAGCTCGCCGAGGCCGGCGCGGTCATCGTCGGCAAGAAGCCCGCGAAGTCGCCGAGCCTCGCCGGCTATCCGGCGTGCGACGAGGAAGTGAAAAAGCTTGCCGACGAACTCTGGGGCAAGGGCATCAAGGACCAGTCGGCGTCCGAGGCGCTCGCCGCGCTCGGCCTGCCGCCCGACTTCGAGGCCGAGGGCGCTTCCGTCAGCGCGCCGGCTGCGAAGGCGAAGAAAGGCAAAGCCCCCGCCTCGATGGCCTACATCCACCGCGTTGCGGAAGGCGCGGACATTTATTTCGTCTCGAACCAGAAGGAAGCGGCCACGGAAGTCGCGTGCACCTTCCGCGTCGCCGGCCGGCAGCCGGAGCTGTGGCATCCCGATACCGGCGTGATGGAAAAAGCGCCGGTGTTTGCCGAGGCCGATGGCCGCACCACGGTGCCGCTGCGCTTCGATCCGGCCGGCTCGGTGTTCGTCGTGTTCCGTGACCGGGCGCCCGCCGACCACGTCGTCGCCGTACAGCAGACCGCCGCCGGCGCCGCCGCCGCGCAGCCGCCGCCGGAACTGAAGATCGTCAAGGCCGAGTACGGTTTCTTCGGCGCGGCCAGTACCGATTGCGCCGACGTCACCGCGAAGGTCAAGCTGGCGGTCAAGTCCGGCAACCGGAAGATCAAGGCGTCGACCGATCTCAACGGCGGCACCGATCCCGCGCCGAACGAGATCAAGGAGCTGCGCGTGGACTTTCTCCTGAACGGCGGGCGCAAGACGCAGTCCACCGTCGAGAATGCGACGTTCGAGGTGCCCGCCGGCGCGGAGATCATCCGCGCCCTCTATGGCATCATCGGCGAGGAAGTCGAAGCGAAGTCCAGCCAGGTGGCGGATGTCACCGCCAAGCTCAACGAACTGGCCAAGGACGGCACGCTCTCCGTGGAAGCCGGCAATGCGCTCGTAGGCCACGACCCGGCCAACATGATCCACAAGGAAATGCGCGTGACCTATACCTACCGCGGCGCGACGAAGTTCGTTCGCCTGCAGGAGCACCAGACCCTCAACTTGCCCGACGAAAGCGACCGGCCCACGCCGCCGGTGACCTTCGACCTCGCGGTCGCCGCCGATGGCCGGCCCGCCGTCTACGCGTGGCAGCCCGTCAACCTCGAGCTCAAGACCGCCGCCGGCCAGACGCTCAAGGCCGCGACGACCGCCGTGCCCGCGCCCGTCGAAATCGCCGGCGCCTGGGACCTCGCATTCCCGCCCAACTGGGGCGCACCCGCCGCCGTCAAACTCGACAAGCTCATCTCGTGGACCGACCACGCCGATCAGGGCGTGAAGTATTTCTCCGGCACCGCCACGTACAGGAAGACGTTCTCCATCCCCCATCAACCATCCGCCATCAACCGTGTCTTCCTCGATCTTGGCCTCGTGAAAAACCTCGCGGAGGTCAGGCTCAACGGCCGGGACCTCGGCATCCTCTGGAAGCCGCCGTTCCGCGTCGAGGTCACCGACGCCCTGCGCGACGGGAAGAACGAACTCGTGGTACAGATCACGAACCTCTGGCCGAACCGCCTGATCGGCGACGAGCAGCTGCCCGAGGACCGCGAATGGAACGGCATCCAGCTCAAGGCGTGGCCGCAGTGGGTGCTCGACGGCAAGCCCAGCCCGACCGGCCGCTTCACCTTCACCACCTGGCATCACTGGACCAAGGCCGACGAGCTGCTGCCTTCCGGCCTCCTCGGCCCCGTGCTGCTGCGGACCGCGGTGCAAGTCCCGGCCCGGCCCTGAGGGGACGTAACAGCCCGCGGAAACGTGCCGGGCTGGCAACCACCAAGGCACGATGTCGGCAGGGCGGGCGCGCCTGCGCTGAGCCTGCCTGCCCTGACCTGTGGTGAGCTTTGTCGAACCAGCCTGTCGAAGGGCCTGCCCTGAGCTTGTCGACGGGTCGCGCCCGCCGCGCCCGCCGCCAGGTAAACCGTCCGCCACCCATCTAGGCCACTAACCTGAAAAATCGCCGCATTTCGGCATAGATCTTTATTTTCAGGTGGCCGGTAGGGCGGCTTACAAAAGCCTCTCGCGGAGCGAGAGGGCTACTATGGCGGCGGCTTTGGCAAAGTGCTCCTCACGCTCCGCGTGAGGTTTGGTTGCGGCAGTTGCCGCGCTGTGCTCATCGCCAAACGAGGAGGTTGGCCCCGGGGTTGGCCGACTCTCAGTTTCTCGTCAGGCACTCCGGCCCCTCCCCATTCTTGACACCATAGCAGGGCTCGGGCGGTCTTTCCTGCGGCTACCCCAGGCCTGGAAACCGCCGCGCTCACCCGAATCCCCATGACAAGCGGGTGAATCTCTGCTAGAGAGCACACACGCTGAATGGAAGTGCGGCGGATCAGCTCGTGCAAATTCTGGCCGCGCGCAACAGGGCAGGTGCACCCTGCTGTGCCGCGCTCATCTGGCGGGGACAGGAGGACGCGTCATGAAACACACTTTCGACCGGACTGGGCGTGGTGGGTGGGCGGCGTGGGGGGACACGCCGGGCCAGGTGCAGGCGGCCACCCTGCATGGGGACACCAGCGGTTCCCCCGATACAAGGCTCCATCTCGCGCCAGCTCCGGCCCGCATCCGGCGGGCGTTCACGATGATTGAACTGCTGATCGTCATCGCCATCATCGCCATTCTCGCAGGCCTGCTGCTGCCCGCGGTGATCGGCGGCCTCAAGCGGGCGGAAATCACGCAGGCCCAATGCGAAGTCAAACTGATTGAGACGGCCATCAAGGCCTATTTCGTGGACTACGGAAAATATCCCGATGAGGGCGCGGGGAACGACGAAATCTGTTGGGGCTACGACAAGCTGATTCCCACCCTGCGGGGCAGCAACGTGCCTGGGACGGTGCAAGACCTGCTCGGCCTCGGGACCGCCTGGAAAAACCAGAATCCGCGCCAGCGGGTCTATCTGCAGGTCTCCGAGAAAAGCATCCAGACCAACGCGCCCGCCACCCTGACCCACTGGCTGCCCGGCAACTCATCCATCACGGTGGAAGCCAGGCAGGGTGAATTCGCCGACCCTTGGGGCAACCGCTATGTGGTGGCCATGGACATGACGCACGACGGCCTGGTGGGCAACTTAAATACCGATGTCACCGACGGCGAAATCGTCCGGCGTGGCGTGGCGGTCTGGTCGTGGGGACCGACCAACCGCGGCAGCACTTGTCGGCCGAACAAAAACGACACGACCCACATCCGGTCCTGGCGCTAAACGGCCAAGCCTTGGCCTGTTCGCCGCCCTCCAGGTGGAAGCCAAGAAACGCTGCCCGCCGCCCCAAATCCCGCTACCGCACTCCAAACAGGCTGCCTTCCTTGGGGCAGGAAGATCAACCACGGGGAACACAGAGAAACGCCAAGACAGCCATGAGTTCTCTGCCGCCGCCTTTCCTTGCCGATCCGTGTTCATCCGTGGCTGTATTTCCTCTGTGACCTCCTCTGGCCGCTGTATCCTCCGTGGTTGCCTCTTCCCTGCTGCCTCCTGCTGTCCGCTGCTCGCTGTCCGCTTGCTTCCGCCCCCCCCTAAAAAGCGCCCAAAAAATACGTGACAAACGCGATGCTTTCCGCTAGTAATTCCTACTGTGTATGCGGGTGAAATATGGATGGAATTGACTGCTCGTGACTCGTTCGCGTGCGCAGGGTGATGCCGGGGTGTATGCAATAGATGGAGTGAATCATGAAAAACTCGTTCGACTGGCTGAGAAAAACGGGCTGGCTGTGGCTGGCGGTGGCAGGTGCGCTGGGCTCAGCAAAGGCGGAAATTCTGTATTGGGACGGCAGCGGAACGCCCAATACCAATTGGGCGTTGCAGGCCAACTGGAACACGGCCCCTGATGGCTCTGGCAGCGATCCCCTTGCGGCGCCCGGCGCGGGCAGCATCGCCTGGTTCAACGTCTCCTCGCTCAACTCGGCGCAGACCGCGACGCTGGCCGCAGCCCTCTCGGTCTCGGGCTTTGTTTTCAGCAGCACCGCGCAAACCGACATCAAAACCGATGGCATAGCCAATCGTACCATCACGCTGGGCGCCGCCGGTCTCACCATCAACGCGGGCGCGGGACCGGTGGTCTTCGGGACGACCGTAGATAAATTTAGGTTGCCTTTTACCCTCGGCGCTACGCAGACGTGGCAGAACAATTCGGCCAATACCCTCATCCTCAACAGCCAGAACACTATCAACCTGAATGCCAAGCTCCTCACCTTTGACGGCACCGGCGGCATCAATGCCTCGGGTGTGGTTTCCAGCACCACGGCCGGCAATGGCATCATCAAGACCGGGACAGGTTCGTTGTATCTGGGAGCGTCGAACACCTTCAACGGAGGCATCACGTTAAACAATGGCACCCTGGTGCTGGGCAACAACGGGGCGCTGGGCATCGCCGCCGGCGTCTTTAAGCTCGCCGGTGGCACGGTGGATGTTACGGCCGCGCGGACGACGGCCAACAACAACCCGCAAAACTGGATCGGTGACTTCACGTTTGGCGGTTCCTTCAACTGGGACACGGGCAACGGCGCGGTGACCCTGTTGGGCGGGAGCCGGACGGTGACGGTCAGGACCAATATGCTGACGGTGGGCGGCGTGATTGACGATGGCGTCAACACCTACGGTCTGATCAAGGCGGGTGCGGGCAACCTGACCTTGACCAACGTCAACACCTATGGCGGTCTCACGGACATCCGGACCGGTGCTTTGATCATTTCCATCCCCTCCGCCTTGCCGGGCTGGAATGCGGCAGGGCGCTATGCCATCTCCAACGGCGCGATCCTGGCGGTGGGGAACGCTGTGCTCGACAGTGAGATCGCCACCATCCGGGACACGGGCTATTTCGCCGACGGCGCCAGCCTCGGCTTCGACACCACCCTCGCCAACCGCGAGTACGCCCCCGTGTTTTCGAACACCACGACCAGTGTTTTGGGCCTGGCCAAACTGGGCGCGAACACGCTGACGCTCTCCGGCGCCAACAACTTCAGCGGCCCGGTGACGATCAACGGCGGCGCGCTGAACATCAGCAATGCGGCCGCCCTGGGCGTGGGCGGCAGTGCGCTGACGGTCAACAGCGGCACGCTGTGGAACAGCGGCAGCCTGACCGTGAACAACCGCGACCTGGTCCTGGCGGGCCCGTTCACCAACTCGGCGGATGCCGGCACCACGCTGGTCTTCGCCAACCCGGTCACCGGTACCGGCTCGTTGGTCAAGGTGGGCACCGGCACGCTCATCTTCAGCAATGCCGCGGGAAACGCCACCCTCAACGCCAGCTCCGGCTTCCAGGTCAAGGCCGGCACCTTCGTGCAGGTGGGCGGCTCGATCACCAGCATCCACAACAGTGTGGATTATGTCGGCAATGCGAACGGCGATATAGCCACCAACGTGCTGGGAGGGACGGCCGTCTTCCGCAAGCTGCAAAACAACTTCGTCGTGGGCAACAATGCCGCCGCCTGGGGCATGCTGCAGGTGCAGGAGAACGCCCTGTTGAGTGTGCAGACGAATTTCTACGCCGGCGCCACGGGTACCGGCCTGGTGTATCTGGCCGGCGGTTCGATCTATGCCGGCCGCACAGTCTATGTGGGCGCCAATGCCGGGGGCGTGGGTGTGATCAATCAGACGGGTGGCGCGCTCCGGCAGGCCAACCAGCTCTACATGGGCAACAACGCGAGCGCTTACGGCATGTATCAATTGAGCGGTGGCGTGATGACCAATACCACCTGGATCCAGGTGGGCGCGGCGGGCCAGGGTTTGCTCTATCAATACGGCGGCACCAATCTGATAACCGGCAGCGGGCTTATCATTGGCGGCAGCACCAGCACCGGCACGGTCTACCTCGCCGGCGGCCTGACGACCCTGAGCAGCGGAGTACCCATCTGGGTGGGCTATAACAACGGTTCCTTCGGCCGCGGTGAATTTACCGTGGACGGCACGGCCACCGTGCTCCTCTCCAACGCCTCGGTGGGGATCAACCGGCAAGCTGCCGCCGGCACCAATGCCACCGGTTTCCTCAACCTCAACGGCGGTGTGCTGCAGGCCAGTTCCATCTTCAAGGGCTACAACAGCACCAACACGGGTTACGCGGTCGTCAACTTCAACGGCGGCACCTTCCGCGCGGCGCAGACCGGGGTCATCATGGGCAGCGCTTCCGGCTCCGTGGATGCCGCCTATGTGCGCACCGGCGGCGCCATCATCGATGACAATGGCTTGGCCGTGACCATTTCGCAGGACCTGCTTGCCCCGCCGACCGGCGGGCTGACGGGTTTGAGCCTGTCCGGCTCCGGCCTGGGTGGCTTTGTCGGCGCGCCCTATGTGGCCATCTCGGGCAACGGCACGGGCGCGACGGCCATCGCGCAGACCGACCTGACGCTGGGCAGCCTGACCTATGGGCAGGTGACCAACCTGATCATCACCAGCCCCGGCGTTGGTTACACCCTGGCGCCCGTGGTCACCTTGATGGGCGGCGGCAGCACCAATCCGACGGTGCCGACGGTCTCCATCGGCGCCAACGGCAGCGGCAGTTTGACCAAGCAGGGCGCAGGTATGCTGACGCTCTCCGGCGCGAACACCTACACCGGCGGCACGGTGATCCAGGCGGGCTCCCTGCTGGCCACGACCACGAATGCGCTGCCCGGCTACGCCACGGCGGGCAGGCTGGCGGTGTCCAACGGCGCGACATTGGCGATCAATTACGGCGGCGGCAGCGACTGGAACACCACGCAGATCAATAACCTGCTGGGCAATAGCGGCGCCTTTGCTGCCGGTTCCGCGCTCGGCTTCGACACCAGCAATGGCAGCGGCGAGTGGGCCACGGCCATCACGCTCGCCGGGGCCGGCGTGACCAAGCTCGGCCCGAATACGCTGGTCCTGTCCGGCGCGAACTCCTTTGGCGGCGGCGTGACGATCAACGGCGGCATACTGAACGTGACCAACGACACCGCGCTGGGCACAGGCAACAGCCTGACCTTCAACGGCGGCGCGTTGCAAACCAGCGGCGACATGACGCTGAGCAATCGCACGGTCACGCTGGCCGGCGCGGGCACCAATGTGGTGGATGCCGGCACCACGCTGACCATTACCAACAACATCAGCGGCGCGGGGGCCTGGACGAAGGCCGGCGGGGGCACGTTGACGCTGACCGGCGATGCGAACCTCGGCGGCGCCCCCCTTGTGAGCGAGGGTACGCTGAACGTGTCGGGGAACGTCTCGGCTGGCGCCAACAACATCTATCTAGGCAAACTGGCGAACAGTACCGCCACGGTCAATATCCAGGGCGGATCGGTCAGCGGCGCAAACTTCATGGTGGGCAACCTGGCCGCCGCGACGGGCATCGTCGTGCAGACCGCCGGCGCGGTGTCGTTCGGCACGGCCATCCAAGACGGCTCTACCGTCGGTTCCTATGGCGAATATCACCTCTATGGCGGCACCTTGAACGCCGGCCCCAATCTGTATGTGGGCGTGAACCACAATACCCACGGCCTCTTCGAGATGACCAATGGCCAGATGTGGGCCACTTCTCTGCTGCTTGGGCGCAGCGGTAATTTCGCAACCAACGTCACGGCCTATTATCACCAATCCGGCGGCACGGCCACGGTGACCACGTTGTACGTCGGTGGCGGCTCGCTAACCACCAATACCTACGGCTATTTTGCCGTCAGCAATGGTGTCTTCAGCGCCTCCGCGTTCAGCGCCCTGGCGGGCAGTCCCAACAACACGGGCGTGCTCTATTTTGGCAAGGGCAGCCTCGTGACGTTGCCCTCCTTCCCGACGACACGCGGCTCCTCGGGCACTTATACGGAACTCACCATGGATGGCGGCACGCTCAGCCCCTATGCCACCAGTTTGAACTACATGAGCAACCTGACCTATGCCTTCCTGACCACCAACGGCGGCACCTTGAATGTGGGCTACGGCAAGGACATCCTCATCGTCCAGAAGCTCCAGGACGCCGTGGGTGTGGGCCAGAACGGCATCCTGATCAAGCAGGGCGCGGGCGTGCTGACCCTCTCCGGCGCGAATACCTACAGCGGCGGCACCATCGTCAGCAACGGCGCCTTGAGCCTGGCCAACACGTCGGCCCAGCCTCCGGCAGGCACCATCAATGTCCTTTCCAATGCAGCCCTGGCGCTGGGCGTAGGCTCCGCCGGCGGGTTCTTCACATCCGCCAACGTAGACACCCTGTGGGCCAACGGGATGGCCGGTGTTGCCATGAACGCCGACGCGCTCGTGGGCATCGACACGACGGCCGGTGACTTCCTCTATGCCACGCCGCAAGCCACGCGGGGTCTGGTCAAACTGGGCACCAACAACCTGACGCTCACCGGCAACAACACCTATCCCGGCATGACCATCGCCGCCAACGGCACCCTCACGTTGAGCAACACGACCGGCGGTCTGACGGTGCCGGGCAACTTCCAGATCGGCAATGCCGCCGCCGCCGGCGCCAATGTCCTGGTGCGGATGGAAGCCAGCGACCAGATCGCTTCCAGCGCCATCCTCACCTTCGCCGGATCCTATGGCCGGCTCCTGCTGCTGGGCCACACCAATACCGTCGCCGGCATCTCCGACCCGGGCACCAATGGCGTCATCGAGGTTAATGATGCCGCCGTCACGGATACTAATTCAGGCCCCAGCCTGTTGGTGGTGAACAACACGGCCGACTTCGTCTATGCCGGTTATTTGCGGGACAGCAACAAGACCGGTCCCTCCAACAGATTGGCCCTGACCAAGTCCGGCAGCGGCGTGCTGACGCTCAGCGGCAGCCAGATCACCTACAGCCTGCCCACCACCGTCAATGGCGGCACCTTGATCTTGACCAATACGTCGGGCTTCAACAGCATGGTGACCATCAACGGTGGCCGTCTGTTGCTCGCCACCGCCAATGCCATGGGCGGCGACCGCGACATCACCAACCTCGTCGCCCAAGGCGTGGGCTTCCTCGCGACCAACGCCTTCACCATCGGCGGCCTGAGCGGCACGGGCGACATCGCCTTGACGAACGACGCCGGCGCCGCGGTCACGCTGACGCTCGGTGGCGGCAATCAGTCGGGGGCTTTTTCCGGCAGCCTTTCAGGCGCCGGGTCGCTGGTCAAATCAGGCACCGGCTTGCAGGTGCTCAATGGCGTCAACACGTTCAGCGGGACCACGCTGCTCACGGGCGGCAGGCTGCAGTTGGGCCTCTTCAATGCGCTGCCTGCTAATGGCGCCGTGAGTATGGCCGGCGGCATCTATGACCTCAACGGTTTCCCGAATGTGACCAATGGCGCGATCACGATGAGCTCCGGTGGCATCTCCAATGGCACCCTGGTCGGCTCGTCCTATACGTTCTCCGGCGGCACCGCCTATGCGAACCTGGCCGGCTCCGGGGCCTTGACCAACAGCGGTGGCGTCACGACGCTGTCCGGCACGAACACCTTTACCGGTGGCATGGCACTCGAGGGAGGGATGCTATCCATCGGTGACTACGTCAACCTGCCGGCGGCGGGCAACCTCCATGTCAATGGCGGTACGTTGCAAGTGACCGGCAGCTTGATTACCAACCTGGTTGGCTATGCCATCAACTGGGGCACCTTCAATGGCGGGCTGAGCGTGGGCGCGGGTGGCACCCTGCTGGTCGCCGACAGCATCGGTGGGGCCGGCAGCCTGACCAAGACCGGCACCGGTACGCTGGTGCTCTCCGGCGTGAACTCCTATAACGGGGGGACGCGGCTGAATGGCGGCGTGCTGACGTTCAACAACGATGCGGCACTGGGCACCAGCGGCGATATCACCTTTGGCGGCGGCACCCTGCGGTACGGGTCGGGCATTACCCTGGACCTTTCTGCGCGGATCAAGAACAGCACCGGCGCCATCGCCATCGACACCACCAACCTGCCCGTAACCTTCGCCAGCGTCCTGGATGACTCCAACATCGGAGGCCTGACCAAGAGCGGCGGCGGCGTGCTCGTGCTGAACGCCGTGAACAGCTTCAGCGGCACCACCACCATCAGCAACGGCGTGTTGCAGTTGGGCCTCTTCAATGCGTTGCCGGCCACCGCCGCGGTGACCGTGCGCGGCGGCGGCTACGATCTGAACACGTTCCCCAATGTGACCAATGGGGTCGTCACCCTGAGCGGTGGCGTCATTTCCAACGGCACGCTGGTGGGTGCGTCCTACGCCTTCTCCGGCGGCACCGCCACGGCCAACCTGGCGGGCACGGGCACCGTGACCAAGACCGGCACGGGCACCACGACGCTCGGCGGCAGCAACACCTACAGCGGCGGCACCTTCATCAGCGCCGGTCAATTGACCTTGAACAACAACGCTGCGCTGGGCTCAGGCACCTTGGTCATGACCAGCACCGCGGTGCGCGTGACGGTAGGCGATGGGGTCACCATCACCAACGCCATCGCGCTGTATAACAATAGCGGCGCCTCGGGACGCGGCCTGCTTGAATACGCGGGTGCGAGTACCGGCGCGTTCAGTGGCCCGATTACCATCAGTAACATCGCGGCCGCCGGCGGCCATTTTGGCAGCACGGGTGCCGGGGGAACCCTGGTCATCGCCGGTGCCGTCACCAGTTCGGTGGGGGTGGTGAGCCGGATCGGTACCGTGGTGTTTAGCGGCGGCGGCTCGTATGCCGATTTCAGCATCTCGCAGGACACGGTCAAACTGGGGGCGAACAACGGCCTGGCCACGAACGCTGTGTTGCAGGTGGCCGGTTCCGCCACCGGCCTCTTCGACTTCAACGGCTTCAGCCAAACGCTCGCAGGCCTGAGGGATTCGTCCTTCACCCGCACGATCACCAATACCGTGAATGCCACCCAGGTGGTGTTGACCTTGGGCAATCCCAACCCGACGAACCACGTCTATTCCGGCAGAATCGACGGGAATATTGCGCTGCTCATGAACGGGACCTACACGCAAACCTTGAGCGGCACCACGATCAAGTATACGGGGCCCACGACCATCAACGGCGGCGTGCTGGCGCTCACCAACACCACGGCCTTCGTCAGCCCCACCACCATCAACGGCGGGCAATTGTTGTTGCTGAGCTCCACGGCGGCGCAGCTCGTCACGATCACCAATGCTGCTGCATCTGACGGCCTCGGCTTCTCCGCCACCACCAACGCCTACACCGTGGGCGGGTTGGCGGGCACGGGCAATGTGGCGCTGACCAACGCGGGTGGCGTGAACGTGGCGCTCTCCCTGGGCAATAACAACGTGGATCTGGTCTATGGTGGCGTGCTGTCGCAAGGGGGCAGCCTGACCAAGGTCGGCACCGGCGTGCTGCAGCTCACCGGCGCCAACAGCTACAGCGGGGGGACGTTCGTCAACGGCGGCTTGCTGGCCTTCGGCGCCAGTGCCCTGCCGCCCACCGGCAACGTGCTCATCAACAGCGCCGGCGCGCTGGTGGCCACCGGCGCTTATGGCTCGGTGGTGAACTGGCTGGGCTCCGGCAGGCTCGACACCGCCTCGGCGGGCGCCCTGGCCATGGTCGGCGACAACTCCGAGACGATTGACTTTGCTACGGGTGGCTTCAACAGCCTGTTCCTCGGCATGGCGGCCGGCAGCACCGGGACCTACAGCGGCGCGTGGGCCTTCAATGGCACGACCTATCGCCTGGGCGGTGGCGGCGGCGTGTTGACCTATCCGGCGGCGATAGGCGGTTCCTCCAATCTGGTCGTCGGCGGCGGCAACGGCGGTACCGTGGTGCTGACGGCGGCCAGCAGTTTCGGCGGTGGCACCTTGGTCAACAATGGGAATACCTTGCGGGTAGGTATCACGGATGCTTTGCCGACCACGGGCGGAGTGTCCTTGGGCGAAGGCACCGGCGCGGGCCATCTGGATCTCCCCTCCTACAGCCAGACCATAGGCCAACTGCTGGTGCAGTCCACCGGCGCGTTCGCCACGAACATGATCAACATCGGCGCCGGCCAGACGTTGACGATCAACGGGGCGGGCGGCCTCACCAATGGTGTTGATTTTGGAGGCACCACTTCCACCACGAATAGATTGGTCGTGAGCGGTGCGGGTTCTTTGGTGGTCACCAATACAGCCGCGTATGTGGTCATCGGCAGGGCCCAAGCCGTGGACACCAGTTCCAGCAGCGGCATACTGGACCTCTCCGGACTGGGCAGCGTGATCCTTGGCAGCAGCGCCGTCCCGCTCAACGAAGTGCGTGTCGGCTATGGCCAGAAGAGTTCAGGCCAGTTGACCCTGTCCGACACCAACAACCTCATCACCGCCACGGCGCTGCAAGTTGGGCACTCGCTTGGCTCGAACGCAGGCGCCACCGGCGGCACCCTCATCCTGGGCGCAGGTGTCAACACCTTGGCCGTGGATAAGCTCACCATCGGCCTGTCCAAGGCCAACGGGGTGGTCAAATTTGCCTCACAGACCAACGGCAGCGCCGGCACCGTGACCATTGGCGGCAAGAGCGGGGCGACCACCGAGATCACCATCGGCAGCAAGACGGGTACCGGCACCGGTGCGACCATCACGGGCACGCTCAACCTGCTGGGCCATCCGGCGTACGTCACCGCCGGCGCCCTGACCAACGGCATCGAGACCGGCGGCGGCGCCGGCAGCGCGTTCGGCAATCTCTATTTCGACAACGGCGTCTTCACCGTGACGAGCATCGTCATGGCGGCCAAGAGCGGTGCGAACACCACCACGGCCACGGCCACGCTGATGGTCGGCGGCGGCGAGTTCACCGTGAATCCCGGCGGCAGCTTCTCGCTCGCCTCCCAAACCGGCACCGGCTCCGCCAATGGCACGCTGACCCTCTCCGGCGGCGTCTTTAGATCCTACGCCCCCATCACGGTCGGTCCCAGCAACTGCACCAGCACCATCAACCTCAACGGGGGCACGCTGGACATGACCGGCGCGAGCATCGGCAGCGCCGCCGCTCCGCTCGGTGTCTTGAACCTGCAGTCCGGCACGCTGATGAACCTGGGCCAGTTCAACGGCGGCGCGGCGCTGGTCAAGAGCACCGCCGGCACGCTGACGATAGCCGGCACCAACGCCTATTCCGGCGACACCATCCCCAACGCCGGCACGCTGGTCATCGGCAGCACGCTGGCCCTGACCAACAGCACGCTGAACTATACGAACGCGGCGGGTACGGTCAGCTTCATCGGCGGCACCACGGCCTTCACCCTCGGCGGCCTGGCCGGCACGCAGAACATCGGCCTGACCAATCTCAGCGGCAATGCCATCACTCTGACGGTGGGCGGCAACAACACCGCTTCCACCAATAGCGGAGTGCTCTCCGGCGGCGGCGGGCTGACCAAGACCGGCAACAGCGTCTTGGCCCTTAACGCCTCGAACTCCTATACGGGGTGGACGCTGGTGGGCGAAGGTGTGTTGCGCCTGGACCGGCAGGATGCGCTAAGCCCGGCGAGCGTGGGCGCCGTGGTTTCCAATGGCGCACGCTTGCAGTTCGCGTCCCACACGACCAATGCGGTGCCCCTCACGCTCTCGGGCAGCGGTATCGGCACCGCTCCCGCCGCCTACGGCGCGCTGCTGCTGAACGAGAACACGGGTGTCTTCGAACTGCAAGGGCCCATCACGTTGGCTGGCGGTGCGGCCATCAACACCTATAACGCCGGCAAGGCCTTGGTCACCATGGATCAAGGGATTGGCGGCACAGGCGACCTGACGTTGCGCGCCAGTGCGGCCAACAATGGCGGCGCGCTGTACATCCTGAAGGGCCAATCGTCCTATAATGGCAACACGTATCTGGCTGTGAGCAACGTCAACTTTAATGGCCTCACGGTTCAGCTGGGCATCAACGACGCGCTGCCGACGACGACGGTGCTGAATTTGCAGGCGCAAAGCGTCGCGGCCCGGACCAATACCGCCACCTTGATGCTCGATGGTTATAATCAGACGCTGGCTGGCTTGGTCAGCACCAACGGGGGCGGTGGCCTCAATACGAACAGGGTCATCGGCGGTGCGGCCACGCTCTCCATCCTGACCCTCCATACGACGGGCGATAGTTTCTTTGATGGCTCGCTGGGCAGTGTCGGTGTCAACGATAACAACCTGGCGTTGGTCATGGGCGGCAGCGGTACGCAGACCCTCGCCGCAGCCTATGCCAACAATAGCTACGTCGGCGGCACCACGATCAGCAACGGCCTGCTCCGGATGGGCCAGGACAATCCGTTGGGCAGCGGCCTGGTGACGATGGCCGGCGGCTCGCTCGGCACCTACGGTGGCTCGTGGCAGCTGACCAACACCGTCAACCTGGCCACCTCCGGCAACTTCGATACGTCCGCCGGCAACCTCGCGCTCACCGGCGCCATCACCAACGGCGGCAACCTGGTCAAGTCCGGCGTTGGCACCCTGACGCTCTCCGGCGCGAACAGCTACAGCGGCACCACGACCATCAGCAACGGCACCCTGAAGCTCGCCAGCGGGGCCACGCTCTCCAGCAGCACGCGGGTCTATGTGGACAGTCTGGGGGTCCTGGATTTGGACGGGAACAGCCTGGCCATCGCCGGCCTCACCGGCGCCAGCGGGAGCATGGTGACCAACGGCGGCGGCGGCCTGACCCTCCAGCTGGTCAACGCCACCAACGTCTTCGGCGGTGTCTTGACGGGCGCCAGCACCTTCACCTTGACCGGCGGCGGCACGCTGAGGCTGACCGGCACGAACAACTTCGGTGGCGGCACGCTCGTCAGCAACGCGAACTACTTCGTGAACGGCCTGCATAACGGCGGCGTCATCACCGTCATCAGCAACGGCCTGGTGGGCGGCAACGGCCCGCTCAGCACGCTGGTGGTCGGCAGCGGCGGCGTCTACGCGCCGGGCAACAGCATCGCCACGCAATATGTCGCCAGCCTGACGCTGGCCAACGCCGGCATCCTGGAGATGGAACTGGGCAACGGCGCCCAGGTCAACGACCGGAGCATCGTCACCAACAGCCTGACCATCTCCGGCGGCCTGCTGAAGCTGGACCTGCGGGCCTACAGCCTGGTCGCCGGCGCGTCCTACACCCTCGTGGATTGGACAGGCGCTTCCGACTTCGACCCGCTGAACGCGGCCCAGTGGCTGACGCTGATGGATGTGGGCGGGCCGAGCAACGGCGTGCTGTGGGCGCAGGGCATGATGCTGCCCGTCGTCGGCCAGAGCGGTTCGACCAATCTGTTCACGATCAACTACGGTGACAACCTCGCCAACGGGCATAAGATCACGTTGACGGCGGTGCCGGAGCCGGGCACGGCCTCGCTGCTCGGCCTGGTGGGCGTCGCGTGGCTCGTGCGGCGCATCCGCCGCCGCTGCACCGCGCAGGGCTGAGCCGGCCGCTTATCCTCTGTTCTTCGTGGGCGGGGTTTTCCCGGCTGCGCGCGGCGCTGCGCCGGGCAGGCCCACCCCGCGAGCCCAGCCGTACCCACGCATCGACCGCGCCCGCACAACAACCCGTGGACGCGGCGTCCCGCCGCGTAGACCCAACGCAAAGGAAAAGCGGCGAGGACGCCGCTTCTACGAAGAGTCCCTCCGCCGCTCAAAGCGTCAGAGTAGAACCATATCAACAAGGTGTGAGAGCCTGCTGCCTGTCAGCGACCCATCAGCTAAATCTGCCCCTCGCCGCCTGATGATTCTGTCGGCAATGGTTCTGTCGAAATCCGGGTAAATTGTGTTGAGAAAATGAAATTCTGCTGGTTAACAAGGCAAAGAATCTTCTCTGCGCCATCCCTGTCGGGCCTGTCGCAGGGTGCTTGCCTTCGTGTCTTTGAGCTAAAATATCTGCTGCCTCCTTTCCGTGTTCATCCGCGGCTGTTTTTTTCCTCTGTGACCTCCTCCGACCTCTGTGACCTCCGTGGTGAATTCCTTTCCGCCTCTTCCTGCCGACCTCTGACCGCCGACCTCTGTCCTCCTTCTTCCGCCCCTCGCCACCCGCCCTCGCCACCGGTCTTCGGCGCGGTTTGGGCATTTTCAAAACGCACGCCCTGTGGTTTGATAGGGCCGCAGCAGAAAGGAACCGACTATGCAACCTAAGGAACGGGTGCTCGCCACGCTGGCGCGCCAACCGGTGGACCGCCTGCCGGTCGACCTCTGGCACACGCCGGAGATCGCCGCCCTGCTCCGCCAGCACTG
This sequence comes from uncultured Lentisphaerota bacterium, assembly GCA_903896925.1. GTDB lineage: Bacteria > Verrucomicrobiota > Kiritimatiellia > CAIQIC01 > CAIQIC01 > DP16D-bin41. The sequence goes on along the minus strand of CAITZM010000033.1, from coordinate 48,975 downwards.
CGGCGTCACCGACGACTTCGCGATGTGGCAGGCGCTCGGCCTCGACAAGATCGTCTGGGATTTCATGGACTACCGGACCGATGTCGGCGCGCGCGCCGGCGGGCAGTCGGGGGCGGGCGCGGAGAGCGGCGGCGACCGCACCATGTGGGGCGTGCCGCTCAAGGGCGTGCAGGCCGGCCTGGCGCACTACGCCGAGTTCGGCACGGCGCCGCTGCTGGGCTTCGACACGCCGGAGTCGCTCGACGCCTATGCGTGGTGGCCGCAGGTCGAGCGCTTCGACTATGCCGGCGCGACGGCCCTCGCAAAGAAGGCGTCGCACGATTTCGCGGTGATCGGCCCCTGGGTGTCGTTCTTCGAGATCTACTGCCAGATGCGCGGGCTGGAGCAGGCGATGTTCGACATCGCCGAAAGCCCCGAACTGGTGGACGCGATCCTCGACCGGATCGAGGCCATCCAGTCGGAGATGATGCGGCGGTTCTTCGCGCAGGCGCGCCCCTACCTCGACCTGGTCTTCATCAGCGATGACATCGGCGGACAGACGGGATTGCTGATCTCGCCCGCCGCGTGGATGCGGCACCTGCAGCCGCGCATGCGGCGCTGGTGCGACCTGATCCACGCCCACGGCCTGAAAGTTTTCTATCACACCGACGGCGCCGCCCGGCCGCTGCTGCGGCCGATCCTCGACTGCGGCGTGGACGTGCTCAACCCGATCCAGCACGCCTGTCCGGGCATGGACACGGCGGAGCTGAAAAAGGAGTTCGGCGACCGCGTCATCTTCCACGGCGGCGTGGACAACCAGAGCGTGCTGCCGCGCGGCACGGCCGACGACGTCCGCCGCGAGACGCGCGCCTGCCTGGCCACGCTCGGCGCCGGCCGCGAGGGCTTCATCTGCTGCTCCTGCCACAACGTCCAACCCGGCACGCCGCTGGAAAATATTCTCGCCATGATCGAGACCGTGCAGCAGTCGTAAAACACAAGCAGGAGACGGAAATGAACAGCTACGTGAACAGCATCGTGGCCGCGTTGCTCGCGGCGTTCGTCCTGGTGCAACCGGCGGCGGCAGCGCCGGATTTCGGCGACCACAAATCGGAGACGCTGACCAGCAAGGCGTGGAAGGCGCACGGGAGCGGGAACGCCGAGGAGGCGCTCGCCTACGTGGGCAAGTGCATCGAGCTCTACGAGGCCGAGGCGAAAAAAATGCAGGAGGCCTTGAAGGAACTGCCGGCCACCGAGCCGAAGGAAGAGACGTTCAAGCGCTGGGCGCTCAACGACGTGGGCACCTGCCTGTTCATCAAGGGCGAGGTGCTGCTCAAGAAGGGCGACAAACAAGGCGCGAAGGAAGCTTTCGCCAAATTGGTCGCCGGGTTCAAGTGGGCCCAATGCTGGGACGAAAAGGGCTGGTTCTGGAAACCCGCCGACGCCGCCAAGCAGAAACTCGTCGAGCTGGAATTCGATGAAAAGAAATAAGTTCGCGCGCGTCGTTCTGGGTCACTTGGCGCCGTTGCTCTGCGCGGCGGCTTGCAATGCCCAGGAGCCGGCGAAGGTGGAGCTGCAGCCGATCAGCCCGTCGGGCTGGCGCCTGCAGGTGAACGGCGCGGCTTTTTCCATGCACGGCGCGGGCGGCGCCGAGGCGCCCGGCCTGCTGGAGAAGCTGAAGGAGGCCGGCGGCAACTGCGTGCGCACCTGGAGCGTGGAGACGCTGGAGGCGAAGGTGACCGGCGGCGCGCGCTTCATCGACCGCGCGCAGCAACTGGGCCTCATGGTCGTCCCGGGGCTCTGGATCGAGCACGAGCGCCACGGTTTCAATTACTCCGACCCCGCCAAGGTCCAGGCGCAGCGCGAGAAGGTGGTGGCTGCCGTCCGTCGCTACAAGCACCACCCGGCGGTGCTCGTGTGGGGCCTGGGCAACGAGATGGAAGGGCCGGCGTCGCCAACCGGCAGCGTGGCGGTGTTCAAGGAGATCGAGGAACTCACCAAGCTCATCAAGCAGGAAGATCCCGCTCATCCAGTGATGAGCGTCATCGCCTTCAACGCGGCGAAGGTGGAGAACGTGCAGCGTCATTGCCCCAGCCTCGACATCCTCGGCGTCAATTCCTACGGCGGCGCGGCGGGCGCGGGCGAGGCGCTGAAGCGGGCCGGCTGGACGAAACCGTTCGTCGTCACCGAGTTCGGCGTGCGCGGCCCGTGGGAGGTCCCGGCCACCGCCTGGGGCGCGCCGCTGGAACCGACGAGCCATGAGAAGGCGCGCACCTTCTACGCGACGCAACGGCTCGTGACCGAACTGAACGAGGGCAAGGAACAATGCCTCGGCACGTTCGCCTTCGTCTGGGGCTGGAAGCAGGAACGCACCGCGACGTGGTTCGGCATGTTCCTGCCGACGCTGGAAAAATTGTCGCCGGTGGACGCGATGACGAAAGCCTGGACCGGCCAATGGCCCGCGCAGCGCTGCCCGGAAATTCGCGCGCTGACTTCCGCCGCCGCCGGCCAGACGGTCAAGCCCGGCCAGACGCTGACGGCCGACCTGGACATGGAGCAACCTGCCGGGGGCGTGTGCACCTATCGATGGCTGGTCGTCGCCGAAAGCGCCGCGCCCGGCGTGGGCGGCGATGCGGAAGCGGTCCCGCCCGCCTTCCCGGAACTGGTCACGCAGAACAACTCCACCCATTGTGTGTTCACCAGCCCGGCCGCCGCCGGCCCTTATCGTTTGTTCGTGACCGTGCAGGATGGCAAGGGCGGTGCGGCCACCGCGAATTTTCCGTTTCGTGTGGCCCCTTGACGGCAGAGCCGGGCGTGGCGCCCGGCAGGCCGCTGCGCACAAGCAATCCTTGGAAGGAACGAGTATGGCAGCCGGGTGGAAAGACGATGCGGAACTGTTCGCGCTCGCGCGCCGGGAGCTGTTCACGGCGCTGGTCGGCGACGCGATGGACAAGCTGGGGCTGCTCCATCAATTCTTGCCACCGGACCTGAAACCGCTGCGCGACGACATGGTCGTCATCGGAAGGGCGATGACGGTGCTGGAGGCCGATGTGGTCGCCGCTGGGCCGCAACTGCCGCCGTTCGGAAAAATGTTTGAGGCCTTGGACGACTTGAAGCCGGGCGAAGTCTATATCTGCGCCGGCGCATCACCGCGGTATGCCTTGTGGGGCGAGATGATGAGCACGCGCGCCGCAAAGCTCGGCGCGGCGGGCGCGGTGGTGGAGGGCTACTCCCGCGACACGCCCGGCATCCTGCGGTTGAACTTCCCGACCTTTTCCTACGGCCGCTACGCGCAGGACCAGGGGCCGCGCGGCACCGTGGTGGATTTCCGCGTGCCGCTCGCCTTCGGCGACGTCACCGTGCAGCCCGGCGATATCGTGTTCGGCGACCTCGACGGCGTATGCGTCGTGCCGCGCGCGGCGGAGGTGGAGACCTTCACCAAGGCGCTGGAGAAGGCGCGCGGCGAAAAGCTCGTGCAGCTGGCGCTGGCGGACGGCATGAGCACCGTCGAGGCGTTCCGCAAATTCGGGATCATGTGAGAGGAGCCTTTCGATGAAGATCGCTTGGTGTCTGGCCCTGGTTGGTTGGGGCTGCGCTGCCGCGCAAGCCGACGAGATCGCGCCGCTGCTGCACCGCGTCAACGCCTGGCAGGTCGCGCACCCGCGCATGCAGGCGGGCGACCGCAACTGGGAGCGCGGCACGTGGTACACCGGCGTGATGGCCGCGTTCAAGACGACCGGCGACGAGAAGTTTCTCCAGCAGGCGCTGGCGTGGGGTGCGCAACATCAGTGGAAGGTCGGCACGGAGCAGCAGGGCGCGAACCGGCTGTTCTGCGTCGAGACCTGGGCCGAATGTTATTTCGCGAAGCAGGACAAGGCGATGCTGGCGCCGGCCATCGCCTGGCTGAACACCGCCACGAACAACTCGCCGGCGGGCGCCAAGGTCTGGTATCTCGAAGGCGGGCGGCGCTACGCGGATTCGCTCTACGGGGCGTGCTCGCTGGCGATGCTGGCGAAAGCGACCGGCGACAAAAAGTATCTCGCCTATATGCACGCGTTTTTCTGGGACGTACACGCGGAACTCTTCGACAAGGACGATGGGCTGTTCTATCGCGACAAGCGGTTCATCGGTCAGACAACGAAGAACGGGAAGAAAATTTTCTGGTCGCGCGGCAACGGCTGGGTGCTGGGCGGGATCGTCCGCATCCTGGAATATCTGCCGGAGGACGATCCGCAGCGGCCGCGCTACGTGGCGCTGCTGAAGACCATGGCCGCTGCCATCGCGAAGCGGCAGGGCGACGACGGTCTCTGGCGGCCGAACCTCGCCGATCCCGAGGATGTGGCCGTGCCCGAGACCAGCGGCACCGGCTTCTTCTGCTACGGCCTGGCGTGGGGCCTCAACCACGGGCTGCTCGACCGCGAAACGTATCTGCCCGTGGTGCAGAAAGCGTGGGCCGGACTGGTGCAGAGCGTCAGCGCCGAGGGCCAGGTCCAATGGGGCCAGCCCGTCGGGGACCGCCCGGTGAGCCTGCAGCAGGCCCAGACCCACGAATACGTCACCGGCACGTTTCTGCTCGCGGGCAGCGAGATGCTGAAGCTGAAAAAATGATTTTCGGTGTCGTCATCGCAGCAACGTTGCTGAGCACGGCGGAGCATCCGCTCCAGCCGCAGATCAGCCGGTTTCTTGAGCACCGGGGGACGGTGCAGCCGACCGGGCTGAGCCGGGCCGATTATCTCAAGGTCGTGGACGGCCAGGTCCGCGCGCTGCGCAAGTGCCTGAAGCCCGACGGCGACCTGCCGGATCCCGTGGATGGGCGGACGCAGTTCAGCCCACCCTGCTACGCGCACAGCGTCGCGACGCTGGCGGCGAGCGGGTTCGACACCGACCCGCAATTGCTTGAAAGCGGGATGCGGGCGATGGATTTCAGCGTGGACAGCCTCGCCAAGGGTATGTCCGCCTTCCCCGACAAACATCCGGACTTCTACACCTACCCCGTGATGCTGGCCTTCGAGCAGTTCGAGAAGGTCGCGCCCAAGGAAAGGCTGGAGACCTGGCGGAAGCAGCTCTCCGCCATCAACCCCGCCAAGACCTACGCCGCGTATGGCAAAGCCGACGGCAACTGGACGCTGGTCCACGCCGCCGGCGAATACCTGCGCTCGCTCCACCGCCTGACCGACCCGGCCTATGTGGCCCACGCGCTGCAGATCCAACGGCCGCATATGACGCCGGCGGGACAGTATCTGGAACACGGCGCGCCCTTCGCCTACGACGCCTTCAGCCGGTACTTCCTGACGGGGATGCTGCAGCGCGGTTACCAGGACACCTTCTATCGCGACGCCTGCTGGAAAGGCGCGTGGACTTCGCTGCTGATCCAGTCGCCGTTTGGCGAACTGCCGACCGGCTACCGCAGCGCGCAGCACCTCTGGAACGAGGCCGAGTTGGCCGCGGTGTACGAAACCTACGCAGCGCAATACGCGCAGGCCGGGCGGCCGGCAGAGGCTGGCGCGTTCAAGCGCGGCGCGCGGCTGGCCCTTGCGTCCATCCAAAAGTGGATCCGCCCCGACGGCTCCGGTTACATCGTGAAGAACCGGTACCCCGTGGAAGCCCGGCACGGCTATGAGGGATATTCCGTCCATGCGAACTACAATCTGCTCGCCTGCTCGATGCTCTGCGCCGCGTGGCAACAGGCGGACGAGGCGATCGTGGAAAGACCGGCACCCGCGGAGGTCGGTGGCTTCGTGGTCCGGCTGCCCGAGTTCAACATGGTCGTCGCCAACGCCGGCGGGAATTATCTCCAATACATGACGCGCGGGAACGGTGTGTACAACCCGTCCGGCCTGATCCGCGTCCACCTCCAAGGCGGGTGTCCGCAACTGGGGTATTCGGATGGCATTCTGCACAAGACCACCGAACCGGTGCGCCAGGTCGAAGTGCTGGAGGAGTCGGCCCGGCAGGTACAGTTCAGGGCGGGCGGTGAAACCTTGACACTCCATGCCCAGGGTGTAACGGTCACCGCCGGCTCCGTGGCGCGGATCGGTTTTCCGATGCTGGTGTTCGACGGCCAGCAGGAGACCGACATCCATCTCGATGGCAACGCATTGCGGCTGAAGCGGACGGATGGCGGGGTGCAGGTGACGGTCAACGAGCCGGCCACCGCCACCTGGCAGCGGACAGGGAAGCGGCTCAACCACCGCAATGGAATGGTCGAGGAAGCGTTTACAGATGCAGCCGTCTACCGCATCAGCGTGCTGAAAGGGCCCTAATGGCTTTGAGAAACACCCTCCAATTTCTTGCCGTTCTGCTCTTGGCGCCGCTGGCCGCGCTGCACGCTGCCGATGCGCCGGCGCGCCCGCTGCTGTTTGCGGCGTATTATTGCTGGTATCACTCGGCCACCAACGTGCAGGCGCCGTGGCTGCACTGGACCTATCCGGCGGCGGCGACCAACGCGGTGGCGTTGCGCGAGCAGCGGCCGGGCGAGCCGCCGCTCAACAGCGCGGCGCGTCCGCTCGTCGGATTTTACGACAGCGCTGATCCTGTCGTCGCGGAGTGGCACGTGCGGCTGGCGCAAGCGGCGGGGCTGGACGCGTTTCTCGTGGACTGGTGGGGCGAGCACAACGGGCTCGACCGGGTGGTGGATAGCGGCATCGTCGCCGCGGCGCAGAAACTCGGCTTCAAATTCGCGCTGCTCGACGAACGCGCGCAGTTCCACGGCCAGCTCGAGGACTACGCCGCGATGCTCACCCGCGCCTTGCGCAAGTACAAGGACAACCCCGTCTATCTGAAGCTCGACGGCAAGCCGGCGGTCTATCTCTACCAGGTAGGGACCAAGCCCGGCCTGACGCCGCAGGAATTTTCGACGCTCAAGCAGCACGTCGAAAAAGAAATCGGCGCGGTCTATTGGATCGTGGACAAGCTCGCGCACGATGCGCGGGCGCACAACGCCGGCGACCTGGCGCGCGAGAAATGCATCCCCGCCGACTGGCTGGCGACGCCGGGCGTGGACAGCTTCGCGTTCTACGGCACGTTCTCGAATTTCAGGGCGTGCCGCCATGAGGAACTCGCCGGAAAATATCGCTACCTGACGAAGCTCGCGCACGACTCCGGCAGGAAAATGTTGCTGCCCGTCCATCCCGGCCACAACAACTCGCATTTCAATCCCACGCCCTACGAAATGCCGCGGCGTGACGGCCAGACGCTGCGCGATTTTCTGCGCGCCGCAACCGAGGCCGGCGCCGATTACATCATGGTCACCAGTTGGAACGAATGGCCGGAGACGACGATCATCGAGCCTTCGTCATCGTGGCCCGATCCCTATCTCTATCTGAAAATTTTGGCGGAGTGGAAAGGCGTCACCTTCGCCGCACCGCCGCTGCCGGGGAGAGGAAGATGAAAACTACCGTCATCCTGCTCGTTGGATTGCTGCTGCCGCTGGCGAATGCGCTCGCGCTCGACTACGCCTGCGTGACGGCCGAGCCGCAGAAATGCGGCTGGCCGCTGACGGACGAAGAGAAGACCTACGTCATGAAGCCGGAGTACGAGCGCCGGCCGGGCCGCGAGGCGAACAAGCATCTGCCGCAGCTGTGGCCGTCGGTTCCGTCGGCCGGAAACTGGGGCGGAACGAGCTGGCTGGATATGCACGCGAAGCTGGTGAAGGACGCGGAGGCGAGCAAGGGGCCGATCGATGTGCTGCTCGTCGGCGACAGCATCACCATGCAGTGGGGCGCGGCGTGGGCGAAACATTTTCCGCAGCTCAAGACGGTCAACATCGGCATCGGCGGCGATAAGACGCAGAACGTGCTCTGGCGGCTCGATCATGGCGGCGTCGCCGGCTTGGAGCCGCGGATCGTCATCGTGATGATCGGCAACAACAACATGTTCTTCACGCCGGAGACCGGCATCCCAGCGGCGGCGCAGGGTGTCCAGACGGTCGTCGCGAACGTGCGCGAAAAGTTCCCGCGGGCGGCCGTCATCGTCGCGAAAATCCTGCCCGCCCACGCGCCCGGTGTGCGTTTCTACGAGGACATCAAGCAAACGAATCTCGCGCTCGACGCGCTGAAGCTCGGCAGCGACCCGCAGGTTCACGTTCTCGACCTGTGGAACGACTTCACCCAGGCCGACGGCACGCTGAAGAAAGAACTCTTCACGCCCGACAACATCCACCTGACGCAGGACGGCGGCTATGCGCTCTACGCGGGCAGGCTGAAACCAATCCTGGAGGCATTGCTGAGCGGCAAGCCGGTGCCCGCCCAGCCGGCCAAGACGGAGGCGCGTAATGCGGCGCCTCCTGCTCTGGCGCTGTCCACCAAGCCCGCAAGCACACCCCGCGCAGCATCCACAGCGGCCAACATCGTTCTGGAATTGAAACCCGTGCTCGCCTATCCCTACGCGCCCTACAATGAGGGGAAAATGGACCCGCAACTCAGCGGCTGGCCGTTGACCGACGCCGAGCGCGCGTGGGTGCTGAAGGAGGAGTACTCGCGCAAGCCGGGCCACGAGGCGCAAAAACATCTGCCGCAATTCTGGGCCGTGACCCCCACCGCGGGACATTGGAAAACGCAGGACGGCAGCGCGGGCAATCTGTGGCTGGAACACCACGCGACGCTCATCGAGAAAGTCCAGGCGGCGAAGGGCGCGCCCGACATCGCGCTCCTCGGCGACAGCATCACGCAGTATTGGGGCGGCGGCTGGGATGGCGTGCCGTTCAACGCCGCATGGCAAAAATATTTCGCTGCTTTCAAAACCGTCAACCTCGGCATCGGCGGCGACCGCACCGAGCATGTTCTCTGGCGGCTCGATCACGGCGCGCTCGCGGGCGCTGCGCCGAAGGTCATCGTGCTCTTGGTCGGCGTAAACAACGCCCCGCTCGTCGGCGCGAACGGTGTGCCCGCCGCGTCCGTCGCGCAGGGCATCGGGCTCTGCGCGCAAAATCTCCGCGCCCGCTGCCCGCAAACGCAGATCGTCGTCGTGAAAATTCTGCCGGCAGGGAAACCTGGCAACATCATCTACCAGGACGTGAAGAGCATCAATACTGCACTCGACGCGCTGAAACTCGACACCGACCCCAACCTTCACCTCCTCGATCTTTGGAGCGAGTTCACCCATCCCGACGGCTCGCTCAAGGCCGCCGCCTACTCCGACGGCCACCTGCACCTCGGCCCCGCCGGCTACGATATTTACGCCAGCAAACTGAAACCCGTGCTGGAGAAATTATTGAAGCCGTGAGTCGCGCCTTGCCGGGCGTTCCAAGGTTTGGAAATGATGCATGCAGTGAAGTGGAAAGAAGAACATGAAACATACCGTCACACTCCTCGTCGCCTTGCTGCTCGCGCCGCTGGCCGCGGTCCACGCCGCCGAGGACGGGACAAAACCGGAAGCCCTCCGCCTGCTGGCCAGGCTGCCGTCCATCAACGTCAACGTAACGATGGGCTTCCAAAGCACGGACTTCGAGGTGCATAAAACCAACGCCGCGCCGCGCAAAAGCGAGGCTGAGTTACGCGAGGTCCTGAAAGCGTCGCCGACCAACGCGGCGGCGTGGTGCGAGCTCGGCGAACAGCTGCTCGAGCGCGCGATGCACGACCATCTGCACGTGGCGCGCCTCCATGGCGACGACATCCCCAAGCTGCTGGCCGCGCTGCAGGCGGGGCGGCTGACCCGTGACGACGTCCAACACGCCTGGCAACTGATGGAGGAAGCGCTCGACTGTTTTTCCAAGGCGATCGCGAACGCGCCGGAACAACTCGATGGCTATCTCAAGCGCCTGGGCTGCCAGCTTTTTTTTCGCAATTGCCTGCAAGCGGTAAGGGCCGTACTGGGCGGTGACCAGCCCAACCTGTCGCAGTTCCTCACAACCGAGGCCTTGAGCGATTTTCAACAAGTAGCGCGGCTGTGCCCCGACAACGTGAACATCCAGTCCACCCTCCTCTTCTTCCTGATTATGTCCGATGGAGCGGCCAAACAGCCCGGCACCCATTTCGAGCCCGCCTTCCTTGCGCAAGCCCGGACGGCCCGCGAAGAAACCCGTGCCCGCCTCGAAACCCTCGCCGCCGGCAGCGATTCCAAGCTGGCCGCGCAAGCCTGCGAAGGGCTGGGCATGAACAGGCTCATGTTCGGCGCGACGGACGACGCGCAGACCTACTGCCGGCGCGCCATCACGCTCGACCCCGCCCGCGATTCCGCGTGGGAATTGCTCGCCGCGGTACAGATCAAGGCCGAACGCAACGCTGAACTGCTCGCCGTCTGCACCGAACGCGTCAGGGCCGCGGATACCAGCCGCAACCGCTATTTCCTCGCCAAGGCCCATGAACAGCTTGCGCAGTTTGACCAGACAATCGAACAACTCGATCTCATTTTGAAACGCGAGCCGGACCATTTCCTCGCCACCCTAGGAAAGGCCGCCATGCTGTTGCGCCGCGGTGACGAGGCCAAGGCCGCCGGGTGCCTCCAGCGCGCCGCGGCGTTGGCCAACGATAAGACCGATCCGGGGCAAACCGCCGACCTCCTGGTGCTGCAAGCCATCCAGGCGCTCCTGCGCGGCGACCGCAAGACCGCCGATTTGCACCTCGGGCACGCCCTCAAGCTCGACGGGGAGAACAGGAACGCCCGCGCCGTGTTGCGCGCGCTGGGATCATGAAGAACTCCGACTGGAATTTTGCACTGAAACGGTTACCGCCAGCGCCGCTGGCGCCATGGATCGCGCCTATGCGAGCCGCATTTTCAGAAAGTTCCAAGCATTGGAAAAGCGGATGAACAAAAATTTAATGGCGTTGTATTGTTCGAGTTGCGCACGTTTGGTCGCGCTGGTGGCGGGCGCGGTTTCCGGCGTCGCCGCCTTGGCGGGTGGCGTGGTCACAGCGTATCCGGTTCCGCAGGGAATGGAGGCGTCGCCGGATTATCTCGTCAGCGCGGGCGGCCAAAGCATTTTTGTCTATCGGACGCCGGTGTGTTCCCTCGCCACGTTCGCCGTGACGGGCGAGGTGGAGGTCGAGATAAAAGTGCAGCGACCGATCACGCACCCGGTGATCCGTCCGCTCGCACGCGGCATCAAGCCGGTGGTGGAGCGCGGCAGCCTCCGTTTCCGTCTGCCCGGTCCCGGCCAGCTGGCCATCGAGGTGGATGACGACCTGCATCGCCCGCTGTTCCTGTTTGCCAACGCGCCGGAACCAAAAGCGCCCAAGGCGGGCGCTGCCCAGGTACGCTATTTCGAGGGCGGGAAAATTCACGAGGCGGGTCGCATCGAATTGAAGGACAACGAGACCGTGTATCTGGCCGGCGGCGCTGTGGTGCGCGGCTCGATTCACGCCAAGCACGCTTCCGGCCTACGCATCGCGGGGCCGGGCATGCTCGATGGGTCCACACGGACCACGCAGGCCAGGCTGGTCGAATTGGACACGTGCAGGAACGTGGAGGTCAGCGACGTCATCCTGCAGGGCAGCTACGGGTGGACGCTCGTCCCACGGTGCTCGGAAAACATCCTTATACATAACATCAAAGTGGTCGGCTGGCGGGACAATGACGACGGCTGCGACCCCGACAGCTCCCGCCACGTGACGGTGGCCAACAGCTTCTTCCGCACCAAGGACGATTGCATCGCGGTCAAGGCCCACGACTACTCCGGGAAAAGCGGCGCGTCGAAGAGCGACCCGGGGAAATTCAACACGGACGACGTATGCGTGACCAACTCCATCTTCTGGAGTTCGGAATGGGGTCATGCCTTGACCGTCGGCTTCGCGGTCGGCGCGCCCTCCATCCGTCATGTCGTCTTCACCGATTGCGACATCATCAAGAAGGAAAAAGGCCCGGCGTTGAGCATCGATAATCACGACCTCGGCGCGGTGGAGGATGTGCGCTTCGAGGATATCCGCGTCGAGGAGGGCTGCGACAAGCTGCTGGCGCTGAAGGTGGCGTTCTCCCAGTACAGCGCCGACTGCCCGTCCGAGTTTTTCCGCAACAACCCGGCGCGCAAGGAGGCGCAGGGTGACGCGTGGCAGCAGGTGCTGCGCGAGAAGAGGTCCGGCACGCGCGGCACCATCCGGAACGTGCTGTTCAAGAACATCCGGATCGGCGGCGACCGGCTCCCGGGCTCCGACATCGTAGGCTTCAGCGCGCGCCACGAAGTGAGCGAGGTCGTTTTCAAAAACCTTTCGTTCCAAGGAAAAACCCTGTCCTCCCCGGAGGAGGCGCAGCTGCGCGTGAAAAACGCCACCGCGATCCAGTTTGAAAAATAGCAGGCACCAGGCTGTTCGATGAAAAAGAAAACACCATGAAAAACACCACGCTGTGCATCACGCTGCTCCTGGCGCCGCTGGTCGCGTTGTGCGCCCCGGAAACGAGCGCGCCCAAGAAAGTTCTGCCGCTGCCGGGCGAGGTTTTCTCTGTCGCCGGGCACACGGCTTTTCTGATTCCGGCCAAGGCGGAGGGCGCGGGCAAGCCGTGGGTCTGGTATGCGCCGACCCTGGGGAGTTATCCGGGCGCGGCGGAAAAGTGGATGTTTGAAAAGTTCCAGGCCGCGGGCCTCGCCATCGCCGGCATAGACGCGGGCGAATCCTATGGCAGCCCCGCGGGCCGCAAGCTCTTCACCGCACTCTACAACGAGCTGCTCGCGCGCGGCTACGCACGCCAGCCGGTGCTCCTCGGCCGGAGCCGCGGCGGCCTGCAGCTGCTCTCGTGGGCGGAGGAAAACCCCGACAAGGTCGCGGGCTTCGCCGGCATCTATCCGGTGAGTAACCTCACCAGTTATCCCGGCATCGCGAAGGCCGCCGGCGCCTTTGAGCTGAAGCCTGATGACTTGCAGGCGCGGCTGGCCGGGCACAACCCCATCGATCGCCTCGCGACGCTGGCGCAGGCGGGTGTCCCGCTGTTTGCGATCCACGGCGACAGCGACAAGCTCGTGCCGCTGGCGCTCAACTCCGGGTTGCTGAAGGAGCGTTACGCCGCGCTCGGCGGCACGATGCAGCTGATCGTCCCGGCCGGCCAGGGTCACACTATGTGGAATGGATTCTTTCAGTGCGAGGAGTTGGTGAACTTCGTGAAGGCCCGCGCCATCGCACCTCCAACCTTGCCGACGCCTTCCAAGCCATGATAGCTGGTAGTACGAGGCATCATGCCTTTGTCGTGTGTGCGGATGCGCCCGCTGGTTTTTCGGTGTGCCAGTAGGGACTGAACCTGGTGCGGCTAATGGGTTGGGCGCGGCCGAGTTGGCGGATGCCATTGTCTGTCGTGAAACCGAGCATGCGGATGGGAATAAAATGAAACTGCAAATCATGTGGCTTGCGTTGGCGATGTTGGCTGGTCTTTCGGCGCGGGCGGCGGAGCCTTTACAGGAATGCCACGCCCGCACCGGTCTGCCGAATGTTTTTGCCAAGCTGCAGGCCGGCGGCGAAGTCCGCGTGGCCTATCTGGGCGGGAGCATCACCGACGCGGAAGGCTGGCGGGTGCTGTCGCGCCAGTGGCTGGCGGCCCAGTACCCGCAGGCGCAGGTGCGGGAAATTCGCGCGACCATCTGCGGCACGGGCGCGGAACTCGGAGCGTGCCGGCTGACGCATGACGTGCTGCAGTTCAAGCCGGACCTGCTCTTCGTGGAGTTTGCCGTCAACGGCGCGGGCAACAGCCGGCGGCCGATCCAGACGATGGAAGGCATCATCCGGCAGACGTGGCGGCTGGATCCGGCCACCGACATCTGCTTCGTCTATACGATCAACTCCGGGATGCTGCCTGCGTTTCAGGCGGATAAACTGCCGGCGCTGCAGGTGCAGATGGAGCGCGTCGCGGAACACTACCAGGTGCCGTCGCTCAACTTCGGCGTCGAGGTGGCGCGACAGGTGCAGGCGGGCCGGCTGGTGTTCCAGGCGCCCACCGCCCATCACGAAAACAAAACCGTGTTCAGCGCCGATGGCGTCCATCCGTTTGCCGAGACCGGCCACAAGCTCTACCTCGACGCCATCCTCCGCGCGGCGCCCGCGCTGAAAAAAGCCGGCCAGCCCGGACCGCATGCGCTGCCGGAGCCGCTGGACGCCGCGAACTGGGGCCGCGCCGCGCTTGTGCCGCTGGAACAGATCCAAAAGAGCGACGGCTGGAAGCTGGCGACCTCGCCGAGCGACGCGTGGGCCGCGGCCGTGGAGAAGAAACATCTGCCGTCGCTCTGGAAGGCCGAGCAGCCCGGCCAGTCGCTCACGTTCAAGTTCCGCGGGACGTGCTGCGGCCTCGTCGGGCTGCGCGGTCCCGACGCCGGCCAGTTCCGCGTGACCGTGGACGACGGCACGCCGGTGAACGGGACGCTGTTCGATCACTATGCCAAGGCCAATACGTGGCGCATCCAGCCGTGGTTCTATTCCGGTGATTTAAAGAACGGCGAGCACCGTGTGCGTCTGGAATTCTTGGCCGAGCCGCCGGACAAGGCCGGCATCCTGAAGAAGCAGCACAAGACGATGGACAAGCCCGAGGCGTTCACGGAGAACCGGCTGTACCTCGGCGGCGTCCTGCTCGCCGGCGAGCTGATCCCCTGAACCGGATGACTCCGCCGGCAGGCACCAGAGCGAGACCAAGGTGTGTATATTGCGCCAAGGATGGGGCGGCTTGATACTGCATGAAGCGAACACCAGCCTTTGTGCCCACCATATGCTCATCAGCCAAACGAGGAGATTTTGCCCTCGAGGTTGTCTGCCTGGCTGGGAGGGGCGGTGTCCTCACCGCCCCGCATAGTGTAAACCGCCTTGCCGTGACCGCAGACACGTGTGCAACACACACGCCCGACGGCTCATCTGCAGCGATCCCGCCGCGGCGGGACCGCCGCTCCCAGCTGGTGTCCGTGCGGAGCACCTCGTTCTTTTCGGTTAACACCCGTGGAGCATACGCCCAGCTTTTCGTCAGCACTCCGTTCCCCATCCTTGGCACAAGTTCAACGCCCGGAAAATATCCCCTCACCTTGGCCGTTAGTATTGAAAGGGTTGATATGAAGAAAAACATCTTACGGTCGCTGCTGCTGGCGGTCTGCTGCCTGGGGTTGAAGATCCAGGCCGCACCGCCTAACGTCCTGCTGATCATCAGCGACGACCAGGGCTTCGGCGATTTCGGGTTCAACGGGAACAAGCTGGTGCGCACGCCGCAGCTCGACCGGCTCGCGGGCGAGTCGGCGGTCTACCGCAACTTCACCGTCGCCGCCGCCTGCTCGCCGACGCGCGCGGCGGTCTTCACCGGGCGCGACCACCTGCTGACCGGCGTCTGGGGCGTGCCGATGCGCGCCAACCTGCGGCCCGACGAGACGCGGATGCCCGCCTTCTTCAAGGCCGCCGGCTACCGGACGCTCCACGTGGGCAAGCTCGACTGCGCGAAGATGGGCAAGGGCAATCCCACCGACTTCGGCTGGGAGGATTACCTGGGCGGCGGCGGCTACGAGCATCGCGACCCGATGCTGTGGAAGCCGCGCAACAGCGCGCGCGGCCAGGGCTGGACCGCAGATATCTGGACGGACTACACGCTGCAGTTCATCCGCGGGCACGGCGACCAGCCGTGGTTCGTCTCGCTCGCCTACATCATCCCGCACATGCCCTGGGTCTGTGCCGAAAAATACAGCGCGCCGTTCGCGGCCCAGGGCTGCTCCTCGAATCTCGCGGCGTGCTACGGCAGCATCGCACACCTCGATGAGTGCATCGGGCGCTTGCTCGACGGCCTGAAGGCGGCCGGGCAGGACCAGCGCACGATCGTCGTCTTCATCAGCGACAACGGACCGACCAGCCCGGAAGTGAAGAAGCTCAAGGATGAGGAAGCGCTGGCGAAGGACACCGACTGGCAAAAGCGCAACGTCGCGAAGTTGCGCGGGCACAAGGCGCTCGTCTGGGAAAACGGCGACCGCGTACCGCTGCTCGTGCGCTGGCCCGGCCGCATCGCGCCCGGCGACCGCCGGCAGTTCGGCTGCGCGGAAGACATCCTCCCGACACTGCTCGATCTGGCAGGCCTGGGCGAGAGCAACAAGATCCCGGACTTCACGAAGTCCGGGATCTTGCCCGCGCACCTGCCGTTCAGCGGCGTCAGCCTGCGCGCCTCGCTCGAGAACGCGGCGATGATCTGCGATCGGCCCGAGGTGTTCCGCATGGCCATCTCCGGCCCCGGCTCGCCGCGCGACAACATCGCCGACGTGCACCAGCGCAAGTACGAGGATCATCACCTGACGCTCCGCGGCCCGCGCTTCAAATTCCACGCGCTCCCCGGCGGCCAGCACGCGCTCTTCGATCTCGACGTCGACCCCGGCGAGACCGCCGATGTGCAGGCGAAATTCCCCGACCTCGCCGCGCGCATGGAGCGCGACTGCCGCGCACGCTGGGAGCAGATCCTCGCCAGCGGCCGCTCGTTTGTCCCGCCTCCGGAGGGTGGAAAAACAAAACAACGCAAGGGCGACGACCCTTGAAAAGCTCGTCCCCGCCATGATTCACCGAACTCAAAATGAAAGCGCTATCCATGCCTTCTGCCCGCCATCCGGCACCGCCCTCCTCGCTGGAGGGCGGCGTGTCACGCCGCCGCTGTCGTTATCCAGGGTTTGAAAATTGGCGACTTCCCCCCAGGTCTTGGTTCCAGCACACTGCATGACAGAGGTGTGATTATGAAAAAACGCATGTTGATGATGTTGCTCGCGCTGTGTTCGCTGGTGCGTATCGCAACCGCTTACGAGTTGGAGCGCGGGTTCGCGCAGCCGCCGCACGCGGCGAAGCCGTGGGTGTTCTGGTTCTGGATCAACGGCAACATCAGCAAGGAAGGCATCACCGCGGACCTCGAGGCACTGCAGCGCGCCGGCATCGGCGGCGTGATCTGGATGGAGGTCAGCGGGCCGTGGTGGGCGCCGGACGGCAAGGTGGCGGGCGGCAGCCCGCAGTGGCACGACTGCATGCAGTGGGCGTTCCACGAGTGCGGCCGCCTCGGCCTGGAGTTCGACCTTTCGCTGGATTTCGGCTACGGCAGCGGCGGCCCGCACATCACGCCGGACCGCTCGATGCAGAAACTGTACTGGAGCGAGACGGACATCACGGGCGGAAAGCAGCTGGAGCTGGTGCTGCCGAAGCCCGAGGTCACGAAAAAGAATCTCTCGGCATGGCTGCGGCCCGGCGCGGGCATCACCGCGAAGGTGCTAGCTGATATTGAGAAGATGGATTCCTACCGCGACGTCGCCGTGCTCGCGCTTCCGGCGCCGGCGTCGGCGCAGGGGCGCGACTATCGCATCCCGGAACTCAACCTCAAGGATGGCACCAGCTGGCTGTTGCCGCGCGGAAACAAAGCGCCCGCGCTGCCGCCGGACGCCGTGACACCCCTCGCGCGTGTGCTTGATTTGACCGACCGCATGGGCCCGGACGGCCGCCTGACGTGGGACGCGCCGCCGGGCAACTGGCTGGTCCTGCGCTGCGGACACGCCTCCAACTTCAAGATGACCAGGCCGTGCCCGACCGCGGCCATCGGGCTCGAATGCGACCGCCTCGGCCAGGCCGGCATCGAGACGCACTTCAATGGCTTCCTGAAAAAGATCTTCACCGACGCCGGCCCGCTGGCCGGCCCGGCGCTGTCGCATGTCCACGTGGACAGCTGGGAGGCCGGCGGCCAGAACTGGACGGCGACGTTCCCTGTGGAATTCCGCACGCGGCGCGGCTACAACCTGCGCCCGTGGCTCCCGGTGCTCGCGGGCCGCATGGTGGGCAGCGCGGAACTCTCGGAACGCTTCCTGTGGGACATGCGGAAGACCGTCAGCGAGATGATCCATGACAATTATTCGGTCCGTTTGCGCGAGCTGGCGCGGCCGTTCGGCATCAAGTTCTCCACCGAGGCCTACGGCCACCTGTGCATCGACAACCTCGCCTACGCCGGTGCCTGCGATTTCCCGATCAGCGAGTTCTGGTCGCGCGGCACCGGGTTGTTCCCCAATGTGCAGACCGGGCACGGCTACGAACTTTCCACCAAGGTGATGGCCTCCGCCGCGCACACCTATGGCAGGCCGGTGATCGGCGCGGAGTCGTTCACCTCCGACCGCGGCTGGCGCGACCATCCGTTCACGCTCAAGGCGCAGGGCGACAAGAAATATTGCGAGGGGCTCAACCGGATGGTCTTCCACCTCTCCGCGCACCAGGCCTACGCCAACATGGTCCCCGGCCTGACACACCGGAAGTGGGGCGAGCACATCCAGCGGAACAACACCTGGTCCCCCTACATGCAGCCGTGGATGGATTATCTCACGCGCTGCCAGTATCTGCTCCAGCAGGGCGGCTTTGTCGCCGATGTCTGCTACTGCCCCGGCGAAGGCGCGCCGCTGAATGTGGACGACATGCACCTGGACTTGCCGGCGGGCTATGACTATGACCACGTCTCGGCGGAACTGCTGCTCACAATGGCCGTGAAAGATGGCCGGCTCGTGCTGCCCTCGGGCGCGAGCTATCGCTATCTGGTGTTGCCGGACACCGACCGCATGACGCTGCCGTTCGCGCAAAAGATCCGCGAGCTGGTGGATGCCGGCGCGCGCGTCATCGGCGGCCCGCGGCCCAAGGGTGCGCCCGGTCTGTCGGATTTTCCGCGCTGCGATGCCGGGATCGAAAAGCTCGCCGTGTCGCTCTGGGACGCCAACCGCATTGTGACCGGTAAGACGCCGGCGCAGGTGTTCGCGCGGGACCAGCTCGCGCCGGATTTCGAGGGCGCCGGGTTGCCCTACATCCACCGCCGTTCCGGCGAAGCCGACATCTACTTCGTCGCCAACCAGACCACCAACGCGTGCCGGGCCACCTGCACCTTCCGCATCGCCGGCAAACGCCCTGAACTGTGGGACCCGGAGACCGGCGCCATCCGCACGCTGCCGGAGTTCTCCGAGCAGGACGGACGCATCAGCATCCCGCTCCGCTTCGATCCGCTGCAGAGCTGGTTCGTCGTCTTCCGTCAGAGTAGTCATCTCGCTCCGCGAGATGCTGCGCAGAAAAACTTCCTTCCGCAGATCGCGCGAGGCGTCATCGCCGGCCCGTGGCAGGTCACGTTCGATCCCAAGTGGGGAGGACCGGCACAGCCCGTGACGTTCAACGAGCTGACCGATTGGAGCAAGCATGCGGAAGATGGCATCAAGTATTATTCGGGCACCGCGGTCTATCGCAAGACCTTTATGGCTGACGGTTCATGGTTGGCGGTTAAGGGGGAAACAAGCAGCGTATCCCCCATCCGCCATCAACCATCCGCCATCAACCATCTCTTCCTGGACCTCGGCTCCGTGGAGGTGATGGCGCGGGTGCGGGTCAACGGCCAGGACTGCGGCATCGCCTGGAAGCCGCCCTATCGCGTGGACATCTCCGGTGCCGTGCGCGCCGGGAAAAACGAGCTGGAGATTTCCGTCGTCAACCTATGGATCAACCGCCTGATCGGCGACGAACAACTGCCGCTCGACGGCGACTGGAAGGATTTCGAGACGCTGCTCGCCTGGCCCGCGTGGTTCCTGAACGGCACGCCGCGCACCTCGGGCCGTTTGACCTTCACCTCATGTCGCCATTACCGGAAGGATACGCCCCTCGTCCCCTCCGGCCTGCTCGGCCCGGTGACGTTGCAGAAAGCAGGGTACCCGTGAAGAGCAGGCTGTGGTTCTTCGGAGCCATGCTGCTCCTGGCCACCCCGGCCGCGCCGGCCCCAGTTGATCTTTGGGACATGACCGAGGTGCGGAAGCAGCCGTTGGATGTAGAGCAGGTCGGCGCGCCGCGCAAGGCGCCGCTGGTAGTTGCCGGAGCGGCCGACTGGATGAACACCGGCGATGGCTGGGTGGCCGGCAAGAAGGGCGCGCCTGCGCCTGCCGCCGCCAAGCCAGCGTCGGGTGATGAGCAACTGCTCGTCGAGGAATTGTTCATCAGCTCAGAGAATTCGCCGGCCGGGCCGAACCGGATATTCTGCGCCGTCGCGCGGCCGGAGAAAGCCGCCGGGCCGGTGCCGGTCGTGCTCATCTTCCACGGCGGCGGCGGGCACGCCAGCGGTGCGCTCGCGCTGGCGGCGGCGCGCCGGCACCCGGGCATGGCGGGCGTGGCGATCGACTATAACGGGCAGTTCATGCCCGGGCCCAAAGGCAAGGTCACGCAGTGGAAAAACGTCCCGCATGACCGGACGTTCGACCTCGTCCCCAACCTGCAAAACTGGCCGATGTGGCACAACGTCACCGCCGCGCGGCGGATGATCGACTTCCTCGAGACGCAGCCTTGGGCCGACAAAAACCGGATCGGCGCGGTCGGCATCAGCTACGGCGGCTGGGTTGCGCTGCTGCTCGCCGGCGTGGACGAACGCGTGAAGTGCGTGACCACGGGCGTCAGCGCGGGTGGCGCCGGGCTCACCTCCGGCCGGGCTGCGCAACAACTGCGCTGGGAGCCGGCTGAGCAGCGCGCGCTCTGGCTCGCCAACTACGAACCGCTCGCGCATGCGCCGCGCACGAAGGCGGCGGTGTTCTTCCAGCTCGCCGCGAACGATCTGTTTTTCTGGCTCAACGGCGCGGCGCAAAACCTTGCGGCGTTGCCCGGTGAGAAAGGCTGGGTGTTGCGGCCGAACTCCAACCATGGTGCGGGCGGCCCCGAGGTGCCGGACACGGCCGCCCCCGCCTTCATGCGTCACGTGTTGCTCGGCGAACCCGCTCTGCCCCAGGTGAGCGCCTTGCAGGTCAGCGACGATGGCTTGCGCTATACCTGGCAGGCGACCGGGCCGCGCGCGCTCACGCGCGCCGTGCTCAACTGGAGCCCCGGCAAGGCGGTCAGTCCCGCCCGCTACTGGATGGAATGCCCCGCCACGCGTGAGGGCGACACGTGGAGCGCGCAGGTGCCGGCGGAGTTCGGGAAGTGCGCCGCGCAGGCCTTCGTCAACATCGGAGACGAGCGCGGCCTCGTCGTGTCCAGCACGCTGCTCGTGCGCGACGGGCTCGACCCGATGACCGCGGCCGGCCCGTCGTGGCGCGGTGGCCAGTTGTGGGACACCGAGCGCGGCGCGGCGGCATGGCGCACCCCCGCCGGCTGGCTGCCGAAAACCGTGTTCGAATTTGCGCCGCCGACCGGGCTCAAACTTGGCCCCGACAAGGGCGGCAAGGAATTCGCCCTCGTCAGCAACAGCGCCATCCTCGCCAGCGGCGTGGCCGCACAGCATAAAGGCTTGCAGCTCCGCATCCATGGCCATGGCGCTGCGGGCGTCCTGAAAATCACGCTGCTGCGCGACACGAACAGCCTCGACGAGCGCGCCTACACCGCCGAGATCGCCTATGCCGCTGCCAGCGCCCTGTTTGATCTTCCCTGGAGCGCCTTCAAGCTGACGACCAGGAGCGTCACCGCTCCGCCGCTGCCTTGTCCGTTCGACGGCCTGGCTTTTTCCGGCACCCGCGAAAACGGCCAGCCCCTCACCATCGAAGCCGCAACCTTGCTCCCGCCGTGAAGCCACGGCGGTGGCGAAAAATATAACTGGAGCCGGGCCGTTGTCATCACAGGAGCCCATATGAAACGTTATGCCCTTTTGGTGTGCAGCCTGCTCGCCGCCGCGGCGGGCGCCGCGACGCCCAAGCCGAACGTCATCCTCTTCCTCGTCGACGACATGGGCTGGATGGATTGCGGAGCGAACGGCTCGAAGTATTACGTGACGCCGGAGATGGACCGCCTGGCCACGCAGGGCATGCGCTTCACGCAGGCCTACTCGCAGCCGCTGTGCTCGCCGACACGCTGCTCGCTGCTCACCGGGCAATACTCGGCGCGGCACGGCATCACCAGCGCGAGCGGGCACCAGCCGCCGCAGCCGCCGGGCCACCAGTTCCTGCCGGAAACCGCGCCGCCCAACGCGCCGCTGCTGATGCCGGAAAGCAAGAATTTCATGGAGCCGTCCCAGCACACGCTCGCGAAGGCGCTGCGCGACGCGGGCTATCGCACGGGGCATTTCGGCAAGTGGCACCTCGGCGCGACGCAGCCCCACTGGCCGGAGCGGCAGGGCTTCGACGTCGCGTTTCACTGCGAGCCGAGCGCCGGACCGCCGAACTTCTATTTCTCGCCCTACGGCGTTGTTCCGCCGGGCACGGAGCGGCCCAAGGGCAAGGCGGGGCAGAAATTTCTGACGGGCACCATCACCGATGGCCAGCCCGGCGAGTACATCACGGACCGCCTGACCGACGAGGCGTTGAAATTCATCGGCGAAAGCAAGGACCGGCCGTTCTTCCTCAACCTCTGGCACTTTGGCGTCCACGGTCCGTGGGGCCACAAGGAAAGCCTCACCGCGGAACTGGCGAAGCGCACCGACCCGACCGGCCACCAGGGCAATGCTGTCATGGCCTCGATGCTCAAGAGCGTGGACGAAAGCCTCGGGCGGATTCTCGCCAGGCTCGACGAACTCAAGCTGGCTGACAACACGATCATCCTCTTCATGTCGGACAACGGCGGCAACACGCACAGCATGACCGAGGACGAGGAAGGCCGTAAGCCGAAGCGCGACGACACGACCAATCCCGCGGTGGCCAGCTACCGCAAGTGGGCGGACCACAAGCCGCCGACCAGCAACTGGCCTTTGCGCGACGGCAAGGGCAGCCTCTACGAGGGCGGCACGCGCGTGCCGCTGCTGGTCCGCTGGCCCGGCAAGATTGCGGCGGGTGCGACGAGCGACGCGGTCGTCGGCTGCATTGATGTCTATCCCACCGTGCTCGATCTTGTTGGCCTCACGCCGCACCCGGAGCAGAAGCTGGACGGCGTCTCCTACGCACCCGTCCTGCGCGGCACCGGCCCGCTGGCGCGCGACGCCTACTTCATCTGGTTCCCGCACCTCGTCCCCGGCGTGAGCGTGCGCCAGGGCGACTGGAAGCTGATCCGCCGTTTCGCCGAGCGGCCGGACCGATACGATGGCACGCGCGAGCTGTTCAACATCCGGGAAGATCTTGGCGAAACAAAAAATCTCGCCGCACAGAGGCCGGACAAGGTGCAGGAGCTCGACGCGCTGATCGATGCGTTCGTCAAGGATACCGGTGCGCTCTATCCCCGGGCGAATCCCGCCTACAAGCCGCGTGCCGCCGCCAAGGAGAGCGCGGCCCAAGCGCCGGCCGATCCGCTGGCGGGACTGGTGCCGAAATTCTGCAAAGCGACGCTGGTGGAGGGCGCCCTGCACGTCGAAGCCGATGGCCGCACGCCGTTCCTCGGCACCGCGCAGGTCAAACACGCCGGCCCGCTCACGCTGCAGCTGCGCGCCCGCAGCACGTCCGGCGGCGAGGGCAAAGTGCAGTGGAGCACCAAGGAGCAGGCGGATTTCCCGAAGACCGGCCAGCTGGTCAACTACACGCTGCCCGCCGGCGCCGGCTGGCAGGACGTGACGATCGCTCTGCCGATCCATGGCGAGCCGCGCATCGTCCGCCTCTACCTGCCGGCCGACAAAGCGCCCGTCGAAATCGAGTCCATCCAATATCTGCCGGCGAATGCCGCCAGGCCCGTCCGCGCCTGGGACTTCCGCGCCGTCAAAAAGCCGCGCCATGAACAGCCGGCAGGGCAAACTTCCAAGGCTTGGAAAAACAGCGCTGCCGGCTTCCAAGCCCAGGAAAAGCATTGACGGCGGGTGAGCCTTCGGGCGAAAGAAGCTCCATGAAACGTGTCCTCCTGATGTTGTGTGCAGCGTTCTGGCTGGCACCGGCCGGCGCCGCGCCCGTGGCCCCCTCCAAGCCCAACGTCCTGCTCATCGTCGTGGACGATATCGGCGTGGGCGATCTCGGCTTCTGCGGCGCGCGGGACATCCCCACGCCCAACCTGGACCGTCTCGCGCGCGAGGGCGTGGTCTGCACCGCCGGCTACGTGCAGCCGATGTGCGCGCCGACGCGCGCGATGCTGCTGACCGGGCGCTATCCGCAGCGGCTGGGCTACGAGGACAACCGGCCCTTCGACACGGCGCATACCGGGCTGGAACGGAGCATCCCCACGCTGCCGGAGAAATTGCGCGAGGCCGGCTACGCCACCGCGCTGGTCGGCAAGTGGCATCTCGGCAAGGGCCTGAAGTTCGAGTATGCGCCGCGCAACCGCGGCTTCGATGAGTTCTTCGGCTACTTCGGGGCCTTCGGTTCCTATGTGGATCCCACCTATTCGCGCAACGGTGTCGAGCAGGTTTGCCCGGGCTACGGCACGGACCTGCTCACCGCCGAGGCGTGCGAGCGTCTCCGCGCCTGGAAGGACAAGCCCTTCTTTCTGCATCTCGCCTATACCGCGGCGCACCTGAAGCAGGAGGCCAAACCTGCCGACCTCGCCAGGTTCGCGCACCTGGACCCGAAGCGCCAGATGGCCGCCGCCATCATCAGCAACCTCGATGAAAACCTCGGCCGCCTGCGGCAGGCCCTGCAGGACGCCGGCCTCACGGAGCGGACGCTCACCTTTTTCCTCAGCGACAACGGCGGCGAACCGCTGGTGCTGGGCACACGGAACACGCCGTATCGCGGACAGAAGTTCGACCTCTACGAGGGCGGCGTGCGCGTGCCGTTCGTGGTGCACTGGCCGGGCACGCTGCCCGCCGGCCGCACGTATGCCGCGCCGGTGGCGACGCTGGATGTGATGCCGACCTGCCTGGCGGCGGCGGGCGGCGCACTGGGTGTGACCGACGGGGTCAACCTGTTGCCGTTTCTCGACGGCACCAGCAACGCCGTGCCGCACACCGCCCTGTTCTGGCGCACCACCGACCATGCCCAGTGGCGCCGCGCGCGGGAGCAAGGCACGCCGGCGGCACATCTTTCCGCTGTGCGGCAGGGGGACTGGAAGCTCGTAGTGCTCGATGAAGAAGGCGCGAACCGGCAGGAGCTGTTCAACCTCGCCAACGATCCCGGCGAAGCCACGGACCTGGCTGCGCAGGAGCCGGCAAGACGCGAGGTCCTGCGCGCCGCGCTCGAGACCTGGCGCGCGAGCCTAAAACCGCAGGTCATCCCGCCCGCCCCGCGCAAGCACGCCGGCCAAGCGGCCGAGAAACAGGCACCGAAGCACCCATGACCGCCCGTCTGCTCATCCTGTTGACCGGTTGGCTGGCCATGTGCCCGCTGCGAGGGGGCGCAGGCGCCTCGTCGCTGGCCGACGCGCCCGGCCGCTGGAGCAAGGAACGCGCGCAAGCATGGTCTGCGCAGCAACCGTTTCTGGCCGGGGCGAACTTCTCCCCCAGCACCGCCGGCAACCAGCTCGAGATGTGGCGCGCGGAGTCTTTTGATGCGGCGACGATCGATCGCGAACTCGGCTATGCGCAGGCGCTGGGCTTCAATACGATGCGGGTCTTTCTGCATGACCTGTTGTGGAAGCATGACAGCGCCGGCCTGCTCGAGCGCATGGATCGGTACCTCGCCCTCGCTGACCGCCACGGCATCAAGACCCTGTTCGTCTTCTTTGATTCGTGTTGGAATCCGTGCCCTCGGTGGGGTTCGCAACCCGCGCCGCGTCCGCACACGCACAATGCCCTCTGGCTGCAGTCGCCCGGCCTGGCTGTATTGCAGGATTCCGCGCAGCAGGCTCACCTGAAGCCTTATGTGCAGGGCGTGCTCAAACGTTTCGCCAACGACCGGCGCGTGCTCGCTTGGGATGTGTGGAATGAGCCGGACAACTTCGATGGCGGCGTGCGCGAGATGCCGCCGGAGCCGCGCCACAAGCCGGAACTGGTCCTCCCTCTGTTGAAAGCAGCCTTCGTCTGGGCGCGCGAAGCAAACCCCGCACAGCCGTTGACCTCCGCCGTGTGGCGCGACAGCGGCCGGCTTGATGCACTTGATGAAACAAAACAGGTGCAGCAGGCCAACAGCGATGTGGTTTCCTTCCACAGCTACAGTCCGACCGTCGAATTCCAGCGGGTGGTGCGGTCGCTCCAGCGGCTGGGCCGGCCGCTGCTCTGCACGGAATACATGGCACGGCCGGGCGGCGGCCACTTCGACCCGCTGCTGGGTTTCATGCGCGAGCAAAAGGTCGCCGCCTACTGCTGGGACCTGGTCAATGGTCGCACGCAGACGATCTATCCGGTGGAATCCTGGCGACAGGTTTTTTCTGCCGCGCCGGCGGTTTGGAATACGTGTATGCTCCACCCCGATGGCGCGCCCTATTTGATAGACGAAACCGATTACATTCGCCGGATCATGAGCGGCAAGTGATAAACCCGGAGGAGCAAGAACCATGAAGACTGCAGGTCTGCTGAAAGCGATGCTCGCGATGTTCGTACTAACCGGTGTCACGCCGGCTGCCGAGCGCTGGCCCGCCGAGAAGGCGCAGGCCTGGCTGGAGAAAACCGGCTGGCTCGCGGGCTGCAACTACCTGCCGGAGAACGCCATCAACCAGCTGGAGATGTGGCAAGCCGACACCTTTGACCCGGCGCAGATTGACAAGGAACTCGGCTGGGCCGAACAGCTCGGTTTCAACTCCATGCGCGTCTTCCTCCATCACCAGCTTTGGGAGCAGGACCCGGAAGGTTTCCTCAAGCGGATGGACCAGTTCCTCGCCATCGCCGACCGGCATAAGATCGGCGCGATGTTCGTCCTGTTCGACAGCTGCTGGGATCCATTCCCGAAGCTGGGCCGGCAGCACGAGCCGCGTCCGGGCGTCCACAACTCCGGCTGGGTGCAGTCGCCGGGCGCGGCCGACCTGCAAGATCCCGCGCGCTACAAGCTGCTCGAGGCCTACGTCAAGGGCGTCGTCGGCCGCTTCAAGGATGACCGGCGTGTCCACCTGTGGGACGTCTGGAACGAGCCGGACAACACCAACGGCTCCAGCTACGGTGCGCAGGAGCCGCGCAACAAGCAGGACCTGGTGGCCGCGTTGCTGCCGCAGGCGTTCGCGTGGGCCCGCGCCGCGCAGCCTTCGCAGCCGCTGACCTCCGCGCCGTGGCTTGGTCCCAAGCCCGATGCCACCAAGCTGCATGCAATCGAGCGCGTGCAACTGGCCGAGTCGGACGTGTTCAGCTTCCACAACTATGGAGGGCTGGACGCCGTGAAAAAGTGGATCGCCTATCTGCGTCCGCAAGGCCGCCCGATCCTCTGTTCGGAATATATGAAACGCCGCGAGAGCCGGTTCGACCCGATCCTGGGCTACTTCAAGGAGCAGAAGGTCGCCGCCTACAACTGGGGCTTTGTGACGGGCAAGTCGAACACGCGCTTCGCGTGGAATACATGGGAGAAACCGGAGCCGGCCCCGGAGCCCAAGCTGTGGTTCCACGACATTGTGCGGCGCGACGGCACGCCGTTTGATCCAGCCGAGACAACCTATATCAAGCGGGTGACCGGCAAAGCCGGCACGCCCTGAAAGGAACAAGCCCATGAGGAAACTGGCCGGCGGATTTTCGTTATGGATGGCGATGGCTGCGGCGGCGTTTGCCGCCGGAGTGTCGCGCCCGAACATCTTGTTCATCATCGCCGACGACCTCGGCTGGGGCGATGTGGGCTGCTATGGCGCGACCAAGATCCAGACGCCGCGCATGGATCAGCTCGCGCGCGAGGGCGTGCGGTTTACCGACGCGCACTCGACTTGCGGCGTCTGCAATCCCTCGCGCTACGCGATCCTCTCCGGCACCCTGCTCCAGCATGCGAAGCGGAAGAACGACTACTCGCTCTATTTCCACGAGGGCCAGGTCACGCTGCCTGCGCTGCTGAAGTCCGCCGGCTACCGCACCGCCGCGCTGGGCAAATGGCATAACGGGTTCGGTCGCAACGGCGATCCGGACTGGAACCAGGAGCTGAAGCCCGGCCCATTGGAGATTGGCTTCGATTATTTCTTTGGCACGCCCAAGACGCACAACGAGCCGCCATTGGTGTTTGTCGAGAATCACAAGGTCGTCGGACTCGATCCCGCCGACCCGATCCGCATCGATAAGTCGAAGGGCCCGCACGGCGTCATGACCGGCGGCGCGGCGGCACAGCAGGCGCGGCCCGATGATCAAATTGATTTCATCCTCGCGGAGAAGGCGGCGCAGTTCTTCGCGCAGCAGACCCGGGATACGCCGTTCTTCCTGTACCTCGCGTTCGCCGCGCCGCATGTCCCCATTGATCCCGCACCGGAATTTCGAGGGAAGAGCGGCGCCAAGCTCTACGGCGATTACGTCCAGCAGCTCGATCACTGCCTGGGGCTGGTGCTCGATGCGCTGGAGAAGCGGGGCCTCGCACAGAACACGCTGGTCATCTTCACCAGCGACAACGGTGCGGTGCTCAACAACGACGTGCTGACCTCGGCCCACCGGCCCAACAGCGTGCTGCTTGGGCAGAAGACCGATGCATGGGAAGCCGGTCACCGCATACCGCTGCTCGCGCGCTGGCCCGGCCGCATCCCGTCGGGCAGCCTGCGTGCGCCGCTGTTCACGCAGGTGGATTGCATGGCGACCCTGGCGGAAGCCGTGGGCGCAAAACTGCCCGACGGCGCCTCGCCCGATGGCGCGAGCGAACTCGCGGCGTTCACCGATCCCGCGCACGCGCCGGTGAAGCGCACCGAGGCCTCGTTCCTCGGCACCGGCGGCCACGCGCTGCGGCAGGGCGACTGGCTGTATATCCCCAAGCAAGGTTCCGCCGGCATGACCGTGCAGGTCCCGCCCGGCCCGCAGTGGGGCGCGCCCTATGCCAAGCTGGGCCTGACCAACAGCGACGTGGATGCGCAGGGCCAGATCAAACCCGACGCGCCCAAGGCGCAGCTCTATAACCTCAAAGACGATTTGCCTCAGCACACCAATGTCATCGAGCGGCATCCCGACATCGCCGCGCGCATGCAGGCGCGGATGGACGAATTGAAGCTCAAGCGATAAACACGCGGCGGGCCTGATGCATATTTACGGACTCGATTTCACCAGTGTGCCCGGCCGCCGCAAACCCATCACCTGCGCCGGGGCGCAACTGGAAGGCGGGCGCTTGAGCGTGGAGACGGTGGAACGGTTCAACTCGTTTCCGGAGTTTGAGGCTTTCCTGCATCGTCCAGGCCCGTGGCGGGCGGGCTTTGACTTTCCCTTTGGCCAGCCGCGCCGCCTGCTCGCCGAGCAACGCCGGGGACAGGAGGACTGGCCGACGTTCGTTTCTTGGGTGGCACAGCGCAGTGGTGCCGCCTTTGCGGAGTGGTTGACCGAGTATCGACGGCATCGTCCCTATGGCGACAAGCAACACCGGAGGGAAACAGACCGCCTCGCCAGCGCCTGCAGCCCGATGATGCTTTACGGGGTACCCGTGGCCAAGATGTTCCACGGCGGTGCGCCACGCTTATACGCGGCGGGTGTCTCCATCCTGCCGATGTGTCCGAGGCCGGACCCGCGGGTTGCCATCGAGGCCTACCCTAAGCTCGTGGCGGCCCGATATGCGGCCGGCGGAAAGTACAAAACCGACGAGCGCCGCCATCAAACGACGGAGCGCAAGGCAACCCGGGACAGGATTCTGGATGGCCTTCAGGCGCATGTGCAGGAAGATTTTGGTTTCCGGCTGCGCCTGCCTCGCCAAATACAAGCGTCGGCGAGCGAAGATCCGACGGGCGATACGCTGGACGCCTTGCTTTGCTCGGTGCAGGCAGCCTGGTCCGCCCGTTGCACCATGCCGCCCGATGGCATACCCGAGGGTTGCGATAAATTTGAAGGCTGGATTGTCGATCCACAGATGTTGGAACTGAAAAAGGGTCATTCTGTTGCCACCTGACCATCGTGTCATCGCGGATCGGAATGATCGTGACCAGAAAAGATGCACGGCCGGGCGTCGGTGGCGAGGCTTTGCAGCAGGCTGGCACACCACCCGGGCGCCGTGCTATTTCTTCATGCGGTTTGCACAACTCATCATACCAAGCGGAGGACAGGGCATGAGACGGAAACAATTGCTTACGTTCGCTGCGCTGCTGATGGCAGCGACCGCCATCCAGGCGCGTGCGGTTCCGCCGGACTACCAATCGCAACACCTCGCCGTGGGCTTCGCGCCGACGACGCCGGCCTTCACCTTTTTCTCCGTGGACTCGCTCGGCCAGGGCAAGGTCCAACAGAACCCCGTGTTGGCCGTCACCAACGCCGCGCTGCAGGGCTTGACGAAGCCGGACGCCTTCACCTACACGCTGAACGGGCAGCCGCTGTGGCGTGTCGCGTGTGCGGAAAAAGCCCTGACGCTCTCGTCGGACTTCGTCGCCGGCGCGCCGCCGCTGGTGCTGCAGTTCAACCAGCACGAGAACCACGCGACGCTGCTCGGGCTGATGCAGTCCGGCGAGCGGCGCATGAGCCTGCCGTGCGTCCTGCACCTGCCGGACATGGGCACGGTGCGCATCACGAGCAGCACGCCCGGACTGAAGCTCGACTATGACGCGCGCCGCCGCACGAAGCCGGCCTTCGTCCATATTGCATTCCCGCCGGCGAGCGGGGAGCAGAAGCACGTCGAGTACCGCCTCGAGGTCGTCGCCATCCATCCGCCGGTGCCGGGCCACGAGCAGGACGCATTGTATGACGGCTTCCGCCGCGATTGGCTCAATATGTTCCAGGTCAATCCGCGCCTGCAGATGCTCGCGAACAACGCCTCCAGCGATCCGTGCGCGTTCACGCTCTTCGAATATTCCAGCCTCGCGGTGCACACGCCGCCGCTGGCCGACGGGCTCACGTGCCTCGACCTGGTGCGCATGACGCTCGACCGCTACCTCGCCGGCGCGAAGGGCTACGGCCAGATCGGCTACGGCCCCGGCGACAGCGACGCCGATATCATCAGCTGGAAGACGCCGCGCACCTCGCTCGACTCGCTGCCGTCGTTCCTGATCGCCGCGTGCGACTACCTGGATGGCAGCAAGGACCTGCCTTGGGCGCGCGCCAACTACGCCAAGCTGCTCGCGTGGGGCCGCGAGATGCTCGCCTCCGACAAGGACGGCAACGGCCTGCTCGAATATCCCGGCAGCGGCAATTTCGGCGACCGTCCGCGCCGCGACATGCGCCCGGCGAACTGGTGGGACACCATCAACTTCGGCCACGAGGACGCCTACGCGAACGCGCTCGCCTATCACGCCGCAACGCGCTTCGGCGGGCTCGCGAACCAGCTGGGCCACGCGGACGACGCACGGTTCTTCGCGGAAAAAGCCGCGCTGCTGCGCGCCAACTACACGAAAACATTTTTGAACCCCGCCACCGGAGTGCTCGCCGGATGGAAGAGCGCCGACGGCCAGCTCCATGATTACTGGTTCACCTTCGTGCAGGGCGTCGCCATCACCTACGGCCTGCTCGACGACGCGGCTGCGAACTCCGTCATGGATCACCTGCTCGCCAAAATGCAGGCGGTCGGCTACACGAACTTCAGCCTGGGCCTGCCGGGCAATCTCGTGCCGGTGAAGAAAAACGATTACGTCTTCGAGCATAACGCACCGGAGCGCACCGGCGAGCCGCTGCTCGATGACGGCAGCGACGGCTTCCAGTTCTACGAGAACGGCGGCGCGACGGGCTGCTGGAGCTACTACACGGTCAAGGCGCTCTACCGGCTCGGCCGCGCCGCCGATGCGCGGAGGATCTTCCACCCGATGCTCGCCGGCTACGCGCGCGGTGAATTTCAGGGCTTCGACGCCAGCGGCCGCTCGCGCGACTGGCGCGACTGGAAGGGCGGCGGGCACGGTTACGAAGGCCTGCTCGTGGACAACTATCAAACCCTGCTCGCCGTCCTCGACGACCTCGCGGCCAAACCGGCACCGTGACCCCTTGTGGCGGGCGGAATGGAATGGTCCTGTGAAAGGCAGCCGGTGAAAAAATCGAAGTCGCGCATCACCAGGGCTGTTCTATGGGCCAGCCTCGTGCTGCCCGCGGTGGGTTTCGCGCAGACGCCCGAGATCAAGTTGGACCAGTACGAGGTTTATCCCTCGAACATGGTAGACCCGATGCCCGTCGGCCGGGTGGATGAAAACCCTCCCTTTCTGTACTTCCAGAGAAGCTATGCCGACGAGCAGCAGCACCAGCTGGAAAAGCTGACCACGCTTTTCTATTTCCGCATGGCGCGCGATGCGGACCTGCGGCATCCCGTGTTCGAGAGCGGCGAGCGACGCTGGTCATTTTACTGTCCGTATAAACGCTTGGACCAGGGCACGTGGTATTGGCAATGCGGTGCGGCGCAGAAGAGCTCACCGCAAGCCATCAAGTGGTCGGATGTGTTTTGCTTCACCATCAGCGGGCGCGAAAATCCGCAGAACGCACCAGCCTATGACGTGCTGGAGGCCGGGCTGCTGAAAAACGGCCATCCGCGGATCGAGTGCCGGGCGGCCGATGTCGGGCACCTGATGCCGGATGATCCCAAACTGGCCCGGCAACTGGTCGAACTGGCGGAGAAAGCATTGCGGTCGCCGCTGCCCAAAACGTTCATGGATTTCAGCAAATGGGACGATCCCGGCGCGCGCAAGAGCGGCACCACCAGGAGCCAGCAGGCCTCCTATCTTCTCGACGGGTTCGAGCAGCATAAAGTGATGCCGGTGGTGCGCGGCTTCCTCTTGACCGGCGACCAGCGCTATCTGCAGGAAGCCCTGGCGGCGGGCGTGGTACTGGACAAGGGCTACCAGGAACTCAAGGCGCATAAGCTGGCCGAGGGCTTCGTCAACGACACCTACGGCAACCTGATCAACGTCCTGTTCGACTCGCTCTACAACGAGCTGGGAAAAGAGCAGCGCACCGCGTTGCGGGCCGCGGTGACAGCAGAAAGCCGGGTGTACTTCGAAACGCTGCTCGATGACTATGAGCACGCCCCCTACAACGAGCACCGGTGGCAGTCCTTCATCCGCTCGGCGGTCCTGAAGACGCTGGTGCTGGTGGGCGAGACGCCGGAAGCTTCCGAGTGGATGCGCTATCTCTATGACCTGTGGAATTTCCGCGCGCCGGGCGCGGGCCGGAACGACGGCGGCTGGTTCACCGGCACCGGCTATTTCAACGCGAGCTGCGACACGCTCTTCATCGTGCCCTATCTCCTGTCGCAATACACCGGCGCCAATTTCTTCGACCTCCCCTGGTATAAGCAGGTCGGAAAATTCATGTGTTACTCCACACTGCCGGGACATCCTTCCGAAGGCTTCGGGGACAAGGCTGGAGCGTATGAAGCCACGCCGGTCTTCGATCTCGTGCGGAACCTGCGCTACGTGGATCCGGAAAATCCTTGGAACCACCGCTATGTTCTGACGACGGGCAAGTCTGCTGTCCGCAACGAGCGGGTGAGCGCCTATCTCCAGTCCGCCACGAAATGGTATGAGCTGCAGTTGCGCAAACAGCATCCGGAAGCAGTCGGGAAATCCACCGGCCACCTCAAGCTCACCGAGCAGGCGGCCTGCTTTCCCGACACCGGTTATGTGGCGCTGTTCAGCGACGCGGACAACCTGCGCTCCAACACCATGGTCAATTTTCGGTCCTGTCCCTTCGGACAGAACGGCCATGCGCACGCGGCGCAGAATGCGTTCAACCTGACGTGGCAGGGCAGGAAGCTTTTCTTCCACACCGGCTATTACACGTCCTCGAACGATCCGTTTTCCGTCCCGAACTACAAGCACAGCCGCGCGCACAACACGATTCTTGCCGACGGCATGGGAATGTCCATGGCCCACAGCGGTTACGGCTGGGTGCCGCGCTTTCTCAACGGCGGGAACATCGCCTACTGCCTCGGCGACGCCTCGACGGCGTACACCGGCGAATACGGCCCCTATGGCGACATGCTCAAGGAGCGCGGCATCGCGGTTTCGCCCGCAAACGGCTACGGCAAACCGGGCGTCACGCGGTTTCGCCGCCATCTGGTTTTCCTGCGCCCGCAGACGCTGTTGGTCTATGACGAGCTGGAAGCGAAGCAGCCGGTCACGTGGACCTTCCGGCTGAACTCGCCCGAAACGATCACGAAAGTCGCGGACGACAGCGTGGCCGTCCGGAACGGCAACGCCACAGCCACGGCAAAAATGTTCACGCTCACCGGTGCGCGCGCCGGCGTGACCGATCAGTTCTTTGGCGGACCTGCGGTGGACTTCCAGCACAAGCTGCCCACCACGAAAAACGAGTGGCACGCCGATCTGAGCACCGCATCCAAAACGGCGCGCGAACGGCTGCTGACCGTCATCCGCATCAACCCGGGCGCGACCGACCCCACCCAACCGCTCGCAGTTAGAGCGGAGAAATCCGGCAGCCAACTGCAGCTCGTCATCGACGCCTGGAACATCTGCGTCGAACTGGACGCGGCCAAACCTTCGTTGCTGATGGCCAGCGACGAACAGACCGGCGCGATCCTGACGGGCAGCGCCGCCGAGCGCATCATGTTCCAAGGCGCGAAATACAAAGCCCCGCAAACCGGCACGACGCTGCTGCTGGAAAAAACCGGCGCAGGCTGCAAGGTGCAGCAAGCTGTGGACAAGCTCCCCGACGCCACGACCTACGGCAATCTTTTCTAACCTTGGACAATCTGGAGATACCATGAAGATTTCCGTTTTGTTGGCGGTGCTGTTGCCGGCCTTGCTGTCCGCCTCGGCCGGGAGAGGAACCACTACGTGCGACTGGGCGGGGACGGAATGGATCGGCGCTGGCAAGCCGCAGCCCGTGCGCGACGAGGATTTCTATCGCGACGATCCCGCTCCGCAGTTCCGCAAAACCTTTCCCGTGTTGCGCGAAATCAAGGCGGCGCGGCTGCACATCGTCGGCCTCGGCTTCTACGAGGCGCAGCTCAATGGCCATGCACTCGCCGATAACGCGCTTGCGCCGCTGTGGACACCCTACGGCCAGCGCGTGCTCTACGACACGTACGACGTGACCGGCCTGTTGCGGCAGGGTGGAAACGCGCTCACGGTGACGCTCGGCAACGGCTGGTTCAATCCGCTGCCGCTGCGGATGTGGGGCCACATAAATCCACGCGACGCGCTGACGGTGGGCCGGCCCTGCCTCCGGGCGAAACTGGAGGTCCTGTTCTCCGACGGCACCACCGCGACCGTGGCCAGCGACGCCTCGTGGAAAGTCGCGGAGGGTCCGCTGCTCCGCAACAGCCTCTACCTGGGCGAAGTCTATGACGCGCGGAAAGAAATGCCCGGCTGGCAGCAGCCGGAGTTCGACGATGCGGCCTGGCGGTCAGCCGTACGCGTCAACGGACCCGCTGGCGTGTTGCAGCCGCGCCAGGCACCGCGTATCGGCATCCGCGACACATGGACGGCAGCGAGCGTCACCGCGCCGAAACCCGGCGTGTACGTCGTTGATCTCGGACGCAACTTCGCGGGGCAGGCGCGGTTCCAACTCGGCGCGGGGTCGGCCGGACAGTCGGTGACTTTCCGCTATGGCGAACTGCTGAAGCCCGATGGCACGGTGAACGGCCTGACGGCGGTGTGCGGTCAGATCAAGCGCGCGGGCACCGGCGGCCCCGGCGCGCCCGCGGTGGCGGAGCAGCGCGACGAGTATATCCGGCGCGGCGGTGGCGACGAAAGTTATGCGCCGCGCTTCACGTGGCACGGCTTCCGGTATGTACAGATCGAAGGTTTGGAGCGCATGCCGCAGAAGGTAGACATCCGCGCCGTCGCGCTCGCGTCGGAGTTGCCGGACGCCTGCGAGTTCGAGTGCTCCGATCCACGGCTCAACCAGCTTCATCGCGTGTGCCGCGACACCTTCTTGAGCAACGTCTTCGGCGTACAATCCGACTGCCCCGCCCGCGAGCGCTTCGGCTATGGCGGCGACATCGCCGCGACCACCGAGGCGTTCATCTTCAACTTCGACATGCAGGCGTTCTACGCCAAGGTCCTGCAGGACTTCGCCGACGAGGCGGTGGGCGACGGCTGGTTCACCGAGACCGCGCCGTTCGTCGGCATCGCGGACCGCGGCTTCGGCGGACGGTCGGGCCCGATCGGCTGGACGGTGGCCGTGCCGATCATGCTCCGCGACCTCCACCGCTACTACGGCGACCGGGCACTGCTCGCCCGGCATTACCCCGCCTGCGCCCGCTATGTGGATCTCGTGCAGGCGAAGTGCCCGGAGCTGATCGTGCCGCACTGCATCGGCGATCACGAGGCGCTGGATAAGGCGCCGGGCACGCTGACCGCCACGGCGCATTTCCACCAGTGGGCGCGGCTCACCGCAGAGATCGCCGCGCTGCTTGGCAAAACCGACGACGCGGAAAAATATAACCGCCTGGCCGACTCCATCCGCGCCGCCTTCCAGGCGCGATTCGTCGTCGCCGGCAAAGTTGGACAAGGCCGGCAGGATGAACAGCTGTTCGGCCTCTACCACCAACTGATTCCCGACGCGGACCGGCCGGCAGCTCTGGCGTTCTTGAAGAAGAGCATCGAAGACAAAGGCGGCGCGCTGACCACCGGCATCTTCGGCACGAAATATTTGCTGGAAGTGTTGTGTGCGGAAGGCCTGGAGGATCTCGCGGGGAAAATTGTCACACGACGGGAATTTCCAGGCTGGGGCTTCATGCTCGAGCACGGCGCGACGACACTGTGGGAAACGTGGAAAGCGTCGGACAACACCTACAGCCAGAACCATCCGATGTTCGGCTCTGTCGAGGAGTGGTTCATGAAGCATGTCCTCGGCATCGCGCCCGCCGCCGATGCCGCCGGCTTCGATCGCATCAGCATCCGGCCCCAGGCCGTGGCCGGACTCACCTGGGCGCGCGGCACCTATCGCTCGGTTAAAGGCCCGGTGTGCGTCGAATGGAAAATCGTCGAAGGGAAAATGAAGCTCACGCTGGAAATTCCGCCCGGCGTGCGCGCCACGGTCCGGCTACCGCATGCACAGCAGTGGGTCGATGCCGGTCCGGGCCGGCACGAGTGGTAGGGGCGCCGGGCTTGAGCACGCTGCTATCCCCAGCGTTCGGCACCAGCCAGTTGTTCCGCCCTCATCGCACAGTTGTACAACTGTGCGATGAAGGCCCGAAGCGCATGGCGGGAGACCCGGCGCGCGCCCTGCCGGGGGATGCGGGCGCCGGTGCCCCATCCAAGGGCTTCAACTGGAACAGAACACGGCGAAACGCGGGGCAAGATGGGCTGCCACTGGAGACCGACGGCAGTTCCTGTTCCTGCATTTATCTAGCCGGATAGGTCGGTACCTCTTGTTCGCCGCTGCAGATCGGGCAGTTCAGCGCGGTCAGCAGGAACTCACCGTCCTTGACCAGGCCCACGCCGGGTGCATAAAACTTTTCGCTGCTGCCGCCTTCCAGCGCGCTGGTTTCC
This sequence comes from uncultured Lentisphaerota bacterium, assembly GCA_903896925.1. Lineage (GTDB taxonomy): Bacteria > Verrucomicrobiota > Kiritimatiellia > CAIQIC01 > CAIQIC01 > DP16D-bin41. Next base: position 11,938 of record CAITZM010000033.1, on the reverse strand, counting down.
CGCACGCGCACGCACTGCTCGAAGGCTTTTTCCGGCGTGACGCAGTCTTCGTTGCAGGCGATGATCTCGGCGCGATCCATCGCGACGCCCGGCGCAAGTTCCTGATAGTACCGGTCGCCGACGCCCGGCCGGCCGGGTAGCAGCAGGCCAAACTTTGCGCCGCGAACTCCTGAGCGCCACGCGCCGTCGTGGCCGGCCAGCTTTCCGTTCTTGAAGATATCCACATCCTCACCGAAATAATAAACGTCGCCGGTCACCCGGCTGATGGCGAAATAATTGCTGGAGACTTCCGCCACCTGGCCGGCCTTGGTTTCGCGCTCCTCGACCACGCGCGTCCTCACGCCATCCACGATCTTCGTCTCGTCCAGCACACTGATGATCAGCGTGTCTCCCCCGTGTTGCAGCTTCATCTTGTAGCCCGGCCAGAGCGGAAAGAAGGGGCTCTTCCCCGCGTCAACCAGCTCCGCCCTGTTCACGGAGAAAATATGGCACCACGGCCGTTCCTCGGCGTGCATTTTTTCCTTGGCGTGGAACGCGGCGCAGCCGGCCAGCAGCAAAAGCAGCGGCACGATCAACGTCTTGTTTTTCATGGTTACTTCATTCTCCACTCCCAAATCCCCCCCCCCCCCGGAGAATTTTGGCTGGAGCTGGACTTCGAGGCGGAGGGCGGTGGTGAATTTATCAATCACCGTAATGTGTCCGTACCCGGTGGACATAAATGGTGTGGGTGCTTTCATCCACGGTATAAACGATGCGATCCTTGAAAGTCAGTCGCAGGGAATAGAAGTCTTCCAAATCGCCGACCAGCCGTTTGCCCTGATAGGGCGTGAGGGCAACATTGTGCAGCAGCATGCCTTTGAGCTTGAGCTTCAGCTTGGGCGTCAGTTTGGCGAGGTCTTTGACCGCTTCCCGTGTGAGGCGGATTTCGTAGGGTTTCACGCCTAGCCTCCTAACGCCTCCGCCAGCGACACGGTTTCCCCGCGCCGCATCTGCGCAACCGACTTTTTGAGGCTGTCGCGGAAGCCCGGAACCGAGAGTAATTCCAAGGTCTCCAGCAAGCCGTCATAGTCGGTTTCGGAAAGCAATACCGCCGCGCCTTGGCGGTGCTGAATACGAAACGTCTTGTGCCCTTCCGCCGCGCCTTTGACCAAGTCAAAAAAATCGCGCCGCGCCGTGGTCGCTGTCATCGTTGTCATAATACACCTTTGAACATGTACAGTTTTGCGTACGCTATCATGTCGCCCATATCTGTCAAGCGCCTCGGCCTATTTCATCCGCCACTCCAAAATTCCACCGGAGAATTTGGGCTGGAGCTGGACTTCGAGGCGCAGGGCGGTGGTGGTGACGGGTGGGAAGGTGATGGTGTTGAATTTATCCACCGCCACGCCATAGTCGCCGGTAGGCTCGACAGGTTTCCAGTCGTTGCCGGATTTATAGAGCAGCTTCCAGCTCTGCGGCACGCGGCAGCCGCCTTTGCCGGTGTCGTCGAACCAGTACACTTCAGACGAGGTGAATTGTGTCGGCTTCTCGAAGGTGCGCTCGACCCATTCGGCGGTGCCCTTGTGGTCCCACCACGTCATGCGCGGAATTTTTTGGTCACTTGATTTTTTCGGCAGCTGCCCGTCGAAACACGCCTCGATGCTGTCGCTCGGGAAGCAGAAGGACGCCGCCCACGGATCCGGCGTGATCACGGTGCGGAACCACGCCGCCATCTCGTTCGGGCCGCGGTTCTCCCACAGGCAATAGGGAATCAGCGTCAGCGCGTCCGGCTGTTCGCTCTGCGACATGCGCAGCGTGACCACGCCATTGAACAGCTCCGGCTGGCGGTGGACGGCGAACTGCACGGCGCCGGGGAATTTCTTGTCGAGCACCTTGCCGCCGTTGTCGGCGCCCTCGGCGCAAAAGACGATGGGACCGCGCATGACGGCGAAGCGGTTGCGGTCGGCTTTCACCTCGTCGCGCGCGAGCACGCGGCGGACGGGCATCGGCAGCTCCAGCTCGACCACGTCGCCGGTTTTCCAGGTCTTGGAAAGAACCGCATAGCCGTTTTCCAACCCTGGGAAACTCGCGGGCGCGCCGTTGACTTTCACGGTCCAGCTTTCCGGCAGTTGGTCGGCATAGCGATAGAGTCCGCCGGGCAGCGGCTCGTTCCGGGCCCAACCGGGGATGCGCAGCTTGAGCGCGAAGTTCATTTCCTTTTCCGATGCGACGGTGAGCTTGATCTTGCCGTCCCAAGGATATTCGCCCGTCTGCGTCAGCGTCACGGTCTGTCCGCCGAGCTGCACTTTCGCCGTGCCGCCGATGAACAGGTTGACGAAAAGCGCGTCGCCGCGCGTCGCGTAGATGTAGCCGGGCACGCTGGGCACCATGCGCACGACGTTGACCGGGCAGCACGAGGTGCCGAACCACGGACTGCGCTTGTAGTTGGCGCGGCTCTCGAGCGGGTTCGGGTAGAAGAACGCGTCGCCGGTCAGCGCGACGCCGGAGAGGAAGCCGTTGTAGAGAATGTGCTCGAGCACGTTCGCGTACTTCGCGTCGCCGTGGAGCAGGAACATGCGCTGGTTCCAGAGCGCGTTGGCGATCGCCGCGCAGGTCTCGTTGTAGGCGCTGGCGTTGGGCAACTCGAAGTTTTCGCCGAACGCCTCGCCCGCGTGGCGCGCGCCGATGCCGCCGGTCAGGTAGAGCTTCTTCCCGGCGACGTTGTCCCAGATGCGGTCGATCGCGGCGATCAGCCTGGCATCGCCGGTCAGCGCGGCCACGTCGGCGACGCCGGAATAGAGGTAGCCCGCGCGCACCGCATGGCCGACCGCTTCGTCCTGCTCGACCACCGGCACGTGGTCCTGGTTGTAGGCGCCGTAGAGCTTGTGCGTCTCCGGCCGGCCGCGGATCTCGATGAGGAACTTGGCGAGCTGGAGGTATTTTTCGTCGCCGGTGGCGCGGTAGAGCTTGGCGAGCCCGATCTCGATCTCCTCGTGGCCGGACGGGAGCTGGAGCTTGCCCGGCGCGAACTCCTGCGCGATCAGGTTGGCGTTCTTGATGGCCACGTCGAGGAAGGTGCGCTTGCCCGTCGCCTGGAAATGCGCGACGGCGGCCTCGTACATGTGGCCGACGTTGTACAACTCGTGGCTCGAATGCTCGTTGAGCCAGCGCGCTTTGCCGGACATGCCGGGCATCTTCTCCGGCGGCAGCAAGCGGCGCGCGGTGTAGATATAGCCGTCCGGCTCCTGCGCTGCGGCGATCTTGGCGATGAGGTCGTCGAGATACTTGTCGAGCTTGGCATCGGGTTGGAGCGCGAGCGAATAGCTGGCGCCTTCGATCACCTTGTAGACATCGGAGTCGTCGTAGGGAATGCCCTTGAACTCGCCCTGCATCAGCCCGGCGGCCTTGGCGAAGTTGTCGTTGCGCCCGGTCTCCTCGCATTTCTTGAAGTCATACCAGACGGTTGTCTGGCGGTTGGTCTCGATGCGCGGCGTCCAAAAATTGTCCTGCACATGCACCGCCGTGAACGGCACCGGGTGGAAGGGGTAGTCGCTCTGCGCCGCATGCACCGCGCCCGCCAGCAAACCGAAACCGACGATCCAATTGCGCATAGTGCGCTCCTTTCGTTTCAACGTCGCGCGCCAGCATAGAAGCCGCGCCGCCCGCGTCAAGCCCAACCGCGGCAGCAGCCGATCTGTCCACCGACTTCACGGAGCACACACTGAGGATCGAAACCGGCGAAGTCGTACCGCGGATGTTCTTGCAGGATCATGATTTTTGTCTTTCCATGTTGACAATGACTGCATATGGTGACATATTGCGCCTTGTTGATACATTTAAGAGAAAGAGGTGCATGTTGCAACTCATGTCGATTGAGGATCTGGCCCTTTACTTGGGCGACTCCAAGAGGACTATCTACAATTATATTGCCAGCGGCGACTGTCCTCCCTACATCAAGCTCAGTTCAAAGAACATCAAGTTCGATCGGGCGGACGTCGACCAGTGGTTGGAATCAAGAAAAGTTAACCCGAGCAAACAAAAAGAAAGGAAGTAGCCATGGCCTCACCCTTGGTATGGTTGTACCTGTTCGTGTGGATACTGATCCCTGTCCTGCTGATAAGCGGGCTCATTCGGCTCCGCAGATTCGGACTAAGCTGCTTTGAGGAATACCAGCGCACACGCCTGGAACTCGGGAAGATTGCCGAGGAAATCAGTCTGATCAGGAAACAACGTGATGGCACCTCGCGTCCCGCCCCGTAGTCACGTGGCCAACGGACTGCCGCAGGGGCATGAACTGCACCCTGCCGCGGGATGGTGGCCGCAGTGGTGTCCTGTTTCTTGTCTCCCCACTGCAATTCCTGGATGAGCTGGTGCGTCGCCTGTCGAAGGTGCGACCAGAGCTTTCCAAGATTGACGTCCACCACGCCGCCGAGCACCAGAAACAGGCCATAGAGCGACTGTGAAGACAGCAGCATGACGATCCCTGCCGGCCTGATCAATAGGGCGGCAACGAGGCTGCACCAGTACCAGCTTTCGGTCTTCAGCGCCCGCTCTTGGCGGTGAAGCCTCAGCTGCCGGGCTTCCCTTCCGAGAAAATCCGTGCCCGTCCGTGGCTGCTTTACGCTTCCACCTCTGTGACCTCCTCAACCTCTGCGTCCTCGGTGGTGAAATCTTCTCCGGACTTGGCGGGCTTGGCGTCTTGGCGGTGAAGCCTCTGCTGCTTTCCGTGCGGCCCTGGCGAGGACGAGCATGAACCACAGAGGTCGCGGAGGTAAGAGGAGGTTCACGGAGGTTTTCCTCCGTGACCTCGGAGGACCTCTGCGTCCTCTGTGGTTAAACCTTTTCCAGCCGAGACACCATCACAGCTGCGTCATGTGCAGGCCCAGCGCGAGCAGGGCCATCAGGCCGAAGTAGAGCAACGCCATGAACTGGCGCTGGCTGGGAGTGACCTCGAACCAGCGCGCCTCCTCCGGCGTGCGGCGGCGGAAGAGCGCGATGAGCTGCGGCACGGCGAGCGCGAGCACGATCAGCAGCAGCAGGTTGAACTGGACGATGAGCAGCGCGACCATCACCACCGCGCCGACCACCCAGAGCCACGGCGAGAGCGCCTTGGCCACGCGGCCGCCGTCGAGGAAGCCCACGGGGATCAGGTTGAACAGGTTTAGCATGAAGCCGGAATAGGCGAGCGCGCGGAAGAGCTGGTTGCCGGTCAGCAGATACAGGAAGTCACAGGCGAGCGCACCGGCGGCGCCGACCAGCGGGCCGCCGATGGCCACCTGCGCCTCGATCCACGCGTTCGGCGGCATGTCCTTGAGCGCGATGAACGCGCCCATGAACGGGATGAACACCGGTGCGCCCACCTTGAGCCCGACCCGGCGCGCCGCGATCAGATGGCCGCACTCGTGGACGAGCAGCAGCAGCACGAAGCCGACGGCGAACCGCCAGCCCCATTGCATCGCGTAGACGCCGATGCTCAGGAACATCGTGCCGCCGGTCTTGAACGCAACCGGCAGCCACTTGAGCAACGGAATGAACAGGAACTTCAGCTTCGCGGCGAACTTGAAGAGCAGCAGCAGAACGAAGCCGATGGGGCCCAGCCACTTCTTGAGGCGCTGCCAAACCGAGGGCGGCGGCAGCGGCGGCGGGGCGCTCTCGAACGCGCGCATCGTCAGTTCCTTTGCGCGGCGGGCGCAGGCTGGCTGAACAGGGCGAGGACCAGGTCGGTGATTTCTTCCGGGGTGCGCGCGGAGGTGTCGATGCCGTGCGGGACGGCCGCATACAGCGCGCGGCGGCTGGCGAGCAGGTCGAGGATTTTCTGCGCCTTGTCGCCGCCCTCGAGCAGCGGACGGTGGCTCGCTGCGGCAACACGCTGGAGCACGACCTGCGGGCTCGCCGTCAGGCAGACGACCAGCCCGGTTGCGCCGAGGTCGCGGACGTTGTCGGGGTTGAGCACCACGCCGCCGCCGCAGGAGATGACGAGGCCGCGTTGCGCGGCGAGCTCCCGGACGAGCGCGCGTTCCAGCTGGCGGAAATGCGGCTCGCCGTCCTCGGCGAAGATGGCGGAAATCGGTTTACCGGCGCGCTGCTCGATGACGGCGTCCATCTCGACGACGCGCCGCCCGAGCCGCCGCGCCAACAGGCTGGCGACGGTGCTCTTGCCCGTGCCCATGAAGCCCAGCAAGGCGATATTGCGATCCTGCACAATGATGTCTCCGGCCCCTCCCGACCAGCCGCGAACACGCGAACAACGCGCGTTCAGGCCGGGGTGCCGCCGCCGAGCCGCTGGACCGCGGTCGCGCGGGCACCCTTGACGTCCTGCGTCATCTCAAATTGCACCTTCTCGCCCTCGGCGAGGGTCTTGAAGCCTTCGATCTGGATGACGCTGTAATGAACAAACACGTCGAGGTCCATGCCGTCGGGAATGATGAATCCGTAACCCTTTTTCTCGTTGAACCACTTCACTGTTCCGGTAGCCATGATGGAAAACTTCCTTTCAAATTAAATGGGCACACGCACCGCACGGATTTGTTTGCCGCATCCGTCGGGTAACTTCAAGCAAATCTTAAATTTTTATTTGTAAAACAACGGGAGCGGGTTCAATCCCGGATGACGAACAGTTTCTCGACGCACCACCACAGGCCGTGGCACACGTAACCCAGCGGGCCGAGGATCGCACGGCGTGTGAAATTCACTTCGATCGTCGCCAGGTCCGCCTGCCCCTTGAGCACCTTGAGCCGCGCGGTCATCGCATCGATATCGGCCTGCACGCGGTTGAGTTCCGTCTCGATGGCGAGCACGTCCTTGACGCCGGTCGCCTTGTCGAGCAGCTGCTGGAGCCGGTCGCGCAGGACAAGCTTGTTCTTCAGGCGCGCCGCGACGTCCACGTATTGCTCGGTCACATCCTCCGACGACAGGTTGCGGCGCGTCACCGTGCCCAGTTCCTCCAGCCCGCCGACAGCCGCCTTGAGCTGCGCCGCCGGCACGCGCAGGCGCAGGCTGGCCTCGGCCTCCTCGCTCCCTGATCTTTGTTCCACGAAGCCGCCCTGTTGCTGCGCCAGGGCCACCGCCCGGGCGACCGCGTTGCTGACGTTCCAGACCTCGAGGTCCAGCCACGCCTTCCAGACCAGCATCCGGTCGGCGCGGACCTCCTGCTGATCGGCTTCCGCCGCCCCGCCACCGCCCCCAAGCTTTAGGGTCGCCGGTGACTTGGACATCATGGTGGAGGTGCAGCCGGAGAACAGGTGTACGGCCAACGCGAGCGTGAGCCCTGGCAGGATGTTTTTGATGTTCATGTTTTCCCTTTCATGCAACCGCGCCGCATTGTGCCGCACCGTGCCCGGCGGTGCAATCCGCGAGCAGTCAACCGTGCGGTTCCGCGGCGCGGGCGGCGGCGACGCGGCGGGCGATCGAAGGGTGGCTGTGCAGGAGGAATTCGATCCACGCGGCAGGCTCGCGGTCGTCGAGGTTCTGCAGCGCGAGCTTGTCCAGCGCGGTGACCAGCGGCGCGGCGGCGCCGAGCGTGGCGACGGCATAGGCGTCGGCGGCATATTCGCGGCGCCGCGAGTACCAGTTCACCAGCGGCATCGTCACCAGCGAGAAGAGGAACAGGCAGAACACCAGGATCGGAAAACCGGCGATGTCGGCGGCGCCGGCGAACCCCGCGGCCGCCGACAGCTTCTCGAGGACGAGATGCAACAGCCAGAAGCCGAGGCCGGCCAGCGCGGTGCCGACGACGAGCAGGCGCGTGAGATCGTGGTGCCGCTGGTGGCCCAGCTCGTGCGCGAGCACGGCGAGGATCTCCTCGGTGGAGTAGCCGGTCAGGAGCGTGTCGCCGAGGATGATGCGGCGCGTGCGGCCGAGGCCGGCGAGCGCGGCGTTGGCGGTCGCGGTCTTCTCGGCGAGGCCCCAGCGGAAGACCCCGGTGACCTGGAGGCCGGCGCGCTGCGCGAACTCGGTGACGCGCGCGACCAGCTCGGGGTTGTCGAGCGGCTCGAACTTGTGGAAGAGCGGCATGATCAGCACCGGCGCGATCGCGCTCAGGCCGACGCTGAACACGACGTAGAAGACCGTCGCCAGCAGCCACCAGCCGTCGGGCGCCCAGCGCAGCAGCGCGTAGAGCACCTCGAAGAAGACGAGCGCGAGCGCGAGCTCGAGGAGCAGCCCCTTGACGTAGTCCCACAGCCAGCCGCCGAACGTCTGCCGGTTCAGGCCGTAGCGGGACTCGAGGGCGTATTCCTCGTAGAACGACAGCGGGAAGGAAAAGGCCGCGAAGCCGAAGACCGCGGTCAGTACGTAGAGGCCGTTGCTCACCGGCCACCACGCGCCGCAGTGCGCACGCAGGCCCGCGGCGAGCTGCGCCGAGCCGCCGGAAAAGTGAAACAGCGCGAGCGTCAGCGCCGTCAGCAGCAGGCGCACCACGAACAGGCGGTTGCGCAGGCTCTCGTACTCGCGCGCCTGCCGGGCGCGGTCAGCGGATGCGACGGGCGTCATGACTACGGGCTTTCGGAAAGGCCGAGCATGGTCAGGATGCGGTCGAGGTCGTCGTTGTCGTAGAAGTCCACCTCGAGCGTGCCATGGGCCTTCTTGCCGTTGGCCAGCGTGCGCACGGGCGCCAGGCGGACCGCCGTGCCGAAGTGGCGGTGCAGCCGGTCGGTCAGGTCGCGCAGGTAGTCGGCGGGCAGATCGCTCTTCTGGGCGCGCGGCTTGCGCGGCGCCTTCTTCAGGCGGCCGACGATGCGCTCGAGCGCGCGGACCGACAGGCCTTCCTGGGCGACGCGGCCGGCGAGCAGCTCCTGCTCGTGCGCGATCTCCAGGCCGAGCAGCACCTTCGCGTGACCCGGCGCGACGCGGCCTTCGGACACCATGCGACGCACGCCATCCGGCAGTTCCAGCATCCGCAGCGCGTTGGTCACCGACGCGCGCGCCTTGCCGACGCGCTGGGCGATCTGCTCCTGCGTGAGGGAAAAAGTTTCCGCGAGCTGGCGGTAGCCTTCGGCCTCCTCGATGATGTTCAGGTCCTCGCGCTGGAGGTTTTCGATCAGCGCCATCTCGAGGGCCTGCTGGTCCCCGGCGGTGACGACGCGCACCGGGATGGCCTTGAGGCCGACCGCCTGGGACGCGCGCCAGCGGCGCTCGCCCGCGATCAGCTCAAACGTGTCGCCCGAGCGGCGGACGGTCAGCGGCTGCAGGACGCCCTTTTCGCGGATGGACTGCGCGAGTTCCTCGATCGCCTCGGCCGTGAAGTGCTTGCGCGGCTGCCAGCGGCTGGGATGGATCATGTCCGGCGAGACGTGCAGGATGCGTTCGCCGGGCGGTTCCGGCTTGGCGGCCGGCGCCACCGCCGGCGCTGCCGCCGGGACCGCTGCCGCCGCGGGCGGCGGCGCCGGCGGCGCGACCATCTTCTGCGCCGCGTCCTGGATCAACGCGCCGAGTCCCCGTCCGAGTCCGCTGTGTTTGGCTGCCATACTGGTGTTCTCGTTCCTGCTTAGGGCGGTGCGAAAAAGCCCCACATATTGTTCGGTTCGGTATATTTTACCTTCAAGTTGGCATCCGCCGTGATGAAGCTGCGCACCGCATAGGAAGCCATCAGATAGTTGCCGCTCAAACCCTTCTTGTGCAGGTTGGGGTAACTGCCCCACCGGACAACGGGCGCCGATTGTTTGCCGAAACTGGGCAGGCCGGAGGCCGAGCCTCTGGTAAGGTCGGCGACCAGGATCAGGTCGCCCATCTGGTTGCCGCCCTCGAAGTCGCGCAGCTTGGCGGGCCGGTTGGCGTCCGTCGAGCGCCGGAACGGACAGTCGCCCTGGTCCCCATTGGCGCCATAGCTGATGCGGTCTCCCGTGGCGAGCGGGAAGGGATCGGCCACGCACCAGAACACGTTGGTCGACCGGCCGAGGTACGGCAGCAGGGCGTGCGCCCAGCGGTTGGTGCCGCTGTTCAAATAGGGCAGCGAATCCTTGTTATCGGCCGCGTATTGGGGGATGGTCTTGCCGATCTGCGAGAGATTGTTCTGGCAGTGGGTGATCTTGCCGGTATCGAGCGCGTTGAGCACCGCCGGCAGCAGGACCGCCATCAGGATGCCGATGATCACGAGCACCACCAGCAGCTCGATCAGCGTGAAACCCCGCCGCCGCTCGCACGTTGTTTTCATAATACGTTCCTCAAACGGCGGCCAGTATACCGTCTGCCCCGCCGCTTGACAACGTCAGGCTCCAGCCGCCCCCGACGTGGTCGCCATGGGTGGCCGGACACCGGCGGCGGGCGGGGAGGACAGGCCGTCGGGACACCGGAAACGCAACCCGGCGGCAGGCGCGGCGGACACGGCGCTAGATTCGCGCTTGCAGGTGTCGAGGCGAACCAGTAGTTTCAGCGCGACTGCAACGCTCCCGCGGAGAGGTGCCAGAGTGGCTGAATGGGCACGCCTGGAAAGCGTGTTGTCCCCGTAAGGGGGCACGAGGGTTCGAATCCCTCCCTCTCCGCCAATTCACCTGAGTGATTAACAGCAAGATGAATGCTGAATTCTACCTGCTCGATATCCCCGTGACTGGTAACGCTGGATGGTAACGTTTCCAGCTACGTTCATCCCTGTCTACCGCGTTCATGTCCCAGCACTTCTATTGACCTTGAATACACTTGAGTGCTCACGAAGATCAGAAAAAACAACACAAGATCGATGTTCTGCCCCCGCCTGTGGTCCCGCCTGACCCGCGCTACCGTACCCGTGAGGGCTGCGACCATCCAGCGAAACTGCTTATCGCCTTTGGGTAGAAGCCCCGTTCCGCCATGGTCGCCAACGGTATCGACGCCGATCCGACAATCGGGTTTACACGGCTACGCCCTCGGTGAGCGCCAAGGATGCCCTCCTCTCCCGGCGCAAGCCACAGTTCATCCTCTTTTCTGAAAATATCCGCGAGTACTACGTCCGGTGCGATGGGCCTAGGTTCCGCACGCAGGTCCGCGCATGCTGCTCGCTGAAGTTAGTCACCACCTCGGCCTTGACCAGAACGAGGCGGATCTACGGCACGCGAGGTGGCTCAACCTGAAGAACCGGCTGAACATCACAACCACCAGCCCTTTGTCGAGCTATTCCAAGCCTTCCTGACTGCGATAAGGCCATCCCGCATGGGCTTGCGACAAAGCCTCGCAACGTGGCCCGAACCCCTTATTGTCCAGCGCGGGAAGCACCTCGCAGGCGCTCTCCCGGCTGGGGACACGGGCGCGATACGACTTTCATGGTGCCAGCAAATTTACCTAGCGTGCTTTGAACTGGCCCCATTGCGGACACGGTTGCGGAGAACACCGTGCCGTCGCGCTCCGTCTGGAATAAAGTTGATTCCGCACTTGGAAGGCTTCGCCGAATGCCCGCTTGCCTGTCGTCCGCACCTAGCAAGGAAAAATTCTACGTCTACTATTAACGATTAACAACCTTAGCAAAAAGTTCACCGCATAAAAAAGGAAATAAAATGCCCGCCGATATTGCCATGAACAAGGCTGCCGTGGTGCGATCAAACCTTCCTAGCGTGCGTTGAATCTTCCGCTTTGTGCGTTGAACCTTCCGCCATGGCAGCGAGGGAGCGGGAATACCCTTGGCCGCGCCGGAGCGCCCTAAAAGCGCGCAGGCGCGGTTGGGGAGAACACCGAGGATCGCAATAAGGCTGGGAATAGAGGGGAATTCCGACCTGGCAGATGGCTTTGGACGCCTGCGCGCATGTCGGCCCCACTCAGCAAATAGAATGCGCTGCCTCTGTTCGACGATGTGAACAGGCAAAGCGGAAGGTTCAACGCACAAAAAGGGAAGATTCAAGTGCACGCCGACATTGCCATGAACAAGGCTGTCGCGGTGCGATCAAAATTTCCTGCCGTGCGTTGAAATTTCGCAAGCCGACGGTGTCATCTTGGGCGCACCGGAGCGCTGACGGGGCGCGTAGGTGCGCCTGTTGATCGCTCCTTGATGCAGTAG
>CAITZM010000032.1 GCA_903896925.1 uncultured Lentisphaerota bacterium | reverse complement strand
TTCCCCTTCCCCTCGGGGAAGGGGAAAACTTGCCCGCCACCCGCTAGCCCTTGACGCCCTCAGCTGTTTGCAGTATCAATCCGCCACGGGTGCTACACTATTGGACCGCCACCCGCTGCACTATTCGGCCGCCGTTTACACGGGTAATGCTTATGGCATGAATAACCTTGGCTATTGCTATCAGCATGGCATTGGTGTGGCCAAGGATGAGCAACAGGCCTTCGTGTGGTACAAGAAGGCGGCCGAGGCGGGTAATGCTTATGGCATGTTTGACCTTGGCTCTTGCTATCAGCATGGCATTGGTGTGGCCAAGGATGAGCAACAGGCCTTCGCGTGGTACAAGAAGGCGGCCGAGGCGGGTAATGCTTATGGCATGAATAACCTTGGCTATTGCTATGAGCATGGCATAGGTGTGGCCAAGGATGAGCAGCAGGCCTTCGTGTGGTACAAGAAGGCGGCCGATGCAGGCGCTCCTCCTGGCATGGATAACCTTGGCTATTGCTATGAGCATGGCATTGGTGCGGCCAAGGATGAGCAGCAGGTCTTCGTGTGGTACAAGAAGGCGGCCGAGGCGGGTGATGCTTCTGGCATGGATAACCTTGGCTCTTGCTATCAGTATGGCACAGGTGTGGCCAAGGATGAGCGGCAGGCCTTCGCGTGGCACAAGAAAGCCGCTGAAGGCGGTCTGACAAAGGGGATGGTTACACTCGGCTGGTGTTATCAGAATGGTACCGGTGTCACCAAGGACGAGCAGCAGGCCTTTGCGTGGTACAAGAAGTCAGTCGAGGCGGGCGATGTACAGGGTATGGATTACCTCGGCATTTGCTATCAAAAAGGCATTGGCGTGGCCAAGGATGCACAGCAGGCCTTCGTGTGGTACAAGAAGGCGGCCGAGTCGGGGAACGCATACGGCATGTACCACCTTGGCAGTTGCTATCAGAATGGTGTAGGCGTGGCCAAGGATGGACAGCAAGCCTTCGCATGGTACAAGAAGGCCGCCGAGTCGGACAAGAATGGTATCGGAGTGATTATTCAGCAGGAAGCGATCCAGAGAGTTTGGCTCGCTCAAACTGATGCAGTTAATAAAAATTCCCCTAATGCTAAAGAAACTCCAAAGGATTATGAGATAGCTGTTATCCTTAGTCAGTATTGCCAAACACTTGAGCGTATAGACTTGTCTGCTTGCCCTGAAGAATTTGCTACCGCATTCGGCAAGTATATCGCTGCTGAGCGCGCTATGTTCCGTATCTATGATTCTGCACCCAAAGCCAACGATACTTGGGCACCCTTTTGGGATGGAGCTTCATTAATGGCACCGCCTCTAATTCGGTTAGCACGGGCGCATAATCAGCGTAAATCGTGCGATGATACTTGGGCCGAGGTTGTTCAGGTTGCAGCCAAATACGGTGTAAGGTAAAAAGGTGCTTGCGTCGCGATAGCCGCTTTATGCGTGTAGTTGGCTGATCGGCCAGCATGTTATATGACGTTCTGGTATCGGTATCTTCGGTGCCGGCAGCGCGGGTGACATTCCCATTCGGTCGGAGCCGCCAACGTCCTCATTCTGCGTTCTCCGCCCGCTTAAACCGCCCACCTTCCCACGGCATAATACCCTGAAGCGGGTTACCTCTCGCCTCCTGCCGCCCACGCCGGCCGACCAACCAACTTTGGCGGCTGCGTGGGGCCGTCTGCATTTCAGGAGGGCCTATGAGCCCAAGAGCAGGCGAGCTGTTGCTGGACGTGATCCAGCCGATGCTGATCGCGGTAGTGCCGCAGGTGGTGAAGACCGTCGGCGCCGAAGATGCCGACGAGCTGGTGCAGGACGGCATGTGCATGGCCGCACAGGCCATCGAGGTGCTGGAGAACCAAGGCAAGGAGCTGATGCCGAGGAGCGTGGCCTACTACACCATCCAGCGGCTCAAATCCGGCCGTCGGTCGCAGTACGCCGGTCGGATGGACGCGATGTGCCCCGGTGCCACGCTCGACAAGCAGGTGGTCATGGCCGACATGGAGGCTCCCGCGCGTGACGAGGCCGGCGAGGAGCTGACGTTCGGCGACCTGCTGGCGTCGGATGGCGAGGACGCCGCGACCATGGCGGCGCGCGACATCGACTGGTCGCTGATCGAGCCGCTGCTGACCGTCCGCGAACTCAAGGTGCTGCAGGCCCTGATAGAAGGCCGCAGCACCAATGAGATCGCGTTCGGCTGTCAGGTCAGTGCGCCGGCCGTCACCCAGGCCAAGCGCCGGATCGGGCGGAAGATCGCCGGCAGCTGGGGCGAGGGCATGGTCCGCGAGGTCGGCAGGGTGCCGGCTTGGCGGGCGGGACTGCGGGCAACTCGGCCGATGTAATTGAAGCCCGGCGGCCGTCACGAGGGTGGCGGTCGCCGGATATCCTTGGACTACGCTGAGTGACATCCCCACCCCATTTTATTAGCCATTCCATCAGCTTGCCCAGCCCAAGGCGGGACAGCAAAACGAGTTTTATAGGGCCGCAGAGGAAAGGTGGATTTGTTACGGCTTTTGCTACGGTGCATGCAGGATCAGGTGGGGTTGAATACGCTTATTCCTTAGGAAAATGCAAATTTATTGGGGTTCGCGTAGACTGTAAATCTGACGCCTCACGGCTTCGAAGGTTCGACTCCTTCCCCTGCCACCAACCCCAATCCCCCTTCTAAAACGGCAGGTATCTGCTCATGCTGGAGCCTTGGATGTCGTCCCTTCGCGGACGTCACGAGCCCCGGGAACAGGCAGGCCTGGCCCTACGGCAGCTCGTAATCCGACGGCTTCAGACCCTTCTTGGCCCCGCCGAAGCCGAACATCGTGGGCTTGAATTCTCCGACCACCTCCACGTTCGCTTTGGCCGGCACATCAAGGCCCAGACCCCAATAGACTCCGTTGACTACGAGACGGCGCAGCCCCTCGCTTTCCAAATCCGTCGCCGCGCCCATCGTGGTGCAGAGAATCCTGTTCACCGTCCCGGACTCGTTTGTGTATTCGCGCGTCCAAGCCACCGGCATCATCGGATCATTCACGCCTTGCTCCACGCTGGCGGCAGTCTTCTTTTTGTGGTCCGCCGGCGCATCCGTAGACCGCATGCCCTTGAGCACCTGCCCGCGCACCAGAATCTTCGCGTCAGCCGGCGGGGCGGCCTCATAGACATCCGTAGTGCCGAAGATATCCATGACGCCGCGCAGGACCGCCTCATCCTTGGCCGCGGCCTCCACGAGGCCACGCGTGGCCTCGTACTTGTGGTGCCCCCAGTGCGACACCCACGCTTCGCCCAGCACCTGCTTCCCGAACCCGCCCCGGTGGCCACAGTTCCATTTTTCCCATGGACTGCCTTTGGGAAAGCCGTTGAAAGCATGTGTGCTGGTGCGCAACGCGATCAGCGGAATGCCGCGCTTGAGTGCGCCTTCAAAGCGTTGCATCGCATCCTCGTTCCAGTGGCGGAAACGGAGCGACATCACGATGGCGTCGGCGGTATCGAGAGCCCCGGCATATGTAAGACTGGCTCCGGCATTAGGGTCGATAAAGCCCTGGGCATCCACGGAGAACAAAACCGTACACGTGAAGCCGTGGCGTTGAGAAAGAATTTTCGCAAGCTGCGGCAGGGCCTCCTCGGAGCGATACTCCTCATCGCCGCTGAGCAGGACGATGTGCTTGCCCTTCCCCGGCCCTGCCTTGCCTTCATACGTGACCCAGTCCTTCGCCTGGACAGCCGTGAGCATGAAGGTGAAAACGGTCATGAGGGTGGAAATAGTTTTCATACGACAAAAAAAAGGGCTGGGCACACCCCTCCGGTGCACACCGTGCTGGCACCGTAGTATGCAACGAGGCATCACATCCGCATTGTTGCGGGCCGCTCCGCAAAGTCAAGCCACACTGATTTCCATGGCCCTGTCAGCGCGCTTCCTGATGAGTCACGATGGGGACGTAACCGACTTCGAGGCCCTGGGGCGGGGTAACCAGCAGGCCGGCATCGAGGGCGACGAGTTTGCCGCGCGTGGGCGGGGCCATGTAGTCACGATCGATGGACCAGTGCGCGTGCAACTTCTCGACGAACGCCTGCAGCTTCGCCTTCTTTTCGGCGCTCCAGTGGTATTGCTGAAAGGACGGTTGGTCGACGAAGCGATACCAGGAGAAGGTCACGACCGAGCCGTCGGTCAGGCGTGCTGTGAAGGGGCCGAGTTTCGGGCCGGGTTGGGTCCAGGCGCCGGTGATGGGCGAGGTGTAGGGTTTGCCGGGGGTGGCCAGCTTGAACTGTTGCGTGAGCAGTTTGGTTTCGGCGGGCACTTCGGCAGCGCTGACGGCGAGGCGTTCCGCGCCGACGTGTTTGTAGTATTGCGGGAAAAATCCTTGCGCGGCGAGATTGTTGGTGGTCCACTGCAAGCCCCAGACATTGCCCTCGAAAATCCGGGTGTCGAAGGCGCGTTCGACGCCGACCATCTTCTTGCCGGCTTGGTCGTAGCGCGTGGTGCGGGTGTTGAGCTTGGGTTTCCACGCGCCTTTTTCGTCGAAGCGGCCGGAACAGGCGGGGCCACCGTTGCGCCAGGTTTTGAAGGCATCTTGCAGGGCGGCCTTCGAGTAGTAGGTGACGTCTTGCACGAGGTAGGCCCGACCCGCGGCGTCCACGGGGAACTGCAGCTTCGGCAGTTTGGAATAGACGGTGCCCTGTGCGTCCGGGGCGTCGAAGCGCGGGACGGTGTTGATCTCCATCGCGCCGCCGCCCATCTTGCCGGGGCGCGCGTCGAGGCCGCGTCCGTAGATGAAGGGATAGTTGAAGAGCTTGCCGATTTTGCTCCACGTTTCCGGGATGTAGTAGGCGATCGGACCCTTGAAGTTGGCGGCGCTCAGAAAACAGGTCCAGCTTTGGTCGCCGGTGGGCGGGTCGCCGGTGGTGGGCTCGGTGAACGGCAACGCCATCCAGGTGTAGCCGAGAAATTCGCCGTTCGGATGGCCTTGGAACGGCAACGCATCGGGCGGGATCAGCAGGCGGTTGCTGAGTTGCGCGACGCCGAGGCGGTTGTCGGGCAGCGCTGCGTTGCTGTAGAAGAACGACCAGCCGGGCGAGCCGACTTCGTAGTCGTAGCATTGCGGCGTGGCGTTCATGCTGAACTTCGGCGGGCCATACCGGAAATGGTTGCCGGCCCAGTAACCCAAGCCGCCTTCGACCGTCTGGAACACACTGCTCCAAGTCGGACCGCGCTCCTTCCATTTCCGCGCCAGCGTGCCCTCGGGGGCGAGCGGCTTGTCTTTGTTGTCGGAGTTGTCCGGTGTGATCCACGAACCGGGGAGGCCGATTTGAAAATTCGCCAGCGGCTGGTCCACCAGCGGCCACACGGCCGCGTAGAAGCCCATGCCGGCATGGCAGTCGGACTGGGCCGGAGGCTGTTCGTGGCCGTACCCGATATAACCATGCAGGCCTTGGGAATGCGAAGTGACGATGCCAGCCTTGTCCGCCGCGGTGGCGGTCGTGACGCCGAGGACGGCCGCGGCCAGCAGGCCGCAGAGCTTCTTGGTTGTTGCGTGTTTCATGATTGAGCCTGTCTTCGTTTTACTTTTTTTATGTTGAGCCTAGACAATCTCTTCCCGCGCTGCGTCCCAACGCACCAGGCGTTGTTCCTGTTGCGACTTCAGCGACATCAGGAAGGTGGCCGTTTCGATGAAGGCTTCATCGACCGAACACTTCGGCGTGCCGCGGGTGCGGATGCAGTTGACCCAGTCCAGCATGTGGTTGGGCTGCCGCGGTGTTTTGCCAGGCTGGTAACCTTTCGGCAGGGCCGCCTTATCGTTGTAGCCGGCGGGGATGATGTCAAATTTGGTGACATTATGGGCGATGTCATCAAAGCGCAACGTTGCGTCGCGGCCGCAGATGCTCACCGGCTGGTTGTCGGTGGTGTTCATGCTGCCCTCGAACGTGACCGTGCGGCCGAGCTTTTCGAATTGGTAGGTCGCGCTCCAGGTGTCGGGCACCTCGCGATCGTCGCGGAGCAACGCGATCTGGCCGGCGCTGATGCAGGAGTCGGGGATGCCGTGGCCGAGGAGGTATTGGACAAAATCCATCTCGTGCGAGAGCAGGTCGCCCGCGTAGCCGGTGCCGTAGGCGTAATAACAGCGCCAGTGCCAGAAATGCCGTTCGTTCCACGGGATCTTCGGAGCCGGCCCCAGCCAGAGAGCCCAGTTCACGTTCTTGATGACTTGCGCCGGATCGGGCCGCTTCCATTGGTCATAGTAACCATACCAACGCCAGTTCGGATGATCCGGCTCGGTGGATTTGAACCGGCCGGTGCGCACCAACGTGATCGGGCCGAGGATGCCCCGCGCAATCACTTCCTTGGCCTGCACCGCGCAGGTCGCCTGGCGCGCGTGGTGGCCCAACTGGAAGACAACCTGGCTCTTCTTCAATGCATCCCGCATCAACTTCGCCTCCGCGAGCGTCCGCGAGAAGCCCTTTTCGCAGTAGATATCTTTGCCGGCCTTCGCCGCGTCGAGCACCATCTGGCAATGCCAATGGTCCGGCGTGCCGATCACCACCGCGTCCACATTCCGGTCGGCCAGCAGTTCCCGGTAATCCACATACGCTTTCACGTCGGGGTTGAGACTGCGCTCGACACCCTTCTGCCGATGCGGCCCGTACACATCGCTGACCGCGGTGACCTTTACGCCATCG
Organism: uncultured Lentisphaerota bacterium; assembly: GCA_903896925.1. Classification (GTDB taxonomy): domain Bacteria; phylum Verrucomicrobiota; class Kiritimatiellia; order CAIQIC01; family CAIQIC01; genus DP16D-bin41. The sequence continues at coordinate 68,611 of CAITZM010000032.1, read as the reverse complement.
CAGTTCACGACCGCATTGATCAGATCGCCGCCGCGCGTGCCCAAGCCGATACAGCCCACGCCGATCGTCTTGGCCGGTGATGCGGCGGAAAGAATGGCCGGTGCCAGGGCGGAGGCAGCCGCGAGCGTTGCGGCGCCCTGTCCCGTCGTCCGCAGGAATTGGCGCCGATTCAAATGCAGAGCTTCATGCATGGTGAGTTGCCTTTCGATTTATTGCCGAGCATTGGCGAGAACGCGAGCCGCCGCGCACAAATCCTGAATCGCCACGCCGACGGATTTGAACAGCGTGATTTCATCCGCTGAAGTCCGTCCCGGCTTCTGGCCGAGCACGATCTGCCCAAGTTCAGTGGCGAAATACTCCTCGCCAATCACCCCGGCGCGGAGCGGCACGAGCAGATCGCCGGCTTCTTCGAGCGCGGAGGCCCGGTGGTCCACCACCACGCGCGCCCGGCGGACGGTGGCCACCTGAATTTCCGCAACCGTTGGCCGGTAGGCTCCGACAGCATTGATGTGTGCGCCGGCTTTCACATGACGGTCATCAAAAACAGGCACCGGTGACGTCGTGGCCGTACAAATTATGTCTGCATCCGTCAAAGCCTGCGCCGGATCAGCGGCGCGCCCAACCGGCAAGCCGAGGTGACGGCTCATCGCGGCCGCAAACCGGTCCGCCGCGGACGCATCGGCATCGAAAACCCATGCCCGGCGAATCGGACGAACACAGCACACGGCTTCCAGTTGCGTGCGTGCCTGCACACCGGCACCGAACACGGCCGCCGTTGTCGCATCGGGTCGGGCCAGCAGCTCGGTGGCGAGGCCGGACGCGGCACCGGTGCGGATGGCCGTCAGGCTGGCGCCATCGATGATGGCCAGATGTTCGCCGGTGGTACCGTCGGCCAGGATAACCAACGCCTGAATCAGCGGCAGCCCACGCTGCCGGTTCCCGCTGAACACGGTGAGAAATTTCAGCACGAAAAGTTTTTGTACCGCCGAATGACAGGTCATGACCAGTGCCGTGCCGTGTTCGGCGGGAGCGTCGAGATGCTGGCGCGGCGGCAACGTCACCCGGCCGCCCGACAGTTGCGCGAACGCATCGCGCATCGCCGCGATGGCATCCGGCATGGGCAGGAATTTGCGAACGTCTTCGGCTGAGAATATTTTCATGATAATTTCAAAAGCTGCGCGGACGGCGTGACGGCCAGTCCGCCCTTGGACGTGCACCGCAACTCCACCGGCAGCGCCCGACCAACGGCATAAACGGCATCGATCGTTTCGTCCAGCGGAATAAAGTTCTTGTAGCCGCCCAGCACGAGGTCGGCGTTGACGAACGCGCTCGCCGCGGCGACGCCATTGCGCGTGTGACACGGGATTTCCACCATCCCGTGCAACAAATCGCAGACGGAGCCCATCGTGTTTTGGAACGCAATCGCCGCGGCATCGCACGCCTGCTGAGCCGTGCCGCCGACGGCGTCCACGACCGCCGCCGCCGCCATCGCGCCCGACGCACCGATCTCGACCTGACAACCGGCGACCTCGGCGGCGAAGGTGCCGCGAATGGCGAGAATCATGCCGACGGCGCCGGCCGCCAGCAGAGCAAGACCGATTTGTTCGCGCGTTAATTTCCGCTCCTCCGCCAGGGTGACCAGGGTTCCCGGAATGACGCCGGCGGAACCTCCGGTCGGCGCGGCGCAGACCACGCCCATGGCGCCGTCCACGTGCATAACCGCCAGCGCCCGCGCTGCAGCCCGTGTGTGCAGGCTGCGCACGGAGAGCCGGCCCCCGGCCTCCGCTTTGAAAATCGCGCCCGCGCATGCCGGCAGCAGTTGCAACCCGGTGAAGGCCGGGTCCAGCCCGCGCTCGACCGAGCGGACCATGATGTCATAGCGTCGCAACATCTCCGCCAGCACATCGGCCTCGCTGATGCCAAGCAACCGCGCCTCATGCACGAGCGCCACACGGCCGAGAGAGCAGCCGCGCTCCTCCGCGATGCGCACCATCTGCGCGGCGCTGGAGAACAGCGGTGCACCTTTTTGCACAAAGTAAACCGGCGCTGATTCCCACACGCGGGCAGCCGCGTCGAGCGCGAGGAACTTCGCGCGGAAGTCATCCGCAAACGCCTGCCTCCGCCGCGTGGTGAAGCGCACGACACCGTTCACGGGCGCGATGGCCGGGTGCTCCAGCAGTTCAACGTCCTCCGTGAGCACGGCCTCCACTGCAGCGGCATGCGCGGCGGACACTTCGATGAGGGATTCGTAGGACGTGCCGTTGAACAGCACGGGGCGGTCGTCCACACGCGTAATTTCCACTTCGCCACCGCCGATGGACCGCGCCACGAGATGCAGCCTGCGCCCATCGGACCCGGTGAGGTCGAGGTCGGTCGTGTTGGGATGGTCGGCGCCGGCGAGCGGGCAGACCTGATACTCGAGCCGCATGCCGGCAGCCGGTGCATCGCTCAGTGCGGCGAAGAACGACTCGTCGGTCAGTGGCCGGTTCATCAGGCCCATGGCAAAACCGCGATCCGCGCCCTGTTGGATATAGGTGGCCGCATAGGAACCTGTCGGATCAAAGGCGAGCACGGCCCGGCTGGGCGTGCCGCCGAGGATCGAGCGCGCCATGCAGCCGATGTGAAACGCCCCGGCGGTGTGCGAGCTCGACGGCCCGCGCATCACCGGGCCGAGGACGTGATTGAGAATGCTGACGGTCTTCATATTTCCGCCTGTAAAGGTTCCTTCATGGCCTTGTCCCTTTCATTCGGTTGCCCGAAATGCGGTGCGTCCCGAAACCTTGCTCGCCTCAAGCAGGCTTTTCAACTCTTTCACGATTTCCGGGCGTTTGAAATAGAGATTCGTCTTCTCGCCGGGATCGGTTTCGAGGTTGTAGAGCTGCCCCGGCGCATCCGGCGCGATATCGGGAAGAGCGTAGGCTTTGAGTTCAGAAGTGTCGTAGTTGTTTCCGCCGGAGCCGCGGTGGTCCAGATATTTCCAAGGGCCCTGCCGGATGGAAAGGACGCTACAGGCCTGTTGCACCGTGTAGTCACGCGCCAGCTTGCTTCCATCCCCGTTCAACAAGACCGGCAACAGATTGCAACTGTCCGGCGCGGCGTCGCCGGGCAGCGTTGCGCCGCAAACCGCGGCACACGTGGCCATCACGTCGGTCAGCGAGACCGTCTGGGCGCTCGTGCTATCCGGCTTCACCTTGCCCGGCCAGCGGACGATGAACGGCACCCGGTGTCCCCCTTCCCAATCGTCGCGCTTCATCCCGCGCCACGGACGCGCGCCGTCGTGTCCATAATCCGCCCGCATCCGGACCACCGATGTGACTTCCGGGCCGTTATCGCTCGACAGCATCACCAAGGTGTTGTCCGCGACACCCAGTTTGTCCAGCGTGTCCAGCAATTCACCCACGATCCAGTCGAACTCATGGATGTAATCGCCGTGCGGCCCCGCCTGGGTCTGGCCCTGAAACTGGCGCGCGGCGAACGACGGCAGATGCACGGCGGCGGTGGCGTGATAGAGAAAGAAGGGCTTGCCCGGCTGACGCTTCACGTGGTCTTCCAGGAACGCCTGGCTCTTTTTCAGGAACACCATGTCCACTTCTGCGATGTCATAGTCTGGCGCGATCATGCCCGGCCGGTTGTCGTTCGCATACGGGTGCTTGGGCAGCTTGCTCTTGTCGAGCAGTCGGGTGGGTGGCACCGGAATGCGGTCGCCGTCGATGAACGCATAGAGATGATCCGTGCCCGGGCAGCAGGCCGTGCCGAAGAACCGGTCGAACCCCCGATGGATGGGCGCATCCGGAATGGCGTGCGAGTAATCAATACGCTGCACGCCTGCCAGGTTTTGTTCGGTGATCCGTACGCCCTTGGCATCGAAAAACGTCAACCCGACATGCCACTTGCCGGTCATCGCCGTCGCATAACCGCGGTTGCGCAGCATCTGCGGCAGCGTGAGCTGGTGCTCACGAATCAGACAAGGACCGCCCGCACCGGTGAACACCGGCACGCGCCCGGCGCGAAACGGCAGCTGGCCGGTCAGCAGGCTGTACCGGCTCGGCGTGCACACCGTGCTGGGCGCATGCGCATCCGTGAACCGCAGGCCTTCTCGCGCCAACCGGTTGATCCGCGGCGTCGGCACCTTTGATTGGGCGTTCTGGCAGGACACATCGCCGAAGCCGAGATCGTCCGCGAGGATGAAGACGATGTTTGGATATCGGTCAGCCGCGTGGGTCATTCCGCCGAGAATGGCGAGGAGTGCGCCGCTGAGGATCATTCGTTTCATCGCGCGTCCTCAATTTTCCAGCAGTGTTGCAGCAAAACAAACGTGTCCGGGTCGTGCTGCTTCAACTCGGCGCGGGTGAACGGGGAGAAATCGTTGCGGCCGAACAACGCCTCGGTGTTTTCGGCGAAAAACTCCTGCGCGTTCGTCAGCGCGTAGGCCCGCTCGCGAGTGACCGGTTTGCCGGGGCCGCTCCAGCGCTCGACATGGTCGTATGTGCCGCTGGCTTTGGCGCGTTCGAAGGCGGCTCTGATCTCGGCGTGGTTATTGCCCAGCACGCGATCATGGTAGGCGTGGGCCAGTTCGTGCAGCACGAACACCGGCATGCGCCTGGTCTCCGGCTCGAAGATGCGTACGTTCGTGAACTCGACGCCCTTCGCCATCGCCGGGTCGCGCCCGTGTTCCCTCAGCCAGCCGGCGTTGGGATGGTATTCGGCGCGCGGTTTGATGCCGGGATATTCGGGTGAGATATAGAGCGCCACTTTCTGCAGTTCCGCCACCGCTGCCGGGGGCACCACCCGCACGATGTTTTCCAGCTGAGCCGCGAGCAGTTTCAGCGCAACGGTGGTGGCCGCCGCGTTGCTCGTCAGCAGCTCGCGGCTGATATGCACCGTCCAACCGGACATGTCGCGCGTTTCGCGCGCCGCAGGGGCAGGGTTTTCCGTCGCGAGCGCGGCGGATGCGAGGCCCAGGCCCAGCATGGCGATACACCGAACCGAGTTGATGAGTTTCATGGCGCCCTCAGATGCTTGAACATGAATTCGGCTGGCAGGCCTGCATCACCCTGCCGACGATTTCCACGGCCTGCGGTATGTTCTCCGCTGCCACCATCAGGTTCGTTACCGCGCGGATGCTATGCGGACCGGTGGCCAGCATGCGAACGCCGGCCCGGTCCAGCCTCGACACCAGTTCCTTCGCCTGCACCCCGGGGGCCTTGAAGAACACGATGTTGGTCTGCACCGTGGTGGGATCGAGTTCGATGCCGGACAGGCGGGCCAGGCCTTGGGCCAGTGTGCGGGCGTTCGCATGGTCTTCGGCCAGACGGGAACGATGATGCTCGAGCGCGTACAGCGCCCCGGCGGCCAGAAGCCCCACCTGCCGCATCCCGCCGCCGAACATCTTGCGAAACCGCCGCGCCCGCTGAATGAAGTCGCGCGACCCGCACAGCGCCGAACCGACGGGCGCGCCGAGGGCCTTGGAGAAACACACGCTCACGGAATCGAAGTGCGCGGCGTAGTCCCGCTCGTCGATGCCGGTGGCGACGGACGCATTCCACAACCGGGCCCCGTCGAGGTGCATGCGCAAGCCCTGTCGGCAGGCGATGTCGGCGACCTCGCGAATGCGCTCCATGGGCCAGATCGTGCCGCCGCCGCGATTGTGGGTGTTCTCCAGGCAGACCAGTTTCGTCGTCGGAAAGTGCTGGTCCGGCGGACGGAGGGCGGTCTCCACATCCGTCGCGGTGAAGGTGCCGCGCACGCCGGACAGGCACCGGCAAGACACGCCGGAGAGCGCCGCCGGTCCGCCGGCTTCGTAGTAGTAAATGTGAGCGTTGGCATCGACGAGGATTTCGTCGCCCGGCTCGGTATGTGCGCGGACTGCGAGCTGGTTGGCCATCGTTCCCGAAGGCGTGAACACGGCCGCTTCTTTGCCCAGCATCCCCGCCACGCGGGCCTCGAGGCGTTGCACGGTGGGATCGTCACCGAACACATCATCGCCCACCTCGGCGGCGGCCATGGCTGCGCGCATGGCGGGCGTTGGCTGGGTGATGGTGTCGCTGCGGAGATCAATGGCGCGGTTATCGTTCATGAAGTGTGGTTCCTGGTGTGGTGCTTGCACGGCGTGTGTGTCGCATGGTTCCTTGGTCGGGTGTCCTGTTCACCTGGTTGGTATCACTCCGGAATCAGCTTCCCGTTGAAAATTAACCGGCGAGCTGATCCCGCGGTTGTTTCCCACCGCAGGCGTTCGTCGCCGTAGCGGACGGCGCAGGGTTTGCCGAGCTTGGAACGAACGGTCGCCTGGGTCAGTTTCCCCTCATTCCACGCGATGTCCACCTCAAAGCCGCCGCGGGCGCAGAGTCCTTTCACTTCGCCCGCTGGCCACGATTTCGGAATGGCTGGGAGCAGGTGTAGTTCGCCTGCGTAGGATTGCAACAGCATTTCGGTCACGCCGGCAGTAAAGCCAAAATTACCGTCGATCTGGAACGGCGGATGGGCGCAAAACATGTTTGGATATACGCCGCTGCCCGACTCGCCCATAATGGTCCGGTTCTCGCGGGTGAGATTCAGCAGGCAGCGAACCGCCTTGTTGGCATACTCGCCGTCGCGGAGCCGGGCGCCATAATTGATCTTCCAGGCCGTCGACCAGCCGGTGCTGGCGAGGCCGCGGTGTTCCAGCGTTACACGGGCTGCCTGCACCAGGCCGGGCGTCGCGTCGGGCGTGATCTCGCTGCCCGGATACAGTCCGTAGAGCATGGAAACATGCCGGTGGGTGTCCTTGGGATCATCCCAATCATCCAGCCATTCCTGGATCTGCCCGTAGCGGCCGACGGGCGTCGGCGGCAGGCGTTTCCGTGCGGCCTCGGCCTGCCGGACGAGATCGGTATCCACGCCCAATTCCCTGGCCGCTGCCGCATAGCCGTCGAACAACTCGCGCAGGATCTGCATCTCCATGGTCGGGCCGGCGCAAACACTCGGCTGCAGGCACCAGCCCTTGCCCGCGAGCTTGTGATGCCGGTTCTCGGGTGAGCTGGCGGGACAGGTCACCAGGCAGTGGCTCTTCGGATGCTCCTGCAGGGTGTCCAGGAAGAACTCGGCCGATCCTTTCAGGACCGGGTAGAGGCGCCGGAGGAAGGCCTGGTCGCCGGTGAAACGATAATGGTCGTACAGCCGGTTGCAGATCCAGGCGCCACCCGTGGTCCAAGTGGTGAAGAAGGATATTTCGCCGCCCGAAGGCCATGCTCCCCGCCAAAGATCGGTGTTGAAGCCCAGCGTCCATCCGCGCGCGCCGAAGCAATGCCTGGCCGCCCAGCCCCCGGTGACGGTCAGTTCCTCGGCCATGCGCAGGAGCGGTTCGATGCATTCCCCGAGGTTGGCACCGCTCACCGGCCAATAATTCATCTGGAGATTGATATTGCTGGTGTACTTTGAATCCCAGGCCGGGTTGCGATCCCCGCACCAGATCCCCTGCAGGTTCGGCGGATACGTGCCGGGACGCGAGCTGCTGATAACCAGATAACGGCCAAACTGAAAAAGCAAGGCCGCCAGCGCCGGATCGTCCGGCCCCTTCTTCATGGCCTCCAACCGCTCATCCGTCGGCAAATCACTCGCTGCTGATTTCGGCAAAGTCAACGAAACCCGGTTGAACAAACGTTGATGTTCCTTGACGTGGCTAGCCCGCAACGTGTCGAAGTCCTTCCCGGCAGCGTGGGTCAGCTGCTGGATAACGACAGGCTCGGGATCCAGCGAAACATCCTTGTAGTTGCGGAGATTGGTGCCGGCGGCCAGAAAAAGAACGGCCGCATCGGCACCTTCGATGCGTACGCAGTCTCCATCGGTTTTCATGGTTCCGCCGGCAGGCCTAACGCGCAGACGCGCCTGGTAGGCCACAACACCCTTGTCCACCTGCCCGCGCAACACCACTTCCCCCGGCTCACCCGCTTCCGTCCGGTTATTGCCGATTGGCTCCGGCTGCTTGCCCCCGCCCGAAACCGCTTTTCCCGGATCCATCACACCAGCCAGACGGGTTGAGAACGTTACCGAACCGGGCCGATCGGCCGATATGCGCATCGCGAGCACCTGGTCAACCGGGCTAATGAAGGTTTCGCGAAGAAACCGCACGCCACCCGCCTTGTAGGTAACCGTTGAAATCGCGGTATCCAGCCCAAGTTCGCGCTGATACTGCGAATACTTCTCATGGCCCGGAAACTCGAGCCACAGGTCGCACATCGGCTGGTATTTCGCCCACCATTTCGAGGGCATGGCCTTCCCGAACAAAGCCTGGGCCTCGCTCCACTTGTCCTCAAAAGTCAAACGGCGGATTTCAGGAAGCAACCTGGGCCCCTCACACTTGTAATAATCCTCTCGGTCAGGCGAACCCGTCCAGATGGTTTCCTCGTTAAGTTGCAGGCGCTCTTGCGTTGCCCCGCCAAAAACCATGGCACCGATCCGTCCATTCCCCAGCGGCAGCGCCTCGTTCCAGTTGGCAGCGGGCCGCGTGTACCACAGCCGCACTGCGTCGGCAGCGTCTGCAGGCGCGGCAAAACCGGGCAACGTCAGCAGACGGTTCGCGCCAACTGCCGCCACCGCCAGCGAGGCGGTGCGAAGGAAGTCGCGCCGTGTGACGGCGGGCCCGCCAGCAGCAGCACGAAGACCTCCGGTTGGCGCAGGCCTGCTGTATTTCATGGGGTGCCTTTCATTTTCTCGCCATACATTTCCGCAGTGCTTTCAAGGGTCATTCAGCACGCTCCCGGAGGCAGGTGTTCAACGAGATAGCGGGCAATCAACATGCGCACGTGAGTGAGCGACCCCTTGCCCTCAGAGAGCCCGTGATCGCGATTGGGATACACGAAGTAGTCGAAGCGTTTGCCCAGAGCAATGAGCCGGTCTACCAGCCCTTCGGTGATCTCGATGTGCGTGTTGCGTTCGCCTGAGCCGGTGATGATCAGCAGGTCGCCGCGCAGGCCCTCGGCGTAGTTGATCGGCGCGCAGGTGCGGTAGCCCTCGGGATTGTCCTTCGGCGTGCGCATGTAAAGCTCCTGATACCCGGCGTTGTAATACTGCGGCTGGGGCTTCGGCACGACGGCGATGCCCACGTGATAAACATCCGGCTTGCGGAACATCGCGTTCAGGGTGTTCGAGCCGCCGCCGCTCCAGCCCCAGATGGCCACGCGAGAGAGATCCACGAACGGGCAGAGCTGGGCCAGCGCCTTGAGGCCCGCGGCCTGCTCCTCCGTCGAGAGCGGCCCGAGGCTGCCCCACACCGCCCGCCGCCACGCCGCCCCCTTGGGCGCAGGGGTGCCCCGATTGTCCATCGTAACCACGATGTAGCCCAGGTCGGCCAGCGCCCGGTGAAAGAGGGCCTGCCCGCTGCCCCAGTCGTCCAGCACCGTTTGCCCGGCTGGCTCGCCATAGACGTATACCAGCACGGGGTACTTCTTTGTGGGGTCAAAATCGCGCGGCTTGATCATCCAGGCATCCATCACTACACCGCCGCCGATGTCGAGCTGGAGGAACGCGGTGGGCCGCGCGACCAGCGGCTTGACGCGGGCGGCCGGAGTGGCGTTGTCCTCCAGCATGCGCACGCTCCGGTGCTCCGGCAGTTGCACCAGCTCGGTCACTGGCGGCTTGTCGAAGGTGGCGTAGGTGTGGAACGCCCAACGGCTGTCGGGGGAAAACACATAACGATGCGAACCGGGCTGATCCGGCGGCGTCAACCGTTCGGGCGTGCCGGTTCCATCCAGGCACGCGCGGTAGAGGTAGCGCTGCGTCGCGTTGGTCGGCGCGGCGAAATAGTAAAACCATCCGTTCTTGTCATCCACCTGGCCGCGCGCGATGAGGTCGCTGCCCGCCGCCGTAAGCGGCGTCCTGCTGGAACCGTCCCGCGAGACGACATAGGCGCGCCGCCAGCCATCCCGCTCACTGATGATCACAAAGGCCTGACCGCCGTGAATCCACTCCAGCCCGTGATTGGCCGACGGTTCCATATCCACCCAGGCGGGGTCGGTTTCCGCGTAGGCTTTGGCGATCGCACCGGCGCGATGGTTGGCCAGCAGGAACTCCCGCGCGTCCCGGGAGCGGCTCAATTTCTCGACGAGCAATTCGTCGGAATTTCCGGCCCAGCTCACCTGGTTAAGATAAAAGGTCCCCGGTTTGTCGGCCAACTCGATCCAGCGCGTGGGGCCGCCCTCCACACCCACAACGCCGATGCGCAGCGTGGAAATCGGCCCGCCGATCCGTTCGTATCTTGTTTCCCGGAAAGTGCGGTACGTCGGGTCGCCGGGTACAAGGACAGCCCGTTTGGGGACGGCCGAGGAATCGGTGCGGACATAGGCGATCCATTTGCCGTCGGGACTCCAGCTGGCGCGGCCGTTTTCGATGGTGTCGGGAGCGCCGTCTTTGGTCAGCGGAATCGTCCGACCGCCGGCCAGGTCGAACACGATCAAGTCCGCGCCGCGCGAACCCAACAGCCGCTGGCCATCCGGTGAAAAGGCATCCGCATCAAACCCCGCTCCGCGCCCGGCGTCCACCGGGCGCAACGCGCCCAACTCCGGCTCATACAGCCAATGCTCGCTCCCGTGTTCGCCGCCGGGGATCTCCGTGTGCAGCAGAAAACGATTGCCGGTCGGCGCACGGACGAAACCCCGGATCCGCAGGCGTTCGGAGGTGCCGGGGACAAGCAGTTTCTCGCCGGCCACCACGACCGTGCGTTGGCCGCTGGCGGCATCATAACTGGCGATCTCCGCGCCCGACGCGCCCGCGGGCGTCTCCAACCTCAGATAGCCCGAGCCGTCGGGCAGCCAAGCGGCGGCAAAGGCACGCATGGCCAACTCCTTCGTTTCGTAAATCGCCTTGATCCGCGGTTCGACCTGCGCCAGCAAGCGGGCGCTCTCTGCCGTCGAAGTGCCGGCTGCCGGCGCCGGTCGGGCGAAGGATGCCGATACCAGGAGCGTCACCGCCCACCGGAAGGTGACGGCACGGCAAAAACGTGGTCCAAGGCTGAACCAACTGCCGGAGCGGCCCGGCAAGACGGTGCGGAGGGCTGCCGTCATTGCAGTCACTCCAACCCTCCGGACCTTCAGCGTTAAGAGGGCGTTCATGTTCGCTATGAGTTTTAGCATGATCGTTCCGTCATTTGGTCAACACCACGTGGTAGGCCTTGCCGGCTTCGGTGGCGAAGGTCCACGTGCCGTTTTCTGCGGGGGTCACGGTGATCATCCGGTTTTGGTCATCGGTCACGTTGATGCCTGCCGGCGATATCAACCTGCAGGGATTGCCGACCTTGGAGGTGACCATGAGCCGGTTCACCTTCCTGTCCGTCCACGTGTAATCCAATTCAAAAGCCCCCCTGGCAATGACACCTGTGAGCCGGCCATGGGGCCAATTCATGGGCAGGGCCGGCAGCAGTTCGATATACCCCTCATGGCTTTGCATCAGCATTTCGGTGATGCCCGCGCCCGTGCCGAACGTGCCGTCAACCTGCATCGCATGGGAACAGTCGCTGAAGAGTGACTTGAAGCATTGTTCGCTGAAACAGCCGTTGAGGATCTTCTCCGCCCGGTCGCCATCCAACAGACGCGCCCATACGCAGACCTTCCAGGCGCGCGACCACCCCGCGGAAGCATCGCCGCGTGTGTTCATGACATTCTTGACGGCCGCCATCAGCTGCGGCGTTTTGAGCGCCGACAGGACGTGTCCCGGATACACGCCGTAGATGTGCGAGAAGTGACGGTGTTGGGGTTCGATGGAGCGCCAGTCTTGATACCACTCCTGCAGCAAGCCATCGGCGCCGATTTTCATGGGCGGCAATTTGCCGCGCGTCTCCAGCACCTGTCGGCGGAATTCCTGGTCCACGTTTAACTCAGCCGCTGCCTTGGCGACCCCGTCGAATAAATCCATCAGGATCTGGGTGTCGATCACGCTGCCATAACACAGCTGGCTGCCGCGCCAGGTGGTGCCGTTCCTCTCGTCAAAAAACGGATAGTTACCGGGCGTCGCCGCTGTGTTCTCGGGACTCGTGGCCGGGCAGGTCATCAAATAGCCGTCCCGGGGATGGGGCACGAGAAAGTCCAGGAAGAACTCCGCCGTACCTTTCATGACCGGATAGAATTCCTTCAAGAACGCCTTGTCGCCGGTGTATTGATAATGTTCCCAGATATGGGTGCAGAGCCAAGCCCCCGCGGTGGTGAAGCCGCCCCAGTTGGCGCCGTCCATCGGCGTCGTTTGCCGCCACAAGTCGGTGTTTTGATGGCAGACCCAGCCACGTTTGACGCCGTAAAGTTCCCTGGCGGTGCGACGGCCCTGATCGGGCAACTCTTTGATCAGGTCAAACAGGGGCCTGACGCATTCGCGCAAGTTGGAGGTATCCACGCTCCAGTAATTCATCTGGAGATTGATGTTCATGGTGTATTTCGAGTCCCACTTGGGGTTGGCCTCGTCGTTCCAGATGCCTTGCAGGTTGGCCGCCTGCGTGCCCGGCCGTGACGAGCCCATCATGATGTAACGCGAAAACTGAAACGCCAGCGTTGCCAGCGCCGGGTCCGGCTCTGCCTGCGCCCTCTGCAGGCGGACATCCGTCGGCAGGAAAGAATTCTTCCCAACGGGCAAGTCTAACGTGACCCGGCTGAAGAGGGCTTGGTGATCCTTCAGATGAGCCTGTGTAAGGTTCTCGATTCCCCGCCCTTTCAAGCTGGAAAGATAGTGCTCGACCCGGCCCTCACAATCACCGCCGACATCCTTGTAGGACTTGAAATTCGTCGCCGCCACCAGCAGCAACACCGCCTCATCAGCTCCTTCGACACGCAGCGTCTGGACGCTGGTGCTCACCTTGCCGCCCTTGGCCCTGGCCAGCAGGCGCGCCTCGTAGCGCAATTTCCCTTCGACCCCCAGGTATGCCGCAGACTTGCCGGTGAGTCTCAGCCCGTTCTGCCCCCATACATCCATCTGGAAATAGTCCGTTGCATAATTCGAATGGGCCTGGTTGCGCACGCCTCGCAACTGGCAATCAAAACTCACTGCCCCCGGCTTGTCACCCGCGATACGCATCACAATGGCCTGATCCGGATACGAGACAAAGACCTCGCGCACATAGTTGATGCCGTTTTGTTCATAGCTGATGCGGCTGATACCCGTGCGCAAATCCAGCGACCGGCGGTAGTGGCTGACGCCCTCGTCCGAAGCAAAGTTCAGTACCACATTGCCCATGCACTGATACTTTTGCTGTTCCACCGGATGGCCAAGAAAATGCCGGCCAAATAACAGATGTCCCTCGACCAAACGGTCTGCAAACAAAAATTCCCGCACTTTGGCCAGATGCTGATAGGCGCCCATGGGCACAGAATCATACGGCCCGCCAGTCCAATACGTCTCCTCGTTGAACTGGAGGCGGTCCTCCTTCACGTTGCCAAAATACATCGCGCCCAATCGGCCGTTGCCCATCGGCAAGGCATCCCGCCAGTCCTTGACCCCGGTTTCGTACCAGAGGGTAACGCCCGGATTGAATTCTTCAGGGTTTGCCTGCAATAGAACTGACGTCATGGTCAACGCTCCTGCGACAAGTGCATAGCCGGTTTTCATATCCGGTTAATGGCGAGGCCCCTGTTGGGGTGGTTGAAGCATGGGCCGGCGATGCGCGTTCATCAGCCGGGTCAAGCAGGCGGTCCGAGGTGGGCAACCCGGCGACGCAACAGCAGCCCGGGCACTTGACGCACATAAAACAACCCGACGCGCCGCGACAGCTCGGCTCATAGTCTCACGAACTCCGTTTGCATTTCGCCGGTCACGCGCGCGCCGTGCTCCCCGGCGAACACGTTGACTTCCGTCCGCACGCCGAAGTCCGGCAGGTAGAGGGCCGGTTCGATGGAGAAGCAGGTCCACGGGATGATCGGCCGCTCGTCGTGCGTCTCCAGGTTGTCCATGTTCGCCCCGGCGCCATGCACCTCGCGCCCGATGGAATGGCCGGTCCGGTGGCGGATGCATGGTCCCATCCCGCGCGCTTCGATATGGCCGCGCACCGCGTCATCCACCTCGAACCCGCGCAAGGTCCGGCCGGCGGCCAGCGCCTCGTGGACCAACCGGATCCCGGCATCGCGCGCTCCGACGACGACGGCCAACGCGTCCCGCATGCGGGCGGGCACCTCCTCGCCGCAAAACGCCATCCACGTGATGTCGTAATAGACCGCGTCGGGTTCAGCCAGTTTCGCCCAGAGGTCCAACAGCACCAGGTCGCCGCAGCGAATCGCCGCACTGCCCGTCGCCGGTGGCGCATAGTGCGAGTCGGCAGCGTTCACGTTTACGCCGACGATGGGAGGGCAGTTCGTGACCAGGCCGCATGCGGCGAAGCGTTGCATGATGAACTGCTGCACCCCGTATTCGTCCAACGATTGACCGGCGCGCGTGGCGCGCTGAATATGGTCAAAAGCTTCACGGCGGATCCGGTCCACCCGCCGCCCGGCCTCCAGGTGCATCGCCAACTGGGCAGGTGTCCATTTCGCTTCGAAAATCTGGATCAGCTCCGCCGCACTGACCACCTCGACGCCGAGGCTGCGGATCAACTCGATGGTGCCCGCGTCCACGTTGGCCACATAGGGCACCGCACACCGCGGCGAGTATTGCATGGCGACCTTACTTGCGCCTTGCAAAAGCTGGCGGAGCCCGGCTTCCTGTTCCTGCCAGCGGGCGTAGGAAATTTTCGCGCCTGGCAGGGCCTCCAGAATCTGCGGTTCCACGCGGTGCACCAACCCGCGCGGCTCGCCCCGCGCGGGGATGAAGTAGTACCAGCGCCGGGAGACGTGGTCGGGCGCTTTCAGGCCGAGCACGCGGTAGGCCAGCGGATCGCGCTCGTGGTGGTCGAAGAATAGCCAGCCGTCAACGCTCGCGCTGCGGAGTTCCTGCTGGACCAATTCGAGGTTCATGCCCTGTCCTTTCACCGAAGGCCGGACTGTAACGGTCGCCGTCCGCGCGCTCAAGCCGCGAACGGCCTGGCGGGGTTGTCACATCAGGGGACAACTCCTTGACGGGGGCGGGCCGGGCGGCTAGTCTGGTTCCGTGCTCGTCTCCGTTCAGCGTGAGTCATTGAAAGATCAAGTGGTGCAGCGTCTGCGCGACGCCCTGACAGGAGGGCACTGGCACGAGAAACTCCCTTCCGAATCCGTCCTAGGGCACGAACTGCAGGTCAGCCGGCGCACCCTGCGCGCGGCCTTGGAACAACTGATCCGCGAACGGTGGCTGGCAGCTGGTGGTCGTGGCCGGCACCATCGCATCACGCGTGCCGCACGCCAGGCGCCGCGCGGTCCCATGGCCACCACGGTGCGGCTGTTGAGTCCCCGCCCGCGACCTGACAACGACCACGCCATTCAAGTGGTGGAAAATGCCCTGCGCGAGCGGTTGGGCGCCGCCGGGTTTCAACTGCACTACGAGTGCCATCCGGACGTGTATCGCCGCTTCTCGGAAAAGCGGATGCGCGCCGTGGCTATGCAGCCGGACACGGCCGCCTGGGTCGCGCTGCACACCACGCGACCTATCCAGCAATGGTTTGTTCGCCACAGGCTGCCGTGCGTGGTCTCCGGCAGTTGCCATGACGGCGTGCATCTGCCCAGCGTCGAGTTTGATTACTTTGCCAGCTGCTTCCATGCCGCCAATCTGTTGCTCGGCAAGGGTCACCGCCACCTCGCGTGCGTGGCCCCACGGAACCTTAACGCCAGCGAGCAATCCGCCGTCAACGGCTTCCTCACCGCCGTCCACCGACAGGCCAACGCGCAGGCCAGTGTCACCGCCCACGATGGCAGCCGCGCGGACATCTGCCTGTGCCTGGGCAAACTCCTGCTGCTGTCACCGCCGCCAACCGGTTATCTGGCCATGCTCCCCGAGCACACCCTCACCATCCTGGGGTATCTCCAGAGCCGGCAGTGGCGCGTGCCTGGTGACGCCGCGCTCATTTGCCGCTCCCATGACATGGTGCTGAACTACGTTGTGCCCTCCGTCGCCCACTACCAGATTGATTGCGTCAAGAATGGCTACAAGACAGCGGATTTGTTGATAGATATCATCCGGCACGGACAAGGAAAGACACGTCACATCAAGATCATGCCCGAATTTGTCTCTGGGGGGACCTTAGCCCCGCTCCTGCTTCCCAGACCAATCACCACTGAAGCGACCCAGCACCGCTAGTCGTATACTTTGTCCCTCCCGGCCTTCAAGGTTCGACGCCTTCCCCTGCCACCAGCCCCAATACCCCTTGCAAAACGGGGCGACCTGCTCTTGCTGGCGTCCTGTAGGTCTCCCGGCGCGGACGTCTCAGGCCACGGGAACAGGCTGGTCCTACGGCAGCTCGGACTTGGCGAGAGACTCCGGTGGGCAGCCAACGAGGCAAACCGCGAAAACAGAACAGAATGTTATAACTATGTTCGTTTTCATACTTCCGCACCTCTGCGGCTTCTGTGGTGCAGTCTTTCTTGGGCCGCGCCTGCGCCTCATGCGTTGGGCAAATACCCGCCGAGGAGCTTGAGCTTGCGCTGGAGTTCGGCCACGTCCACGCGGTGGGTGGAGATTTGTTTTTCCGCGGCGAGGGCGGCGGCGACGCCCGCGGCCTGGCCGGTGATGTAGCAGCCGGGCATGACGCGGATGGAGCCGTGGACATGCTGGTCGGCGCTGACGCAGCGGCCGGCGACAAGCACGTTCTCCAGCCCGCGCGGGGTCAGGATGCGGTAGGGAATGCCGTAGCTCTCGCCCTTCTTGTACCGAAACTCCTCGTCGAATTCCTTGCGGTGCTGCGCGTAGGTGTCCTTGCCGGGCCTAGTCGGATGGATGTCGATCGAGTAGGCGTAGCGGCCGATCTCGTCGGGGAAGCTCGCGCGGCGCTTGTAGTCGGCGAGCGTGAGCACGTAGTCACCGATGATGCGGCGGGTCTCGCGGATGCCGAGCAGGGAGCCGGAGCCCACGAGCTGCGCCTTCTCGAAGCCCTTGAGGTAGCCGCGATAGTAGCGCTCGTATTCCTTGAGGCCTTTGCGGCCGCCGACGAGCGCCTTGGTCAGCGAGACTTCATCGTTGCCGTCGACATCGAAGGTGTGCCCGATGTTGCCGCTGCCGAGATGCTCCCCGGAGCGGTACATGCCGGTCAGGTGCTCGTCCTGGACGGTGAAGACGCCGTCGGCAAAGGCCTTCTCCAGCATGGAGCCGTCGGGCTGCGGACCCTTGGGCCGGTTGGCGTACCACAGGTCCCAGTCGATCTCGCTCCACACGCTGCACAGGGTGCCGGGCATCAGGTGGCCCTGTGCGTCGCCCTTCTCGAACGACGCGCCCGCCCAGGTGGCGAGGTCGCCATTGCCGGTGGCATCGATGAACACCTTGGCGCGCACGGCGAACAGGCCGCCCGGCGCGGCGCAGATCACATGCGCCACACGGCCGCCCGCGGCCTCGACGGCAATCAGCTGTGTGTAGAAGCTGAACTGCACGCCTGACTCGGTCAGCAGGGCGTCGTAGACGCGCTTGAGCGCCTCGATATCCGTGCCGCCGTAGCGCTTGTGCGGCGACTCGGCCTTGAGCCGCGCGAAGATCCGCTCGCCAATGCCACCGGCGAGGAAATGGATGCCGTCGGTGAACGGCATGAAGACGGGGACGCGCCCGGCGGTGCCCATGCCACCGAGGCAGGTGTGGGCCTCGGCCAGAAAGACCTCCGCACCGTAGCTGCGCGCGGCGACCGCGGCGGCGACGCCGGCCGGCCCGCCGCCGGCGACGAAGACGTCCACCGTATGCTTCACCGGGATGCTGCGCTGGAACGCAACGCTGCCTTCCGTCGCTCGCGGCGCCTCGGAGGCCGCCAAGGCCCCAGTTGACCACGCACCCGTAGCCAGACCGGACAGCTTCAACCAGGTGCGCCGGTTCAGATGTTGTTTCATCGTTTTGTTTCCTCAGCACAATTTCCAAGCAGGGCGGTAAGCCAACTTACGAAAGCCTCTCGCGAAGCGAGAGGACTACTATGGCAGCTGCCGCAGCGGTTTGTCGGCGGTCACAGACCGCCGCTACAGGAGCGGTGCATTGTTGCCCCTCGTCACCCGTCCCTCGGCCCTCTCTTCTTCCTGCTGCTCAGCTCTGCGGTTTGCCGGCAACTTCCGCCCAGTCGATCTCGTGCGGCAGGCGATGGGTCTTGGCGGCCAGGGCGGCGACCTTGCCGGCGGCTTCGCCCATCGCGACGGAGTTTCCGGTGACGCGGTAGCTGGCGTGCGCGATAAAATCGCCGCTGATGCAGCGGCCGGCCAGCAGCAGGCCGTCGACGTCCTTGGCGATGAGCGCGCGCAGCGGGATGTCGTAGGGCCTGGTCTTGAAGCCGCCGTGCGAGATGGTTTCCGCCTTGTTGATTTCCTTGCTGGCGGCATGGATATCCGCGCCGAACGTGACGCGGGCGACGGCGTCGGGCTGCCGCGCGCCGGTGACGAGGTCCTCGCGCGTCACGGTGTAGCGGCCATGGATGCGCCGGCCGTCGCGCACGCCGATCTGCTCGGCCGTGGCCGCGACCTGCAGGCCCGCCCACGGGCCGCCAAGCCCGCTCAGGCCGCGCGCGATGCGGAACACCTCCGCCCGCGCCCGCAGGGTGGCCGCGGTCATCTGCGCGGCATCGAACGGCTTCACGCCATATTCGTGATTGATCATCATCAGCAGCAGGTTGTCGCGCACATGGAACAGCGTGGGGTGTCCGTAGGAAGTTTCGAGACCGACGCGGCGCAGCTCGCCTTTGAATGCTTCCACCGCCGGCAGATGCCGGGTGGTGTCCTTGAAGAACGAAATATATTCGCCCAGCGCCGCCGCATCGCGCACCACCGCCAGCGCATTCATCGTCAAGGGCTGGCAGGTACAGTCCTGGCCCTGACCAATATCCCAGCCGCAGCCGGCCTGCGCGCCAAGGTCGCCGTCGCCGGTCGCGTCGATGAACACCGGCGCGCGCCAGGCCTCGCGCCCGGACTTGGACTCGGTGAGGACCGTGGTCAGCCGCCGGCCGTCGCACCGGGCCGCGGCCACCCGCGTATGCAGCTGGACCTGGACACCGGCCGCCCCGCAGAGCTCCTCAAGGAGCAGTTTCATCGGCTCCGGCTCATAGGCAAACTGGCTGGGATTTTTGTGCCGGCGCGCATCGCGTGCATCCAGTGCGCGGGTCAGCTCGCGGGCGAGGCCGGGCTTGTCGAAATCGAAAATCCAGGTGAGCAATCCCGCCGTCCAGACGCCGCCGAGACAGCCGTGGACCTCGAACAGGCGCGTGCGGGCGCCGGCGCGCGCCGCGGCGAGCGCGGCCGCACAACCCGCCGGGCCCGCGCCGCAGACGATCACATCGGCATCGCTGCGCAACGGCAGCTCATGCGCCGCCTCGAGGAACCGGTCCGCGCTGGTCGCGGTCGGTGTGTCGGCGCTGCGGGCCAGCTGCGGGGCGGCCGCCAGGCCCGCCGCGCCGGCCAGCGCGGTGCGGAAAAACGAGCGCCGCGGCATGTTCTGGGCGGATTGTGTTTTCTTCATAACGAGACGTGGATCAGCGGCAGGCCCAGGACCGTCAGGGCGGATTTGTACTCCCAACCCCAGCCGTCCCACGCGGCCTGCGCCGGGCAGGGCGCGCCGCACTGGGGGCACGCCCTGGCCTGCCCGGAGACAAGATGCTTGCACTCGCGGCAGGGCTTCATGCTGGGCGCCGTGCTTATTTGACCACGGGCCGCAGGACGATATTGCGGAACTCGATGCAGGTATGATCGCCCTGCAGATAGATCGGGCCGGGCTTGAATTCGTCGGAGGTCAACGCGCCGCCGGTGCAGCCGACGATCGGCTGGTTGTCGATGATCTTCTTGCCGTTGAGGATCACGGTGACGTGCCGGTCCACGAGCGTGATGTCCATGGTCTGCCACTCGCCGCAAGGTTTCTCGGCGGCGCAGCACGGGGTGATGCGGCCATACAGGGCGCCCATGTTGTGGCAGTCCACCGGCTTGCCGAAGCTCTCAAGCACCTGGATCTCGTAGATGCCGCGCAGGTAGACGCCGCTGTTGCTGCCGGCGGTCGGGCGCGCCTCGAGCGTGATGTTGAAGTCTTCGAACTCGCGATCGGTGCGGATGTTGCCGTAGTGGACACCGGGCTTCTTCTCGACGCGGTTGACCAGCACGCCGTTCTCGACCAGCCAGCCGCTGGTGGCGTGCTCGTTGATCAGCCGCCAGCCGGTCAGGTCCTTGCCGTTGAAGAGCTGGATCGGCTCGCCGAACTTCACCTTGGCCAGGTCCGGCGCGGGGCCCGGCGCGGGGATGCGCTTGCCGCTGAACTCAGCCTTGCCGGTGACCTTGTCGGAACCCGCCTTCTGGCGCTCGGTCGTCAGGTTGATGGCGTCGCCCGACAGCTTGGCGCGGATGGTTTCGATCTCTTTTTCCGAGACCTCCTTGCCGGCCGCCTTGCGCTTGTTGTTGAACTCGCGCGTGACGAGGAGCGTATCGCCTTCGACTTTGACGCTCTTGCAGTCCACCGGGCTGCCGCCGCCCCAGAGGAGGCTGCCTTGGAGCTGGCCGTCCTTCGTGCTGATGCCGAGCCAGCCGGCGCCGCCGCCGGGGATGGTCAGTGCGAAGTTGCCGATGAAGGGGTTGTCAGCGGCCACACAGCTCGCCGCGGCGAGCGCGACAGTGGCCAATACGGTGCGAATCTGCTTGTGCATCTTGATTCCTAGGGTTGGTTGTTGTGAAGAGAACGCAAAACGGATGAAAAAATTTCCCGGTGCGAGGCGAAAAAGAAACGGCGCAGCCCCGGAAAGGACTGCGCCGTTCCATGCTCAGTGGCTCACAGCTTCGGGAACTTGACCCACTTGGCGCCGAGCTTGGAGGACTTGACCACCGACTCGATGAACGCCATGCCGGTCACGCCTTCCTTGACGCCGGGGAAGTCGAGCTCGAGTTCCGTCGGCTTGCGGCCGTCGATCTTCGCGCGCAGGGTGTCGGCGAAGTTGCAGTAGTTGTTGGCGAACGCCTCGAGGAAGGCCTCGGGGTGTCCGGACGGGATGCGCGTGGCGCGCCCCGCCGCCGGGCTCTTCGCCGCGACGTAGCCGTTGCCGCGGCGCCAGACCTGCACGGGGCCGTCGATGACCTTGACGTACAGGTAGTTCGGGTGCTCCTGGTGCCACTCGATGGCCTTGTTCTCGCCGTAGACCCAGATCGCGAGGCCGTTTTCCTCGCCGATGGACACCTGGCTGGCGTGCAGGATGCCCTTGACGCCCTTGCTCCAGCGGACGAGGCAGTTGCCGTCATCGTCCAGGCGGCGGCCTTCGATGAAGGTCGTCAGGTCGGCGCAGATCTCCTCGATGTCGAGGCCGGTGATGTAGTGGGCCATGTTCTCGGCGTGCGTGCCGATGTCGCCCATGCAGCCGGCGGCGCCGCTCTGCTTCGGGTCGGTGCGCCACGAGGCCTGCTGCTGTCCGGTCTTCTCGATCGCGCGGACGAGCCAGCCCTGCGGATACTGCACGACGATCTTGTAGAGCTTGCCGAGGTCGCCCTGCCGCACCATGTCGCGCGCGAGCTTGACCATCGGGTAGCCCGGGTAGTTGTGCATCAGGCCGAAGGTTTTGCCGGACTTCTCGATGATCTTCTGCATCTCCTTGGCTTCCTTGAGGCTCATCGTCATGG
Source organism: uncultured Lentisphaerota bacterium (assembly GCA_903896925.1). Lineage (GTDB taxonomy): Bacteria > Verrucomicrobiota > Kiritimatiellia > CAIQIC01 > CAIQIC01 > DP16D-bin41. The sequence goes on along the minus strand of CAITZM010000032.1, from coordinate 46,997 downwards.
GCTTTTCGCACATGACGTTGAAGCCGGCCTTGAGGAAATCGCGGGCGATCGGGAAGTGCCAATTGTTCGGCGTGCAGACGGAGACGAAGTCGATCTTGTCCTCGCGCTTGAGCTCCTGCTCGATCATCTGCTGGTAGTTGTCATAGGCGCGCGACGGGTCGATGCAGAGCTGCTTGCCCATCTCGTGCGAGAGCTTCGGGTCGATGTGGAACGCCCCGGCGACGACCTCAATGCCGCCATCCATGCGCGCCGCCTTGCGGTGCACTTCGCCGATGAACGCGCCCGGACCGCCGCCCACCATGCCCATGCGTAATTTGCGATTCATGTTTTTTTGCTCCTGTTGAAAGGGGACCGATCGGGCGGATCCGCCCGATCGGTCCGATGATTGGTTATTGGTTCTTCTTGTCGAACGCGGAGTCGAAGGCGACCTTGCTCGGCGCGAAGTCCAGCTTCTTGACGAAGGCGGCGGCTTCCGTCCCGCCGTGGACACGGTCCATCCGGCCGTCTTCCCACTCCACCGAGAGCGGGCCGCGATAGCCGACGTCGTTGAGCGCGACGATGATGTCCTCGAAGTTGATGTCGCCGCGGCCGACGCTGCGGAAGTCCCAGTAGCGGCGCGCATCGCCGAAGTCCACGTGGCCGCCGAACACGCCGATGTCGCCGTTGCCGTGTCCCCACCACGCGTCCTTGACGTGCGAGTGGAAAATGCGGTCGCCGAACGTGCGGATGAACTTCACGTAGTCCACGCCCTGGTAGCCGAGGTGCGACGGGTCGTAGTTGAAGCCGAAGCGCTTGTGGCCCTTGACGGCCTCGACCGCGCACTGCGCGCTGGCGATGTCGAACGCGATCTCGGTCGGGTGCACTTCGAGCGCGAAGTTGACGTTCGCCTTGTCGAAGGCCTCGAGGATCGGGCCGAACCGCTTGGCGAAGTCCGCGTAGCCCTTTTCGAGGAAGGCCTGGCTGGTCGGCGGGAACGCGTAGTTCGCGTGCCAGATGCTCGAGCCGGTGAAGCCGTTGACCACCGCCGGGAAGTCATCCTTGCCCTTGCGGCCGGGCTTGGCGTTGAAGAAATTCCGCGCCGCCTTGGCCGCGAGCGCCATGTTTTTGGCCGCGCGCTGGCGGACGCCCTCGGGCTCGCCATTGCCCCACATCGCCGGCGAGAGGATCGCCTTGTGGCGTTCGTCGATCAGGTCGCAGATCGCCTGGCCGACGAGGTGGTTGGAGATCGCGAAACACGTCAGGCCGTGGCTGTCGAGCAGGTCCCACAGGTCCTTGCAATATTTCGCGCTGCCCGCGGCCTGGTCCACGTCGAAGTGATCGCCCCAGCACGCGAGTTCCAGACCGTCGTAACCCATCTTCTTGGCCAGCGGCGCGAGGTCCTTGATGGACAGATCGGCCCACTGCCCCGTAAACAACGTTACTGCACGACCCATAGTCTCTTTCCTCCAGCTAGTAGGTTTTTAGTTTTGACGAACGCGGGCCATATTGCCGAGCGCACCGCAATTTGCAAGCCCGAACGCGCGCTTTTTTCCAGCCCACTCACCGGCGTCAGCACCTCAACCAAAGGAAAACGCACCCGACCCCGCCAGCCGGAAAATGCGCCTGTGCAAACCACGCACACTTCTTCGTGGGCGGGGTTTCCATTCCCTCGCACCCACCCAAGGACAGACTTCACAAAAGCCAACGAAGCCGGAGCGGAGCAAGCCCAGACAGGAGCACAGCTACCGGAACTACGCGACCTTGGCGATGTGGCGGTTCACTATTTCAAAGGCGTGGACGACGACACCGCACTCAGAGCGCCGTGAGCATGCGCAGCACGACGCGGCCGATGGTCTGCAGGCTGTCGGCACTCAGCTTGTCGGGGGTGTCGGCCGCGGTGTGCCAGTAGTCGTTGAGGCCGGGCGCGCTGCCGTAGATGAAATCGATCAGGTCCACCGCGGGCATGCCGGCGTCGAGGAACGGCTGGTGGTCGTCGAGGATACCGCCGGGCGCGAGGGCGAATTTGGAGCGCGCGTTCTCCTGCTGCGCGCAGTCGAGCACGAGCGCGGTCAGGCGGGCGTCGCCGTTCGGCGGCAGCGTCACGGTCAGGTCGCGGTCGCCGATCATATCGAGCAGGATGACGGCGCGGACATCCTTGGCGCGCCCGGTGGCCACCAGCTGCTGCGCGAGCCGGCGGCTGCCGTGGAGGCCATCGTGCGGACCATAGGCCTCGCGGCATTCCTCGCCATCGAGGAAGGCAAACCAGAGCTCCGGCGCACCGCCCCACGCCGGCGCCAGGAGGCGCGCCAGTTCGAGCAGGACGCCGACGCCGCTACCGGAATCGTTGGCGCCGACGAAGCCGGGGATGCCGGCCTTCGTATCAAAGTGCGCGCAGAGGATGACCAGGCCCTGCCCGCGGCCGGGCAGCCGGCCGATGACGTTGTGGAAGGTGGCGGTGCCGCCGGGCACGACGTCGGCGAAGTCCTGGCGCTCGGCGGCTACGCCGTTCCCGCGCAGGGCGCCGACAAGGTAGTCGGCCGCGCGCCGGGCATTGGACGTACCGGCCTCGCGCGGGCTGATGGCGAGGAAGGCGCGGATGCCGGCCAGCGCGCGCGCGCCGTCGCAAGCCGCCAAGGGTACGGCGGGCGGAACCGGCCGCGCGACGGGTGATTCGCCGCAGCCGGCGACCAGCGCCACGAGCAGCGCGGCACATCCATAAACGGAAGCGGCAGCCAGTTTCATCGGGCGCGCATTGTAATGGAATAAATGGCGGACGCAAGCGGCGCAACCCGCGGACCGCCGACGCCGTTGACAGGCCGATGGAATCGTGCAACTATTTCCACCGGCAAACGGCAGGAGAATCATCATGGCGCAATTGATTGGCATGTCCGAGGAAGTCAAGGGCAAGGTGTTTGCGCTGACGCGCGACGAGACGATCATCGGCCGCCGCAAAGAGGCCAACCTCATGATCGACACCAACTCGGTGTCGGGCCGCCACTGCATGATCCGCAAGGACGGCAACAAGTTTTTCGTGCGCGACCTGGGCTCGACCAACGGCACGCGGCTGAACGGTCGCGATGTGAACGTGGACCTGCGCCTGCGCCCCAAGGACCTGCTCCAGGTGGGTGCCGTGGAGTTGATTTTTGACTCCGACGAGCCGGCGGATGAACCGGGCGAGGACGGGCTGGTGAACACCACCCGCATCGAGATCGCGACCGGCCCGACCGGCAAGCCGGCGTCGTTCGAGAGCATCTCGCCGTTCGGCACGCGCCAGAAAAACAACATGGCCATCTGGTGGGCGATCATCGGCGTGATCGGCATCCTGGCGCTCATCGCGGCCATCGTGCTCTTCTTCTTCGTGATTCATCTCAAGTGAAGCGCCCCGCGCAGTCGTCCACCCGCCGCGCCGGCTTCACGCTGGTCGAACTGCTCGTGGCCCTCGCGCTCGCCGCGGTGGTCACCGCGCTGATCCTGACCACGCTGGCCATCACCAACCGGACGCGGCGCAGCCAGGCCGACCGGGTCGCGTGCCGCGCCCTGACGGAGCAAGCGCTCGGGCTGCTGGCGCGCGACCTGGAGCGCACCTTCCTCTTTCCCAAGCAGGATGCCACGGCCTTTGAACTCGGCCGTGGCGCGGCGGCCTCGAACGCGGCGCTCGAGCTGGCCTTTGCGCGCGTCGCGCCGCTGCCCGGCGAAAGCGACCTGCGCTGGGCCGAGGTCGCGCGGGTCGTCTACCGCCTCACCGAGTCCGACACGACCAACTTCACCCTCACCTGCACCAGCCAGCCGCTGGCCGGTCCCGCCGCGCTCCAGCCGCCGGCGACGAACGCGGTTTTCCCCAGGCTGGAAAGTTTCGACGTGCTGCTGTTCGACGGCAAGGTCTGGAAGGACAGCTGGACCGGCAAAGGCACAGCGACCAACGGCGCGCCACGCGCCGCGCGCGTCAGCCTCACGGCGCGCCAAGGCAACGCGCGCCATGTGTCCACGGCGGAAATCATCATTCCCATCAGCCTGAAATTTGAGCCGCCCAAAAAGGACAAGGTCCCGGGCAAGGACATCAGCGAAATCCGGTAGGCCGGCGGTCAGTCCAGCTCGGCGAGCAGGTCGCGGACTTCCTCGCGCGAGGCCTCTTCGAGGCGCTTGCCCTTGTGCGCAAGCTTTTCGTTGAGCTTGATACACTTGCGCTGCATGCGCTCGTGGGTCTCGGCCGAGCCGCTGAACACGGAGAAATTTTCGCCCTGCGTGACCCGGAGATGGCCGTCGCTGTTGTCCAGGCCCAGCCCGAGCAAATGCGCCTGCATCGGCCGTTGGCGTGATGGTTTAGACATGGCCCATTATAGCCGCGCCACCGGCGGCGCGCAACGGTCGCGGTGCGCAGGATTGTAACCCACGCCCCTCTTGTGCTACACCTCTGCCGTCCGGGGCGTAGCTCAGCCTGGTAGAGCACTGGTTTTGGGAGCCAGTTGTCGTAGGTTCAAATCCTATCGCCCCGACCCTTCTGCCCGCAGAGTGCCGGCTTCCACCGCGTCCGCGCTATCCGAGCAGGCGCAGGCCGAGCGGCAGGTTTCTGGCATCCCGCCGCTGTTCCAGGCCGTTCATCAGTTCGCGCTCGGCTTCCAGCCAGTCCGCGAGGTTGCGGCCATGCTGGCCGCCGCGTGCCAGAAAGATTTCGTAGGCGCGAGCAGCAATGGCCTCCGGCGACGGCGAGCGCACGGCGGGGTCTGCCGGCGCACTGATTTCTTGTTGGCTCATCCCGAACATCCTCCTGACCCGTCCTTTTTTCGCGCGAAAGCCTACCGTAATTTCAACCCGAGCGGAAGTGTGTCGCCCAACGCACGCGCCTCCTCGGCATCGTCGAGCGCGGCAATTTCGGTCACCAGGCGCAGCCAGTGCCCGGGCACGCCCGCAGCTTGCAACGCGCCCGCCGTCTGCACCCGCAGCGCTTCGTCGAGGTCGCGCGTCCGGTCGCCGGTGAGCCGCGCGAGCTGGGCCGCGGCGAAGGCGGCCCCGCTCAAGGAGCGCCAGTCCAGCGTCAGCAGCAGCGCCAGCCACTCGGCCGCCTGTGCGGCGGAGACCGTCTTGTGACCGCTGCCATAGAGCGGTGCGCGGGTGCCCAGCCGGCCCAGCGCCCACGCCCACGGCCCCGCGGCGGTGTTGGGATCTTTCAGCCGTTCCGCAATCCAGTTGCCCAGCACGATTTTTTCCGACGTTTCGAGATGCTCCAGCGAGGCGGCGGCCCGCACCATTTCATCCAGGCCCAGCGGCCGCACGCCCTTCGGTCGCGGCGGCGACTTCCGCGACGGCGGCGGGATGAGCTGCGCGAGATGCGGCTTGAGGTAGCTCCACACCTCCTGCTGCTGCGTTTCCGTCAGCCCGCCGGCGATCCGCCGCCACATGACCCAGTAATCGTTCCACAGCGCGTGCTCGCCGTGCGCGACGAGGCCTTCGGCGAAGCACGCGAAGGTCTGTGCGCACCGCCACTCGTCGAGGGGATAGCCGAAGCCGGGGCGCAGGCAGTAGCCGGTCAGCTGGAAGAAGGCACGCTCGCGCTGGGCGGAGCCGCGCCTCTTTCTCGCGCCGGCATGCAGCGTGGCCCACAGCTCACGCAACAGCGGCAGCCGCCAGTTTTCGCGCGGTCCGAGGAAGCCCTCGAGCGTGCGGAAAAACTGTTTCGTGTCGCTCGTTCCGGCGGCGGCCGGCGGTTGGCCAACGACGCGCTCGACGAAGGCCCGCGCCTCGGCGAAGCGCGCGGGCAGGGCTTCCGTCACGGTCACGGACGGGCGCGCCGCGGCGGCGCGCAACTCAAACTCCAGCCGCCAGCGCTCCGCGGAGGCGTTCGACACGCACCACAATTCCAGCGTCCCCAGCTCGGTCAGCGTCGCGCGCAGGTGCACGGGCACGCTCGCCGGACCGGCGCCGGCGCTTTTCAACAGCGTATGGATCGGTGGCAGCGCACGCATATCAGCGCCGGTCTCCACCACATCGCCCGGCCGGTCCGTGCGGTCCGCCGTCGTCGCAAAGAGCGGAAACTGCACGGGCCGCCCGAGTGCGAGCATGAAGGGACGGCTGTCCAGGTCCACGGGCTGGCCCTCCTCGTGGCCGCGCGGCAGCAGGCACACGGCGCGCGGCGGGGCGTCTGCGGTCTCCGCCGCCAGCCCGATGTAAAAGGCGCGCGCCGCGCCGCCGCGGATGCGGCGACCGTAGCCGCGCCGGACCAGCCCGTACCAGGCGGCGCCGCGTGCAACCGCGCGTTCGAGCGAGCCGTGCTGCAGCAGGCGGATGGTGGGCTCGCCCGGCCACCACGCGGAGACGACATCGACCAAGCGCCGGGAAATTTTCGGCGCATTGAAGACACCACCGTTCAACAAAATCGCGTCGGGCCGCGGCAGCTCAAAAGAAAGATGGTTGAGGGATGATGGATGATGGGCGGTACCGAGCGCGCTCTTTCCGGCCGCCGCGTGCTGGCGCAGAAACGCCGCGAGGTGATGGGTGACGGCGGGATCCTGCGCGTAAGGCAGACCGAGCTCCTGCAGGGCCACGCGTCCCGCCGGACGGGCGTGGGGTGCTGCGTCCGGAGCGCAGGACGGGAAAAAACCATCGAGGATCAGGCGTTCCGTTTCCTCGCGCTTGAGGTCGCAGGACAGCGCGCCGCCGATCAGCCGGCTGCCTGCCGCGACAATACTGATGCCGTGCCGGTCGGGTGCGTCGGCGCCCAGCATTTTTTCCTTCGCGGCGCGCGCGGCCTGCACAAGCTGCGTCCACTGCGTCGCGCCCAGCTTGCGGCCGGCGGTCAACAGCCGCTCCTCGGCGAGGCGGGCGAGTGCGGCGTCCATATTGTCGCCGCCGAGCATCAGGTGCTCGCCCACCGCGATGCGGCTGAGCGCGGGGCCGTCGCCGGACAGGCCGACCTGGATCAGGGTGAAATCCGATGTGCCGCCGCCGACATCCACGACGAGCACGAGCCGCGCATCCTGGAGCGCCTCCGCCAGATGGCCCTGATGCCGCGCCGTGAAGTCGTAGAAGGCGGCCTGCGGTTCTTCGACCAGCGTCAGTTTGCCGAAGCCGGCCTGCTGCGCGGCCGTCACCGTCAGCGCGCGCGCCACCTCGTCGAATGACGCGGGCACGGTGATGACGACCTCCTGCTCGGCCAGCGGCGCGCCGGGCTGCGCGTGGTTCCACGCCGCGGCCAGATGCGCGAGCAGCCGCGACGAGGCTGCCACCGGCGAAATCTTCTTCACTTCCGCCGGAGCGCCCCACGGCAGGATCGGCGCGGCGCGGTCCACCCCCGCGTGGCAGAGCCAGCTTTTCGCCGAGGCCACGAGCCGCCCCGGAACGCGCGCACCCTGCCACCGTGCAAATTCGCCCGCGATCAGGCCGGGCTCAGCGTCCCAGGGCAAGGCCGCTGCGCCGGGCGGCAATTCGTGCTCACCGGGCACATAGAGGCAGGACGGCAGCAGCGGCAGCGCAGCGACCTCGCCGGGCCGCTGCAACTGCGGGATGGGAAACTCAACAACCGTCGCGTCCGCACCCGCGTCCAGCCGGGCGAACGCCAGCGCGCAGTTCGTGGTGCCGAGATCTATACCGATGATGTAGGTTGCGGCCATGGAAATATCGCAAGCGCGTCAGATCTGAACCGCAGCCGGTTCGAAATACTGAGTAACAGGCCAACAATACGAGTGAAGCGTAGCGAGCTTCCCGCCGTTGGATTCGCACCTCACTCTTTCATGCGAACGTTCAGTTCCAGCTTCCAATGGCCCTTGCCGCCTTTCTCGAGACAGCGCAGCTCCAAGGTGCCGATTTCGGTGACGACGGCCTGGAGATTCACGGGCACGAGCGCACCTTCGCTGCCCTTTTTCGCGGGCAGCGAGGTTTCGATGGGCGCGACTTCTTCGAGTTCGTCGTTGCCGGAGACGTCATCGAGCATCGCGCCGACGCGGTCGTCGCGGCGGACGGAGCTGGCGAAGAACCGGAAGCGCGTGGGCTCGCCGACGACCAGGCCGAATTCCTGCGGCGGGATGTCGGCCTGCGTGCCTTCTTCCATGCCGAAGGGCGCGACGCAGAGGGCCTTGACGGGCGGTTCCATGCCGGGCACGGCGGGCATTGCGGTCTCGACGCCGACGTAGTAGGCGCGGGCGGTGCCGCCGCGGATGCGCAGGCCGTGGCCCTGGCGGACCCAGCCGTAATAGGCGGCGCCGCGGGCGACGGCGAGGTCATACTCCGCTCCTTGCAGCTCCTTGGCGGGCTGGCCGTCATCGGCCTTCAGCCAGCCGTTAATGACGTCCATGACACGGTCTTTGAGCGCGGTGGCTTTGAACACGCCGCCGTTGAAGAGCACGGCGGTCGGATGCACGAAGGCCTGGCCGGCGACCTTCACCGGCGCGTCGTGGGCGGTGGCGAGCGCGCGGGCCTGCCGCGTGAGGAAGGCGGCGAGATGGCGCGTGACGCCGGCGTCCTGCGCGTAGGGCAGCGCCATCTGGGCGAGGCCGGAGCGGCGCGCGGTCTGCGGGCTTTCGGTGACGGGCGTCTCCGGAAAGAAACCGTCGGTCAGGATGTCCGTCAGTTCGTCGCGCGCCAGTTCGGCCTTGAGGGTGCCGCCAACAAGAGAGGACCCGCGGCCCGGAATGACGAGCGGCGCCTTCTTGAGCTTCGCGTCGGCAAACAGCTGTTCCTTGGCCTGGCGGCAGGCGAAGGTCAGCGCGTTGAACTGCCAGGCATCGAGCTTTTTTCCATCAGCGGCCAGCCGCTGGTTGACGGTGTGCGCCAGCGCGAGGTCCATGTTGTCGCCGCCGAGCAGGATATGGTCGCCGACGGCGACGCGGGTCAGTTCGACCTCGCCGCCCTTGGACGTGACGGCGATCAGCGAGAAGTCGCTGGTGCCGCCGCCGACATCGACGACGAGGATGACTTCGCCGGGCTTGACGTGCTTGCGGAAGCCCTCGCCCAGCGCCTCGGTCCACGCGTAGAGCGCGGCCTGCGGCTCTTCGAGCAGCGTGACGTTCGGCAGGCCGGCCTGCTGCGCCGCGTTGAGCGTGAGTTCGCGCGCGGCGGCATCGAACGACGCGGGCACGGTGAGCACAACCTCCTGTTCCGCGAGCACATCGTCGCCAAACTGGTGGTCCCACGCCTCACGCAGGTGGCTGAGGAAGCGCGCGGACGCCTCAAGCGGCGAAACGCGGGCGACATCGTCAGGCGCCTGCCACGGCAGGATCGCGCCCGAGCGGTCCACGCCGGTATGACACAGCCAGCTCTTCGCCGCCGACACGAGCCGCATCGGCACCTTGCTGCCGTGCGAACGCGCGAACTCGCCGACGACGGCAGCGCGGCGTTTCTTGTCCCACGGCAGGCCCAGGCTGCCGGCGGGAAATTCCTGGTCGTTCGGCAGGTACAGGAAGGAAGGCAGCAGGTCCCTCTCCTCCACCGTCCCGACCGCCGTCACCTGCGGGATCGCGAGCATGGTCTGCTGCGTTCCGCGGCCTGCGGCTTGTTCCAGGTTGAAATACGACACCGCGCAGTGCGTGGTGCCAAGGTCAATGCCGATGGAATAACGGGCCATAATGATTTCCTACGTGAGTTCAACTTCGGCCGGTGCGAGCACGCGCGGATCCAGCGCGTCCGAGGACGAGGGGAAGCGCACCGCTGTCGTCGCCCAGCCGTGATGTTTCAGGGTGCCGCGAAACGGCGGCTGGCCGGCGATATGGCCGGTGAGCCGGATGCGATTCGCATCGAAACCGGCGGGCACCGTGACGACAGCGCCCTCCGCGTCCTGCAGCACCGGTTCCAGCGTGAGGCATTGCGCAAGCACCTTGCGGCAGCCCGCCTGCACCACGCGTGCCGCCGCGCCGATGTCCGCGTCCGCGAACGCCGCCATGTCCTCCTGCAGGAAATCAACGAGCCGGCCTTCGCGCTGGAGCATGGCCAGCACGAACAGCCCCGAGGCGTGTACACGCTCCGGCGGCGGCGCGATGGCCTGGTCGGGCCGGGTTTCTTCCGCCCCCTTCAGGAGCGTTGCGGCCTTTCCTGCAAATTCGGCATTACCCAGCGCACGCCCAAAGCAGGCGCACGCGACGCGCAAGCGCGCCGCAAAAGACAAGACAGCCGGTTCATTCGTTTTCATAAAATGTGCTTAGAAGCCTCTCCCCCTAGGGCGTGGGTACACGCCCGCGGAGACAAACCTAATCAGCTCCGTTGTTTACGTTGGGGAATATACTGGAACCGGGCGCGAGTGTAAAGATGGGGGGCATTTCAACCCCCAACCACGGCCGCGCAAAGGACAGCCCGCGATGCAGGCGCTGCGACACCTCAGGTCGGGGCGCGGACCAGACCCTCGACGAACAGGCGCGCTTGCTTCGCCGCAGCGGCGAGGGCGGGCAGGTCGCCGCGGTCGAGGCATTCGACCACCAGGGGGCCGCCGGTGAAGCCGCCCTGCTTGAGCCGCGCCATGACCTTGGCGAAGTTCACCTGTCCCGTGCCGGGTGTCAGCAGGACTTCCTTGGGCGGCTTGAAATCTTTCACGCTCAGTCCGACGACCAGGCCATCCACCGCGGCGGCATCGTCCACGGGGTCGAGCTTGCCCTCGGAGTAGTAGAAGATGTTGCCCGGGTCGTACCACAGCCGAAAATTCTTATGGGCCACCTGCTCGATCAGCTTGCGGCACTGTGCACCATTGGCGTTGCTCCCGCCGTGCGGCTTGACGCTCAGGCCGACCTTTTTCTCCGCTGCGTAGCCGCAGCAATCGGCGATGGCCTTGTAGTAGGCGGCGGCACGTTTTTCGTCGGTGCCGCCGAGCAGCAGGTTCGGACAGCTGCACGCGGCGGAGTTTTCGATCAGGCGCTTGAGCCCGGCGACATCGCTGAACTGACCACCCCACATGGAAATGATCTGCAACCCGCGCTGCTGCGCCTCGGCGCCGACCTTGGCAGCCTCCTCCGGCGTGGTCTCGGTGCTGAGGATCAGATGATTCTTGCTCTTGGTGGTCATCAGGCCAACGTACTTGAAGCCCGCGCCGGCGATCGCGTCGAACGCTATGCGCCAGTCGTGCTGGTCCCAGGGCCGCGTGTAGCAGCCGATCTGCCAGCGCGGCGCCGCGGCGGCGAAGCTTCGCGTCAGGGCTGCGCCCGCGGTGGCCGTCATGAGTGTGCCGATGAATTGTCGTCGTGTTGACATGGTGGTGTGATCCGATCTTAGTGAGAGGCCTGCGATGCCCGTTTGGGTACGCCCGTCGGATGGCAGTCAAGGCAGCGCATGGTGTGGATGTTGTGCTTGCTCGCGCGTGCGCGGAACGTCGTGTCCATCGTTCTCACATCCAGACCGCAGGACGAGCGCGCAGGGTGACAGAGCGCGCAGGCGGCCCGCGCGTCGTTGGAATGCGGCGCGTGGCAGGCGGCGCAGCTGAGGCCCTCATGGACGCCGGTCGGAGTGCGGTCGTCACCGGTGCCCGCCTCCCCGTAAGCGTTGGGGGCGTGGCACTGGGTGCAGAGGCGTTGCCGCGGATCGGTCGCGACCTTTACGGCGCGGCCCCGGTCGACGATCTTGGGCACGGCAAGGTCGTCGATGGCGAAATGCGCACCTTCCTGCCGCACATAGAACGCGAGGGTATCGCGCCGGAAGGCCGGCTGGTTGGTGCCCGCGGAGGCGCGGGCCTGCACAACCGCCGCGCGCCGGAACGGCTGGCCGTGCGCGTGCAGCTGATGGCACGCCAGGCAGGGGATCACCGGACGCGTCGCCGTCTCCGGCTTCTTGAAAGACCAGGGACCCTTCGTGTCGAGCGGCGTCAGCAGGTCCGCCATCTTGCCCTCGAAGAACATGCCGTGGCAGAGCAGGCACTGGTCGGCCGGCTGCTCGGTCCGGTTGTGCTTGGCGTCCAGGAAGATGCCGGCATAGTTGGTCCCGTGCCCGCTCTGTTGCCAGTGCGCGAACTCCCGCTCGTGGCAGTCGCGGCAGGCCTGCGTGATCCTGACCACCTGCTCCTCGCTCAGGCGGATGTTGTCGTGGCGCGTTTCGGTGAGATGGTAGAAGATCCTTTTGGCGTTTTCGCGCACCGCATGCATCGAGTCCGCCGAATGGCCGTGGCACTCCTTGCAGGATACGTCGCGGTGGACGGAGTTGGTCGATTGCTCGTAGGCCACTATGATCTCATGGCAGGAGATGCAGGTTTTTTCGGAAGGCGTGAGTTCGAAGTAGCCGATCCCGCCCAGAACCGTGCTGAGCATGAACACGGCCACCAAAGCCGCCGGCCCCGTATACCGCGAGCGCCGGTCTTTTCCCGAAGTCGGTTGTGTCTGTTCAGGCATGGAAATGCGCTCCACCCTTCCATTCTTTGGCGATGTAACCGCCTACCCAGTAACCCAAGGCCATGATCGTCAGCACGGGGTTGAAGCCGCCGTTGGTAACATTCAAACTGCCATCGGCGACGAACAGGTTATCAATGCCATGCACCTGCCCGTGCCGGTTGGTGACCGAGGTCTTGGGGTCGTTGCCCATGCGACAGGTGCCGGCCTGGTGCTGGCCGCCGCTGGGGCCGCCGGTCCCCGGCACGGAAGTCCAGATGTCGGCGGCGCCCGTGGCGCGGAGCAACTGCGCCGCCTTTTCGACCATGAATTTCGCGATCTCAACATCGTGCGGATGGCGGCGGCCGGAGAGCCGGGCCACCGGCAAACCCCAGTGATCTTTCACCGCGGGATCCACCCGCACGCGGGACTCAAACACCGGCATCTCCTGCACCGGTCCCTTCACGCGGATGGTCCGCTTGTAGTTGCGCCGCTGAAACTCCTTGTGCGCCAGCCCCCAGCGCGGCGCGCCCGGCGGGCGGATACCCGTGTAGAGATACGGCAGCGCGATGAACTCGTTACACAGCATCGCCCCGCCGCGCAGGCCGCTGTTGCCATGGTTGAAATCGCTGAATGCGACGCACGCCCCCGGCCCGGCCTCCTCGTAGATCTCGTCCGCCATGAGACCCTCCGCGCCACAGTAGGCGTGGCCCTGCAGATTGCGGCCGACCCAGTCGTTGTTGTTGCCCGCGCCGTTGGGGAAAAGCTTCGACTTGGAGTTCAAGAGCAGCCGGGCCGTCTCGGTCGCCGAGGCCGACACCACCACGAGATCCGCTGTCTGTTCCTGCAGCCGGTCGTGGCTGTCGAAATAGCGCACGCCCCGCGCATGGCCGCGCTCATCCAGCACCACCTCGCTCACCACCGCGTTGGTGCGCAGTTCGCAGTGGCCCGTCGCCAGGGCCGCGGGGATGACGGTGTTCTGCGTCCCGCACTTCGCATTGATCGGGCAGGCGAAGCCCACGCACGAGCGCATGTGGATGCACTGGGGGCGGCCGCCGTAGGGGATGGAGTTGCGCAGCATCGGGACCGGGAAGGGATGCCACTTGAGCTGTTCGGCCGCCTGGACGAGCAGGCGCGCCTCTTTGTTATAGGGGAAGGCCGGCATCGGCCGCGGTTTGCGCCGCGGGGCCGCAAACGGATTGGTGCTGTCGTCGCCCGCCACGCCGATTTCCCACTCGGCCCGCTCGTAACACGGTTCGAGGTCCTCATAGGTGAGCGGCCAGTCGTCGAGCGTCGAGCCGTCGGGGCAGCCGTAGGTCGAGCGCATCTTGAAATCCTGCGGCATGAAGCGCCAGGCCATCGCGCCGTAGCTGAGCGTGCCGCTGCCGACGCAGGCGGCGACATTGTTGTAGCCGCCCTCGCTGGGCAGCACGATCCGCGTCGAACCGTCGGGGTTCTCGCACACCCGGCGATACCGCGCATCGTCGGGGCCGTAGGCATTGCCCAGCACCGTCGTGCGTTGCGAAATGAGCTCGTCATCGGTGTGGTCGTCGAACGACTGCCAGGTACCCCGCTCCAGCAACACCACCGACAGGCCCGCCTCGGAGAGCACCTTGGCCACCACGCCGCCGCCCGCGCCCGCACCCACGACCACCGCGTTCACATGTTGATTCGCCATCGCCTGCCACCTTTCGCCGGTCCCGGTTCAGCCCGTCTGTGCCGGATACCGGTTCTGACCGATGACCCGCGGATATTCCAGGCCCAGCATCTTGTAACTCGCATAATGGCGGTTCCCGCCATGCTGCGGACTGCCGTAGAAACCTTGCATGACGTGGTCGCGGACCAGGCCGAAAAACTCGGACGCCGACGGCTTCGTCCAGATGTTTTTCGGTGCTTTGTTCGCCTCCAGAGTCTGCAGCAACCGGGTCTGGTCGGCCCAGTCCAGCGCCTCGAAGGGCTTGCCGAAAACCGCCTGGCTGGTTTGCACCAGGCAGACCAGCCCCGCGCGATACTTCGCGGCAAACCGCTTGTGCGGCCCCGCGAGCTGGCGATCGATGTAATAGATCACGCCGGCCTCGCGCGCGCCGGGATCGCGATCCGCCGGGATGATCTGCTCCGCGACCGCCTCCACCAGCCGGGCCTCGTCGGGTGTGAACACCCGCCACGCCCCTTCCGGCGCGCGCCCCAGCCGGCCCACCAGCTTGGCCCCACCGACGCCCGAGGCGACGCCACCGGCCGCCGCCAGCGCCAGGCCGCCGATAAATTTCCGCCGGTTCAAGTTCGTTTGCATAATCCTCTCCGGTCGAAAACTGGTTTTTGCGCGGCGTAATGTCAACGTTCTAGTTTCAACGCGAGGGCCGCTGCCAGTCGTCGGACCTCCGCCTCACGCCATCCGGATTTCCCGCTTCGCCTGGTCATACAGCGTCTTCCGGCCGCTCTCGTAGGACATCATCGCCATGATGACGGCGGTGGCGTGCTGGAAGCCGGCGTCGATGGACGCGTTGGGCGTTTCGCCGCTGCGCATGCACTGGAGCCAGTTCAGGAAGTGGTCGGGGCACGCGACTTCCGGGACGGGCTTGATGCCGCGGATCGCACCGTCCCGCCGCGGACCGCCCTCGGCACTGAAGGTCGGCGCACTCCAGTTGTCGAGCTTGAGCACGCCCTTGTCGCCATAAAAGCGGCGCACGCTGCCGTGCTGGTTGCCGAGGTTGTTCGAACTGCTGACGAGGAAGCCCTCGGGATAGAGCCACGTCGCCTGGATGCAGTCGGGCGCGGTGAACTGGTGCTCGTCCTTCCAGGTGTAGGTGCCGCCGAGGCAGACGCACGACGCCGGGAACTTGGCGCCGGTGATAAAGTGCAGCATGTCGATGAAGTGGCTGCCGAAGCCGGGGATCGGCCCGCGCGAAAATTCGTAGTAGCCGTACCAGCCCGAATAGGCGTCGGAGCTGAACGGCCGCAGCGGGCGGTCCATCAGGAATTCCTTCCAATCCACGTCCGCTTCCTTCACGTCCTTGAGGTAGTGATACCAGTAGGGCTGGTCGTTGTTGCGGCATTCCTCGACGCGGGAGAGCTGGCCGAAGATGCCCGTTTTATAGAGGGAGCGCGCACCGTTGACACTCGGCAGGCTGCGCAGCTGCGTGCCCACCTGCACCACGGTGCCGGCGGCCTTGACCGCGTCCACCGCGCGCACGAGTCGCGGGAAGTCCGTCGCCATCGGCTTCTCCACGTAGATATGCTTGCCCGCCTTGGCCGCAGCCTCAAGGTGTGTCGTGTGTTGGAAGTCGCACGAGGCGATCATCACCGCATCGATGTCCTTGGCGGCGAGCAGGTCACGGTAGGAGACGAACTGCTGCGCGTCGTGGCCGAACCACTCCTTGACCTTCGCGTTGGCCGTCTCGCGCGCCACGCGCCACGGGTCGCAGACCGCGACGTACTCGACGTTCTGCGCCTGCGCGTGCGGATGGATGCCCGCCATGTGCGCGCCGACGCCGCGGCTGCCGCAGCCGATCTGGCCGATGCGGATGCGCTCGTTCGCGCCGATCGAGCGCGTGCGCTCCGCGGCGGTCAGCGGACGGGCCGCTGGCGTCGCGCAGCCCGCGGCCAGGCCGCCGACGGCCAGCGCCGAGGTTTTGAGGAATATGCGTCGCGTGGAGGGCGTCGTCTGCATTTGCATTTTCAGGTCTCCTGCCGGTTGGTTTTCACACAGGGCACCTTGTAGCCCTTCGCCCGCGCAGAGGCAATCTGATTTCCAGCAGGCGTGGCGGACCGGCCTGATCCGGCGGATCCGTCAGATCATCGGTCGCTCGCGCCGCCCAGCAGCACGCGGCGCGTGGCGATGTCGGGGTAGCCGGCGGCCAGCTTGCGGCAGGCTTCATCGCTGGCGCCATCACCGAGGCACGCGAGCGCGACCGCGGCGGCGTGGCGCGTGTCGGGCGCGTTGCGCAGGTCGCCGACAACCTTGAGCAACACCGGGGCGGCGCGGCGGTCGCCGATGCGGCCGAGCGCCCACGCGAGTTCCGCGCGCCAGCACGGCGTCAGGTCGTTATGCAGGAACAGCACGCCCGGCCCCAGCGGATCGGGCACGCCATCGGCGGCCTCCGGCGGCGACTGCTCCAGCGCGGCGACCAGAAAATCCGCCGAGGCGGCGTCGCCCAGATGGCCGAGCGTGCGCGCGACGAAGAAGCAGACCCAGTTTTTCAGCGGCAGCGTCTGCACCACCGGGATGCCGTGATCGAAGACGCGCTGGATGCTGTTGGTTTGCGACTGGTAGCGCGTGAACACCTCGCGCAAGCGTGGCGCGAGCACGCGGTCGCGGCACACGAGCGAGAGGATTTGCGCCGCGCGTATTTCCGGCCCCGGCTTGCCGCCCCAGGCGCCGTGCGTTTTCGCGAGCGCGGCGGAAATGACCGGGTCCGGCGCGGCGTTCGTCGCGCCGAGCGTGGCGAGGCACGTCTCCACGACCGCCGCGCCGGGGTCGTTGCGGCGGATGACGCGGCCGATGATCGTCTCGTAGTCGTCGTTGCCCGGCATCAGCGCACGATCGAAGTCCGTCGGCACCGACTCGACCAGCCGCGGCACGAGCGCCGCGGCCCGGGTCGAGCCGCGCGCGTCGAGCGCCTCGGCGATAAGATAGTGCACCGGCGAGGAGTGGCAGGCCATCAGCGCGCCGTGGTCGCCGTACCAGCTCGTGTAGTGGGGATAGTCGCCGAGTGCGGCGAAGGCGCCGATGAGCGCAGTCTCCGCCTCCGGCGAGGGAATCAGACCGAGCGCCTCGGCGGCGGCCTCGGCAAGGAACAGGTTGCCGGTCGCCGTCTGGCTGTGCTGCCGGAGCGTTTCGGCCAGCAGCGGCACGGCGTCGGTGTCGTGCAAATGCCCCAGCGCGCGCGTCGCCGCCTGCAGGGTGCGCGGGTTCACCGCGTCCAACGAGTTGAAACGCGTGCCGTCGCCCTGGTGCGTCTTGCGCCACCCGGGCAGCGGGTTGGTGTTGCGCTCGCGCGCCACATAGCTGCGCAGCGCCGCCCGCGCGGCGTCGCCGCCGATGTGCCCGAACGCGACCGCCGCGCGCCGCACCACGTCCCGGTCGCCACTATCCAGACGGCCCACAAGTTCCCGCTCAATGTTGTCCCACGAGTTCGTTTTGAACCACTCGCGCCAGATGGCGGCATCTTCACTTCGATGTTCGATGCTTGCCCCGGCGTAGCCTGCAAGCGAAGCCGGGTTCGCTTCCGCCCTGTGACCGGTCAGGTTTTCCAGTGCGATGCCCACGGCACCGGCGACCAGCGGATCGGCGTCTTCGAACGCGACAAGCAGCGGCGGCACGGACGCGCGCGTGCCGCACGCGGCGAGGGCGAACGCCATGGCGACGCGTACTTCGCGCTGTTCATTTTTCAAGCCTTCCGCCAGCGCCGGCGCGGCGGACTGGTCGCGGAAGATCGCCAGCCGCTGGGCGGCGGTGATTTTCCCGGCGGCGCTGCCATTGCGCACTAGGGCGATCAACGCGGCGATTTCCTGCGCGCCGGTCGCGAGCGGATCGGCAAGGTCGCCGTGACGGTTCAGGCTGGCGACTTCGCGGTAGCGGTCAAACTGTAGTTCCATCAGGCCGGTGACGGCGGCATTGTTGCCGCGGAAGCGGTGCGAGGTGGCCGCCTCGGTCAGCTTGAGCGGCGGCGTCCGCATCGCGCGCATCGGCGCGGGCGCGGTGGGCGGCGTGGACTGGCGCGGCTGGTGGCAGCCGACACAGCCGCGCTTCTCGCCGGGGCGCACATAGATCCACGACATCTCGTTCAATTCTGAGCGGCCCTCGGCATCCACAGCCTGGAACGCGATGGCGGTGTCGGCCGGCACCTCGACGGCGAAGGAGCCGTCGGGCGCCAGCGGGACGGTGCCGAGTTCCGCCACGTCGCTGCCGGCGTGGACGATGTAGGAGTGCGACGAGCGCAGAGTCAGGCCCCGGCCCGCGAGCACGCGGATGGCGCGGACCTGCGGCCAGCCGGCGGTGGTGTTCTTGGTGAAGCGCGCGTTCTGGCAGAACAGGATGCCCGTGGCGCGTTGGTCCTCGGTCTTGCGCGCATCGACCTTCGGCGGCAGCAGCGGCGGGCGCGGGCGGGCGCCGAGGAAGACCGGTGAGTGCAGGGGCGCGTCCGGTGAATCAAACAGCAACGTCACGCGGTCGTGGCCCGCGCGCGGGTCCACGATGCCGATCTTTTCGTAGCTGAAGGACTGCACGGCGCGCTGCTTTTTCTTCACCGTCTTCAAATAGGAGCTGACGCGCGCGACGGTGCAGAGCAGGCGGCCATCGGGCAGCGCGGCCACATCGCCCGCAGCGACGCGCAGATGCTGGATATCGTGCGCCGCCGCGCCGGGCCGGCCGATCGCGATATCACCGCCGGTGAGAAACGCGACGCGTCCGTCCGGCAGCGGCGCCGGGCTGCCGCAGTTGAAGGCGCGCAGGCGTCCGCCGTATTCCGGGCCGTTCTCCAGGGCGAACTCGGTGTAGCCCTCGGTGCCGTCGGGATGGATCGCGTGCAGCATCGTCTCGACCTTGCCGCGGTCGAAGAAGTTGTCGGAGCGGATGAAGAGGATGCGGCCGTCGGCGAGCACCTCGGGCTCGTTGTCGAAGATGAACGTGTGCGTCAGCGGCCGGAGGTCGCGCCCCTCGGCGGTCATCGTGAACAGCGCGCGCGACGGCGGGCTGTGATATTCCTCGAACGTGCCGATGCGCGTGGACGTGAACACGATGCGGCCGTCGGGCAGTTCCGCCGGATCGATGTCGTGGAACGGCCCGTCGGTCAGCCGCTGCACGTGCGAGCCGTCGCTGCGCAGGCGGTAGATGTGGAAGAAGCCCTCGCCCTCACGCGCCATCGAGACGTAGAGCCACCGGCCGTCGAACGAGACGCTCGGCGAGCCGAGCGCGCCCTTGCCGGCGTCGAGCAGCACCTGCGGCTGCACGCCGGGCCGCGCCGGGCGCAGCACCAGCAGCTTGTGCCCGACCTTCATGGGCGCAGGCAGGTCGTGCTCCGGGAAAGCGCGCGAGTCGCGCGGGTTGAAGATGGTGACGCCGAGGCTGTCCTGGCTCGTGCCCGTCCCGCCGCGCGGACGGTACAGGCTGCAGTCCTCGCCGACGAACGCGACCGCCTCCGGCCAGACAAACTCCTTGGTGGCCGCGACCTCCGTCGCACCGGCGCTTTCCGCGGGCGCGGGCCGCGCGGCGGCGGCGAGCCGCCCCCACGGCCCCATGCCGAGCGGGCCGAGCACGCGGGCGTGGCCCCAGGTGGCATCGTCGAAGGGCGGCTGTTGCCAGTTCAGATCGGCCGTATCGTTCGCACGCCAGGTGCCGTCACTGCCGAAAGCAACCTTGCGGCCATCGGCCAGTTGCACGGAGAGCTTGGCGATAAAACCGGCCGCGCCGGGCACGGTGTTGACCGCCTCGATGGCGAGCACGTTGCGGCCCGGCACCAGCAGCTTCGCGACGTCGAAATGCAGCGGAGCGTTCCACGCGTTCGGATTGCTGCTTTCGCCAACCGCTTTCCCGTTGACGGACAGCACGAAGAGGTTGTCGGCTGTCAGGACGATTTCCGCCGCCTTGACGTTTGCCTTGTCCGGGAGCGTGAGCGTCGCGCGGAAATAGACCGAGCCTTCGGGGAAATGTTGCAGCGCGATTTTCGGGTCGGCGGTGAACCAGATCCACTGCGCGCCCTCCAGATCGGCAGCCCGCACGCCGCAGCAGAGCGCGCCGAGCAGGAGCAGGGGCAGGATCTTTTGTGAGATCGTCATAGTGCCGCACAGTCTTTCCAAGCCCCGGAAAACTGCAAGCCCGATCTTTCCAAAGCTTGCGATATGATGGGGGACCCCTACCCCGGTTGCAGGTCCGGTGCGATGGTCAATTTCTTGCGCCGGGCGATGCGGCGGTCGGAGATTCGTTGAACCGTTTATCCCAGTAATCGCGGCCGAGGAGCGACTGCTTCGCGGTCAGTTTTTTGACGTATTCCATCTTCTTCTGCAGGACCTCGCTGCGTGCGCACCGCTTTAGAAAGTGGGGGCCCTCGCACACCATGGCGGCAAAGGTTTCCGCGCGGTCCTCCACCTCGTTGGATTGGGCGTAATTGGAGATAAAATGAACCGGCATATCGCCCGCGGAATCATTTTTCTCCACCTGCGTTTTCTTGCGCACGGTGAGGTTCGCGGGCACATAGACGCTGCCCTTGTAGACAAAATCCTTGGGATTCAGCTTGGCCCACGATTTCGCCAGCGGCGCCTCATCCACCACATGAAATAATTCATGATAAACCGTGTGCGCGGAAAAGCCCGTGTTCAGATAAATGACCTTGCCATAGGCCACGCCGGCCGCACCTTTGCCGTTGACCTTCAGATGATCCACCACCAGGACCATATTGAGCCGCGAGGTCTTGATGAAATTGACCGTCAACAGGTCGAGGGCCTTAAAAAACCGGTCGAGTTCACCTTCCAGCTTTTCGGTGCCGATGGGCGTGCCGGAGATATCCGCGGGGAAGGTGACTTTTTGATTCAGGAAGAAGCCGAATTTCCGCGCCGTCTGTGTGTAACCGTGATCGATCGCTTTTTCGGCGGCCATGGCAGCCGGGACGCCCAGCAGCCCCCACACGGCCAGCAGCATCAGACGCGCCATGGTTCCGGCGGGTCTGCCCGGTTTCCGTCGTTTCTGGGCGGCGCCGGAGCCACGGGGCAGCACAATCAAATAAGAAATTGCTTGAGCGAGCCCACCGAGGGCGCACCACTTTTCTTTCGCAGTTTGACGCTGAAAAGTCATGAGCGAAATTTTTACGCAGCGCTCCGCAAAAGCAAGCTTTTAGCGGGGCAGATTTCGCGCGGGAGAGTGGTGCGGCGGGCGGACGGCGCCGATGAAGGTGAAGTGCGGCTTCTTTGCGCCATGGCTCTGGCCGGAGAGGGCGGGAACGTAGGGCGCGCCGGCGCTCATCTGCTCCTTAGCGCGGCGGCGCCGGGCGGCACGACTTCCGAGACACGTTGGTTGGCCGGCTGACCGCCATAGGCCGCGGGGAAGTCCGCGGTCAGGCCGATGTGCCCGTAGTCCATCAGTTCTTCGCGAAAGCCGGGCTGCCAGCTGACGTTTTCGGTCCGGGCGCTCTCGCCGTTCTCCGGCTTGTGGCTGCGGAACTGCGCGCCCTGGGAGCGCACAATCTGGACGTGGCGGAAAACCTGGTCCATCGCCATCTTCGGCCAGTCGAGGAAGATGCCGTTCGGCGCGATGTCCTTCACCGAGGGAATCGCGCGCGTTTCGGTGATGGTGATCTGCTCGAAGGTGTTGGTGCAACCGCCGCCGGGATTGTTCAGCGCCGCGGCGTGGAGTGCGCCCATGTCGCCGCCGTCCTGCCCGCAGCGCTCGATGCGGACGTGGTGGAAGCGATTGCCCGCGGTCGGCGGGAACGGCGTCGAGACCGGCGGGCCGTACTGTTCGCCCGTGTTGCCGCGCAGGGTGAGCGCGTAGCGCACGGAGTTGTCGAGCTGGCAGTGGTCCACCTCGTTGTGGCTGACGTTGAAGATCGTCACGCACTCGGCATAGGTGTGCAGTTCGCCCACGTGGCTGATGTGCGTGTTGTGGACGCGGTTGCTCTCGCAGCGGTCGGCGGTCGGCGACTTTTTGTCCGGCGCCAGGGACTTGTTGCAGAGGCTCACGCCGTTGAGGCCCATGTGCTCGATCCAGCAGCCGGTGACGAGGTTGTCCGTGTTGTGCCCGATCAGCATCACGCCGCTGCGGCCGCCGTTCTTGAGATGGCAATTGCGCAGCTCGACGTGCGCGGTGTTGTTCATCCAGACGAGCGCGCCATCGCGCTTGCCGTCGTAGGCCCAGAGCGCGAGCGGCGGCGCGCAGTCGGTCTCTTCCAGTGCGAGCCCGTCGAAGACGAGCTGCCCGGCGCACTGCTCCCGCGATGCGCCTTGGAGCTGGATCAGCCGGCTGAGGGCAGGGTAAGCGATGCCCAGCGTGTCGGGATGTCCCTGACCGAGGGGCATGTAGTAGAGCGTGTGCGCTTTTTCATCCACGAAGAACTCGCCGGGTTTGTTGAGGAAACCCAGTTCGTCCTCGAGGAAAAAGCGCGCGCCGGTGCCGATGCCGAAGACGGGCGTGGACGCCGTGGTTAACCGGTTGCTTTGCGGATCAATCGCGACGACGGGCTGGATCTCGCGGACCCAATCGCATTTCCCGCCGGCGAATATTTGCATGCGCATCTTCGTCACCGTCGTGACGGGCGGCACATCCTCAGGCCGGAATTCCAGCCAGCCGGGGCCTTTTTGCCGCTCCTTGGTCTTGTCGGTCTGCTTCGGGCTGCCCGTCACGGTGACCAGATAGCGGCCGAGCGCCGTCGGCATGTCGGGATGCACTTCGAGATCGGGGAAGCGCGCCTTGTGGACGCGCTGCCCGTTTTCGTAAAGCGTGTGGAACAAGGTCTTGGGCGGCAGATCTACTTTCCAGATGCCGTTGCTGCAAGATTGCCAGCCGGTCAGCACCTTGCTGCCCAGCAGCCGTGCCTGGCCCGGCCCGGCGGCGCTGCGGTAGATCACGCGGCAGCCGTTCCGTCCGGAATCCGCCTCGGTGAACGCCAGCACGCGCTCGATCCGGTAAACGCCCGGCGCAAGATGGACCACCACGTCGGCGCGCATGTCCTTGGCCAGTGCCCGCGCGGCCTCCTGTGCGCGCGGCACCGAGCGGAAGGGCGCGGCCTGCGTCCCCGCCGCGGCGTCATCGCCCGTCGGGCTCACGTACACCGGGAGTTCGGCCCCGAGACAGGCTTGCGCCGTCGCGAACAGGACGAGCCAAGCTCCGCATTTTTTACGTTGGTACTGTTGCATTTTTCCTCCGCGTTCACGCAGTATAAGTTTGGACGGTTCCACACTGCCCCCGCCGGCGTCGCCGTCCACAGGACTCCCGGCAGGCTTTACCCCTTCACCACCACGATGCCGCACCGTCTTTCCACGGACCAAAAAACTGCCGGCCCGATTTTAAGGTTGCCAGCGCCCCCCCCGGGCCGCTACGGTTCCCGACTGAGGTGCGACATGAGCGTGAATATTGAAGTGCGGCAGAACATCAGCCTGGTGCAGTTGAGCGGCACGCTGACGAGCGCGAACTCCAACAGCCTCACGGCACAGTTTGGCGCGTGGCTGGACCGGAAGAACCCCGCCCGGTGCGTGCTCGACCTCTCCAAGCTGGAGATCCTCGACAGCTCCGGCATCGGCAGCATGGTCACCTGTCTCCACAAAGCCAAGAAACTCGACGGCGAACTCTGTCTGGCCGGCGCGCAAGGCCGCACCGCCACTGTGCTGGCCATCGCACGGCTCGACATGATCTTCAAGATGTACCCCACCGTGGATGACGCCATCGTGGCCCTCTCGGCCTGAACACCGTCAGACGCCGGGTCGGCTTGCCCGCCTCAGGCGGGAGACCCGGCCTACAAAAGACAGCGCGAAATTCAGTCGGACAGCAGCAGCTTGTCCACCCGCGCGATCTTGATGATCTGCGTCACGGCAGCGCCGAAGGCGCCGCAGCGCCACGTTACCCCCTGCGCCGTCACCGCCTTCTTGACGCCGACGAGGAAACCCAGCGCGGCGCTGTCCATGAAGCGCGTTGCCGCACCATCCACGAGCACCTCCCGCACCTCGCGGCTCGCGTCCTGCCACGCCGCATCCCACTGCCCGCGCCACGCGGGCAGGTTCGCCGCGGTCAGTTCGCGGGGCAGCGTAAAGACCAGGCGGTCAGGCCGGTCGCGCGCCAACCGGCCATCCGCCAGCGCCGTATGCAGAGCACGGATCGTATGCGCCAGCTGCTCCGGCGCATCCGCGAGTTCGAGGTACCGGTCGAGCCGGCAGAGATCCACAAGCCGCCGCGCATGGCCGCCGAGGCCCGCGAGCAGCAGCCGCGCGTCGTGCGCGCGCCGCGCCTGGCTCAAGGTGAGCAGCGCACCCAGTTCCAGGCTGGAGAGCCAACGGACGCTGGTCATGTTCAGCACGATGGACCGCGCGCCGGCTTCTTCATCGAGATGCTGTGTCCAGGCGCGTGCGGCGGCGGCGTCCAGCAGGCCCGGCCAGCGGACCGTCAAGGTGACGTCACCCAACTCGCCCAAACCCTGGAAAACCGGCACGGTCTTCTTTCCAAACTTGGGAAACCGGGCGCGCAGCCAGAGCAACCGGGCGCTGACGCTGGCGAAGAAAATCAGGTTCTTGGCGTAGCGCCGGAAGAGCCGCTTGGGGTTCGTAAACATCCGCCAGAGCCACTCGAAGCCGCTTTTCTGGACAAACCGCGGGGCCCGCGTCTGGGCGCCGGCGAGGAAGTCGAGCGTGCCGCCGACACCGACGGCCAGCGGAACCTTCCATTGCCGGACGTGCATGTTCGCCCACTTTTCCTGCTTCGGCGCGCCGAAGGCGACGAGCAGCAGGTCGGGGCGCGTGGCCTCAAGCTGCGCGAGGATCGCGGCGTGGTCCATGTTGACGATGTCGGCCAGCGGCGGCGAATAGCAGCCGGCGATTTTCAGACCGGGATAGCGGCGCACGAGTTCCGCTGAGGCCTTTTCCGCGACGCCCGGCGCTCCGCCAAGGAAGAAGACGCTGAAGCCTTCGTCGCGGCACATCCCGGCCAGCAGCGGGACGAGGTCGCTGCCGGTGACGCGCTCGCGCAGCGGCGGGCCGAACAGCTTGGACATCCAGACAATCGGCATGCCGTCGGCGATCACCAGGCTGGCCTCGAGCAGGATGCGCTGGAGCTCCGGATCGCTCCAGGCCTGCATGACGAAGTCGAGATTGGCCGTGGCCATGTAGGCCGGTACCCGCCAGCGGATCCGCTCCCGCGCCCACGCGACGGTCTCGGCAAAGGTTACGTCGTGGAACGGAACGCCCATCAGCACGAGTTTTTGGGGATCGGAGTTCATGGCTGGACCCGGGGGGCAAGAATAAATCTGGCGGCGGCGGCAAGCCGGCCTTCATCATCCTGACTGGCGAACGGCGTCGAGATTTGCATCATGACCCACGTGCTGACTTCCGCCCGCACCGCGCGGTCGGTCAAGGCGTGGAAGATGCGCCAAAAGTAGGAGGCTGTCCAGTGCCGGCCGTCGGTATAGAGATAATAGACCAGCCGCCGGCTGCCATTCTTTTCCACGATCATACGTTGCACGCTGAGCGTGCTGTCCGGCAGCGTATGGCGGCCTTGGGCCTCGATCTGCCAGCCCTGGGCCGTGTAACAAATCTGCGGCGGATGCTGGACCCGCCAATCGGTCTGGCTCTGGACCGCCGCCAGCCAGACGCATTGGGTGCCGACATCGTACCGGCGCTGGAGAATCTTCCCGCCCTCGGGCGCGAGCAGGGCGACCTCGAAGGGCGTCAGGGGCAGATCCACCGCGGGTTGCCCGCCGAGTTCCGTAGGCAGGCGATCGAGCGTGTAGCCGGTGGCGAGACGCACCGTGCGGGCCGTCAGCGCGAACTGCAACCCGAGCGCCACGGCCAGCAACAGGATCAGGCGGAGGTGGATGTTTTTCGCCACAGGAGCGCCTCCGAGATGAAGATGAGCAGGGCCACGGACAGCAGAAACACCAGCAGGCCCGAAAAATTGTGCAGGCTGCCCATCGCGGCCTCGCGCCCGTGATAGTGACCGATCAGCGTGATGGTCATGTTGCGCACCGCGTTGGCCACGATCGCCACCGGCGGGATCAGCAGCAGGATCACCGCCCGCTCGCGCCAGCGCGGGTGCAGGAAGTAGGCGAGGACGAGGCCGGTCATCAGCAGCGCGGACAGCGTCTTGAGCCCGGAGCACGGACTCTCGATGGCCACCTGGAACTGGGGCGTGGCGATCAGCGTGCCTTGTACGGTCACGTCCATGCCGATCAGCCGCAGCAGCCCGGCGGTCAGCTTGACCGACAGGACGCGCAGCGGGAACCCGGCGAAGATTTCCAGCGGATAGTTCAGCGGCAGCATCAACAACAGGAAGCCGAGCGGGAAGGCGAGCAACCGGAGCGCGACGCGACCCCACAAGGTCCAGACCAGGCCCGCGAGCGTGACGACCAGCGCAACGCCGCCGAGCAGGTTGAAATCCATCAACAACGCCACCAGCAGCAGCCCGGCGCCAGCGGCCACGAGCCACAGCCCGCCTCCCTCCGGAGCGCGGGCCGCAGCCGTCAACGCGCGCCGCCGGCTCAACACCATGACGCCGGCAATGAACGGCACCAGCACACCATGCGCGTCATAGAGGGAGGTGCTCCAGATCTGGACCAGCCACCCGATGACCGGGGTGAACAGCGCCAAGGCGACAAACCATGCGACCAGCGCCTGCGTAAGCGGAGTGGTTGCAACCGATGGCGTGGTAGGCGCGGACGCTTCGCTCATGACGTATTTTTCGAAAAAAAGTCCACGCCCGGCTACTTGGTCTTATTTTTGCGAACACGATAGGCGACATAGCCGCCCACCACGCCCAACCCGCCCGCCAGCATGGCGATCAGGTAGGGCTCCGGCGCCGCCGGGACACCGCCCCCTCTACGATGCTCATCCTCAGCCATGGCACCCAACGACAAACCCAGCGAAAGCACCAACAGCCCCAGCAACTTTCGACTATTCATGGTTTCTCCCATCTGCGCTACGATGTCCCTTCAGGATGTCCGCTTCGTTAGCATGAAAAAATAACTAACAGAAAAAAAGGTGACTGGCAAGCGCGGCAGGCGCTGGCTTCAACGGCGGCGACGGATCATGTGGTAGGAGATGAAGCCGCCGACCAGCGCCAGCCCTCCGGACAACATCAGAATCTGAGCCGGTTCCGGTGCGGCCGGCGTGCCACCGTCGCCATCGTAGGGCGAAGCCGGCGGAGGCCGTACCACGGCGCGGGCCGCTGACATGGTCCCAAGAAAAAAGAGCACAACGGCCGTGCCCAGCACCACCCTTTTCCGCATCCCGTTCTTCATATGGCCCCCGGCTGAGATCAATAACCGCGGGGTGAAAACAGCAGCTTGCGTGCCGTCTTAGGCGCTTTTTTCGGCGACGCGCGGACAGCGACCCAAGGCGGCGCGCAGGTCCAGTTCGCGGATCGGCTTGCGCAGATAATCGTTCATGCCGGCGGCGATGCACTTGTCGCGATCACCGACGAGCGCGCTCGCGGTGAGGGCGATGATGTAGGGCTGGCGGTCGGCCGGGAACTCGGTGCGGATCTGCCGTGTCGCCTGCAGGCCGTCGAGGACCGGCATCTGCAGGTCCATGAGCACCAGGTCGTAATACTGCTGTTTCAGCGCCATCAGCACATCGGCGCCTGTCGAGGCAATGGTGGCCTGGTAGCCCATGCGTTCGAGCATGCGGATGGCCACCTTCTGGTTCACGGGGTTATCCTCGGCCAGCAGGATGCGGAGCGGGTGCTGATGAGCCAGGGGGCCGGCGGGAATCCCGGTGCCCGCCTCGGCCTGCGTGTTGCCGGGGGCGAGGATACGCGAAAGGATATCGAACAGGTTCGAGGCCGAGACCGGCCGGCTGATCTGCGCAGCGACATGCAGCGGCGCCACATCCGGCACCGCGGCGCCCTGCGCGCCGGCGGTGTGCAGGAGGAGCAGCGCGCCGCCGTGGGCCGTCTGCCAGCGATGCAGCGCCGCCACCTGTTCCGGCCGCGCGGCGCGCAGTAAAAATTCATCCAGCAGAATGGCCTCGGGTGCCGGCTGCTGCCGCAGGAGGAGCGCTTCAATCAGGTCGAGCGTCGTCCCGCCCAGGATCGGCTTCATCTCCCAGGAGGTGAGCAGCGCCGCCAGCCGGCCGCGCGCTTCGTCATCGGAATCCAACAGCAGGATCCGCCGCCCGAAGACGGCGGAGTGCGTGTCGTGCCGGCCTTGCTCGTCAAGCTGCGGCACGCGCACCCGTATCGTGAAGTGGAACGTCGAGCCGCGACCGGGTTCGCTCTCCACCCACATCCGCCCGCCCATCAGTTCCGTCAGTTGCTTGCTGATCGCCAGGCCCAGACCGGTGCCGCCATATTGCCGCGTCGTCGAGGCGTCCACCTGGCTGAACGACCGGAACAGCCGGTTCATCTTCTCCGCCGGGATGCCGATGCCGGTGTCGCTGACGGCGAAATGCAACTCGCCGTTATGGTGATCGAGGTCGCAGAAGGCCACGTGGATGCGCACCTCGCCACGCTCGGTGAACTTGATCGCATTGCTCAACAGGTTGGACAGGATCTGCCGCAGCCGGATTTCATCGCCCGCCACCAGCGGCGGCGTCCGCGATTCGATCTCCCAAAACAGCGCCAGCTCCTTGCCGCTCGCCTGCCGCTGGATCAGGTTCAACGCGTGGATCACCAGGTCGCGCAGCCGGAACGGCCGGCTCTCCAGCTCCAGCCGGCCGGATTCGATCTTGGAGAAGTCGAGGATGTCGTTGATCACGGCGAGCAGCGTCTCGCCGCTGGTCTTGATCGTGCTGGCCAGGTCACGCTGTTCCGCGTCCAGCTCCGTATCGAGCAGCACATCGGTCAGGCCGATGACACCGTTCATCGGCGTCCGCAGTTCGTGGCTCATGTTGGCGAGGAACTCGCTCTTCGCCAGCGCCGCGTTTTCCGCCGTCTGCCGCGCTTCCACCAGATCCTGCTCGATGCGCCGGCGCGTGACCAGCTCATCCTCCAGCACCCTTTGCTGCGCCCGCAGCGCCTGCTCATGGTGCCGGATGCGCAGCATGGCGTTGACCTGCGCGAGCAGCTCGTCGTTCTCGAACGGCTTGCAGATGTAGCTGTCGGCGCCGCTCGCAAGACCGCTGATGCGGTTCTCCGAGTCGGTGAGCACCGCGGACACCATCAGCACGGGGATGGCGGCGGTTTCCGCCTGCGCCTTCAGCTTGCGGCAGGTCTCGAACCCGTCCATCTCCGGCATCAGCGCGTCCAGCAGGATCAGATCGGGGGCCGCGTCCAGCGCGCGCGCGAGCGCCTCGATGCCGCTGGCCGCCTCGACCATCCGCGCCCCGGGGTACCGAAAGTGCAGCAGGCGCGCCAGGAAGGTGCGCCCCTCCTCGCGATCATCCACGAGCAGGAAGACAGGCGTCGCCTCGGATGTTACTGCGGTATCCATGATAGCCCTAAAACCAAGGCGAACTTAGTGTATCCTGACAGCTCCGCCAAGTCTGGAGTTTTGCTCGCACATATTTTTCAAGTGCCGGAACCGCTCGAACGCCGGTCCAGGAGGAACGTCTGCACGGGTCCAGCCGTCCCGGCCGGTCACCGGTACAGTCGTAACCCCAGCCGGCGTCAAACCTTGCCAAACCTTGACCGGCCCGGTCGGGGTTACGGACTGGCGTTTTGCCGGGGTGCGTTTGGCAGCCGCAGTCGTGGATGGTATGCGGGGCGTTGGCGCCTCGGCACCCCGGACTCAGGGTCAGGCGGCCCCGAAAACACCAGAACTCCAACGGCATCCCAGCCCGTATTCCTGAGGAGGTGACGTTGTTGTATTGACACCACGTCAGGGGCCGATAGTCTGCCCGCCCACCTATGAAGACCATCAATTGCCTGCGCCTTTCGTGGCTGCCGCTCGCCGGAATCCTGCTCTCCGCCGGTGCAACCCTCGCCGCCGAACCGGCGTGGAAACTGACGCTCGAAGAGAATTTCGACGGCAAGGAACTGGACCCGAAAACCTGGAACGTGGAAACCGGCAAGCGTAGAGACGCAGTAAATTCGGCGGAGTCGGTGGATCTCAAGGACGGTAAACTTGTGATCACAACTTTCACGGACGAAAAGGGCATGACGTACTGCGGCTTCGTGACCTCGCGCAAAAAGTTTTTCGTGACGCAGGGCAAGGCGGTGGCGCGCTGCCGGTTCAATGTCCGGCCCGGCACGCAGGTCGCCTTCTGGGCGCAGTCGCCGACCTACGGCAAGTCCGGCGACCCGGCCAAGGCCGCCGGGGACGGGGTCGAAATCGACATCATGGAGACCACCGGCCTCATGAAGGGCGCCTACCAGTACGCCTTGCACTGGGGCAGCTACAAACCCGCGACGCACAAGACCAGCAACCACAAATTCACCGAACCGGTCGGGGCCGAGTGGCACGACTACGGCGTGGAGTGGGACGACACCGGTTATCGCTTCACCCGCGACGACAAGGTCGTGGCTACCGACACGAAAGCGCCAGGCTCCAAGGCCCCGGAATTTCTCCTGTTCACGAGCGAATCGAACATCAAGTCATGGAACGGCGAACGCCCCGCCGGAGGCTACGGTCCCAAGGACAAATCCACCAACACCTTCGAGGTGGACTGGGTCAAGGCCTGGGAGCGCGTGCCGTCCGGCAAGTGAACCCAGCGGTGCCGCGACACCTCCGCGCTGAAGTGGCGGAGAGCGCGGCGGACTGGGGCTACACACCGGCGGCCGGACCGCAGCAACTTCCTGCAGGCTTTTCCGTTGTGCCCGTCACCGGGCTGGCGGGAAAAGATTTTGTCACGGCGCGTCGGGGCCGACGTCTTTCGCAGTCAGCGGACGCGGCGAGTCGGGCGCCGGGTGCGCGGCGGTCGCTTCAAAACGGAACCAAGCGGCCCATTCGTTGGTGGGAGCAGAACCAAAACCGAGGGCAAGGTTGTCGCGGGCACGCAGATCGCGAATAAGACCGACGTCCAGCAGCGGTGACCGCCTTGGCTGGGTCCGCACGACCGTATTGCTGACGAAGGCACAGTTGCTCGGGAGACACGGACGCTCCTTGTCGGGTGGATAGCCGAGCTGTAACGCGGAACAATCCACCCAGGTGTTGCCGGCGATGACGCAGTGTGTCGGCGGCACCGCCGTATTGTCTTTGTATTTCCCCCCAATCTGGTCGGTGGTGGGCGTGGCGAATGTGCCGGGCGGCAAGGCCAGCGGCGCTTCGTGGCGCGTGCCGGTAAGTCCGCGGAAATAATTGCTGACGACGCGATGCTCGAAGCCCTCCAGCCGCACCCCGCCATAGCCGGGCCCGGCCTCGGTGGCGATGACCATGTTTTCGGCGACCTCGTCGCGGTTGCCCAGCCGTAGATTGATTGCGCCGCGACAATTCACGAGCGTGTTGCGGCGGACGACGTTGTCGGATGATTTCAGCGACATGATTTCATCCTCGCCGCTGCAATTTTCGAGGAGGTTGTCCTCGATTATGGTGAACGAACTGCGTCCGACCGCGCCGAGATCGTTGCCACCCGTGCGGATCGTTTCGTGGCCGTTCTCGCCGTTGGCGAAAATGACGTCGCGAAAACGGTTGTGATCGACACGGTCGCGCTGCGAACAAACCAAGGCGTTATCGTCGCCGCGAACAAAGACGTGGCTGCCACGATTGCCCTTATGCTCGAACAGATTGTGATCAATGCGGTTCAGCCCGCTGTAGGCGCCATCCACGGTGACCCAATGCTCCCAATGCCGCGGCTTGGCGCGTTCGGTGAGGCGAAAAGTATTCCGCGATACGCGCACCTGGTGGCAGTTGACGAGTTGCACCGCCTGCTGATCGGCGTCGTGCACAAACACCAGCCCTTCCAGCGCCAGATGCTCGCAATTCTTGACGACAAACCCGGCTGCGCCGCTGATCACAGCCTTGCCGCGATGCTCGGCGCGCAGGACGATCGGCGCCTCCTCCGTGCCGCGCCGCCCCTCGATCCGGATCGGCCGCGCCGTCCTGTACTCGCCATCGGCCAGCACCACCGTCGCGCCCGGGCCCAGCCCCCGGAGCGCCTCATGCAGCGCGTCCACCGAGGCAACGCTCACCGGCCCGCCGCCACGGGCCGCCACGGCGAGCCACACTCCAACCGCCCAGGCGCGAGCAAGCTGTCTCATGGCCCGAATATAACAAAAGCGCGTTCCCGCGAGCCCCCGCGCGCCGGTTTTTCCCAAGGTTTGGAAAAATTCCGCGCCCTTTTCCAATGTTTGGAAAGCTCCCCCGTTATCTCTTCCAAACCTTGAAAACGGTGGGGACATGATGAAGAAACTCGCTTTGTTGATGGCGGCGGTACTGGGCGCGGCAGCGCACGCCGGACCGCCGGGGCTGACCGTGCAGGACGGCGTGCTGCTGAAGGACGGCAAGCCGTATCGCGGCGTCGGCATCAACTACTTCGACTGTTTCCTGCGCACGTTGCCCAACGGCACGAACACCAGCTATGACGCGGGTTTCAAGACGCTCGCGGAGTATCACATTCCGTTCGCGCGCTTTTGCGCCACCGGCTTCTGGCCC
The DNA here is from genome assembly GCA_903896925.1 of uncultured Lentisphaerota bacterium. GTDB lineage: Bacteria > Verrucomicrobiota > Kiritimatiellia > CAIQIC01 > CAIQIC01 > DP16D-bin41. The sequence goes on along the minus strand of CAITZM010000032.1, from coordinate 14,596 downwards.
CGCGACATGCAGCTCTACCAGTCCGACCGCGCGGAATATTTCCGGCGGCTCGACGGCATCGTGCGCTCGGCGGAAAAGCACAGCGTCGGGCTGATTCCGTCGCTGTTCTGGCACACGTCGTGTGTGCCCGATCTCGTCGGCGAACCGGTGGGCGCATGGGCGGATCCGCAGAGCAAGACGTGCACCTGGATGCGCCGCTATGTGCGCGAGGTGGTCACGCGCTACCAGGCTTCGCCGGCAATCTGGGCGTGGGAGTTCGGCAACGAATACAGCCTGGCGGCGAATCTGCCTAACGCGAAGGAGCACCGTGCGCCGGTGCATCCCACCCTCGGCACGGCCACGAACCGCACCGAGCGCGATGACCTCACCTTCGCGATGACGCGCGCGGCCTTCATCGAATTCGCCAAGGCGGTGCGCGAGCACGATGCGCACCGGCTGGTGCTCACGGGCGACAGTTTCCCGCGGCTCTCCGCGTGGCATCAGGAGCACGAAGGCAAGTGGACGCACGACACGAAGGCGCAATTTCAGGAGATGTTGCGCAAGGTGAATCCCGACCCCGTCAACGGCATCGGTGTCCACGCCTACGAGGATGACGACCAGCGGTTGGCGTGGCTGATGGAGGTTTCCCGCGAGCTGAAAAAGCCGGTGTTCGTCGGCGAGTTCGGCGCACAGAACGCGACGGCGGCACAGGTGACGAAATTTCACCGGCTGCTCAAGGCCATCACGGACGCCGGCGTGCCGCTCGCCGCACTGTGGGTTTTTGAACTGAAACAGCAGCCGGATTTCACGGTCGTGCCCGATGGCGCGCGCGCCTACCAGCTTGAGGCGTTGCGCGACTGGAACCTGGCGCACGCCGCCCGGTGAACGGGACCGCGCCGACGCGGCGACGCTGCCGGCTGGCATGCGCCGGATGGGTCTGCTATGTATTCCGCAAGTTGACGACCCTACACACCGAGGTGCCCCGATGAAGATAACCACGGCCGGAATGATGTTGTGCCTGGCGCTGGCTGCACGCGGCGGCGCAGACGAACTCGAGCAGCAGTTTGCGTCGCCGCCGGACGCGGCCCGGCCGTGGGTCTATTGGTACTTCATGGATGGCAACCTGACGCGCGAGGGCATGACCGGCGACCTGGAAGCGATGAAGACGGCGGGCATCGGCGGGGCGATCTACCTTGAGGTGGATATCGGGATCCCGCGCGGGCCCGTGGAGTTCATGAGCGCCCCGTGGCGGGTGCTTTTTGCGCACGCGGCCCACGAGGCGGAACGGCTCGGACTGCAGCTCGCGCTCGGCACCGGCCCGGGCTGGTGCGGCACGGGCGGGCCGTGGGTCAAGCCGGAGCAATCGATGCAGCACCTCGTCGCCAGCGCGACCAATGTCGTGGGGCCGGCGCGGTTCGATGCGATTCTGCCGCGGCCGGCGCCGCGCACGCCGTACTTTGGCGAGCGCACGCTGACGCCGGACCTGCACCGTCAGTGGGCGGACTTCTACCGCGACGAAGTTGTGCTCGCATTTCCGACACCCGCAGGCGCGGCGCAGCTCGCCGATGCGGACGAGAAGGCGCTGTACTTCCGCGCGCCGTTCTCCTCGAAGCCCGGAGTCAAGCCGTTCCTGTCGCAGCCGGCGGCCTTCCCCGCGCTGCCGGCGGAGCAGTGCATCGCCACCAACGCCTTGCTCGACCTTACGGCCCGGCGCGCCGGCGATGGCCGGCTCACCTGGGATGTGCCACCGGGCCCATGGACGATCCTGCGGTTCGGCCGCACGGCCACCGGCCAGACCACGCGGCCCGCACCGCGACCGGGTCTCGGCTTTGAGAGCGACAAGTTTTCACGCACAGCCGTCGATGCGCACTATGCGCGCTTCGTCGGCGAGCTGCTGAAAGAAGTGGGCCCGCGCAGCAAGCCCGACGCCGGCCTGACGATGATCCATTTCGATAGCTGGGAGATGAGCTCGCAGAACTGGTCGGAACATTTTCGCGCTGACTTCCGGCAGCGGCGCGGCTACGACCCGCTGCCCTTCCTGCCGACGCTGCTCGGCCGCGTCGTGCACAGCCCGGAAATCTCCGAGCGCTTCCTCTGGGACCTGCGGCAGACCGCCCAAGAACTGGTCATCACCAACCATGCGCTGCGACTGAAGGAACTCGGCCGGCAAAGCAACCTCACGCTGTCCATCGAGCCGTATGACCTGAACCCGACGTCCGACCTCGAACTCGGCGGCGTGGCCGATGTGCCGCAGTGCGAATTCTGGTCCCAGGGCTACGGCTACCGGACGGAATTCAGCTGCATCGAGGCCGCCTCGATAGCACACACGCAGGGCCGCAGCATCGTGGCCGCGGAAGCCTTCACGGCGGAGCCCGGCGAGGATTGGAAACTCTTCCCCGGCGCCATGAAGCTCCAGGGCGACTGGGCGCTCTGCTGCGGCATCAACCGCTTCGCCTTCCATCGCTACCAGCACCAGCCTTGGCCCGACCGCTGGCCCGGCATGACCATGGGCCCCTACGGCGTGCACTGGGAGCGCACGCAGACGTGGTGGGATATGGCTGGCGCCTACCACACCTATCTGGCTCGGTGCCAGGCGCTGCTGCGCCGCGGCGCACCGGTGGCCGATATTCTCTACTTGGCCGCCGAAGGCGCTCCGCATGTCTTCCTGCCGCCCGTATCCGCGTTGCTCACGGGCCTGCCCGACCGGCGCGGCCATAACTTCGATGGCTGTGCCCCCGGCGCGCTGCTCGCGCTCGCCACGGTGGAAAATGGTCGTATCCGGTTCCCTGGCGGCGCGAGCTACCGCGTGCTCGTCCTGCCCCGCGTCGCGGCCATGACCCCGGCGTTGCTGGGCAAGATCCGGCAACTGGCCGCCGCCGGTGCCACCATCATCGGTGCGCCGCCGACCCGATCGCCCAGCCTGGCGGGTTTCCCGCAGTGCGATGCCGAGGTGCAGCGCTTGGCGGGCGAAATATGGAGTACCGCCAACCGCGAGCGTGTCATCACCGACAGCATCCCGGCTGCCGTGGCGCCCGCCGCAGCCCGGCCGCTGACCACAGCCCGCTGGATCTGGCACTCCGAAGCCACGCCGCCCCCGGTCGGCGTGCGCCACTTTCGACGCGAGGTTGTGCTGTCTCCCGACCGGCCGGTGGAGATGGCCTCCGTGCTGATGACGGCCGACAACTCGTTCGAATTGTCCATCAACGGACGTTCCGCCGGTACCGGCCATTCTTTCCACGAGGTCGTCGAGATGGATGTGGCCGCCTTGCTCCAGCCCGGCACGAACACGCTGGCGGTGACCGCCGTCAACGGGGGCGACGCGCCGAACCCCGCAGGCTTGATCGGGGTGCTGGCGGTCAAATTCAGCGACGGCTCCAGCCTGCTCGTACCCACCGATGCGCGCTGGAGCAGCGCGCTGGCAGCGGGCGGGGCGTGGGCCTCAGCACGCGAACTGGGGTCGATGGGCATGGCGCCCTGGCATCTGGCCCACCCGCCGGCGAAGGCACCCGAACTCTATCCCGACTACGCCGCAACGGCGGCGGTGCTGGCACAGCTCGGCCTGCCACCGGATTTTGAAGCCACCGGCGACCTGCGCTACATCCACCGCCGCGACGGCGCAGCGGACATCTATTTTGTCGGCAACCGCACGGCACAACCGCTGACCGCCGATTGTCGGTTCCGTGTCACAGGCAAGCAGCCGGAACTTTGGGATCCGCTCACCGGAGAACGTCGCGCCCTGCCGGTCTGCAGCGAGCGCGACGGACGGACGACCGTGGCGCTGGAGTTTGCACCGGCGCAGAGCTTCTTCGTCATTTTCCGCCGGGCGTCGACACCGGCGGTGACGACAACAGGAGGAAACTTCCCCCGCCTGCAACCGCTCCAGGAACTCGCGGGTCCTTGGCAGGTGCAGTTTGTGCCCAAGGCGGGCAAACCCTTCGACCGGACGTTCCAAAGCCTGGACGACTGGGCGCAGCGTCCGGATGGGGAAACCAAGTTCTTCAGCGGCACAGCGACCTATCAACAATCCTTCAACCTGAACTCGGCCATACGACATCCGCCATCAGCCATCTTTCTGGACCTCGGCGCGGTACAGGTCATGGCGCAGGTCAAGCTCAACGGCTGCGACCTGAGCGTGGTGTGGTGCGCCCCCTGGTGCTACGCACTGCCCGCGGGCCTGCTGCACGAACGCGGCAACACCCTGGAAATCTCCGTCGCCAATCTCTGGGTCAATCGCCTGATTGGCGATGCGGGTCTGCCGCCGGAACAGCGGCAGACCTGGACCACGCGCAATCCCTACCAGAAGTCGACCCCCTTGCAACCCTCGGGACTGCTCGGCCCGGTCCGCCTGTTGACGACCGGGCCGGTCGCTCCGGCACCCACGCCGCCTGCCGGCACCCCCGCCATCCATTTCTAGCGCCGGCCGGCCGGCTCGACCGGTCGAAACTTGACAGAAAACAGCGCATCAGAAAACCGCGCTTGCGCACACGACCGTGGTCGGGCAAACTCTCGCTTTGACGAGGATAAAGCTATCATGGCCTTGGACGACGAACACGATCTGGAATTAATCAAGGGTGGCCGTTGGTTTGCACTCTTGGCCCTGCTAACGCTGGCGCTGTTCGGCGTCCGCACGATCAGCCATTCCGATTTCTGGATGACGCTGGCGAGCGGCCGCTGGATCGCGGCCCACGGGGCGCCCCACGCCGACCCGTTCTCGCTGCTGCGCGCCAACGCGGAGTGGCTGGATCCGATGTGGCTCTACGACCTGATGGTCTATCAGCTCTGGGCGGCCGGCGGCGCGGCACTGGTAACCCTGACCCATGTGGTCGCGGTGGCCGCGGCCTTTCTGTTGCTGGTGCGTGCGGCGCGGCAGTTCGGGGGCTGGCTGGCGATCACGACCGCCTTGCTCGTTGCCGCCTGGCTGCTGGCCCCGGCGTTCATGGTGCGCGCGCGCCTGTTCACGTTGCTTTTCCCGGCCCTCTTCATCGCCTGCTTGGTGTGCGGCTCCGGTCGCTGGTGGGTGTGGCTGGTGCTGGTGCCCGCCGAGATGCTGTGGACCAACATGCACCACACGTTCCGGCTCGGGCCGGTGATCTGTCTGATCTTCGCGCTGCAGCACTTCCTGGCCTGGCGCCGCGCCCGGAACAACCCGCCGGCCACCGCCACCGCTCCGCCGGAACTGCGCGCCTGGCTCAGTCCGCTGCTGCTGGCCGGCGCCACGCTGGCGGCAACGCTCGTGAACCCCTATGGCTGGCAGATTTATCGCGCCGTGGGCGGTATCGGCTTCGGCACGGGTAGCCTGCTGCTCGGCGAGCAGGTCTCGGTGTTCAGCTATCTTTTCGGCGGCAGCGACATGAACCCGCTGATCTGGGCGGCGGCGCTGGTCAACCTGATGGGGCTCGTGGCCGAGAAACGGCAGCTGCCGTTGGGCATCACGCTGCTCGCGCTGCTGGGCACCAGCCTGGCGATCCTGTCGCCGCACTATGCCACCATCATGGCCGTGTTTTCCTTCCCCTTCTTCGTGCTGAGCCTCCGCGCCGCCGGGTTTTTCCTGTGGGACTCGTTCACCGACGTCGTGCAGCGCCGGCAGGCCCTGTTCGGACGTCTGCTCCTCATTGTTCTGCTGGCGACCATGACCGTGAGCAGCGCCCGGCTCGTCAGCAATCACTACTACTACAGCAACGGCAGCAACTCGGCCTTTGGGTGCGGCGTCAATGAGGAGGCCCTGCCCGCCGCCGCCGCCGCCGTGTTGGCGCAGGAGCGCTTCCCCGCGGCGCTGATCAACAACGCGCTCGACGGCGGCAACCTGTTGTGGCACCTGCCACGCCGGCAGGTGTTCCTCGATGCGCGCGGGCAGTTCCACGGCTTGCCGCTGCTGCAGTTGGCCGCGCGCGGCTTCGCCGGCGATCCGCAGGCCTGGCAGACCATCGAGACGCGCCTGCACCCCACCGCCATCCTGATCAACTGCTGCCAGCCGCAGGCCACCTTGGGCCTGCGCAACATCCTCGCCACCGGCCACTGGAGTGTGCTCTATTTCGATGGCACCAGCGCCCTGCTGCTGCTCAACACCCTGGAGAACCGCGCGCTGCTCCAAAACAAGCAGTTCCAGGCGCTCGGTTTGAGCAACCTGGAACTGGCGCGCCGCGCCTACGAGCGCCGCATTGACGCGCACTGGTTCCCCGCGCATTCGCCCGCGCTGATAGGCGCCGGCCAGGCGCTGATGGTCCTCAAGCAATACGGCGAGGCGGAAAAGATTTATCGCACCTTGACCCGCGGTGCGCCCAACATGGTTTTCGCGTGGCTCAACCTCGGCATTTGCGGCTGCCTGCAGGGCCATTGGCAGGAAGCGGTGGGCGCCCTCCAGCGGGCGACAACCGCGGCGCCGAAGAATGCGCTCGCCTGGTTGTGGTATGGCCGGGCCTGCCAGCAACTCAACCTGGAATTCGAGGCCCGTGATGCCCGGCAGCGGGCGCAGAAGCTCAACCCCACCCTCGTCAGCACCTTCGACGCAGAAACGCCGCAGCCCGGCAAAACCAACGCTGTCCCGTCCAAGCGCTAGGCTGCGCCTTTGCCCCCAACAACAAACGGCGCACGTGACAGGGGCGGCCAGCCCTATTTCTGACGCGGCGGCATTCGCAGCACCTCGACCACGGCAACGCCTGGTCAACCGGTCACAGGAACTTGCGCCGGTGGCTGCGTCTTGATCCCGACAAAGGTCCCCCGGGTGTGGGTCGCGTAGTAGCCGTGCAACATATCCTCCGCGATCTTGGGGCCCAGGCCATCGAACTGCTCCATGACGAGATCAAAGCCGGCCTCATGGATCGCCTGCAGCAGATACTCGCGTTGAATCCAGAAAGAGCGCTTGTTGTCCCAGGAGGACCATTTAGAGTCAGCCCGCTTGCGGAACGCTTCCTCGTCGGCAAATTCTGTGAACCAGCGCCCGGCCAGCCCTTCATGGCTGCATAGCGGAGACAGGTTGTACTGATCAGGCTGGAGCTTGGCTTTCCTGGCGAATAGTTTTCCAAGCCAAGCGGGCCGGCGCGCGGACGCGACACCGCTATCGGTGGAGAAATGTGTCGGCAAGACCATAAGCTTCTTCGTTACGGACGAAACTATTTCGAGAAATTTCTTTGGTTGATCAAGGTGGTATAAGAGTCCACAGCAGAAGACGACATCGAACGTGCCATAGTTGGCGATATTCCACGCGTTGTCCTGCGCAAACGTCAGGTTGGGCAGGTTGGTTTTCGATTTTACATAATTGCACGCTGCGATGCTCGCCTCCCGCACCTCAACCCCGAGGACTTGAAAACCCATGCGCGCAAACTCGACCGCGTACGCACCTTCCAGGCAACCCACATCAAGCAGCCGGAGGTGCTTCTTGTCCCCCGGGAACACCGTCTCCAACAGCCGCTTCACCGAAAGGAAAAAGGGGTTGGCATCCATGGTGGGCCCGGCCTCCGGTTTCGTGAGCGTGCCGTCATCCATACGGATGTTATGCGCAGTGAATTCAACGGACATGGGTGCTGTTCCTTTCCCTCTTAAACACGGCCAATCAACCCATGCCACGCAACGGGTTTGTTTGAGTTATTCTTAGGAGGATCGCACACGCTGTCAAGGTCGAAGCCGCCAGCGGTCAGGACGCCTGCTGCGCAGACCTCCACCCTCGTTCTCCCCCGTGTTCGTCGAGCGGTTTTCCAAGATGATGTGGTCGCGAGGAATCTGCGGATGCGCCTGCAGCAACGCCGCGCACCAGGCGTCCGCCTCGGGCTCGCCGAGATCGGCGGAGCCGGCGCCCCACGCCGCCGGTAAAGATGATCCGCCTGGCGCGACCGGCGGCATACAACTCGCCGCAGAACCGCGGCAGGTTGAGATCGAACACACCGAAGCCGAGCACCGCGTCGCAAGCCTCCGCCGGGAACGCATCCGTTTGCGAGAGGTAGTCAAAGACCCGCCGGGCGCAAGCGTGGGCTGAGGGGATGGCCGGCGGTTTCATTTTGGAGGTTTGTGGACGTCACGCGTGAGACACCCGGCGCCCGCCTCGGGTGCCGGGTAGCCTCAACGCGCTGGTTGGGGCTTCATTTCGTGTGCTGCAAGGCGTAAGCATCAAGGAGATTGCGAATCATGCGTTGATAGGCTGTGTGATGCTTCTCCGCTTGATTCTTGAAGAACCTGAGACTTGCCTTGCTCAAGGAGATGGTGACCTTGACTTTCTCCTCCTTCAACGCGAGTTGCTCCGGACTTGGGAGGAAATCCTGCACCACCTTCAGGTTGCCGAGGGGTTCGTCAGTGTAGGTGATTCTGCTCTTCATAGATCTGTCTTCCTTTCCGCCAGTATCCTGCACCGAAGATCCGGATGATATTGGCGCGGCTGGTGAACCGAACCGTGATGATCCCGCCTCCGACCCTTCCAATGCAGTGATACCGGTCTTCTTCTGTGCTGTGCCTTGTGTCCTCGACAATCACACGGCGGGAATCCAGAAACGCGAGCTGTGCCAACGCGAATGGCACACCGTGCTTGCCCTGGTTGACGCGGTCTTTCGCCTCATCCCACTCGAACCGTGTTTTGCCCATCGGGTTACTTTATCACGGGGACGTCAGTTATGCAATACGTTTATACATATCTCTATATGTATTCGCTTGCCCCGGCGTTCCGCATCACTGACCCCGCGCCAGTGATACTCGAATTGGCCCCGCGGCGTTATCGCGGGGCTCAGCGCCTGCGGTTTGTGCGGTGCTGTTTCGACGCTATTCATGATGGCCGACGGCCGCCTGCATAATAGGCGGCAACCGCCTAGCCAGTGAGCCGGGCGCGGCGGAGTCGAACACCTGGCGTGCGCAGTCGCCTCTGGTCTGGTCGTTGCTCGATTCATGGTGCCTGCAGGCCAACGCGAGCCGTCCTCTTCGCCGGATCAGGCCTTCATGCTCTTCTTGGCGGCCTTGATGAACCGCCCGAATTCCTTGTCCTTCTTTCGCTTCTGGAAATAAGAGGCACCACGGAATTCACTCTCCTTCTTGAGTTTGAGGTAGTTCCTGTACCGTTCCGCGCTCAAGGTTCCGCCGGCCACAGCCTGCGTGATGGCGCACCCGGGCTCTCCTCCGTGGGTGCAGTTCGTGAACCGGCAGCCCAGCGCCAGCTCGCCCAGATCCGCAAAGGTATCCTTCATCACCTCGGACGTTCCCATGACGCCCAGTTCGCGCATGCCGGGGGTGTCGATCAGCATGGCGCCTCCTTCCAGAACCAGCAGATACCGGCGTGTGGTTGTATGGACACCTTCCCCGGTCTCGCTGACCGCCTTGGTCACAAACGCCTCTCTTCCGATCAGCCGGTTGAGAAGCGTGGTCTTGCCGACGCCCGAGGAACCGAGGAGACAATACGTCTGGCCGGGAACCAGCAGAGCCCGGAAAGCATCCAGCCCGGACCCGTTATCGTTGCTGAGCGGGAGGATGGGGACGGAAATGCCTGCGCCGGCAAGCTGCGCAACCTGCTGCTGAAGTTTCTCTGGCGGGATCAGGTCGGTTTTGCTCAGGATGATCCGCGCTGCAATGTGGCCTTCGGCGGCCATCAACAGGTACCGGTCGAGCCTGGGCATGTTGAAATCATGGTCACAGGCTTGAACGATAAAGGCGACGTCGATGTTGGCCGCGATCAGCTGGAATTCCACGTCCGTGCCGGGGCGCTTGCGCCGCAAGAGCGTCTTTCGAGGGACTACGGAGTGAATCAGCGCCGGGCCTTCGGACGCGGGCCACTGCGCACACACCCAGTCCCCCACGCAGGGCAGATCCATTGCCGACTGGGTTTCGAAACGCAACTTGCCGGCCAGCTCGGCATAACGCTCGGCGCCCTCGCTTCTGATCAGGAAGGCATTCCTGTCGACCGCCGTGACGCGTGCAAGGCCCTGTCCCGCCTGCAGGAGGGCGGGGGCTCGTTGCTCAAACCAGCCGTCAAAGCCTAAGGCGGTCAATTCCATGGTCTACCTCGTACGCCAAGCAGCTCTTTGAACTTCTCCGCGGAGCGTGGGAACTCGTTGGTCCCGGTGCCGGAGAGGCCCGGCGAAAGCTGGTGGTGGCCGTCGCCGGCTTGCACGTCGAAGCAGCCATGGAGGAAGAAACGGTTCGTCGGGTCGTTGATGAACCGGTGGTACAGAGGCCTGCTGTTCATGAGGTCATGGCGTTCATGGCTTCGTTTTGGCCCGGGGTGGGACGGCGCCGCGGCGGCGCATCTCGCCGGCGCACCATTGCATCTGACGCCCGACACCGATCAGGATCCGCACGTCGTTTTCCGAAAGCGGTCCGCGCGAGAAGATCCGGCGCAGGCCGAGCATCATGTGGTCCGCCATCTGTTCTTCCATGAAGCCGATCTCGAGCAGCCCCTGGCGCCACATCTTGAACATCTGCTCGCGCATCCCGTTGGGGGCCTCCGCCGTGCGCTCGGTGGGAATCTTGAAACGTTTCGTCGCCGTGAACAACTCGTAGCCGACGACCATCACCGCCTGCGCGAGGTTCAGCGAGGCATAGCGCGCCGAGGAGGGGATGCGCATGAGCTGGGTGCAGAGCGCCAGGTCGTCGTTGCCCAGGCCGTTGTCCTCCGGGCCGAAGACGAGCGCGACGTGGCCCGTGGCCGTGGCCGCCAGCAGGCGCGGCGCCCAGTCGCGCGGCGTGCGCGTGTGCTCGCGGTAGAGGCCCGGCCGCGCGGTGGCGCCGGCGACCAGTTCGCAGTCGGCGACGGCCTCCGCAAGCGTCGCAAACTCGCGGCGCTTCTTCAGGATGTTGTTGGCGTGGCAGGCCCACTGCTGGCACTCGTGCGTCGTCACGTCGCAGCGCGGCGCGACGAGCGCGAGGTCGTTGAGGCCCATGTTCTTCATGGCGCGGCAGGCCGCCCCGACGTTCGAGGCGTAGAGCGGGTTGACCAGCACCACGCGGATGTTTTTCAGGTTCATGACGGCGCAACCTCTACGGCAAACCGGCGCGCGGCGCAAGCTCAAGCGCGACTTGGCGCGGCGCGGGCGCCGGTGTATAGTGCCGCCGCGCCCGACCCGGCGCACAGGAGAGCGACATGAAAAAACTACTGATGGTTCTGCTGCTGGCCTCGGCCACCACCGCGTTCGGAGCCAAGGACAGCCTCGTCGGCAACGAAAACAACGCGCCGTGGCGGATGGCGCTCAAGCCCGAGTATCAGATCAGCGAAATCGGCAACCAGTTCGCCGGCCTCGCGGGCGTCCAGCTCGGCCCGCAGCTCAACGAGACGCTCTACTTCGGCTTCGGCTTCTACGGCCTGGCCAACAGCGTCAAGGGCAGCCAGACCCCCACCAACGACCTGAGCGCGTTCGACTTCTGGTACGGCGGCCTCACGGTGGACTACACCTTCTTCTCCGACAAGCTCGTCCACTGCTCGCTGAATGCGCTGATCGGCGGCGGCCGCGTCAGTCCGTCCGAGGGCGACTCCTCCAACGTGTTCGTCGCCACGCCGGGCGCGAGCGTGATGATCAACCTGACCAAGCAGATCGAGCTCGGCTTCGGCGCAGGCTATCGCTTCGTCGCCGGCGCCGATTCGCCGAGCAACAGCGAACTGAGCAAGCCGTTCGCCAGCATTTTCCTGCGGCTCAACGAATCCTACTGAGCGCGGCAAGGTGCAGCCACGGCCCGGTTTCCAAAGCTTGGAAAACCGGGCCGTGTCTTTTCCAGACCCTGGGTGAAAAACGATCGCGTCCAGCCCGGCGGAGCCGCTACCAAAACCCGCTCCGTATAACGCCAAAACTCATCCGAGAACCTTTTTTGTGGGCGGGGCTTCCAGCCCCGCGAGCCGCATCTGTAAATCCAGCCAATGATAGGAAAACATCGGACTGACTTCAGAAGGCGGCAGGAGTGCCGCCGCTCCAGTTGGCCGGAAGCTCTGTGATCACGGTTTGTGAGTTTCCCCCGGCCTGGAGAAAAGCCCGTTCGCGTCCCCCGGCCTTGGAAAAGGCGGCGCATCGTGTATGGTCCCGCCATGCCTGAGCTTCCTGAAGTCGAAACCGTGGTGCGCGACCTGGCCGCGGCGGACATCGCCGGGCGGCGGATCAGCCGCGTCGAGGTGTTGCACCCTTCGGTCATCGCGCCGCTCACGCCGCGCGAGTTCATCCGCCGCCTGACCGGGCGGCGGCTCGCCGGCATCACGCGCCGCGCGAAGTTCATCGTGTTCCAGCTCGACGACGGCGAGCTGCTGACGCTGCACCTGCGCATGACCGGCCAGCTGCACCTGACGCACGGCGGGCGCGGCGACAAGCACGACCACCTCCACCTGACCCTGGACGACGGCCGGACGCTGACCTATCACGATCCGCGCCGGTTCGGCCGCTGGCGGCTGGGGCGCAATGCGGCGGAGCTGTTCCACGCGCTCGGCCCGGAGCCGCTGGACGACGCGTTGACGCCGGCGGACTTCGCGCAGCGGCTGCGGCAGCATCACCGCCAGCTCAAGCCGCTGCTGCTCGACCAGACCTTCCTTGCGGGACTGGGCAATATCTATGTGGACGAATCGCTCTTCGCGGCGCGTTTGCACCCGCGGCGGCGGGCCCAGACGGTGAAACCGGAACAGGCGCAGGTGTTGCTGGCGGCAATACGAAAACTTTTAACCGCGGCCATCCGGGCGCGCGGCACGACACTGGGTTTGGGCGAGGGTAATTTTGCATCGCCGTACCACATGCACGGCACGTTCAAGCTGAAGCTGAAGGCCTACGGCCGCACCGGCGAGCCCTGCGTGCGCTGCGGCACGGCCATCAAGCGCATCGTCGTCGGCCAGCGCAGCACGCACTTCTGCCCGGCCTGCCAGAAACGGTAATCCGTCTCCGGTAGGGGCGCAGTCTTGCTGCGCCCACTGTGCATTGAGTGCGGATAGGCGGATGCACCGCAGCGACTGTCTTTTCGGGTTCACTGCTCCTTCGCTCGCCATCGCCCGAAGCCCAAAGCTCACAAGGCAACAACAACAGCAGGGTTTGGCGTGCGCATTTCTGGGTGACCACGGGCAGAACACATTGGGCGCAGCAAGACTGCGCCCCTACATCAGTCGCTGCCCAATGCGACGAAATTCACGCCGTGCGTATCTTCGTCGGCCAACGTAGCCCACTCCTCTGCTCACAATGCAATAATCGTTCCGGGTAGGGGCGCAGTCTTGCTGCGCCCACTGTGCATTGAGTGCGGACAAGCGGATGCACTCCAACAACGGTCTTTTGGACTTCATCCGTCATGCATGCGCCATACCCAAAATCTCACAACAGCAGGGGGATATTGCGTAATGATTTCCGGGCGACCGCGTGCAGAACACATTGGGCGCAGCAAGACTGCGCCCCTACCGAGTCAGTCGTTGCCAATGATTTTGAGATCCAAACCGAGTTTGTCGGCAGGCAGCGCCAGCCATTCGGCCGGCGGGTAGAGCCCTTCTTCCAACATGGCAAGAAAATCGAAATCGTGTTCGGGTTTCAGGTAGGTGTGCGTCCAGCTCGCGCGCCGCTCCAGCAAACCGGCACGGTAAGGATTCAGAAAAATATAGCGAGCGAACGGGCTGGCGTGTTCATCGGGGCGGAGCTGGTGCTCAAAAAAGTCGCGTTGCCAGGCAACGCCATTGGCCAGCAGCGCGGTGCGCGTCAGCGCTTTGAACTTGGCGACAACCCGACCCAACTGTAGCCGCTGTCCCAACACCAGCAGAGCGTGCAGGTGATCTGGCATGATCGTAGCGCACTCCAGCACGATATCGCCATCGGCCGTCAACGTCTGCCAGGCAGAGCGAATGGCAGCAGCACACAAGGGAGAAGTCAAGCCAGTGGCAGGACGCTGCAGACAACACGTGATGAAGTAGCGCAACCCGCTGGCAGACCAGCGACCACGATGCAGATCGGCGGTGTGGCGATCTGGATGCGGCTGATTGGCTTCCATGCTCCACCCCTCTTGTAGGGGCGCAGTCTTGCTGCGCCCCCCAGCGCTCATCCACCACGCAATGGGCGCAGTGGTTCAACAAGCTCACCACAAGCAAGACTGCGCCCCTACAACGCCGAACTTACTTCGCGGCGTTGGCCTTGCGGGCGCGGAGGGCGCCGGCCAGCATCAGCGCGCCGAACACGACGAGCACCCCGCCCCAGATGAGGTTGATGTTGATGCCCAGCGAGTGCGCGGCGTAGATCTCGCTCTTGGCGCTGACCAGGCCGTAGCCGGTCAACAGCACACCGACGAGGGAGAACATCAGACCGATCGGCAGACGAATATCGAGGCCCATGGCAATTACTCCTTACCAGAAGAGGAAGTTGAGGATGACGCAACCGATCAACAGGAGCGTGCCGAGCACGGCCGGCCGCAGGATCCACGCCTGCGCCGTGTCCACGATCTTCGGCGTCAGCGAATAGACGAGACCAGTGAGCTCGCCATCGGTCTTGGTCCGCTTGGTGGCCATGGAAATGCCGGCCGTCAGCGCGAAGCAGGCGATGAAGGCGAAGCTGGCGAGCCAGAAGTTCTGCGCCATGGTGGACGGGAACTCGTAGAGCTTGACGCCGAGCCAGCCGCCCTTGCCTTCGGCCAGGGTCATGCCGTGCACCAGCGCGGAGGTGCCGATGCCGCCGAGCAGGCCGAGGAACGCACCCGTGCCGGTGCAGCGCGC